>DAOUDK010000026.1:0-57239 GCA_034431315.1 Anaerolineae bacterium
GAATGTGCATAGAGCACCTCCTTGATATGAGATGCCCTATTCTCCCCCAATTTTGCTAAGATTGGAAGCCAGAATCCTGGGGTTGATTTTCCTACCCCGTTTTGCTTCGAAATCCCCTCCTTCCTGTCTTTTGCCAAGCAGCCCAAAATCTGCTATACTAACATGACCTTTGACCGCACGTTAACAATCGCATAATTAGAGCTTGCATTTCTGGGGCTATGTGGTATACTGTCTCCCAATCACAAAACGCTATGCCAAGGAGGGAGACGATGGATTACCCAGCCGCCGTGTTGGAAAAGGCACAGCGCCTGGAGCAGTCGTTGCAGCGGGTTGCCGCCGGTGAACCGCTGGAGGAGGTGAACGCTGCGCTAGGTTTCAATCTGGATCAACCCCAGCTTGCCCGTTGGCAGGCGAAGTATGAAGCCGGAGGGCGCCGCTGGGAGGCGTTGATAGATGGGCGGCATGGTCACCCGCGCAAGGCCCATTCGGCGCTGCGGGAATGGCTGTACGCCCGCAAAGAAGAGGATGAGGAACTGCGCGCGCCGCAACTGGCCGTCGAGATCAAGGAGAAGTTCGGTGTGAAAATCAGTGCGGGACACACCAACTACCTGTTGCGGAAACGTGGGTTAAGCGCCCCACCCGGACGTCCCTACAAGAAGCGGCACTCCGCCGAAGAGGAGACGGCTGCCCCAGATGCCCCCAGCGAGTCTGTCGACAACGCGGGGATTTTTTTCCCTCGAAGGGGCGAAGGTGGAGATGGAAGTGGTCGAGGTGGTTGAAGAGGCCGTGCTGACAGCCCGGGAGGAGTATTCGGAAGACCACCCTCCAAAACATCTCCATCACCTGTCGGCTGATGTCGCTGCCCTGTGGCCCAAGATCGACCACCTGGTGTACCTGCCCATCTTGGGGCTGACTCGTCCACGGGATTTGTACTACTACCAGGGCGACGGGTTAGAAGCCATCTACGGCTTCACCTACAAATACCTGACCCTGGAACATTTCCTGGGCCAACTGACCCGCGTGCAGGTCGGCGCCCCCCTGACCGAAGCCTTGGCCACTACCTATGCCCAGGTCTGGTATCCCGGCGATGACCCGCTGACCCTCTTCGCCGACTGGCACATCAAGCCCCATTGGACCAAGGCCTACAGCCACGCGGGGCACGTGACGATGTGGGAGCGTGTGATGCCCGGCACCAAGCAGCTCATCCTCAACGGCCCTGACGGGCGGCTCCTGGGCGGCTGGGACTACCCCATCGACACGCATATGACCCACATCCTGGTGGATCTGGAAACCGCGTTGGAACACACCCTGGGACGCCCCATCGCTTGCTCCATCACGGATAGCGAGGGCGGTGGTTTGCCGCTGGGCGAACGGTATGCCGAAGCCGAGCGGAGCTACATCAGCATCCTCCCCCAGGAGCACACCTACTGCCGGGCGGACTTTGTCTTGGAAGGCCGCTGGGAGCTCGTCAAAGGCGATCCCGAGCGGAAAGCGGCCTTCGCCCACTGGGCGAACCCCAAGCGCGCCGCCGAGGACCCGCGTCAGTTCGTGCTGATGCGGCCCATCAGCCAAAGCGAACCGACGCGCATTTACACCGGGCGGCTCGCGGACGACCTGACGGCGGGCGAGGTGCCGTGGCTTCACCGCCGCCGCTGGGCGAACAACGAGTTGCGCATCCGCGATTTGATCCACGGGGCCAACCTCAACGCCAACTACGGCTACACCTACCAGGAAGTCCCCAACCGCACCCGCCAACGAGAGTGGGAGGACGCGCAAGCCAAGGTCGCCGTGACCGAGCGGCAACTGAGCAACCACCAGGAGGCCGTGCGTAACTTGCGCCGGCGTCTGGCCGACCTTCAGGACACTTACGCTGCGCGACGCCGGGACCTGAAACATCAACTGGTGCGACACCGGCTGGACCTCCGGCGTCGCCAACGTTTGGGGAAAGCCACCACCCGCGCCCAGCAGCGAGTCGACCGCCTGAGACGAGAGTTGACCACCCACACGCAGCGCTTCCAGCGGTGGCAGCGCAGCCTGCTGCGGCAACTGCACCACCACGAGACCAAGTCTCGCCAGTTAGGCGAGCATCTCACCCGGCGCATCGCGACCCGCGATGCCATTGACACCGAAACCCTGTGCCGGGAGCGCGACTTGGAGAAGGACCAAATCATGCTGAACTGGCAAATCTTGTTAGCCAACCTGCACGATTGGGCTGCCCAAACCTACTTCGCGCCTGAGTGGCGCACCTTGAGCCTGGAGAAGGCGACACAGATGATTTACTGCAAGGCGGGGCGAGTGGCGTGGCACGACGACCGCATCGAAGTGGAGTTGGAGCCATATCGCTATACTGACCAACAACACAGGATGGAAGTTACCTGCGCTCGCTTCAATGCTGCCAACGTGCGCTGGCGCGATGGGCGCCTGTTGCACATCTCGGTCGCCCCGCCTGGCTAATTTCTAATTATGCGATTGTTAAGGTGCTGGTCAAACCTGATGTTAGTGCCCAATCGCCGGGCGAGCCGGCCAAATCCAAACGAGAAAGGAATGCCCACGAACTGCGTGATGATCAGGGCAATCGTCATGTCGGTCAGGCCGATGCCGATCTCGTCGCCGTAGGCGGTTGCCATTTTGATGATGGTGCCGATGCCATCGTTGTAGATCCAGAAGGCGACGAGGAACAGCATCAACTGTTTGTACCGCCTACTCTGACGGAAAGTGTGAGCCAAGCGACCGAAGCCGGCCCGTAAGATGTTCACGCCTTCTTGCCTGGTGCGCACTACTGGCGGCTCTGGCACCCTGCGGAACAGCGGGATGGAGAATAGTGCCCACCACACTGCCACGCTGAAGAAGGAGGCCCGCAGCGCGAAGCCTACATCGGGGATGAAGAACCATTCCGGCTTCATGTACCACATCACGTTGATGACCAGCAGGATGCCGCCTCCCACGTAGCCCAGCGCGTAACCTCGCGTCGAGATCTGATCAATGTCGTCCTGCTTGGCGATGTGAGGAAGCAGGGATTCATAGAAGATGTTGGCCCCAGCAAAGCCCACGTTGCCCACGATGAACAGGATCGAGCCCAGGATGTACGTATCGTCGCCAAGAAACACGAACAGTCCCGTGCCTACGATGCCCAGTACAGCGAAGAAGGCGATGTACCGCTTCTTGTTGCCGGTGTAGTCGGAGATGGCGCCCAGTACAGGGGCCAGAAGCGCGACCAGCAGTCGTCACCATTGAGCGGTAGAATGGGGGGAACAAAGCGGCCATGATAGTGGTGGCGAACGCAGAGTTGGCCCAGTCGTACATGCACCAGGCGTTGATGATCTTTTTGTATGTTTTGTCTTTCACCTTTGTCCTCCTTGGGATGGGTAGGGGCGAAGCATCTCCGATGGGAATCGCCCTGCTTGGCTTCGCTGGAGTCGAGCCTTCAGGCGGTTTCTTGGCTAAATCCTATATTTCCAGTTCCATCAACCGGCTGAAGCCTCGACTCCTCTCCTGATTCCTCTCCTGTGGTGAAGTCCTAGGTTCGGAAACGCCCCAATATTATACTTGATTCTCCCCCCAGGTCAACCTTTGATGAATTTCTCTAAGTACTCGTCGAACCGACCGGCGGCGCAGGCCTCGACGTAATCCAAAATCTCCTCGCTGGCCAGGGGGTAGTCGGGGTAGCAGGAGGTGGGGTGAGCGCCTTGCCGCGCTTCGACGACGGCGTTGACGTAAAGGCCAAGTATGTCGGCTTGCCCTTCTAGTTGTTCGACCAGATGCTCGGCGGTGACGATGGTCTTCCCGGCGGCCAGGGACAGCTCCCAATCCACCGCCAGGTTGCCGCCCAGGAGGGCATTGCCGGAGCGGTCGGCGGCGCGGGCGTGGATGACGGCCACGTCGGGATGGATGGCAGGGAAGGCCACGTAGCTCCGCTCGCTGTAGGGATCATCCACCAGCTTGACGCCGGGGCGGACCCGCAGGAGGTCCGTCTCTCGCCAGCCCTGGCCGGGCATGAAGCCCACCCCGGCCAGAGCCGCCCGCAGCCCGAAGGCGATGCTGGCCTCTGTCTCCTCGATGACTTCGACCTGACCCGCTGTGGCCAGCCTGGTGAACATGGGCGCCAATCCGAAAACCTCCAGCCCGAAGTAGCAGGTGCGCACCCGCCTGACCAGGCCCGCTCCCACCAGTAGATCGCTCTCGTAGCCGGCGGTGAGAGCCAGCAGGGTGAGATCGCCCGTGCCCTGGCGGATCAGCTCCCGCACGAAGGCCACCGGCCGCCGGTAGAGGGTCATTCCGCCCAGGGCCACCATGTCGCCGGGCTGAACCAGTCCGGCGGCCTGGTGCATGCTCATTACCTTATTCGTCATTTGGCCCCTCATCAGAAACCAGGTTTTTCTCAAAAACCTGGTTTCTCCCAGAATTCAAGGGTCTGAACAACCTCTCCAATCTCTGCCACCTCACCGATGACGAAGTCTACGTCCTGGGACGGGTTTTGTCGAGGCCCTGTTTCATCTTCGCTCACGAGGACGGTGACCATCCCCAGTTCTTTGGCCGGCGCGAGATTCGGAACTCTGTCGTCAACGAGGAGGCACTCGTCCCCCGTGGCGCCCGATATCGCCAGGGCGCGGCGGTAAGCCTCTGGATCGGGCTTGGCAATGTAACCCAAGGCGCGCACGTCTATGATGTGGCTGAAGTGACGCTCAATGCCCAAAACCTTGAGTACGCGACAGGCGTGTTCCGCCGAGGCGTTGGTGAAGATGGCTTTCTCTGTCTTGATCTCGGTGAGCACCCTATCGAGCTCGTCGTTGGGGCCGATGTAGTCCTCCAGCCGGATGTCGTGGACGTAGGCCAGATAGTCTTCGGGGTCTATGCCATGATGGAGCTGCAAACCCCGCATGGTGGTACCGTACGTGTGGTAGTAATGCTCTCGCAGGGTGGGCACTTCGGCCGGCGGCATATCCAACCGTTCTTCCATGAACCGACTCATCAACTTCCCCATCCCGGCCATTAGCCCCGAACGGCTGGGGTAGAGGGTCTCGTCCAGGTCGAACAGAATGTATTTCAGTGTTTTCGACATAATCTCGATTCTATTCTTCTGCCTCCGCCACGCTCTCGGCGCGGGAGGAGACGTAGATGCCGGCCAGGATCAGCACGCCGCCGCCGATCTTGGCCGGGGTGGGGGTCTCGGTTAAGATAAAGTAGGCCAGGATGGTTGAGCCGATGGGCTCGCCCAGGGTGGCTACTCCCACGAGGGTGGCCGGGAGGTACTTCAAGGCCCAGTTGTAGGATGAGTGGCCGATGATCTGGGGCACGACGGCCAGCAGAACGAACAGCAGATAGGTCTGGCGGGAGTAGCCTGAGAAGGTGTGTCCCGCGACCAGGCAGATGGCAATCAGAAAGACGGCTGCCGTGGCGTAGACCAGAAAGATGTACGATAGGAGCGACAAATGCCGGCGCAGCTTCCGTCCCACCAGCAAGTAGACGGAGACCGCTACCGCCCCCACGATGGCCAGGAAATCGCCGAAAAGCTCTCTCGTGCCCAGGCCGAAGTCGCCGTAGCCGACGATCATCCCTCCCAGCACGGACACCGCTATCCCCGCGAACATCTGCCGCGACACCCGCTCTTTCAGCAGGAAATGGGAGGCCAGCCCCACGAACATGGGGCTGGTGCTGACGAAGACCACCGAGCTGGCCACCGAGGTGTACTCCAGGGAGCTTATCCAGGTGGCGAAGTGCACGCCCAGGAACAGGCCGGAGAGGAGAGCCAGCAGCAGGTCTCCCTTGGTGAGAGACCGTAGCTCGTCTTTTCCTCTGATGAAGGCTGCCGGCGCCAGGATCAGGGAGGCGATGGTCAGGCGAGAGGCGGCGATGACCAGGGATGGGGCTTCGGCCAGGCGGATGAAGATGGAGGCGAACGAGACGGCCACGATTCCTATGGCCAGCCCCAGGTAGGGTTTGATGGTTGGTTCGTTCATGATGTTCGCTATCTACCGCGCCAACTTCAACATGGCCCGCCAAACCTTGTAGACGGTGAGGAGATCATCGTGGGTGTACTCGATGTGCCTCCCACTGGTGCGGCGGCTGCCAGGGATGAGCTCCGCCATGTCCAGATGCGCGCTGGAGGTGAAGTCCACCGCCAGAGTAATGGGCGGCTCGACGACGAAGGGCTTCCTCCCTTTTTTCGACAGCGCGCTCTGGGTCGCCTCACGGATGAGCTCGTGCACCGCCTCTGGCACCAGGCACCTGGCTGCGTAGCGGCCGTAGCTCTCCTTGACGGCCACCCCTTCCACCGTCCCCAGCAGAGCTGTAGCCTCCTCCACTAGCAACTTGTCCCCGGTTACCAGAACCACCGGCACGCCGAAGTAGCCGGCCAGGGCAGCGTTGAGGCCCGTCTCGCCCAGCGGGCGGCTGTTCAGGCTCACCTGGTAGACGATGCCAGAGTAGGTGTGGTCCAGCACGCTGTGGGCGGTGCCAGCTTGAGCGTGGTAGCCGATGAAGAAGGCGGCGTCGAAGCTCTCGTCAATCCCTTGCATCATGGAAAGGGGCTTGGGCGAGCCAGAGATGAGTTGGGCGCTGGGGTTCAGTTCCTCGATGAGGATGTTGCGCATTGAGCCGTGGGAGTCGTTGACCAGAACCTCACTGGCCCCGCCAGCCAGGGCCCCCTCAATGGCGGCGTTGACTTCGCCCGTCATCAGCTTTTGAGCCCGCTTGTACTCTTCACCGTTGTCGGTTTGCTTGCCGGCTACTACACCTGAGATGCCTTCCATATCGCAGGAGATGTAGACTTTCATTTTGGCCTCCGTTTCTGCTCGTACATCGCTCTATCCGCCTGGGCCAGCAGTTCATCAATGGGACAGGGGCGGTCGGGATTGTAGCGCGCCAGGCCCACGCTTAACGATAGCTC
The DNA here is from genome assembly GCA_034431315.1 of Anaerolineae bacterium. Classification (GTDB taxonomy): domain Bacteria; phylum Chloroflexota; class Anaerolineae; order VGOG01; family VGOG01; genus JAUWOY01. The sequence continues at coordinate 6,887 of DAOUDK010000026.1, forward strand.
GTAGCGGCGGCCTTCCCTGGCGTTGCAGGCCTCCAGGTTCTCTTGCAAACGAGCTGTCGCAACTTTTCCTGGAGCCTTTCTCAGTCAGCCCAGGCGTTCGGTGGTCATCGCCTTTACCTTTTTTGGGAGAGACGCTTAAGCGCAAGCCTGCAATGCCCGCGCCCCAGCTTTGTCGCTCGCTGTTCCTTCGCAATCTTTCTGGCTTCTTTCAGCAACCTGAGGTATGCGTCCTTCGACATCTGGCGGCTCATCATCGCAAGCCATTCGCTCGCTTCCTTTGTGGTTTTCAGTCTTCTCCACTCCATGCCTTTCCCTTCCTCGGTGAGAAGTCGTCCCATCCAGGCGTGGCGATCATGTCAGCCTGGTGGGTGCGTCGTTCTATCTCGGACTAGCTTGGCTATGCTTTCCAGCACATAGTCTGGCTCGTTGCCTCCGTTTCTGCTCATACATCGCCCTATCCGCCTGGGCCAGCAGTTCATCAATAGAGCAGGGGTGTTCGGGATTGTAGCGCGCCAGGCCCACACTTAACGACAGCTCGTAGCGGCGGCCTTCCCTGGCGTTGCGGGCCTCCAGGTTCTCTTGAAAACGAGTGGTGAGAACCTCGGCGGGGAACCCGTTGGTCTCTATCGCCAGCACCACAAACTCGTCCCCGCCGATGCGAGCGATGATGTCCGACTCACGAAAAGTCTCTCTGAGGACATCGGCGGTCTCGATCAAGGCTCGGTCTCCCTCGGAGTGGCCAAAGGCATCGTTGATCCGCTTCAGGCCGTCGAAGTCGGCGAAAAGCAGCATCATTCTCCTCTTCGCCCGGTTGGCTGTCTTCAACTGCTGCTGGCCCAGGGTTAAGAACCCGCGCCGGTTGTACAGGTCCGTAAGGTCGTCAATCAGGGCCAGGGCGCGCAGCGTCTCCTCCATCTGCACGCGCGTGGTGATGTCGGTGTAGACGGCGACTGCCCCGATAAACTCATCCCCTACCATGACCGGGGAGCCGGCCACGATGACATCCACTGGAGAGCCGTCTTTTCGATAACGGACGGTCTCTGTGGGAGGCACTTCCATCCCGCTCATGGCTATCTGCGTAAACTCGACCGCCTCCTCGAACACATCAGGTTTGGTGACCAGGTGGTCAATATCTTGGCCGACTGCCTCCTCCCGTGAGTATCCGAACAGCCTCTCTGCGCCCGCGTTCCATTCCACGATCCGATGGCGAGCATCCAGAGTCACGATGGCGTCGGGGGCGGCTCCCAGCACCCCTTCCAGGTACAGCCGGCGCTCTTCGAGCTCTTCGTAAAGCCGGGCGTTTTCGATGGCGACGGCCGCCTGGGCAGCAAATGCCTCGGCCAGCCGAGCGTGCTCCTGGGTGTAGAACCCCGGCTCGTGCTTGTCCAGGGCGATCATCCCCACCAACTGCTCGCCGATCAACATGGGCACTCCCAGCCAGGAGCGGATGGCGATCTGCCGGTGTGGGTCTTTTTGAAATCCCGCGTACATGGTCGGGGCGTCCTCCACGATGAAGGGGGCTCGGGTGCGGATCACCTCGCTGTTGGGGTTGTCGCCATCGGCGGGGAAGGAGATGCCCAGCAGGTCCGGCAGGTTGGGAAAGCCACGCCCGCCCACGAGCTCCATCTGGTCCTCCCTGAGCAACTGCACCGACGCGCTGTCGTAGGGCACTACCCGCTGCAACTGGGCCAGGATGCGCTCGATCACCTCGTTTCGATCCAGGGCGGTGGTTAGTGCCAGCGCCGCCTCCCGCAGCGTCTCCTGCTCCAGGGCACGCTGCTGGGTCTCCTCGTACAGCCGGGCGTTCTCAATGGCGATGGCGGCCTGGTTGGCGAAGGTCATCAGCTTCTCTGTGTCTCCCTCACTTAGTTCCTCCGGTGTTGAAGCGACGATGCCTCCTACTGTCTTCCCCTTGGCCAGCAACGGCATGGCAAAGAATGTCCTGGAGTCCAGAAGCCTTTGCATGGTAGAAGCAACCCGCCTGCTCAAGAGCGGCCTGACCAGCTCGTATAAATCGTGTTTGATGGTTGTCCGACCAGCCAGGAGGTTGCTCATGGCCTCGTTGAAATCGCTTCTGGCTGGGATCTTGATTTGGAGCAGTGGGAAGCCAATTAGGGCATTGATCCTTGCCAGTATCTTGACCCTTGTGGAAACCGCACCGCTCCTGAAAACCCCCTCTTTTTCATCCAGCAAGAATGTGAATGCGGTGTTACAACCGAGTCCTTTCACAACGCCATCTGCTGTTAGCTGCAGCACCTCATCCAGGTGCAAGGCGCTCTGCATCATCGCAGTGGTAATGGCGTTGAGGGCGGCCAGCTCCCGGTTGCGCCGCCTGATCTCCTCCTCTGCCCGCTTGCGCTCGGTGATGTCCAGTTCCGCGCATATGCCCATAATCACCTGACCACTGGCATCCTTTAGAGGGTATTCGTTGACCAGCACGTCGCACATCGTCCCATCGGCCCGCACATCTTCGTATTCCATTGCCTGGAAAGATTGCCCTTGAAAAACCGCTGCAACTTTCTCTCGCGTCGGAGCCACGTTTTCGTCCTTCACCATAAGGTCGTACATGGTTTTGCCAACGACTTGTTTGGCCGTCCAACCGTACAGGTCTTCGCAGGCCCGGTTCCAATCCAAAATGGTGCCGTCTCGGTCGAAAGTCCAGCAACATGCCGGTATCCCATCAAAAAGGATGCGGAACCGCTGTTCACTCTCCCGCAGCGCCTCCTCCGCCCGCTTGCGCTCGGTGATTTCGCGTTGTGGTGATTCCATCTTTTTTCCCCGCTTCCCGTGTTATGTTTCTGCTATCTAAGCCCGTCCTTCATGATCTCGAAGAGGAGGCTGGCATCAATGTTGGCCCCGCTCAACACCGACACAACTTTTCTCCCCGCCAGGTCTACTTTGCCGGCCAACAGGGCAGCTATGCCCACCGCGCCGGCGCCTTCCACTACCAACTGGGCCAGCTCCAGCAGGGTGAAGACGGCGGCGCGCGTCTCTTCCTCGCTCACCAGGACGATTTCGTCAATCAGGTCGCCAGCGATCTCGAAGGGGAGACGGCCAAAGCCCCCGGCCAGCCCGTCGGCGATGGTGGGGGCGGCGTCGTACTCTTCGTAGGGGTGGCCGTCGCGCAGCGAGAGGTAGGCCGCTGGCGAGGCCTCAGGCTGCACGCCGATGACTTGCACATGAGGGTTGATCGCTTTGGCGGCCACAGCTATGCCGGCGATCAGCCCGCCGCCACCCACTGGCACCAGGATGGCCTCGGCCTGGGGCAGGTCTTCCATGATCTCCAGCCCTACCGTGCCCTGGCCGGCCATGGTCAGGGGGTCGTCGTAGGCATGGACGTAAGTAGCGCCGTGAACTCGCTCAAATTCCTCGGCGGCGTGATGGGCTTCGTCGTAGCTGTTCCCTGAGAGGAGAACTTTGCACTCAAACTCCTCCAGCTTTTTCAACTTGGAAGTAGGCGCGTTGACGGGCACAAACAGAGTGGTCGGCACATTGCCCCAGGCTTGGGCGGCGTAGGCCACACCCAGAGCGTGGTTCCCCGCCGAAGCCGTCACCAGACCCCTGGCTTTCTCCTCCTCGGTCAGGCTGGAGACCTTGTTGATCGCTCCCCGCACCTTGAAGGAGCCCGTCTTCTGCCAATTCTCCAGCTTGAGATACACCTCACAGCCGGCTCGCTGGCTCAGCAGGAAAGAATACTCCAGCGGCGTCCTGGTAATCAGGCCGTTGAGATTGCGCTGGGCAGCCAGGATGTCGTGTAACCCTAACATGATTTCCTCCGAAAGTCAATCGGACTCTCGAACGGCTCGACTGAGCTCGCCGAAGTCTTGTTTGGGTGTTGGCAGAGTGATCTTCGTATTCCAGCAATCTGCATTGCAACGGGAATGCCTCAACAAGTTGAGGACTCCGCAACTTGACCCGTCACTTGTGCGTGTCAACAAAAATTCGGTAGTCTTCCTCTTCGGTGTTGTTGGCTTGACTATGCCCAAATATGACATCGAATTTCAAGGATTTACCGAATTTGGCTTCGCGAATTTGGTGAATCCCTTTAATTCGCTGTCATATCCGCTAGACAGCCATCCAGCAACACTCAAAAGGGAGATCAGCAAAAATTCGTTCCTTTCTCAATTCGGTGTAGTGTCCACGATCATGGCATATCCATGAGCTCCCGCGCCGCAGATGGTCGCCAAGCCCAGCCCCCCACCCCGGCGGTGCAGCTCGTAGATCAGGGTCATCAAAATGCGCGCCCCCGTAGCCCCCACCGGGTGGCCGATGGCTACCGAGCCCCCGTTGACGTTGACCAACTCCGGGTCCACGCCCAATATCTGGATAGCGGTCAGAGTGACGGCAGCGAAGGCCTCGTTGATCTCCCACAGGGCGATGTCCCCCACAGCCAAATCAGCTTTTTGGAGGGCGTTTTGGGCCGCCAGAGCGGGCACCACGTTGATAAGCCGTGGCGCGGCGGCGGCACTGGCCGTGGCCACGACCCGCGCCAGTGGCTTCAGGCCCCGGGCCTCGGCCACCTGCCGGGACATCAGAACCAGAGCCGCAGCTCCATCGTTGAGGCCCGGCGCGTTGCCCGCCGTCACCGTCCCCTCAGGCTCGAAAGCTGGCGGCAGAGCGGCCAGCCTCTCGTAGGTTGTATCAGGTCGAGGCTGCTCGTCTGCATCAACCACGACCTTGCCCTGGCGGGTCTCGACCTCCACGGGCACGATCTCGTCAGCGAACTTTCCCGCTGCCTGGGCTGCCTGGTAGCGTTGCTGGCTCCTCAGCGCCCAGCGGTCTTGCTCCTGGCGGCCGATGCCGTACTCCTGGGCCACCTGGCTGGCGAAGACGCCCATCTGAACCCCGCTGATGGGGCAGGTGAGGGCGTTGGTGAGGGCATCTATTATCTGCCCATGCCCCAGCCGATACCCCCACCGGGCCTGGGGCAGGGTGTAGGGCACCTGGCTCATGCTCTCCATTCCGCCGGCGACGATGACCTCGGCTTCACCGTGGCGGATCATGGCCAAGCCCAGGCCGGCCGCCTGGAGGGCCGCGGTGCAGGCCGTGTTGATAGCCATGGTGGGGACGCTGTCGGGGAGCTCAGCCTTGAGGGCCGCCTGGCGAGCCGGCACCTGGCCCAGGGTAGCAGCTCCCATGCAGTTGCCCAGGAACACGCGGTTGATGGCTTGGCCCTCTATTCCGGCTCGCAGCACCGCTTCTCTTATGGCCGCCGCGCCCAGCTCCGCCGCCGTCAGCTCCTTCAGCATCCCGCCGAAGCGGCCAAAGGGGGTGCGAGTTGCAGCGACGATGAAGACTTCTCTCATGCTTTGCCTCCTGCGCAGGGGTGGGATTATGATAGCACATTCCAACTAGATAAGCAAACGGGTAGATGAAGCCTATGCTCATCTACCCGTCTGTGTTGTCTACTAATGGCTGGCGAGGGTACTGTCAACGGATTCAGGGAACAGATTGAACGGATTGGAAGCAGCCAGTATCCGTTCAATCCGCTCCAGAAATCCGTTTACAGCGTTCTCAACTCCGCGAGCAGCGGCGGGATGACCTCTTTGGGATCGCCCACGATGCCCAGGTTGGCTGTCTTGAAAATGGGGGCGTCGGGGTCTTTGTTGATGGCCACCACGAACTTGGAGTCCTGCGTAGTGAAATAGTGGTGGACGTCTCCAGAGATCCCGCAGGCGATGTAAAGGTTGGGCCTGATTGTGACTTCACTCAGTCCCACCTGGCGCTCCTCACTGATCCAGCCTTCGTCCCTTGCTCCCCGCGAGCCTGCCACCTGGCCTCCCAGAGCTTCTGCCAGCTCCTCGACCAGCGCGAAACCTTCAGCGTCTCCCACGCCCCGGCCGCCAGCGACGATCACTTTGGCTTTGGATAAGGGTATCTCAGGCTGAGCCTCTTCAGCAGCTACGCTGAGCACCTTGACCTGGCCCTCGATTCCATCCAAATTGACGGCTATCTCCTCCACGTCGCCGTAGCGGTACTCGTCGGCGAAGGGGAGGCGGAAGGCGCCGGGGCGCACTGTCGCTATCTGCGGCTTGGCCCCCAGGAAGCTGCTGACGTGGAAGTACTCGCCGCCGTAGACCGGGTGGGTAGCCAGCAGCACCCGCTCGGTTTCGTCAATGGACAGGGCCAGGCAATCGGAGATCAGGCCAGTCCCCAGGCGTTGAGCCAGGCGGGGGGCCAGCTCCTGTCCCAATTCGGTGGCCCCGAAGAGGATGATCTCTGGTTTCTGCTCCTGGAAAAGGTCGCTCAATACCTCGGCGTAGGTTTCCAGGTGGTATTCGGCCAGGCGGGGATCGTCGGCCAGGTAGACGCTGTCGGCCCCGCGCTGGATCAACTCCTGAGCCAGATCCTCCAGGTCCTCACCCAGCAGGACGGCCTGGACATAAGCGCCCAGACCAGCAGCCAGCTCCCGCGCTTTGCCCACCATCTCCAGGCTGACCGGCGTCAGAGCCCCATCCTTCGCCTCGGCCATCACCCAGATGTCCCGATAGGCGATCTCCTCTTCCTCGATTGCTTCACCCGTAAGAAGTTCCCAGTATTCCATGTCCATTCTAACCTCCAACTTCTAACTTCCAACCTCCAACTTCTAACTTCCAACCTCCAACTTCCAACCTCCAACTTCTAATTTCTAATTTCTAATTTCTAATTCCCAACCCAACCTCTCTCAATAACTGTGCTAGCTCCCTCGCCGCCTCATCAGGCGCACCCGTTATGAGCTCCCCCAACGTTCGCTCTGGGGGGAAGGTCTTGCGCTGGAGGCCGATCAGGGGGTTGAGCTCCTCTTCGGTCAGGCCCAGATCGGCCAGGCTCCAGGTGGTGACTTCCCATTCCCGATAGGCGTTCATGATGCGTGCCCCGTGCGGATAGCGGGGCTGGTTGGCCTGGGGAGCGACGCTGAGTAGCGCGGGCAGGCCGACTTCGACCTCGGCGTATCCCTCTTTCCACTTTCGTTTGGCCCTTAGCTTCCCATTGTCCAGGCCGGACACCCCGCGGACTTCCAGCACCTGCGGCAGACCCAGGTACTCGGCCAGACGCGGACCTATCTGGCTGGCGCCGGTATCCAGGGCTCGCTGGCCAGTCAGGATGAGGTCATAGTCGCCGATTTTCTCGATGGCCTGGCCCAGGATCAGCGCGGCGGCGGCAGCGTCCACATCGGCGAGGGCCGCATCGGTCAGGAGAAACGCCTGGTCAGCTCCCATGGCCAGAGCTTCCCGCAGCGCGTCATCAACTCTGGGCTCTCCCAGGCTGACGGCGATGACCTCGGCACCGTGGGCGTCTTTCAGCCGCAAAGCCTCCTCCAGGGCGTTCCTGTCGTTGGGGTTGATGACGTAGTCCTCTCGGTTGATGAAGACCCTCTCCAGTCGCCGGTGGACGGTGAAGCCGGCGGGGTCGAGGACTTGCTTTATAGTGACGATTATGCGCATGGTTGATTCCTCCTTGGAGGAGTAACGAGTCAACGAGGGATGAGTAACGAGGGAAACACCGCTCGTTACCCGTTACTCATTACTCGTTACCTCACTACGCACTGATACGCACTCCCTCTGGGCGGAAGATTTGGCTGGCGATGACGATGCGCTGTATCTCGCTGGTGCCCTCGAAGATCTCGCTGATCCGTTGGTCGCGGAAGGCCTGTTCGACCCAGAAGTCGCGGCTGTAGCCTATCCCGCCGTGGATCTGAAGGGCCCTGTCTGCGCAGCGATGGGCCACCTCGGAGCCGTATAGCTTGCACATGGCTGCTTCCTTGGTGAAGGGCTGGCCGGTATCCACCAACCAGGCGGTGCGGTAGATCAGAGAGCGCAGGGCCTCGATCTCGGTGGCCATGTCGGCGATCGTGAAGTGCACCGATTGTTTCTGGGCGATGGGCACGCCAAATTGCTGGCGGGTCTTGGCCCACTGGATGCTGCCCTCCAGGCAGGCCTGCGCCCCTCCCAGGCAGGCGGCTCCCAGGCTAACGCGCCCTATATCCAGGGTCTTCATGAAGGTGATAAAGCCGGCCCCGAACTGGCCCAGCACGTTCTCCTTGGGCACGCGGCAGTTTTCGAAGATCAGCTCCGCCGTATTGCTGCCCCGAATGCCCATCTTGTTCTCTGAGGTGCCTACCCCAAAGCCGGGGAACTCCTTTTCCACGATGAAGGCCGTTACCCCTCCACGGGCTCCCAGGGAGGGATCGGTGACCGCCATGACGCTGATGATGTCGGCGTGGGCGCCGTTGGTGATAAAGGTCTTGGTGCCGTTGAGGACGTAGTAGTCGCCGTCGCGCACGGCCCTGGTCTTGATGGCTGCGGCGTCGGAGCCGGCCCCAGGTTCCGTGAGGGCAAAGGCGCCGACCTTCTCACCCCTGGCCAGGGGGACCAGGTACTTCTGTTTCTGCTCCTCAGTGCCGTCGAGGTAGATGGCCATAGCCCCGATTCCGGTGTGGGCACCGATGACCGTGGCTGTTGAAGTGCAGACCTTGTTCAGCTCCTCCATCATGATGCAGTAGCCAATCTCGCCCGCTCCAATCCCTCCGTACTTCTGGGGGAAAGGCACGCCCATCAGGCCCAGTTTAGCTGCCTTCTCAAGGGTCTCGAAAGGGACACGATCCTGTTCATCTATCTCCCTGGTCAAAGGGCGCACCTCGTTCTCGGCGAATTCGCGCACCATCCGACGGAATAGCTGGTATTCCTTGGGAAAGGAAAAGTCCATAACCTCATCCTCCTTTGATCACGTCCAAGTCTACGGCTTAATTGCCAGTCCCTTCTCCTTGAGGATGTCTCTGGCGATGACGAAGCGCTGTATCTCGCTGGTGCCTTCCACAATTCGCAGGGCGCGGAAATCGCGGTACATGCGCTCGATGGCGTATTCCTTCATGTAGCCAAAGCCGCCGTGCACCTGGAGCATTTTGTTGGCGGCCCGCATAGCCATCTCGGAGCCGATGAGCTTGGCGATGGACGCATCTCTGGTATAGGACTCTCCCGTGTCGGCCAGCCAGGCGGTGTGATAGACCAGATAGCGCAGGGACTCGATCTCGGCCGCGGTGTCGGCGATGAAGTTCTGGAGGGCCTGCTTCAGGGCGATAGGCCCGCCGAACTCCTCGTGCTCGATGGCGAACTGGACGCCAGCCTCCAGCGCGGCCTGAGCCCCACCCAGGCAAATGGCCGACAAACTCAGGCGGGCGAAGTCCAATGCTTTCAGGGCGATCTTGAACCCTTCCCCCTCCTGGCCCAGCAGGTTGGCGGCCGGTATCCGACAGTCGTCGAAGTAGAGGGTGTTGCAGGTAAGGCCCCTTAGGCCCAGAGTTTTCTCGCGGTACCCCACCTTGAAGCCGGGCCTATCTTTCTCCACGATGAAGGCACTTATTCCCTCGGCTCCTGCCTCGGGATCGGTGACGGCGAAGACGAGGAAGATGTCGGCGATCTCGCCGTTGGTGGCCCAGGTTTTGCAGCCGTTGAGTACGTAATCATCGCCGTCTCGCCTGGCTCTGGTCTCCAGGGCTGCGGCATCGGAACCGGCGGCCGGTTCGGTCAGGGCAAAGCAACCTATCTTCTCCCCAGAGGCCATCGGTTCCAGGTATTTGCCCTTTTGCTCATTGCTGCCCTTCTCCAGGATGGTTTTGCTCACCAGGCCGTTGTGAACACTGATGGTTATCGCCGTGGACGTGCAGGCTTTGGCAAGCTCCTCCAGCAGCAGGCAATAGCTGATGGCGTCCAAATCCACCCCTTCGTACCCCTCCGGGAGAAGGGCTCCCAGGAAGCCTTGCAGGGCCGCTTTTTCCAGCATATCCAGCGGCGGCCTCTCTTCCTGGTCTATTTCCTCAGCCAGGGGGGCGACCTCGTTGGTGACGAAATCGCGGAACATCTTCTGGAACATCCGTTGTTCTGCGTTGAGTGCAAAGTCCATAGTTTATCCTCCCTGCACTTGTTGCGTGGCTTTGAGCTGTTTGCGCCGCCAGGGTGGCAGCACGCGGTGAGGGTCCATAGAGTTCGTTGGCTGATTGATTGAGGACCCTGCTCGAGCTTGGGACACCATTGTCCAGTCTGTCGAGAATCGGTAATATCATTCGTATCTTATCACCGGCGCTGCCTGCCCTGGCGGCAAGAAAGGAGGGGTTCTGACACGGGGCTCGGTCTTTGTTGTCGTCAGTGTTGTAAGCTGTGATGCAGGTTGCGTTGTGAGGCCAGTGTCAGAGGTGTATTCTATTGGGAGGGACGGGCATCCTCGCCAAAGCTACAATGATTTCGCGATGATGGCGAGGACGCCTGGCCCTCAATAAGGAAGGGACATGAGATGCAAGCGTGCGATGTAGCCCGTCCTTGACCTCGCTACTTGTCCTTGAACTGCGGTCTGCGCTTCTCGAGGAAGGCCTTGAGCCCCTCCTCCAGGTCCTCACTGCCTTGCAGAGACACGAACTGCTGGGCTTCGGTTTCCAGGCCCTCTTCGAGACTCTGCTCCAGGCCCTCGTTCACCGCCCCAATGATGGCCGCGATAGGCAGAGCGCTCTTGGAGATGATGCGCCTGGCGAGACCTGTGGCTTCTTTGAGCACCCGGCCAGTGGGCACTACTTTGTTCACCAGGCCAATGCGGTAGGCCTCCTGGGCGGTAATGGGATCGCCGGTGAGCATCATCTCCAGGGCCTTGCCCTTGCCCACGATGCGCGGTAGGCGCTGAGTGCCGCCCCAGCCGGGGATGATGCCCAGATTGATCTCTGGCTGGCCCAAGCGTAGCCCGTCCTCGGCGATGCGGATGTGGCAGGCCATGGCCAGCTCGTTGCCACCGCCCAAGGCAAAGCGGCCGTTCATGGCGGCGATGACCGGCTTCTTCGAGGTCTCGATCTTGAGGAAAAGCCCCTGTCCCTTTCGGATGAACGCCTCGGCCTCGGCGGGCTTGTCCTTCGAAGCGTAGATCTCGTTGATGTCCGCGCCAGCGATGAAGAACTGACCCGCCCCGGTGATGATGATGGCTTTCACCTCATCGTTCGCCGTCACCTCGTCAAAGGCAGCGGCGAGTTCTTGGACAACCTGCCTGTTGAAAGCGTTGGCTGGCGGGTGGTCAATGGTCAAAGTCGCTATCCGATTCTCGACCGACATTTTGACGTACTGATATTCTGACATTTATGTGACTCCTTTTCGGTAGATGCTAAAAGCTGAATGCTGGAAACTAGCGACTGGCTTTCAGTTTCTAGCTTTCAGTTTCTAGGCTGTCCACTCCATAAACCCCCGGCCCGTTTTCTTCCCCAGATCCCCGGCCTTCGCCTTCTGATAGAGCAGGGCTGTGGGGTGGAAGCGGGGGCCGTATTTCTTCTCCAGATCCTCCAGCTTTTGCACCACGATCTTCAGGCCCACCTCGTCGGCGTACTCCAGGGGACCCATGCGCTGGTCGCCCACTTTCATGCCGATGCCGGCGATGCAGGCCATGTCAATGTCGTTGACGTTGGCGATGTCCTCCTCCAGGCACATGGCGGCCTCGTTGATCATGGGCATCATCAGCCGGTCAGCGCTGAACTCCGTGTCGGGGGGCACCTGGCCCGACTCCTGCAGCTCCTTGATCATCTGTTTGACCGGCGCGTCGCTCTCCTCCCCGTAGCCGTAGAAGCCGGCTCCGGCTTTTTCGCCGAAGCGTCCCGCTTCGACCAACTTTTCCCACAGGAGAGCTGGCACGCCCCGATCCCCGTACTGAGAGTGAAGGTACTGGCCCACGTCGGCGCAGACATCAATGCCAATCATATCCATCAGAGTGAGGGGCCCCATAGGCCAGCCGAAGTCCGTCATGGCTCCGTCAATTTCGGCTGCTGTGGCGGCCCCTTCTTGCAGGGACATCACCGCTTCGTTGAGATAGGGCATCAGCAAACGATTGACCAGGAAGCCGGGGCATTCCTTGACCACCACGGGGATCTTGCGCAGCTCCTCCGTGAAGCGCACCACGTCGTCAACAGTTTCCTGATCCGTCTGCAGGCTGGGGATGACCTCCACCAGCTTCATGATGTGGGCCGGGCTGAAGAAGTGCATCCCGATCACCTTGCGGGGGCGTCTGGTGGCTGAGCCCATCTCCGCGATGGACAGCGCGGAGGTGTTGGAGGCGAAGACGCTCTCCGGCGGGCAGACCTTATCCAGCTCGGCGAAGACCTGTTGCTTGATCTTCATGACCTCTGGCACGGCCTCGATGACGATGTCCACATCTACGAACTCGTCGTAGGACAGGGTGGGGATGACCAGGTCCATCTTCTCCTGCATGGTGGTGGGGGACATCTTGCCCTTGTCAACCCGCCGCTGGTAGATGCGCCGGATGGTATCCATCCCCTTGTCCAGCATCTCCTGGTCAATGTCCTTCATCACCACCGGCAGCCCCGCGTAGGTGATGACCTGGGCGATCTCCGCGCCCATGAACCCCGCGCCGACAACTCCGGCCTTAAAAATATACATCTTTCAACCTCCTTTGGTTTATCGTGAATGAGTTAACGAGTAATGAGGCAATGAGGCAGTAAGGCAATGGGGCAATGAGTTAGCAGCTATGCGAGTGCACGACGTTGCCTCGTTCCTCGTTGACTTATTACTTCATTGCTACCACGTCGCCAGCATTATCGCCGCCTCCGGGTCGTCGAGGCGCACGAAATATACCCAGCCATCGGGATACTTGGCGAAGGCGGCATCGTTGGCCGCTCCCAACGTTTTGCCCACGAAGTACTCCCCGCTCGCAGGCTCGATGGCCACCACCCCGTCTTGGCCTTGCAGCTTACCCTTGATCCCCGCGAAAACCTCCTCGCCCGTGGCGATGAACGCCTGGCGAGCCTTTTTGTCTTTGTACAACGTCGTATCAGCCATGCATTTCCTCCTTATCATGTTCGTAAGCCCGTAGATTCGTACATTCGTAAATTCGTAAATCTGGGATCAGTCCCGAATCTACGAGTTCCGAATCTACGAATCCCGAATCCACGAATCTACTTCCTTTCGATGATTATCGCGCCGCCCATCCCGCCACCCACGCAGGCGGTGGCCAGACCCAGGTTCACGTCGCGCTTGATCATCTCGTTGAGCAAAGTGACCACGAAGCGTGTGCCTGTGCAGCCCACCGGGTGGCCCAGGGCGATGGCCCCGCCGTTGACGTTGACCCTATCCCAGTCCCAGCCATCCTTTTCCAGCTCCATGCCCACGGCCATGGCTTGGGCGGCGAAGGCCTCGTTGAGCTCAATGAGGTCAATGTCGGTCAGCTTCAGGCCCGCCTTCTTCAGCGCCTTGGGGACGGCTTTGGTGGGGCCGATGCCCATGATCTCCGGCGGCACTGCGGCGTAGGCGTAGCTGCGGATGTAGGCCAGGGGCTCCATGCCCAGTTCCTGGGCTTTGTCAGACGTCATAACGACCATAGCCGCGGCGCCGTCTGAGAGGGGGCAGGCGTTGGCGGGGGTGACTGTCCCGCCTCGCTTGAACACGGTGGGGTAGAGGGCGGCCTTCTGAACCGAGAGGGTCGGGTTGATGCACTCGTCGTGGACGATGTTCTCGTAGGCTACCTCCTGCCCAGCCACCCTCTTGGAGACACGCACTGGCACGATCTCGTCGTCGAACTTGCCCATCCTGGTGGCGCGGAAGGCTTTCTTGTGGCTTTGCACCGCGAACTTGTCCTGTTCCTCTTGGCTGATGCCGTACATCATGGCCAGGTTCTCCGCTGTGTAGCCCATGATCACGTCGCAGACGGGATCGGTCAGGCCTTCCCAAAGGGAATCGGTGAATCCGGTGTGGCGCAGTTTCAGCCCCCACCGTGCCCCGCGTACTATGTAGGGGGCCGTGCTCATGCTCTCCGTGCCGCCTACCAGGAAGACCTCCCCGTCGTTGGCCTGAATGGCCTGGTAGGCGCAGGAGATGGCCTGCATGCTGGCCACACAGTTGCGCTGCACGGTGTAGCCGGGCACATGGGTGGGGATACCGGCCATCAGTGCTGCCACGCGGGCGATGTTTGGCGCATCGGAGTACTGGCCGATGCAGCCGAAGATGACGTCGTCAATCAGGTTGGGGTCGAGTCCCGTGCATTTGATCACCTCTCGCATAACGATGGCGGCCAGCTCTTGAGCGGATAGACTCCTGAAGGCTCCGCCGTGGCTGCCGATGGGGGTGCGCACTCCCCCGACGATTACCACTTCTTTCATTTTTTCCTCCTCGTTACCAGATTAGATTCAATTTTGCTCGGCCTGGATTCCTTCGGCAGGCTCAGGACAGGCTGCCAGATCCAGGCCAAAAGCAGGGATTTTGGCAAGCCCCTCAGAGCGATTTTGGCTCTACCGAGATCAGCGATTATCAGTTTGCAGGCCGCGCAGGAAAAGCTCGAAGGTTTCGTCGAACACCGCTTTAGGCTCTACGGGAATCATCTCCTGCCGGACAGGGCTGGCCATCAGTGCGAGCGCCCCGTTGAGGGCCCCCCAGAGCACGCCGGCTGCCAGCAGGGGATCATCAGCGGTGAACGCGCCTTCCTCCGTCCCCTGCCGGATAGCCTTTGCCGCCAGCTCCAGTCCCCTCGTGCTTTCCGTCAGGATCTGCTGATACATCTCCGCCGCTACCCTTTCCTGGAAGCGCCCTCGGTCCAGCGCCATCAATAGACGGAAATAATCGGGATAAGTCTGGGAGTATTGCCAATACGCTTCTACTAATTGGCGGAGGTGTTGCTCGGCGGAGAGTGGTTCTTGCGGGGCGTAGGCGGCTTCCAATTGCGACAGCAGGATGGACAGGCCCTCTAAAAGCAAATGAGCAAGGATAGACTCCTTGCTCTGAAAGTAGAGATATACTGTTCCCTTGCTGATTTCGGCCTGAGCAGCCACGTCATCCATCGTTGCCCGATGGATGCCTTTCTCAAAGAAGACCTCCCTGGCGGCTTCTAAGATTTCTTGCTGTCTTCTCGCCTTCTCGCGAGCGCGTCGCTGTGCTGTCGTCACCCCGTGGCCTTCCTGCTGCAAACCTTCGGTCATTTACTGACTGACGGTCATTATACAACAAAAAGCCAACGTTGTCAAATCGAGTTTAGCGCTCTTGCTTCAGCTTCATTAGTATGCGCAGATCTTCCAGGTCCTTGGGCCGACCGGCGGCTTGTTTCATGCGGATCAGGTCGTCCAGGCTGGCGAAGTTGGCCGGCGTCTTACCGATCTTGTCTTCGACGCGGTTGCGCCATACTTCCTTGAAGGTGACACCACTGGCGAAGGGGTGGATGTCCGTCGCCAGGATATATTGGCGGATGAGCAGCTTTTTCGTGAGCAGGTCTTCTATGGTGATGTCTGTTACGTCGTAGCCGACGTCCTTCAGCGTAGCCAGAGTTCGTCGGGCGTTCTCCGGCGTGGCTTCGATGAAGATGTCTATGTCGAGAGTAGCCCGGGCATAGCCGTGGACCGGAAAGGCTGTGGCGCCGATCACGACGTAGCGGATATTATGGGCGTTTAACGATTTCAAAAGGCTTTCGGTATCCATGTCGCAGCAGGGTCTCCGCCATTTCGCGTGACTTACGGAACATAAGCTCGAACCGTTGTTGGGTGGTCAACGTGCGCTGGTAGGCCAGCTCAAACTCCAATTCTTTTTCTTCGTCGTCGTTATTGAGTTTCAAGATCGGTGACATCTTTGATCCTCCGTGACGCACCTTCTGGCGATCTGCCTTGCTGATAGACAGTATAGCGGAAGGATAGATTCTTGTCAACTGGCCGGGTGGTCGGAGAATCGAGAGGCCACTTGACCGAGGACCATCAGACCATCTGACCGGGCCCGTTTCAGTCCCTCGATTGGGATTATTTTTTCCTATGCGCCCTCCTTTCTGGTCAGGGTTTAGGCCGCTTGAAATACAGGACACGTTCCGCGGTATAAGCCCAACCTTGTACGTTAGTACTAGTGACTGGCATTGTAGCTACAAGTTCCCAGCCTTCTTCGCCAAGCTCATCCATAATATCATGGAGCTGGTCAGTCTTGTATTCCTTGCCTTTGTACCCAAGCACCCACTTGTTCTTCTTGTTAATATATCTCGTCACGTGACAATATTCCCACTTTTGCACGAGACTCCTCCTTTCCGGTTTCGGCTTCTTCCTTTGATTGACCAGATGCCAGCAAACAGAGCGCTAGTGTCGAGAAACGCGCTAATCTTGGCTGTCAAGCCGCTCGCGTTCCTTGCGCAAGGCTTGCAGCATTGTCTCCAGCGCCGAATTCCCTACTCTTTTTTAGCGACCTGGCCTCGCCTCCTCCTGCCCCTCTTCAGCGACACCTTGTTGGCCTTACGACAGCGGGGACACTCCACTACGTAGTGACGGGGGGGAGGGGTCTCAGCCTCCGCAAGACTTTCGGCAATGGCTTCCTCATCAATGGTGAACTTCCAACCGCACTTGAAGCACGTCACGTTAATCATGATCACCTCCACTTTTCCTCGTTGACTCGTTCCTCATCAACCTGTTGACTCACTACCCCAATTGTAACGCCAGTTGGGGATTTTGGCAAATGTCCCTTTGACAGAGGGTGGAAACTGTGGTAGTATCAGTGCTTGAGGTGGACTTGCGTCCGCACTCCACAAATCTGGAGGATGGTCTATGTCTGAATCGAAGCGAGTCCTGGCCATTGATGCCGGGGCCGGAACTCAAGACATTCTGTTGTATGAAAGTGACAAAACCTTAGAGAACTGCGTCAAGATGGTTCTCCCTTCGCAGACGACTATCGTGGCGGGTAGGGTTCGGCAAGCTACTGCTCGCGGGGAGGACGTTTTCTTGAATGGCAACCTGATGGGCGGCGGGCCTTGCGTTAGTGCTCTCAAGAAGCACCTGAGGGCGGGGCTGGCGGTCTATGCCACGCCTCTGGCGGCCAAGACCATTCGTGACAACCCTCGTGAGGTGGAGGCCCTGGGCGTTCAGATCGTGGACGAAGCTCCGTCCGAGGTCCTGACCATTCGCATGGGCGATATTGACCTCGCTGCTCTGAGTGGCGCCCTGGCGCTCTTCGACGTGGAGCTGCCTCAGCGCTATGCCATCGCGGTGCAGGATCACGGCGAAACTTTGGAGGGCAGCCAGCGTCGCTTTCGCTTCCAGCAATGGGAGCGCTTCGTGGAGCACGGGGGGGACATCGTGGAGTTGGCCTATCTGGAGGCGCCCCCTCATCTCACCAGGATGAGGGCCGTTCAGACCGACGTGCCCGGCGCGATGCTGATGGATACTGGCTCGGCGGCGATCTGGGGCGCGCTTGGCGATGAGAACGTAGCTGTCCATCAAGAGGATGGACTCATCGTCGTCAACGTAGGCAATCAGCACACGATAGGGTTTTTGCTCAGAAGCGAGAGGGTTTGGGGGCTCTTTGAGCACCACACCGTGCTCATGAACCCTGATAAGTTGGCCGCTTACGTTGATTCTCTGCGGGAAGGGACCCTGACCAACGACGAGGTGTATGACGATAATGGTCATGGGGCCTGTGTCCATCCCGATTACTCTGGCGATGGGAGCTTCCGATTTGTGGCGGCAACGGGGCCCAATCGCGGGATGGCTGCAGGTCTGGGTTACTACATGGCCGTGCCCCACGGCGACATGATGATGACCGGCGCCTTTGGCCTGGTGGCCGCCGCGCGCCGCTTGGGGCTGGTTGAGTAGGATCTGCGCCGCAGTGAAATGGCTGTTTTGCAGATATGACAACGAATTCAAGGGATTCATCGAATTCACGACGCCAAATTCGGTGAATCCTCGAAATTCGATGTCATAGTGTCATATTGGGGCACGGTCAAGCCAGTGACACCGAAGGGGGAGACTCAGTAGATCCAAAATTGCTCTGAGGGGATTGCTAAATCCCCGCCTTTGGCCTGGACGTTCGTGAGCCTCAGTCGAACGATCTGGCGATCCAGGCCGAGCAAAATTGGATCTACTGAGACTATTAGAAGTCGTGAACATGCGTAGCACCGGCTCTTCAGGCCGGCGTGGCCCAGAGACCCTCTCAGCACTCAATGTCATTAAGTTAGCGTGGGCCAGACCCCAGGGGTTTTAGTCAGACGTGTTTTCGGCACAAGAATCCTGGCTTTCAATGGTATTTTGGCAGTCAAAAACGTGGCGGAAACCCCTGGGGTCTTGTGCGAAGTTCTTATCTTAATGACATTGTCTCAGCACTGTACTCAAGTACAAGATGAATTTCATCCGCAAGCCCGATGACAAACAGCGCAAACTGTGGTACAATGTAGACAAAAGAGAAGGGAGGCAGGAAATGCAAACCAAAACTTTCAAACCCAGTTCCAAATATCTGAGTAAGTTACGCCTGAACATCACCATCGTGGCTTTGTTGATCCTGACTGGCGGCATTCTGCTCGGTTGGCTCATGAGCTTTGACCGGGAGATAGGCGCAAGTGGTTTCAGGATCGTCGTCATCGTCACTGCCGTCGTTGACGCCGTGTGGTGGGTGCCGGCCATGCTCCTGACCGGCCCCTACTATCGCAGCCTGAGCTACGAGATTCAGGACGACGAGGTGATCGTGCATGTGGGTATCTTGACCAAATCGGTCAAGCACGTGCCCTATCGCACGGTGACTAACCTGACGGTCAAGCGGGACATCCTGGATCGTTGGCTGGGCCTGGGTACGCTGAACATCCAGACGGCCGGCATGAGCGGTCAGACCGGCGCTGAGGAGAGGCTGGTGGGGTTGCCTAACGTTCAGGAGATTTATGAGCTCGTGGTCACGGAGCTGCGGCGTTTCCGGGGAGGTATGGCCCCCACGGCTGCCGAAGCGGAGGGCGCACCGTCTGTGGCTTCGGCTGATGCCTTGAGCGCGATTCTGGCTGAAGTGCGGGCCATTCGGCAAGCGCTGGAGACGGATTAGCATCCCAGGAGCCCAATGGCGCTAACATTTGCGATGCGTCGCGCGGAGTATGTGGAGCTTCACCGCCGCGCCCGCCCGCTGGTGATGGCGGTTGTGCGCGTTATGGATGAGAGCCAAGACCTATATTCACAAGACAAGAAAGGAGAGAGCCATGAGAATCATTAGAGGTCCACTTTACACCCTGAAGCCCTACGAACGGGGCATCCAGGAAATGCTGGGCAAGTACTCCGGGTTTGTCGTGCCCGGGCTGGGGTTTCAGATCCCAGCCGTCCACCTCGTCCGCGTCCGCGATATCCGCGAGCACACCATGGACATCCCCCCCCAGGCGGTCATCACCAAAGACAACGTCGAGATCATGGTGGACGGTGTCATGTGGGTGCGCCCTGCTTCCGACGAGGAATCCATCAAGCGCACGTTTTACAACATTGACAACTGGAAACGGGCGGTGATCCAACTGGCGATGACCAACCTGCGCCAGGAGTTCGGCGATCTGACGCTGGACGAGAGCCTGGTGGCGCGCGAAAGGATCGCCCAGAACCTGGAGGCCGTTCTGAATGCTTTCGCCGAGGAATGGGGGCTGAAGGTGAGCAAGATCGAGATCATGCTCATTGACCCGCCCGACGACATCAAACGCGCCATGCACAAGCAGAAGACGGCCGAGCAGGAGCGGCGGGCCATGCGACTGCTGGCCACCGGCGAGTTCGAGGCCGCCGAGCAGCAGAAACTGGCCATCATCCAGCGCGCCGAGGGAGAGCGGGAGGCGGCGATCAAAGTGGCCGAGGGTAAGGCACAGGCGATCAAGTTAGTCAACGAGGCCGCCGAACAGTACTTCCGGGGTAACGCCCAGGTGTTGAAGCAGATGGAGATGACCGAGACGGCGTTGCGCGACAACGCCAAGATCGTCATCACCGAGAAAGGCATCAGCCCGACCCTCTTGCTGGGAAGCCTGCCGGTCACGGTGTCTGAGAAATAGGGGCCAGAGTAGGCCGATGTCACAGACTGACTCCAACACCGAACGGATCACCGTCTTCGTGGTGGATGACCACGACGTGGTGCGCAAGGGGCTGCGCTTCTACCTGAGTGCGCACCCGGAAATCGCCATCGTGGGCGAGGCCGGCGACGCCCAGAGCGCTGTGGAGGGGGTGGCCGAGCACATGCCCGACGTGGTGCTGATGGACCTGGTGCTGCCCTTGCAGCCGGGGACGGAGTCTGTGGATCAAGGGGGCGTGCAGGCCACTCGTCACATCCGCCAGATCAGTCCCCACACCCAGGTGGTGGTGCTGACCAGCTTCGCCCAGGACGAGCTGATCTTCTCGGCCATCAAGGCCGGCGCCCTCTCGTACCTGCTCAAGGACGCCGACGGCGAGACGGTACTGGACGCCATTCACGCTGCCAGTCGGGGTGAGGCCAGCTTGCACCCTCGCATCGCCCAGCGGCTGATGGACGAGGTCACCGCGCCCGCGCGGGGCCGAGACCCGGCCGCCGGTCTCACGGCGCGCGAAATGGAGGTGCTCCGTCTCATCGCCCAGGGCCTCACCAACGCTGAGATCGCCGCCGAGCTGGTCATCACCGAGCGCACGGTCAAGGCCCACGTCAGCAACCTGCTGGGGAAGCTGCACCTCTCCGACCGCACCCAGGCGGCGGTCTACGCCTGGCGTGAGGGGCTGATGAAAGAGTCAATCATCCAGGTGCAACGCACTTTATGAAGTGCGTTGCACCTTAATGGGCTGAGGAGGAAGACATGGCCAGATACACGCAGGACGACCTGAACAATGACTGGGAGTTCAAGATCGTCCGATCTGAGTCCGGCGCCTTCCGCAAGCCAGAGGTTCTGAAGAAGTTGATCGAAGAGGAAGCCCGAGCCGGTTGGGTGATGCTAGAGAAGTTTGATAATAGAAGGGTACGTTTCAAGCGGTCGCGTAGGGCTCGTACCAGAGACGCTCTTATGCCGCCTGGTGTTGATGCCTATCGCACACGATACGGTTCTTCCTCTGCCCGATTCGCGGTGATGGCGAGCGTGCTGATAGGACTGGTGGTTTTAGGTCTTGGAGTGCGCTTGGCCTGTCGCTGACGGATGGCCTCGGTGAGCTGATCGGGTCGGTGGGGGGCGTACCGTGGATAGCCTTGGGCCTCATAGTGCTTGGGATCTTGGTGCTCGTCATGGTTAGATCAAGGTAGGCTCTCTTCCTTCTGCTAAGACCTCGGAGGTTTCCGTCGATGTCTTTGCTAGCGAAGTCACCTTGATTATCCGCTTGGTTTGCTGACCAAATCGCCCCTGGAAACCTCCGAGGTCTGAAGCCGTCTCCTTCAGTTGACGCTAATGGGTGGTTGTCTTCTATGAGCCGGTAGGCGTCACCGTGGGGGTCAGGGTGGGCATCGGGATCAGCGTTATCCTCGGGAGCGGAGTGGGTGTGGGCTGCTTCGGTTGGGGTATCGCTGTCAGGATCAGGCCCAAGAGCATGCTTAAGATCATCAGCAGGCTCAGTACCCAGAGTATGATTCGCTGTCCTCTGTTTTTAGAACGTTTCATTTCTTCCCTCCGCAGGTAATTATACTATCTTTCGTCCATCTGCGCCAGTCACAAGCCCTTGCCTTGCAGGGCTTCCGACAGCGGAGACAGGGCAGAGGAGCCGCCTGGTGGAAGCTGGGCGGCTCTTTGGGTTTGTGGGATGAAAGAGAAAAAGCCACTTGTGCCAACTTCGCAGGTGGCCTTTTTGCTGTTGCCAAACGAGCCGAAATCTGGTATACTTACCAGTGCTGGTGCAGTGCGTCCGTGGAAAGCACGGGTAGGAAGAACGGAATGGTAGGTATAGTGACGAGGGGGTCCCATGAAGACAATCTTCGAAAGTTGTGAACCGCGATCCGAGGTTCTGAAAGGCGAGCTACGAGAGGAGATATTTGCTGCCCGGCTGAGAGACGTGATCATCGGAAAAGCCGATCCGGTCTACCAGCACCCTGCTGTCTTCTTCGACAACACGTATCCCACTGAGGGCCTCAAGCTGCTGCTGGACGAGGCGCTGGGTCGGCTGACCGGCCTCAAACCGGCCAGCAACGCCATCATCCGCCTGGAGACGTCCTTTGGCGGCGGCAAGACCCACAACCTGATCGCACTGTACCACACAGCCCGGGGATACCAGCCTGACGCCTCGCTGGTGGACGCGGCGCTCATCCCAACTCCAGGCTCTATCAAGGTGGTGGGCATCGTTGGCTCGGACCTGGAGCCCTCGACGGGACTGGCTCACAACGGGTTCAGGACTTACACTCTCTGGGGCGAGATCGTGGCTCAGTTGACCGACGATCAGCACCCTGGCCTGGTGGAACGAAGTGAGCGAGACAAGGTCGCCCCAGGCACCGGACTGTGGGAGGAGTTGATCGGCGACCAGCCCACGCTGATCATGCTGGACGAGATAGCCCGCCACCTGCGGGCGGCCAAGGCGGTTCCTACCCCCACCGGCAAGTCGGACCTGGCCGAGCAGACGGTGGCCTTCCTCATGTCCCTCTTCGAGTTCGCGGCCAGCAGGGAGCGGGTGGTGGTGGTCTACACCCTGGCCGATCCTCGGGATGCTTTCGGCAAGGAGACTGAGGAGCTGCACCAGGCATTGGCCGAAGCCAGGCGCGTCTCGGCCCGCCAGGAGCGTGTCATCACCCCCACGGGCGAGACGGAGATTTCGGCCATCGTCACCCACCGCCTGTTCCGACGCATCGTCCGCGCTGCCGGCCAGACCACGGCTGCCGCCTACGCTGCCTACTTCAAGAAGGCCCTGGATCAGGGCGCCGATCTCCCCTCTCGGGCGGCCAGGGCCGAGTACGCCCAGGAAATGGTCAACGATTACCCCTTCCATCCCGAGCTACTGACTACCCTCAACCGCAAGACCTCGACCATCCCCAACTTCCAGAAGACTCGTGGCGCGCTGCGGTTGCTGGCCAGGGTCGTCCGCCGCCTGTGGGAGACGCGCCCGCGTGACGCCTGGCTAATCCATCCCCATCACCTCGACCTGGCGGTGGAGGACATCGCTGGTGACCTGACCAGTCGCCTGGAGCGGCCGGCCTTCAAGCAGGTGATCGAGGCCGACATTGTCAGTCCCAAGGCAGGCTTGCCAGCTCATGCTCAGATGATTGACGCCCCCTGGCTGGAGGCTGGCAAACCGCCCTACGCCCGCCGCACCGCCACCACTGCCTTTCTGCACAGTCTGACTCAGGGCATTGCCACCGGGGTGGACCCGGCCGACCTGGCCCTGGCCGTGCTCCAGCCGGGCGACGACCCGACTATGGTGACCAGAGCTGCCGAGCGACTGTACGACATCGGCTGGTTCTTCGACTGGGATGGGCGCCGCTACCGCTTCAAGACCGAGCCGTCGCTCAACAAGATCATCACCGACGAGATGGGGCTGGTGGGACGCACCAGGGCCAAGGCCGAACTGGACGGCCGCATCCGCCGGGTGTGGAAGACGAGCTATTTCAAGCCGGTCTATTTCCCCAGCGAAGCTGGCGACGTGGACGACGACGCCGACAAGCCCAAGCTGGTGGTCATCCACTACGACGCCGCCACCAGCAACGTCGGAGCAGCGGCCCCACCCGACCTGGTGCGCAAGATCTTCGACCACGCCGGGTCGCTGGAGGGCTACCGGCGGTTCAGAAACAACGTGCTGTTCCTGGTGGCCGACGAGGATCGGGTGGACAACGTGGTGCGGGTGGCGCAGCGGTATCTGGCCATCGGGCGCATCACCGGCGACGCCGAGCGGCTGTCCGAGTTCCACGAGGAGCAGCGCAAGAAGCTCAAGAAGATGGGCGAGGCCGCCGAACTGGAGGTGCGAGTGGCCATCACCAAAGCCTACAAGTACCTTTACTATCCCAGTGCCGACGCCCCCCAGAAACACAGCAACCTGGCCCGAGAGACCCTGCCGCCTCAGGATCAGGGTGAAGTCAGTCGGGATCAGAGTAACGTGGTGCTGCGGGTGCTGAAGCAGTTGCAGAAAGCTCTGACGGCCGACGACCCCACCCTGCCGGCCGCTTTCGTCAAGGCCAAAGCCTGGGACGCGGGCCAGGTGACGATCTCCACCGAAGACCTGCGCCGTGCCTTTGCCCGCCGCATGGGGTTGCGCATCCTGCTCGACGTAAACCAACTCAAGAAGACCGTCCGCAATGGCATCAGTCAGGGCGTGTGGCTCTACTACGACACGGAGGTGCAGGTCGGCTACGGGTCGAAATCCCCCGCCCCCATGGTGCAGATCAGCGAGGACGCCATCCTGTACACCCCTGAGGAAGCGAAGCGGCTGGGCCTGCGCATCAAAGGAGAACGGGAAGAGATCGTTGGCCCTGAGGCGACGTGTGAAGTCTGCCAGCGGCCCCAAAGCCAATGCATCTGCGGCAAAGAGGTCGTTGATGTGGTTCCGACGATTCGACTCCACGCCGAGGGCGCACCGGCTCAGGCTTTTCAGGGTATCCTCGATCAGTGCTATGACCAGGGTGTGACCAGCCTGAGCCGCCTCTTTGTGCGCATTGAGGGCACGGGCAAAGAGGGGGCCACGGAGGCCCGTGCCATGGGGCTGGCCATCCCCCAGTTGGGCAAGGGGCAATTCCGCGTCGAGCAATCCTTCAACGCCGAGTTCGGCGAGGGCGAGTCACTGAGCCTGAGCTTCAATGGCGATTGGAATCGGTACAAGCGGCTGAAGCAGGTGACGGATCCTTTCGGCCAGGAGGCCAGTAAGCTGTTGGTCAGAACTACGCTGCGGGCCGATTTTCCCGATGGCCTGGCTGTGGACTCAGACCAGTTCCAGACCATCCACGAAGTGTTCGCCACGCTGGGATTTGGGCGGATGGTGGTGGATGCGGAACCGGCTGAAAGCGAAGAGATAAGGAGATAGCTGATGAGTTTCACCCATGCTCTGCATTATCCCTGGATCGACATCCGAGACCAGGCTTGGCTAAAGAGCGCTGCTCTCTATTGGAATCAGATTTCCACCATCGTCCCCCATAGCATTGAGACTCCTTACCAGTCAATTGAGGCCAGGGCATTTCAAGACGAAGGAGTGCTTCTACCTCTCAGGGTAGAGCCCGCCATGGTCGAAGTGCATCAGGCATCTCGGGAGTTCGTGACGTACTCTCAGATGCTAGAAGGCAGAGCAATTCTTCTGCCACCTGGGGTCATAGTGGCTAAGGAGCGGTGGCGTGTGCGAGAGAGTCGTGAACGTGCTCTCTTACATCCCGAGAAGATGAGTTCAGAGCTGCGAGACAACCTTCTCGCGGCAGGGCTAGCTCAAGAAATGGGCGAGTGGTTGGAAGTCAACCGTGATGCAGCAAATTGCTATATGACGATCCTGGCCGCTAATCTGGCACAGAATCGAGGTCTGGCACTATTGGCAGATGAACAACGCTTTGAGCCACTTGCCAACCAGGTTCGCCGGGGTGAAGCAAGACAACCAGAGATTCCTGACGCTGGGCGAATGGGCGAAGCAGTGTTAGCTCACCTAGCTCTGCAAGCCGTGAACGTCAGGCCTGATACGTCGGTCGAGAAGATACTCAAGTTTCGCAGAGATCATCGCGACGAACTGGCACGTTTCCGGCAGGCAATCGGCACGCTAGCCAGTCAGTTGGACGAAGAGCTCCCCTCTCTACAAACATTCCAACAACAGGCGCACGATGTGTATATAAACGATCTAGAGCCTGCAATCAATGACCTCTTGGCCTCGCTCAGGGCAGCCGGCATCAGGAGCCTTATGAGCTCTCTGAAGACGGCTGCTTTTAGCGCACCTTTGGCCTTTCTTCCTGCTGAGGTGTTGGCATCTACGCTCGGGCCTCTTGCGGTGCCTGTGGCCCTCTTTGCTGCCGTAGGTTTCTCCATCACTGTAAACCTCGTTACTTTTCGCCTAGATAGACAAGAGCGCCTCCGCGAGAACCCCTATTCGTATGTCTTGGCTGCACAGAGAGTGTTCGGAGAGCACGAACACGAGTAGATCATCCAATAGATAGTATGAGGGAGAGCAAAAGTAGCCTATGAAAGCGAAAACCTACCCCACTAGACAGGGAGGCCGAGCATGAAAGCACTCAGTATCCGCCAACCCTGGGCTGAGCTCATTGTTCAGGGGCGCAAAACTATCGAGCTGCGTACCTGGCAAACGCATTATCGGGGCCGCATCGCCATCCATGCGAGCCAGACGGTTCGAGAGGAGGCCTGTGTGGCCTACGGCCTGGATCCGGCCAGGGTAGTGCGCGGTGCGCTGGTCGGCACGGTGGAACTGGTGGGCATTTTGGCGTTGGACGACGCAGCATGGGAGGCTTTGCGCGATCAGCACTTGTCACTGCGCGACTTCCCCGGCCCGACGTTCGGCTGGCGGCTGGAGGATCCCCAACGCCTGACCCAGCCGATCACCCTGCGCGGCCGCATGAGTCTGTTCAACGTGCCCGATGAAGTGGTAACTGGGAAGGCGCCACCGCCGCCCAAAGTGGCCTATACCGTGCCGCGCGATGCGCCGGCCTACGACCCTGAAAAACCCTTCGAGTTGCGGGTGGTGCCCCGTGATGATGGCGAATACGGTTTGGCGCTGTATCAGTGGCCCGTGGCGGCCAATCGTGAGGTTCCCAGGAACCAGCGACTGGTGGAGCTGGCTGGCGATTCGCTGCGGGCTGTGGCCGACCATGTGCTGGAGGCGCTGCGCAAGAGCGGCTACAAAGTGACCGACTTGTCTCGCAACCGTCGTCAGCCGTTCCAACTGGACGAAGAGACCGGCCTGCGCCTGGGCCTGCTCTTCCTGGCCGTCAAACCGTTGACCCGCATGGACCGCGTCGAGGCCATCTCCAGCGGCTTGTGGGCCATGCCGTCTGAGGAGGCGTACTACTGGTTTAGTAAATGTACTGCTGAGGCGAGCGCCGCCAACGCCCAGCGGGCGCTACGGATCTTATTGGCAGGGGAGTAACAGGTATAGGAGGTTAAGACTATGGCCAACAAGCAGAAACCCCGTTTCGGCCGACTGGAACCGCAGTACAACTTTGCCCTCAATCCCTATCCCGATGTTCGCTTTTCCAAATGCCCCAACTGCGAGCGAAAGACGAGGCAGCGCAAGTTGCCCCTGCTCATCCATGTTGACCCGATGCACCTGATTGTTCTCAACTACACCTGCCGCTACTGCCCCGACTGTGACCAACTGATCGCGCACCAGGACGAGATTGAGACCTTGTTAGCCACGCTGTTTGCCCAGCGCGATCCTTCGGTCGTCGGCAATGACTACCTGATTATCGGCACGGTGGAGCGCAAAGCCTGGCGGGAGAACATGAAGCAGCCCAAACCCTTTGCCGAGATGATGGCCCAGACCCACGACTTCAAAAGCCACTACACCATCCAACTGACGATGGCCGGCTGGTTCCCCGAAGGTGTGGACCCCCCGCTCTGGCAACCACTCCCGCCGACTGTGTGGGTCAAACCCAAGCCAGGGGTGGAGCGTTAAATGGCAGACTCCAAGGAGCACGCGATGACCAACCCTCCCCCCACCCTCATCGAATCCTGGCTCCCCTTCGAGGCCATTGGCGCAGAGAGCCAGCGCGAGCGTGGCGCCAGCAGCGCGTTGCCGCCGCTGTACTTCTTGCACGTCTGGTGGGCGCGGCGCCCGCTGACGGTGAGCCGCGCCGCGATCCTGGCTGGCTTGCTGCCTCAATGGTCCGAAGACTGGCCTGCGCACCTGCGCCAGAAGTTCCCCACGGCGGAAGCGTACCAGGCCTGGTTCACCCGCCTGCTGGGCATTCTGGGCGATCCGGTAGCTGGCCGCAAACTGATCCGGTGGGCCAAGCAGCGAGGCATCCGACTCAAGGAGCATCCCTACGGCGGTGCACCCCGTGCCTTCACCGTCAACCCCTCCCAGGAAGACCTGGAGACGATGCTCGACCTGCTGGAGCATACCTGGGGCACGCGCGAAATCACGGTCATGGACCCCATGGCCGGCGGTGGCTCCATTCCCTTCGAGGCGTTGCGCTACGGCTTCACCGTGCTGGCCGGCGAACTGAATCCGGTCGCCTCAGTCATCCTCAAAGCGACCCTGGACTACCCGGCCCGCTTCGGCCCGACCCTGGCCGACGACATCCGCAGGTGGGGCGATGCTTGGGCCAAACGAGTGGAAGAGCGACTGGCCGACTTCTTCCCTCGTCAGCCCGGCGAGAGCATCTTCGCCTACCTCTGGGCGCGCACCGTGGCCTGCCCCACGACCGGCAAGCCGGTGCCCCTCTCCCCCAACTGGTGGCTGAGCAAAAAGAAAACGCCGGTGGCCGTGCGCCTCCTGACCGATCCCGCCTGGGATGAGCCCCGTTTCGAAATCGTGCGCGGCAATGCCGTTGACTTCGACCCTGACGAGGGCACAGTCAAGCGAGGGGTGGGCCGCTCTCCCTGGACGGGCGAAGCCATTGACGGCGACTACATCAAGCGGGAGGCCCAGGCCGGTCGCATGGGTCAGATGCTGTACGCGGTGGCGGTGAAACGTCGGGGTGGTTTCGACTTCCGTCCCCCAACAGAGGAAGACCTGGCCGCTGTCCGCCGCGCCGAAAGCGCCCTGGTCGAGAACCTGCCCCACTGGGAGGCAGCCGGGCTGGTGCCGCGAGAGCCGTTCCCCGGCGGCAACGACCCCCGTCCATTGCGCTACGGCATGCCCACCTGGGCCGACTTCTTCTCCCCCCGCCAACTCCTCTCCCTGGTCACCTTCCTGGAAACGTTGCAGGAGGTGGGCGTGGAGATGCGGCGGGAGATGGACGAGGAGCGGGCGGCGGCAGTGGAGACGTATTTGGCGATGGTGATCAACAAGTGCATCAACTACAACTCGCTCCTCGCAAGCTGGCACGCGCCTCGTAGTGTGATGAGGAGTGTCTTTGATAGGCATGACTTCAGTTTCAAGTGGACATTTGGCGAGTTCGACGCGGCCCACAACCTTCTGCCTTGGGGTCTTGACCAGGTAAAGGACGCGTACCAGGGCATGGCTGACCTGACCCGTTCAGCTCAACTCCCTCTGTGGGGCGGTGAGGGTGGATCACCTGTCGAACGCCTGCTAGTCTGGCAAGGCTCCGCCACAGACCTGAGCCAGGTCGAGAGCGGCTCCGTCCACCTCATCTGCGTGGATCCGCCCTACTACGACAACGTCATGTACGCTGAGCTCAGCGATTTCTTCTACGTATGGCTCAAACGCAGCGTGGGCCACCTCTACCCCGAATTCTTCCGTGACCAACTGACCAACAAGGATGACGAGGCGGTGGCTAACCCCGCCCGCTTCGCCAGCCTGGGCCGTGAGAAAAAGGCCCAGGCCAAGCGGGACTACGAACGCAAGATGGCGGCCTGCTTCCGCGAGATGGGCCGCGTGCTGCGCAACGATGGCGTGCTGACGGTCATGTTCACCCACAAGCAGGTGGAAGCCTGGGACACCCTGGCTACCGCCCTCATCGGCGCCGGCTTCACCATCAAAGCCTCCTGGCCCGTCCACACCGAGTCCGAGCACTCCCTGCACCAGGCCAGGAAGAACGCCGCCGCCAGCACTATATTGCTCGTTTGCCGCAAAAGGGCGGGCCAGACTTCCGAAGTCTCCCAGACTTCGGAAGTCTTTGGGCCCGTTTGGTGGGATGATATAAAGGGTCGGGTGCGGCAGGTGGCGCGGGAGAAGGCGGCCGAGTTCGCCGAACAGGGCGTCAGCGGCGTGGACCTGTACATCAGCACCTTCGGCCCCGTCCTGTCCGTCATCTCCGAGCGCTGGCCGGTGCTGACCAGCGAGGTGGATGAGAAGACGGGCCAGCCCAAACCCCTGCGCCCCGAAACCGCCCTCGACCTGGCCCGCGAGGAGGTCATCGCCCTGCGCAAGCGGGGGCTGCTGCTGGGCCGCGAGATCCAGTTCGACCCCGTCACCGACTGGTACCTGATGGCCTGGGATGCCTTCAAAGCCGAACAGTTCCCCGCCGACGAGGCCCGCAAGCTGGCCATGATCCTGGGCCTGGACATCGAAGCGGACCTGGTGCGGCGCAAGCGCGTCATCAGCAAGAAGGGCAGCTTCGTCGTGCTGCAACAGCCCAAGAACCGCCGCCGCAAGGGCCTGGCCGACCCCGAGGCCATCATCTTTGACACCCTCCTGGATGCCGCCCACGCAACCATGCTCATCTACCGTGAAGACGGCCCCCTGGCCTGCGAGGCCTTCCTGAAGCGCACCGCCCTGCTGACCGACGGGACTTTCAAAGCCTGCCTGCAGGCCCTGCTCAACGCCATCCCCCGCACCCAGATCAAGGGCAAGTTCGTCCGCCCCGAGGCGGAGGTGCTGGACCGGCTGCGCCTGGCCTTCTTTGAGGATTTGGAGGCGCCAGCGGAAGAGGAATCACCGGAGCGGGTAGAGCAACTGAAGTTTGTGTAATAGCTGATGTAGTAGCGACTTACCAGGTGTCATTGCGAGGCGCGCCGTTTGCGCCGAAGCAATCCCTAGCACGCTTGGATATGACATCGAATTTCGTGAATTCGGTGAATCCTCGAAATTCGATGTCATATTTGGGCACAGGCCAACCAACAACACCGATGACTTGACGCGCATGAGATTGATTCCCGCGCAGTAAGTCGTTACTAGATGAACTGGAAATCTAAAATGCACATAACAAGATTGCGTGCCCATCCTTTCCAACTTTCTTACGGCCCGGCCGATGACCGGCTGCACGAGTTCTACATCCCGGCCCTGTCGTGCAGCCTGCGCTACGACCGCACGGCTGGCTTTTTCAGCAGTTCGGCGTTGGCGGTGGCTGCCGCCGGCGTGGCCCGGCTCATTGCCCAGGGCGGCGCCATGCGCCTGCTGGTCGGCGCCCAACTGAGCGAGGCCGATGTCGGCGCCATTGAGCGGGGACAAGCGTTGAGCGACGTGGTGGCTGAGCGGCTGATCGCGGCCCTCAGCGAGCCTGAGGAAGAGGTCATGCGCCGCCGCCTGGAGGTGCTGGCCTGGATGGTCGCCGCGGGCAGGCTCCAGATACGGGTCGTGCTCCCCAAAGGGCCAGACGGCCGCCCCCTCCCTGCATCCCAGGCCCAGGACTACTACCACCCCAAAGAGGGTCTCTTCACCGACCGCTACGGCGACCAAATCGCTTTTAGCGGCAGCGTGAATGAATCGGCCACGGCCTGGAAGCACAACTACGAGCGGTTCATGGTCTTTCGCTCCTGGGACATAACCGGTCCCTATCTGGCCCAGGTGCGCTATCACTTCGAGTACCTGTGGAACGGCCAGGAGCCGGACTGGATCGCGCTGGACGTGCCCGAGGCGGCGCGGCAGCAGTTGCTCCGCTATCGCCCATCCGCGGCTCCCACCCGCGATCCGCTGGAGCGCGCGCCCAGGCCCAGGGTGATCGAAGTCCCAGCCGTTTACGTCCCCGAAGTGCAGCGCGAGCGCGTCCTCTTCCAGTTCTTGCGTGACGCTCCCTACCTTCTCAACGCCCGGTGGCTGGGCGCGGCCACCAGCGCTGTGACCCCCTGGCCCCACCAGGCCCGCATCGCCGATACCATCGTCACTCGCTTCCCGGAGCGGTTCTTGCTCTGCGACGAGGTCGGCCTGGGCAAGACCATTGAGGCTGGGCTGGTGCTGCGCCAGCTCATCCTGTCGGGTCACGTCCGCCGTTGCCTGATCCTGGCCCCCAAATCCGTCTGCCGCCAGTGGCAGGAGGAGCTCTACGAGAAGTTCGCCCTCAACGTCCCTTTCTTCGACGGTCACACCTTCCGCGATGTGTTCGGCCAGGAGCATACGCCGGATGTTCCCAACCCCTGGGACGCCGAGGACGTCTTCATCGCCTCCAGCCAACTGGCCAAACGGCGCGAGCGCCAGCCGGATCTGTTGGCGGCCCGCCCGTGGGATCTGGTCATCGTGGACGAGGCGCACCACGCCCGGCGCAAGGACTTCCAGGTTCTGCGCTACCGGCCTAACCGCCTGCTGGAGCTACTGATGGGGCGGGATGGGCAGCCTGGATTGAAGGATCGCACCCAGGGCTTGCTCTTGATGACTGCCACGCCCATGCAGATCAATCCCGTGGAGGTGTGGGACCTGTTGCGGGTACTTGGTCTGGGCGGTCGCTGGGGCGCTGACGATGGCAACTTCCTGCGCTTCTTCCAAGAACTGCGCCGGCCTTTCGATGATGCGGATTGGGATTTCGTCTTCGGCATGGTGCGCGACTTCCTGGATACGGGCGGCGAACTCGATCCGGCTTTCACCCGCCAGGCTGAGGCCGAATTAGGTCTGGTAGATTGGCAGCAGCTCAAGATGCTGGTCTCAACTCATGAGCGCAGAGCCAGGCCCAAGCACCTGTCGCCCCAGGCTCGTGCCCTGGCGGTGGAGATGGCTCGTCGGCACACGCCGCTGCGCCGGTACCTTTTCCGCAGCACCCGCCGCTTGCTCCGGGAGTACGTCAGGCGGGGCATTCTTAAGGCCACCGTGCCCCATCGCGATCCCAGGCCGGTCTGGATCCCGATGCGCGCCGAGGAGCAGGATCTCTATCACCGCATTGAGGAGTACATCACCCAGTTCTATCGAAAGTACGAGTCGGAGCGCAAGGGACTGGGGTTCGTCATGACCGTCTACCGCCGCCGACTGACCAGCAGCTTCTACGCCGTGCGCCGCAGCCTGGAGCGCCGCCTGGAGTTCCTGCGGGGCGGTGTCATGGGTCTGGATGATGATGACCTGGAGCAGGAAGACCTGCGCATTGATGTCACCGAATTGCTGGATGAGGAAGAACGCTCCCGCTTTCGGGATGAGATTGAGTACGTCGAAGATTTCTTGGTTGAACTCAGCCGACTCAGCGGTAACGATTCCAAAGTGGAGCAATTGCTGGCCGATCTGGACGAGATCTTCAAGCAGCGGGAGACGGTACTCATTTTCACCCAGTACACTGACACCATGGACTTCCTGCGCGGGCAATTGCGACAAGTCTACGGGGGCCAGGTGGCCTGCTACAGCGGACGGGGTGGCGAGGTCTGGAACGGCATTGCCTGGGTGCCGACGACGAAAGAGAATATCAAAAACGCCTTCCGAAAGGGCGAAGCGATCAAGATTCTGCTTGGCACCGCGGCGGCCAGTGAGGGATTGAACCTGCAGACCTGTGGTGTGTTGATCAACTACGACATGCCCTGGAACCCCATGCGGGTCGAGCAGCGGATCGGCCGTATTGACCGCATCGGCCAGGTGCACGAGAGGGTCTGGATCCGCCACTATTTCTACGAGGACACCGTAGAAGCCAAAATCTACCGGGCGCTGGAGGATCGGATCGGTTGGTTCGAGGATGTCGTTGGCGAGCTACAACCAATCTTGGCCCGGATGGGGCAGGCCATTCAGACGGTGGCCATGACGCCAGGGGCTGAACGCGAGCAGGTGTTGACGAGGGAATTGGACCGGCTGCGGCAGGAGTCAGACGCCCAGCAGGCCGGGGGTCTCGAGCTGGACCAGTATCTGGTCGCTGACGAACCGTTGCTGGAATCCGCTTCACCCGTCACTCTGAGCGATCTGGAGCGGCTGCTCACGCAGGCGTCCCCTCTGGCGGCTCGTTTCCAGCCACATCCTGAATTCAAGCGGGCCTATTGGTTGCGGCTTGGGTTGAGTAGCCGAAGGAGTACCGAAACCACCGACGAGGGCGAAATAGCCGCGACCTTCGACGCAGCTCTGTTTGACGCCCACCCCAACACCTTGCGGTTGCTGACGTACGGGAGCGAGTTACTGACGGCACTGTTGGAGGCTGTGGACGAGCCGGCCCCGGTCTCTGATGGGCGTGTACTGCGTTGCTCGGTGGAAGGCCATCTGCTCCTCTGCGCCTACTATACCCTCGACGCCAGGGGCCATCCGCAACGGATCGAGCGCTTGGCAGACCTTGAGGTGCTGTATGTCAGGGAGCCAGAGGCTCGTTGGTCAGAAGAAGCCATGGCCGCAGCGCGCGCCGACTTCCGGCGAGAGGTCGAGACAGTATTACAGCAACAGTCGCAGGTGATCGCGGGCCGGCAGCGAGCGCAGCGTCTGGCACTGGAGGAGCAGGCGCGCCAGACGCTACTACGGGCAGCGTTGTTAGAGCTGGTCATGGGGCAGCAACCCCAACTGTTCGCGGAAGAAGCACTGCCCGTGGCTTTCACCGAGGAAGCGGTCACCGGCCTCAGGCGTCACGGTTATCCCTTTGCGCCGTTGCTCAGGCTGGTCAACGTGGATGGTCTGCGGCCCAGCCCCACGGACTCGTTTTATGCAGCGGTGCAGGGGAAATCGCGAGAAGCCCTCAGGGGCCGATTCAGGGCACTATGGGATAAGGCAAGCCGGCTGGTGGGTCTGCTGACAAGTGGGCCGGATCAGGAAGGGGCTTCCCAGGATCTATTGGATGTCGTTGTGCAAGTATTGCTGTTGTAGCTCTCATTGTCGAAGGGGAGGGAAGATAGCGATGAAGCAGGAAACTTACAGCCATGATACTTTTCTTTCCCCCCTCACCTGGCGTTACGGCAGTCAGGAGATGCGAAGGCTGTGGTCGGAGGAGCACAAACGGTGGCTGTGGCGGCGGGTCTGGGTGGCTCTGGCTGAGGCCGGGCACGAGGCTGGGCTGGTTAGTGAGGCGGAGTTGGATGACCTGAGGGCTCGCCAGGACGAATTGTTTCTAGTGGCTTAGGGAAAGGAGAAAGAACCATGTTCAATCATATACTCGTTCCTCTGGACGGATCTTCGCTCGCTGAGTGTGTATTGCCTCACTCCGTGGCGGTAGCCCGGGCCTTCGAGTCCCAGGTCACACTGCTGCGAGTGTTGGTGCGGCCCTCTACTACCAACCAAACCCGGCCCGTTGACCCGTTGGACTGGCACTTCGGCAGAGCTGAGGCGAAGGCCTACCTGGACGAGCTGACCGTCCGCTTGCGAGAAGCCGGCCTGCGGACAGACAACACACTCGTGGAGGGCCAGGCAGCGGAGCGTATCATTGAGTTCGCGCATGGCCACGACGTCAACCT
This sequence comes from Anaerolineae bacterium, assembly GCA_034431315.1. GTDB lineage: Bacteria > Chloroflexota > Anaerolineae > VGOG01 > VGOG01 > JAUWOY01. The sequence goes on from DAOUDK010000026.1 coordinate 41,597, forward strand.
GATCATTCTCAGCAGCCACGGGCGGAGCGGCTTGAGTGGTTGGAACGTCAGCAGCGTCGTTCAGAAAATCATCCTGCGCGCCTATGTGCCGACGATGATTGTGCGGGCCTATCAGCCTGCTGCCCGCGACCTGACAGGTTTGGGCTACCGGCGGCTGCTGGTTCCGCTGGATTGTTCGCAGCGGGCGGAGTGCGTCTTTCCGCCGGCTACCACCCTGGCCCGCTTCCATAAGTCTGAACTGCTGCTGGTAAACGTGATATCCAGGCCGGAAATGCCCCGTCGCGCGCCCCCCACGCAGCAGGAAGTCGAACTAGTGAACCAGATCACGGAGCTCAACAAGTTGGAAGCGACCAGGTACCTGGAGCAGCTTAAGTCCCGCCTGTCTGTAGACGTTCGGACCCGTTTGCTTGTCAGTGACAACGCTGCAGCAACGCTGCACGACCTGGTGGACCAAGAAAGTGCGGACCTGGTAATGTTGAGCGCTCACGGCTACTCTGGCGGGACCAAATGGCCTTATGGCAGCACGGTCGTCAATTTCATCGCCTATGGCACCACCCCGCTGCTGATTGTGCAGGACCTTTCTCCAGACGAAGTGGAGCGCACTAAGGCCGAGATGTTCGCGAGAGAGCACAAGGGACATTAGCGGATGCCTGAGACCCAACCCCATAATGCATTGAGGCCGGATCAATTAGAGAGCCAGGCGCGTCAACTGGCTGAGAGTCACGCTGTCTCTCGCCATCCCAGGCGCGGCCCCCCGCTTCTGGATCGTCTTCGGGAGCAGGAGGCGCTTTTGCGCGAGGCCTACCAGTATTTTGCAGGGGCATCTGAGGCGGAGATTGCCCTCTCTTACGCGGGCGAATGGATGCTGGACAACTTTTACCTGGTGCAACAGGCGTTGCGCCAAATCCGCGAGGATATGCCGGAAGGCTACTATCGCCGGTTGCCCAAGCTCGATACATCCCCCCTGGAAGGCTACCCTCGCATCTATGCCCTGGTGCGGGAGATTACTGGGTACTGCGAGGGTCAGCTCGACTTCGATCGCGTGACGCGCTTTGTTCAGGCCTATCAACGTGTCACCCCGCTGACGACGGGCGAGCTGTGGGCACTGCCGACCATGCTGCGCCTGGGAGTCCTGGAGTGCCTGACTCGGGCAGTCGCCAGCATCACAGGACTACAGACAGATGGAAGCGAGGAGCTTTCTGATGCTGTTGCCGGGCCTTTGCACGGAGATTTGGACGACGAGGCAATTGTGGCCAATTGTATCCTCAGCCTGCGCACGCTGGCGGTCCAGGATTGGAAGGCGTTCTTTGAAAGCGTCAGCCGGGTGGAGGAGATTCTGCGCTCTGACCCGGCGCACATCTACGCCCGCATGGACTTTGAGACGCGCGACCGCTATCGCGGCGTGATCGAGGAACTGGCCCTGGCGACGGGCCGGGACGAAGAAGAAGTCGTCCAGGAGGCAATTCGTCTAGCTAAAGAGGCCCAATCGCCACCCGAAGAGGAGGGTCCGTCCCGTAGCACCCACGTCGGTTTTTACCTCCTGGATGTGGGCCGCGCACAACTCGAGGCCCGACTGGGCTACCGTGCCCCGTGGGGTGTGCGTCTGCGCCGCTGGCTGCTTGGCCATCCTACTCTGGTGTATTTGGGCGGCATCGCCTTGCTTACCCTGGTCATCGTGCTTGGTCTGGTGCGCTACGCCTCTGTTGCCGGCGGGACTCTGGTTCAATTGGCGGCAGCGGGATTGCTGGTCTCGTTGCCTGCTATGGCTGTGTCCGTCCACCTGGTCAATTGGCTCGTTACCCACACCGTGCCGCCCCGGGTGCTGCCCCGGCTGGACTTTCAAGAAGGCATCCCGTCCGATTATCGCACCATGGTGGTTATTCCCGGCCTGGTGTCCCGCGAAAGCGACGTCGAATTCCTGGTGCGGCAAATGGAACTTCACTTCCTGGGCAACGCCGACCCACACCTGCACTTCGCCCTGCTCACCGATTTCGCCGATGCGCCAGAGCAACTCATGCCGGAGGACGAGGCCCTGCTTGAGCATGCCCGGCACAGTGTCGAGGCCCTCAACGGGAAGTACAGCCAGGGATCTTACAGGCCCTTCTATCTCTTCCATCGCCACCGCCAGTGGAACCCGGGTGAGGACTGCTGGATGGCCTGGGAGCGGAAGCGGGGCAAATTAGTCGAGTTCAATCGCCTACTTGGAGGCCAGGACACCTCTTACAGTATGCAAATAGGGGACCTCGACGTCCTGCGAGAGATCAAGTACGTCATCACTCTGGATGCAGATACCGTCCTGCCCCTGGACAGTGCGCGACGTCTCATCGCCGCTCTGGCTCACCCGCTGAACCGCGCTGAATTCGATCCCGAAAGCGGCGCCGTGGTCGCCGGCTACACTGTGCTCCAACCCCGGGTGGAGATCAAGCCGACCAGCGCTGGCCAGTCACTGTTCGCACAGGTTTTCTCCGGGGACACCGGGCTGGATCTGTACACCCGGGCAGTATCCGACGTGTACCAGGACCTGTTTGGTGAAGGAATCTACGCCGGCAAGGGAATCTACGACGTGGCCGCTTTCGAGCGCAGCCTGGCCGGGCGTGTGCCCGACAACGCCTTGCTCAGCCACGATTTATTCGAAGGAATCCACGGGCGCGCCGGCCTGGTGACCGACGTGATCCTGTTTGAAGACTATCCCGCCCACTATCTCGCCTACACGGACCGGTTGCACCGTTGGGTGCGCGGGGACTGGCAACTGTTGCCCTGGCTGCTGCCCAGGGTGCCCCGCGCGGACGGCGGAACGATGCCCAATGACCTCTCAATACTCGATCGCTGGAAGATCCTGGACAATCTGCGTCGCAGCCTGTTGATGCCGGCGCTGCTGGTCTTGCTGATCGCCGGCTGGCTGTGGCTGCCCGGTTCGGCGTTGGTGTGGACGCTGGCAGGGCCGCTAGCGCTCGCTGTGCCGTTGATCACTGATGTGATAACCGATGTGGCTCGTAGACTGACGGGGAGAGCCTCAGCCGGGACTACGCAATTAGTACGGGGCGTCACCCGCTGGCTGCTGGCACTGGTCTTCCTTCCCTACACGACTCTGATCACGATAGACGCTATCGGAGCCACTTTGGTCCGCCTGATCATCACTCGCAAGCGATTGTTGCAATGGACCACGGCCGCGCATACCCTCCGCCTGTTTGGTAAGGAGTCGAAAATAGGGACACTCTGGAAACAGATGGGTGCCGCACCACTTCTGACCCTGGCGCTGGCCTGCCTGGTGATACTGATCAACCCGGCGGCGATGCTCGTTGCCGCGCCACTGCTGCTCCTGTGGTTGGTATCGCCTCAGATCGCTCATCGGATCAGCCGCCCCTTGGTCCACGAGCCGGTCCCGCTTTCCGCCGATCAACGCCGACAGTTGCGCCGCCTGGCTCGCCGCACCTGGCTCTATTTTGAGCAGTTTGTCGGCCCAGAAGACCACTGGCTGCCCCCCGACCATTTTCAGGAGGATCCACGTGGGCTCGTTGCGCACCGCACCTCGCCCACCAATATAGGACTGCTGCTGCTCTCCACCCTGGCCGCCTACGACCTGGGCTACGTCGGCCTGATGGACCTGACGCTGCGGCTGCGCTACACTCTTGATACCATGGGCCAACTGGAGCAGCATCGAGGCCATCTCTTGAACTGGTACGAGACGCGCAATCTGAACCCTCTGCCTCCACGCTACGTATCCACTGTGGATAGCGGTAACCTGGCGGGGTGTCTCGTGGCGCTCAGGCAGGGCTGCCTGGCCGTGCCTGGTACCCCTGTCCTGCGCTGGCAGCGCTTCCAGGGCCTGCTCGATACGGTGGACGTCCTGGCTGAGATCGTGGACGGTATAGAGCGGAGTCCTGAGCCTGTCGAAGGGGAGGCCAATTCTGAGACGGCGGTCGCGTCGTTGCAGGCTCACCTGGCCCATATCCGCCAACGGCTACTGGCTGTACAGGATGATCCCCATGGTTGGGTGTCCCTGCTGCCCTGGCTGGCCGAGGACTGCCGCCAGGAACTGGATCGGCTGTTGATAGCTCTGGTCGAGTCCGAATCACTCACCCTGGACACCACGACCCTGCGCGACCTGCGCATCTGGTCGAAGCAGGTGCGCTACCAACTGGGCAGCTTGCGGCCCGAACTGGACATGCTGCTTCCGTGGCTGGTACCCCTGAGCCAGCCGCCGACCCTGTTTACCCAACCAGAGACGGAGCCAGCCGTCAGAGAGGCATGGGAAGTGCTGCAGGAGACCCTGCCCGCCACGCCACGGCTCGACGAGGTGGCCCAGGTCTGTCAAGCAGGGCAGGCACGATTGTCTCAACTGCGCGACTTGTTGGACGACGAAGCTGGCCCAGTCGAAGCAGCACGAGAGGCCCGTGTTTGGTGTGAAAACCTGGCCGACGGACTGGATTCTGCCGGAATGGTTGCAGAGGACTTGGTGACCAGTTGCCAGGATCTGGGCGCGCAGGCGGAGGCCTATTTCCAGGCCATGAAATTTAACTTCCTGTTCGATTCGCAGCGCCAGGTATTCCACATCGGCTACAACGTGGAGACCGAAACGCTGGACAGCAACCATTACGATCTGCTGGCCTCCGAAGCGCGAATCGCCAGCCTGCTGGCCATTGCCAAGGGCGACGTCCCCCCGAGCCACTGGCTGCACCTGGGCCGCCCGATTACCCGGGTTAACGGCACGCGGGCACTTCTCTCCTGGGGTGGGACCATGTTTGAGTATCTGATGCCTCCCCTGTTGATGCGACATTACGAGGGGACGCTCCTGGAGCAAAGTTGCCGCGCGGCCATCGCTCACCAGATCGCCTACGCCCGCCAGAAGGACGTGCCCTGGGGTATCTCGGAGGCGGGCTACTATGGCTTTGATGCGAATATGAACTACCAGTACCGGGGATTCGGTGTGCCGGGGCTGGGATTCAAGCGCGACCTGGACGAGGATCTGGTGATCACACCCTATGCCTCGCTGCTCGCTCTGCCGATGTACCCCCAGGCTGTGATGCGTAATATCGCCCATCTCATTGAACGGCAGATGCTGGGGCACTATGGCTTCTACGAGGCGATTGACTATACCCATTCCCGGCTGCATCTGGGGCAGAAGAGCGCAATTGTGCACTCGTACATGGTGCATCACCAGGGTATGATCCTGCTGGCGCTGACCAATTATCTCCATGATGAGGCGATGATACGTCGCTTCCACGCCGACCCTCGCGTGCAGAGCGCTGAACTGCTCTTGCAGGAGCAAGTGCCGCAGCAGGCCCCCGTCGAGGTCCCGCATCCAGCGGAAGTCGGTGTCCTTCCCCCGATTCAGCCCCGCCCAACCTTGGGACCCTGGCACGTGCCCGTTGACGCCCCACTGCCCCAGGTGCATTTTCTCTCCAACGGGCGTTATGGCCTGCTCATCACCAGCGCTGGTGGCGGCTACGGCGATTGGCGAGGGGTGCCCCTCACCCGCTGGCGCTCCGACACCACCCTCGACGACTGGGGAACCTGGATCTATGTTCAGGACAGAGATAGCGGCGCCCTCTGGTCGGCGGGCTACCAGCCAACTGCCTCTCAGCCGGAAAGCCAGGAAGTGCACTTTTACGCCCACAAGGCCGAATTTCGGCGCCAGGATCACGACATCTCCTTGCACATGGAGATCACTGTCTCGCCGGACGACGACGTCGAGGTCCGGCGCATAACCTTGACCAACCACAGCGACGACTACCGCCGGCTGATGCTCACCAGTTGTGGCGAGGTGGTGCTCGCGCCCCAGGCCGCCGACCAGCGCCACCAGGCGTTCAGCAAACTGTTTGTCGAGAGCGAGTACTTACCCGATCTGAATGCCCTGCTCTTCCGCCGCCGCCCCCGTTCGGCCGAGGAAGAAACAGTCTACATGGCTCACCTGCTGGTCGTGGAGCGAGGGCAAGAGACCACCGGCGCTCACGAAAGCGACCGCGCCCGTTTCTTGGGCCGGGGCGGGACAGTTCGCTCTCCGGCGGCTCTCTCTCTCCCCTCTGTCCCCTCCATTGGGGGGGATGAAAGGGGGGGAGGGCTCTCCGGCACCACCGGCGCTACCCTGGACCCGATCATGGCCCTGGGCCAGGAAATCGAGTTGGAGCCGCACGCGACAGTGCAAGTGGCCTACCTCACCCTGGCAGCCGAGTCGCGCCGGGAAGCACTGACCTTGGCCCGTCGCTATCAGGAATGGCCCGCCATCAACCGGGCCTTTGACCAGGCCCGCTCTCACAGCGAACTGGAACTGCACCGACTTGATCTCACTGCCCCAGACGTGGAGCGCATCCAGCAACTGCTTTCCGTGCTTCTCTACCCCCACGCTGCCCTGCGGGCCGATCCTGAGACACTGGCGGCGAACAGCAAGGGGCAATCCGGCCTGTGGCTATTCGCCATTTCTGGCGACTATCCAATCCTCCTGGTGCGCATTGGCAACCAGGAGGAAACGGCTTTGGTGCGCGAACTGCTCCAGGCCCACGCCTACTGGCGTAATCGGCAGATCAAGATTGACCTGGTCATCATCGACGAGCGGGGAATCGGCTACGACCAGGAATTGCAAGGCCAACTGTTCCGACTGCTTATCCGCACGGGCAGCGACGCCTGGCTGAACCAGCGCGGCGGCATCTTCCTCCTGCGCGCCGGCCAGATGAGCGATGCCGACCGAGTACTGCTGGAGACGTCCGCCCGCGCTATCCTGGACGGCGATAAAGGCCCGCTGGCCGAGCAGTTGAGTGGTCTGCGCGAGCGGCCCATCCACCTGCCGCGCTTTGTCCCCACCCTGCCCAGCCCTGAGCACGTGGAACCTACGCCGCCACTGGCCCGGCCTGCCGATCTCCTGTTCGACAACGGCCTGGGCGGCTTCAGCGCCGACGGACGCGAGTACGTCATCTTCATGGAATCAGGCCAGTGGACGCCAGCCCCATGGATCAACGTCATCGCCAACTCCCACTTTGGCTTCCTGGTCTCCGAAGCGGGAGGGGGCTATACCTGGGCGGGAAACAGCGGTGAGAATCGGCTGACTCCCTGGCGGAACGACCCCGTGGCCGACGCGCCGGGCGAGGCGCTCTACCTGCGCGACGAGGAGACGGGACACGTCTGGTCGCCCACGCCTTTGCCTGCGGGCGCGCCGGCCCCTTATCTGATCCGCCACGGCGCTGGCTATTCCATCTTCGAGCACAATAGCCACGGCCTCAAACAGCGACTGCGCCTCTTTGCCGTCCCGGGTGCGCCGGTGAAAGTGGTTCAGTTGCAGTTGGAGAACACGTGGAACCGTATCCGGCGGATCACCGCGACTTACTACGCAGAATGGGTGCTGGGCACAACCCGGGGTACAATGCAACAGTACATTGTGCCTGAGTTCGACGCCACCAGCCACGCGTTGCTGTCTCGTAACCCTTACAACGCAGAGTTCGGCCAGCGGGTAGCCTTCTTGGCCGCCACCCGGGACCCACACGGTTTGACCACTGACCGCACTGAGTTCCTGGGGCGCATGGGGAGCCTCAGCCGTCCGGCTGCGCTAGACCGCGTCGGGCTGGCTGGTGCAGTGGAAGCTGGCCTTGACCCCTGCGCGGCCATGCAGGTACTCCTTTGGCTGGCCCCCGGTGAGACAAAAGAGGTCACGTTCCTGCTGGGCGAGGGCGCGGACCGTCAAGAGGCACTCCGGTTGGTCAGGCAGTTTCAAGACATAGCACAGATCGAGGCCGCCTGGGAGGAGGTGACCGATTTCTGGGATGGCCTGTTGGGCACCGTCACGGTGCAGACGCCCGATCCAGCCATGAACCTGCTGCTCAATCGTTGGCTGCTCTACCAGTCGCTCTCGTGCCGGGTGTGGGGACGCTCCGCGCTCTACCAATCCAGCGGCGCTTTTGGGTATCGCGACCAGTTGCAGGATGTGATGGCCCTGGTGCATACCGCGCCTGAAGTCGCGCGGGACCATATCTTGCGGGCGGCCCGGCACCAGTTCGAAGCGGGGGACGTGCTGCACTGGTGGCATCCGCCTTCGGGACGTGGGGTGCGCACGCGCTGCTCCGACGACCTGCTCTGGCTGCCCTTTGTCACCGCACACTATGTGAACACTACCGGCGACGAAACGATCCTGACCAAGAAAGTGCCGTTTCTCAAGGGCGCCCCCCTGGGGCCAGAGGAGCATGACCGCTACGGACATTACGAGACCACCACCGAGGGCTATACCCTCTACGAGCACTGCCGCCGGGCATTGGAGAAAGGGACGACCGCTGGCGCGCACGGCCTGCCCCTGATCGGCAGCCACGACTGGAACGATGGGTACAGCCGGGTGGGTATCGAGGGCCAGGGCGAAAGCGTGTGGCTGGGTTGGTTCCTCTACGCCGCCTTGACCCGCTTCGCTCCCATCTGTGAGCTTATGGACGATGACGAACAGGCCGCCGCGTACCGGCAGCAGGCCCGCGACCTGCAGCAGGCACTGGAGGCGGACAGTTGGGACGGCAACTGGTACCGCCGCGCGTACTACGACGACGGCACGCCCCTGGGGTCGGCCAAGAACGACGAATGTCAGATTGATTCCATTGCCCAATCGTGGGCCGTGCTGTCTGGCGCAGCCGATCCCGAGCGCGCAGCCCAGGCGATGGATGCCGTCGCCGACCAGTTGGTGCGGCACGACGACCAACTGATCCTGCTCCTCACCCCGCCTTTCGACAAGACCACGCACGATCCCGGTTACATCAAGGGCTACGTGCCAGGCATCCGGGAGAACGGCGGCCAGTACACCCACGCCGCGCTGTGGGCCGTCTGGGCCTTTGCCGAGCTGGGCCAAGGGGACCGCGCCGAAGCACTGTTCCAGTTGCTCAACCCCATCTACCACAGCGACACGCCGGAGAAGCTGGAACGCTATCGGGTCGAGCCTTACGTGGTGGCGGCGGACGTCTACAGCGTGTCGCCGCACACCGGGCGCGGCGGCTGGACCTGGTACACCGGCGCGGCCAGTTGGATGTATCGTCTGGGCCTGGAGGCGATCCTGGGGATGCGTCGGGTGGGAAAGGTGCTGCAAATCAATCCCTGTATCCCCAGGGACTGGCCGGGCTACGAACTGACCTACCGCGACGGTGAAACCTCCTATCGGATTCGCGTGGACAACCCGGACGGCGTCAATCGGGGCGTGAAGTTGGTGACGCTGGATGGAGAGGTCCTACCTGGGGAGGAGATCCCGCTGCTGGGCGATGGTCAGCAGCACAAGGTGCACGTCCTGATGGGCTGAGGCCGTAGGCGTTCGTTGCCACAGAGCGTATGGTTTGGTGACATGGAACGGCGGTCAGGAGATGCGAAGGTTGTGGTCCGAGGAGCACAAACGGCAGTTGTGGCGGAGTTCATCCGCACCGCGTGGTTGATTTGACAACTGCCCTGGTAACATGCTATACTACTCTTTGTAGACCGATTCCTTTTTCACCTCGTTGGGAGGTGTGACTATGAGTGTGTATCCTGTGACCGCTGATACAGCTACTGTGTTGCGACTCTTGCGCCTGTTGCCGCCCCGTGAGCGGTTGCGAGTGGTGGTGCAAGTCTTGCCGGAATTAGAGCGTGACCTGCCAATGGCGCTACCGTCTTCCGATTTCTGGCAGGATGATGACGTGCACACGCTGGCTGAGCATCAGGGTGTTCAGCCCGTCGCTGACTTTGATGCGTTGCTAGGCGGCTGGCCTGAGGACGAGCCGGTAGACGATTTCATAGCCGCCGTTCGTGAATGGCGACAGCCCTGAAGCGATTAGCAACATATCCTCCAAGCTCAACGACGCCCTGGCGCAGTTGCCTTACCTGCCAGGGCGCTTGTTTTGGTCTGGACTGCTGCACGGTGGCTGATGACTGGCTGACTCGGAGGCCCGCCGAGGCGTTGACCGGAGAGCGTTACATGCTTGGGACACGAGAATGGGGAACCCTAACGCCATTCTCACCCGATATTGCTTTCTCTATCCGCTTGTGGTATAATATAAACAAGCTCTAGCTATCTGCATCAAGGAGACGCACTTGGGCGAAAAGAGTTTCGTCGTTCCCTTGGGTGAGAGCGATTGTGATCGTTACCGTCTGTATTGCGTGACCGAAAAAGGCCAGGTGGTTGTCTTTCGGGTTCAATATGAAGCTTTTATTGACGGCGCGTGGCGGCCAATCGTTCGCTACGATACAGCACACGGCTTTCCCCACCGTGACTTGCTCCACAACCGGCCAGGCGAGAAGATGGAATACCCGGGCTGGTCCAATGCCGAGGTGCTTACCCTTGGGCAGGAAGACATCAAACGCAACTGGCAAACCTACCGTGCGCAGTACGAGAAGGAGATGGGCAAATGAATGAGCTTTTTGTCATAAAGTACGATATATTGCTGACCGAGTTCAATAACTACGTTGTGACACATCCTGAGTTTGTGACCAATATCCCTGACGAGGCTCTTATCGTACTGATTGATCTGAATGATCCTGAATTCAGTTATTACAATGTCGAACGGGTGCAAGCCTATCGGCGCAACGACGACAAGCCTGACCGACCTATGGTCTATGTAGACATCGGTGAACTGGCGCCGGTGCGGTCGCGTCTGATCAAGCCCCGTGTACTTTCGCGGCTGCCCGACGCGCTGGCAGTAGCTTGACGACCTGGTTGCCCAAGACTTTCTCCAGCTCTCTTCGGAGCCGGGCATCACTTCGGCAAGTTACGAAGCTGCTGAGACGTGAGCCATCTGCACTTGCTTTCCCCAAAGTTTCGTAATGCCCTGGTCCAGTTGCCCTACCCGCCCAGGGCGTTTGTTTTGGTCTGGGCCGCCGCGCGGCGCTGGACGCCAGTGGCCGCTGGGCCAGCTTGCGTTGGTATATTGCACGACGGGCAAAGCAGGGTATAACGAGATTTAACTGTGTTTCGAGGGGAGGAGACTAATGAAGCAAGAAACTTACAGCCATAATACTTTCCTTTCGCCCTTCACCTGGCGTTACGGCGGCCAGGAGATGCGAAGGCTGTGGTCTGAGGAGCACAAGCGGCGGTTGTGGCGGCGGGTATGGGTGGCTCTGGCTGAAGCGGAGCACGAGGCTGGGCTGGTTAGCGAGGCGGAGCTGGATGACTTGAGAGCTCACCAGGACGAGGTGGACATCGCCCGATCCCACGAGATCGAGGCGGAGATAGGCCACGATAAGATGGCCGAGATAAGAGCCTACGCCGAGCAGTGCACGATAGGCGGGGGCAAAATCCACCTGGGGGCTACCAGCGCGGACGTGGAAGATAACGCCGACATCCTGCGCATCAAGGAGTCCCTATACTTGATCTGCCAACGCCTGGTGAGTCTTCTCGAAGCTTTCGCCACCCAGATCGAACGCTATCAAGACCTGCCTGTTATGGGCTACACCCACCTCCAGCCCGCTGAGCCCACTACCCTGGGCTACCGCCTCTGCCAGTACGCCCAGGACTTGCTCATTGACCTTCAGAGCTTGGACAACTTGATGAAGAACCTCAGGGCCAAGGGGTTGAAGGGCGCGGTGGGAACTTCGACCTCTTATGCTCAATTGCTCCAGGGCAGCGGGATGACGCCAGTCGAGCTAGAACAACTGGTCATGGAAAAGCTGGAACTGGAGGCCAGGCCCGTATCTACCCAGGTCTACCCCCGCAAACAAGACTTCCTCATCCTGACCACTTTGGCCTCCATAGCCCAATCGCTGCACAGGTTCGCCTTCGACCTGCGAGTACTGCACGCAGCACCCTTCGGGGAGTTGAGCGAGCCCTTTGGAGCCAGGCAGGTAGGCTCATCGGCCATGCCTTTCAAGCGCAACCCCGTCACCGCCGAGAAGATCTGCTCCCTGGCTCGTTACCTCAGCGCCTTGCCCAAGGTAGCCTGGGACAACGCCGCCTTCTCCCTCCTGGAACGCACCCTGGACGACTCAGCCAGCCGCAGGGTGATCCTCCCCGAGGCCTTCCTTGCATTGGACGAGATGCTCATCGCCGCCAGGCGCATCGTCACGAACTTAGTTGTCCACAGGGAAAGCATCAAGCGCAATTTGTCTACCTACGGCGTCTTCGCCGCCACTGAGACGCTGCTCATGGAGCTGGTCAAGGCCGGTGCCGACCGCCAGGAGATGCACGAGCGCATCCGCCAGCACACCATGGCCGCCTGGGAGGCCATTCACAGGGGTGAGGAGAATCCCCTGGTAGAGAGGCTGAGCAGCGATAACGCCCTGGTTGCTTTCCTGCCTGCCGAAATGGTGAGGGAGCTTCTTGATGCTGTCAACTTCGTTGGCGATGCTCCTGCCAGATGCGCAGAGTTCCTGCGTCTCCTTGACTTGGAGGTTGGAAGTTGGAGGTTGGAGGTTTGAATTCCTAGCTTCAACGCCCGTCCCGGGCGGGTCTGCTGTGGAATTTGGCATGGACAAGGCGGCCCGAGCGGTGTCCTGAGCCCGTCGAAGGGACGGGCCTTGGAGCGAGAGATCTAGCCATGCAAAAAAAGGGCCACCCCCTGCTCATGAGGGGCAGCCCTTAGATTCTAGGGAAACTCTGAGCTTTGAACTTTGAGCTTTGAACTTTGAACTTGTCTTACCCTTTGATCACCCCCAAAGGCACAACCCTGGCCACCTTCCGTGCGATTCCCAGCGAGTGTACCACATTGACTACTCGGTCCACGTCCTTGTAGGCCGCGGGAGCTTCCTCGGCCAGGCCAGCCATGCTGCCACCCCGCACAATGATGCCCTGACTCCTCAGCTCCTTCGCCAGCTCCTGCCCTCGGATCTTCCTCTTGGCTGCGCGACGGCTCATGACCCGCCCCGCCCCGTGGCAGGAGGTGCCGAAGGTCTTCTTCATGGCCTCGGCTGTGCCCACCAGGACGTAGGAGGCGGTGCCCATATCGCCTGGGATCAGGACCGGCTGCCCCACTTCTCGATAGTCGGCAGGCAGGCCCGGCATCCCCGGCCCGAAGGCCCGTGTGGCCCCCTTGCGGTGAATGACCAGTTTAGTGGACTTGCCGTCAATGGGATGCTCCTCCACCTTGGCGATGTTGTGAGTCAGGTCGTAGACCAGGGTTAGCTCCCGGTCTTTGACCAGGCCGGCCAGCACGTCGTCCAGGATTCGGCGCACGAGATGGGCCAGGCACTGGCGATTGGCCCAGGCGTAGTTGGCGGCGCAGGCCATGGCGGCGAAGTAGTCGCGTCCTTCGGGCGAGTCGAAGGGGGCACAGACCAGCTCGCGGTCGGGCAACTCGATGCCGTATTTGTGCACCGCCTGCTGCAGGTCGCGCACGTAGTCGGTGCACACCTGATGGCCCAGGCCGCGCGAGCCGGAGTGCACCCAAACCACCATCTGGCCCTCGAACAGGCCGAAGGCGTCCGCTACCTCCTGGTCGTAGATTACCTCCACCTCGCCCACCTCGATGAAGTGGTTGCCTGAGCCCAGGGTGCCCAGTTGGCTGGAGCCTCGCTTCTTGGCCCTTTTGCTCACCGCCCTCGCTTCGGCCCCGGCCATGCCTCCCCGCTCCTCGGTGTGCTCCAGGTCATCCTTCGTGCCGTAGCCCTGGCTCACAGCCCAGGCTGATCCCTTTTCCAAAACATCGTTCATATCCCGATGGGAGAGCCTGATGTCCCCGCTGCGACCCACGCCGCTGGGCACGCCTCGGAAGAGGGCGTTGACGATGTCGTCCATGATGGGCTTGACCTCCTCGGCCAGGATGTTGGAGCGCAGGAGCCTGACGCCGCAGTTGATATCGTACCCGACCGCGCCGGGCGAGATGACCCCCGTGGATGTCTTGGAGGGAATCACCCCACCAATGGGCGGGCCGTAGCCCTGATGGATGTCCGGCATGGCCAGGGTGTACTTGACCACGCCAGGCAGGGTGGCGGTGTTAACCAATTGTCTCAGGGAGCGATCTCCTAACGCTGCTTCTAGAAGCTCCTCATCGGCGTAGAGGCGGGCAGGAACCCGCATGTCGGGCCGATAACTCTTTGGAATCTCGTAGACGTACTCTTCGATTCTCTTAAAATCTTGCTTGTCAACCATATCCTCCTCCTGATTTTCCGTAGTGACGACTCGTAGTGACGACTTCAGTCGTCTATCACAAAGCCAAAGCGACTAAAGTCACTATTACGAAACTCCTACCTTTATACATCGAAGACGATGGTGGCCACCAGGCCGTTCGCTGTCTCCTTGATGGCGAGTTCGTGGAAAGTGGCCGCCTTGATGGCCCTGGTCTTGATCTTGGTTGGGCCGCCAGTCACCTGGGCCTTGAGCTCCGTGGGTGAGAGGGTCTTGATGGCGAACTGGGAGTAGGTCTCCCCCTCCACCTCGTGCAGATAGATGAGCTCGTTCAGCCAGTCAACCAGCAAGCCCTCGTAGTCGGTCGCCTCCAGCGACACCTCTCGCTGGCAGGCTGATTCTTCGAGGGACGGCTCAGCCATCAGGGCAAACATGCCATAGGCAGCATTAGCGAAAAGCTCGCTCATGTCCCGTCCATAGACCCTTATGGCCAGATCAGCCGTATGATCAATCTCCTCGAACCTCTTACTCATCCCTCATCCCTCATCCCTCGTCACTCATTCCTCGTTTCCCGTTACTCGCTCTCCTCAGCCAGAATGTGGCGAGCCTGGGCGATGTCCCGCTCTATCTGAGCCCTTAGCTCCTCGACGTCGGTGAAGCGTAGTTCATCGCGCAGGCGTTCCACGAACTCCACCACCAAGTCGCAGCCGTAGATGTCCTCTTCGAAGTCAAAAACGTGCACCTCCACTATGCGCTCCCCGCCGATCTCAAAGCTGGGCCGCACGCCGACGTTGGTCACACCCAGATGGCGTTCCTCCCCCAGCCTGGCGTAGACGGCGTAGATTCCGTCGGCGGGGACGACCCGCTCCTGCCGCACTTCCAGGTTGGCTGTGGGAAAGCCCAGGCAATGTCCCCGCTGGCTTCCCCGCACCACCTCGCCGGCCAGGCTGGGATAGCGTCCCAGCAGTTGAGCGGCCTGGCGCACTTTCCCCTTCAGCAGCAGGGAGCGGATACGGGTGCTGGATATGATCTGGCCCTGCCAGGTCAGGGGCTCAATGATTCGTACGGTGAAGCCCAGCTCCTGCCCCAGGGCTTGCAGAGCCTCCACATCACCTTCGCGTCCGCGCCCTAGCGCGAAATCCTCTCCCACCCAAAGCTCCGCCAGGCGCAGGTGTCGGCTGACCAGGACGACGAAATCTCGGGCGGAGGTCTGCGCCATGTCCTGATCGAAGGGCAGAATGGCCAGGATGTCCAGGCCCAATCTTTCCAGCAGGGCGGCCTTCTCGCCTGGGGTGCTCAGGTAGCGGGTCGGACCGTGGGGGGAGAGCACTGCACTGGGATGGGGGTGAAAGGTGATCAGGCCAGCCAGACGCTTTGTTTGCCTGGCCGCCTCTACCAGTTTCTGGATCAGGTGCTGGTGCCCTCGGTGGACACCATCAAAAGCCCCGACGGTGAGGATTGTGTCGTCGTTTAGATTGGCAGACGACAGGTCGTCAATTATTTCCATTCAGCGATTGAGCTAGACAATCGGCTCTAATTTCTAATCTCAGACTACCACTGAAACTGCGTTTGGGCGGTGAAAGCATGACAAAATTTCTCGTGCAGTGATGACCCAAACGTGCGCTCTGCCCACTTTTGCGGTATCATATGGGTGCAGTTGCT
>DAOUDK010000027.1:0-1701 GCA_034431315.1 Anaerolineae bacterium
GCTCATCCCCCACCAGCTTGTAAGGGCTGTCGGGCGACAGCAGTGGGCCAACTACATTGGCTGTCTCTTCAGGCATGGAGCGTGGCGGCTGAGGCTTGAGCGACATGGTCTCCCTCCTGCAATCATTCAATGGATGTTGGAACTAAAAGTATACCACCAATGGCCCCAGTTAGCCAACAGTATCTTTAGAAGGCAAGGCGAGATGGCAAAGTGGGAATACTACGCTGGGTATTGCTGGGTTCGGCACATTGATAGGCGCTGATTTGGAGACACATCTTGCGGAAATTGACCCGATAGTCTTTGCATATGCTACGGAACCTTGATGGAACTGCCTACAGCAGCCTAACACGCTTGTGGCAGCTAACGCACAACCCCAACCATGAAAACCACAGCCAACAACCTTCCCCCCAACCTCCAAGCCTTCGCCCAGCTCTTGGACACTCAGCCTCCCGAAGTCCAAGAGGCTTTCCGGTTCCTGCTAGCCACCGCCATGCAAGAGGCTGGCAAGCAGACGAGGTGTTCAGCGTGGTGCAGCCAATGGCTGGAGTATATCGAGAGCTTTAGCCGTTAGAAGCACTTGGATCATGGCAGATTTGATAGCTCTTCTGTCCTGAGCCTGTCGAAGGAATCCCCTCAGAGCAATTTTGGATCGCGGGAAAGACAAAGACCATGCTCAAGACCACAACCTACAACGACGTCACCCGCTTTGATCTGGCCCACACCCTGGCCGGTCGTGGGCGCTACTGGACCAGCGCCTACCTGGTGGACGGTCTGATGGTGGACACCGGCTGTGCTTTCAGCGCGCCGGAGTTGGTGGAGGCGCTATCAGAGACGCCCCTCGTCAGCATCGTGAACACCCATTCCCACGAAGACCACATCGGCGCCAACGGCCGCCTGCAACGCCAGCGTGATGGGCTGGAAATTCGAGCCCACCCGCTGGCCCTGCCCGTCCTGGCCGACCCGCGCGGTCGGCAACCGCTGCATCCCTACCGGCGCGTCATGTGGGGCTGGCCCGAGCCATCAGCAGGCCGACCCCTCTCCGACGGCGAGGTGATCGAGACCAACCGCTACCGTTTCCAGGTGATCTACACCCCTGGCCACAGCCCCGACCACATCTGCCTGTACGAACCTGATCGGGGATGGCTCTTTAGCGGCGACCTGTTCGTGGGCGGGCGGGATCGCGCTATGCGCGCCGACTACGACGTGTGGGGCATCATCTCCTCGCTCAAACGCATCGCCGCGCTGCCGGCAACCACCCTCTTTCCCGCCAGTGCCCGCGTGCGCGACAACCCGGCGGCCGAACTCGCGACCAAGATCGCGCACCTGGAGAAGTTGGGCCAGCAGGTGCTGGCACTCCATCGGCAGGGGCGGAGCGTGAACGAGATCGTCCGCGCGCTGTGTGGCGGCCCGATGCTCATCGAGGTCATCACCCTGGGACACTTCTCGCGGCGACGGTTGGTGCTCTCGTACCTGGGATTGAACGAAGAGGATTCCGCCGCGTAACCAAAAATGCAGCACGATTTGTGATCTGATTCCCCAGTAGGCGAAAGCTCATTTCATGTGAAAAGCCCCCTTCGTTCGCTAGCATGACCTTTGACCGCACGTTAACAATCGCATAATTAGAGCTTGCATTTCTGGGGCTATGTGGTATACTGTCTCCCAATCACAAAACGCTATGCCAAGGAGGGAGACGATGGATTA
>DAOUDK010000028.1:0-3692 GCA_034431315.1 Anaerolineae bacterium
TTGGCAGCAGTCATCCTCGTCAGCGCCATTACGGCGGTGCTGTCCAGGAACCTGTTGCGGGCGGCCGTCGCGCTGGGAGTGGGCAGCGCGGCCCTGGCAACTCTGTTTTTCCTGCTCAACGCGCCCTACGCGGGCGGCTTTGAGTTAAGCGTGGGGGCCGGGTTGGTCAGCGTGCTCTTTATCGTCGCCATCAGCCTGACCGAGTCAATGCGGGGGCAACGCCGTGAACCGTGAGTACGTCGCCTGGATCGGCACTGTGGTCGTGCTACTGATAGTTGGCTTGTTAATCGGCCGGCAGTTTTTGTCCAAGCCCGACGATGCCAGCGCGGCGCGGCGTCCTGAGCTCGTCGAAGGATCGTTCCGGCAGTGGTTCTGGGAGAGCCGCAGCCTCGACCTGGCTGCGCAGGTGGGATTGATCTTCGTCGGCGCGCTGGGCATCGCCGCGCTGTTGCCCAGGGGCAAGGAGGAGAACGAATGAGTGCTGGTCTTCGCCGGGGTGCTGGGGGTGCTGGCCTTGCTACGAGACGGGAAGTGACCGAATCTGAGAGGGACTGGTATATAACGACGAGAAAGGATGGACGGGGGAGGCTGTGATGGTCAAATGGTTGCGCTGGTTCACTCTGGTCCTGGTGGCGATGCTGATAGCTCTGCCGTCGCCGCTCCAGGCCGAAACTGAAGAACACGTCCAGGTGCTGACGGTGAAGGGGGTCATCAATCCTCTCTCCGCCGGTTACCTGAACCGAGCCCTGAAACAGGCGGAGGCAGAGGGGGCCGAGGCCGTGATATTGCAACTGGACACCCCGGGCGGGCTGGACAGTGCCATGCGGGAGATGACCCAGGCCATGCTGAACAGCCCCCTGCCGGTGGTGGTCTACGTGGCTCCGGCAGGGGCGCGGGCAGCCTCGGCGGGGCTGTTCATCACCCTGGCGGCCCACGTGGCGGCCATGGCCCCCGGCACCAACATCGGCGCCGCCCATCCGGTAGCGCTGGGGGGTGAGGTCGAGCCAGCGATGATCGAAAAAATGGTCAGCGACGCGGCGGCCACCGCCCGCGCCCTGGCCGAGCAGCGGGGCCGGGACCCGGAATGGCCCGAGAAGGCGGTGCGGGAAAGCCTCTCCATGACCGACAGAGAGGCGCTGGCACGGGGAGTGGTGGACCTGATAGCGCCCGACCTGGAGACCCTGCTGGCGGAGATTGACGGCCGGACGGTGGAGACGACGCGGGGTACGGTGACGCTGCGCACCAGGGGCGCGGCAGTGGTGGCGGTGCCCATGAATCTCATCGAGCAACTGCTGCACGTCATCACCGATCCCAACCTGGCCTACCTGCTGCTGGTGCTGGGCATGTGGGGGCTGATCATCGAGTTCCAGGAGCCGGGGGCGCTGCTGCCGGGCATCAGTGGGGTCATCATGCTCATCCTGGCCTTCGCCGCCCTGGGCAGCCTGCCCCTGAACTGGGCCGGCGTGGCTTTCCTGGTCCTGGCAGCGATCCTGCTGGTGGCCGAGTTGTACGAGCCCGGTCTCAGCGTCCTGGGGGCGGGGGGCATAGTGGCCTTCGTGCTGGGTTCCCTGCTCCTCTTCCGTCCCTTCGTCCCCCCCTCGCCGGTCATGCCGGCGGTGCAGGTCAATCCCTGGCTGGTGGCCGCCACCGCTGGCGGGATGGCGACGTTGGCATTTCTGGCCCTGAGGGCCGGGCTGCGAGCGCAGCGGACACCGGTCCTCGGCGGCCCCGGCAGGCTGGTAGGACAAACGGGGTGGGCCACCACCGACCTGGCCCCCAGCGGCACGGTGCAGGTGGCCGGCGAGCTCTGGACGGCCACGGCCGAGGAAGCGCCCATCGCCGCCGGCCAGGCGGTGGAGGTGATAGCCGCGGAAAGGGTCAGGCTAAGGGTACGTCGGAAGTCTGGAGGTTGAAAGAAAGGAGGGTAAGCGATGATCAATGTGAGTTGCTTGTTTCTGGGATTGGCGGTGCTGTTTTCGCTGCTCTGGCGTTCTACGTTCTTTGGCAGCACCGACCAACTAGTGGGGCAGGTGGGAAAGGCCACCACCGACCTGAACCCCCGCGGTACGGTGCTGGTGGCCAGCGAACTGTGGACGGCCATGGCCGAGGAACCACCCATCGCCGCCGGCGAGGCGGTGGAAGTGGTGGCCGTGGCGGGCATCAAGTTAATAGTGCGCCGGATAACGAAACGAAAGGAGACGAACGATGATTGAGCTTCTGTTTGTAGGATTGGTGCTGGTCGCGCTGGCGATAGTGGCCTCTGCGGCCATCAAGATCGTGCCGGAGTACCAGCGGCTGGTGGTGCTGCGCCTGGGACGCTACATCGGGGAGGAGAAGGGACCGGGCTTCGTGTTTCTGATCCCCTTCGTTGATCGGCCCATCAGGGTTGATCTGCGAGAGTCCTTCGTGACCGAACCCAAGCAGGTCTGCATCACCAAGGACAACGCCCCCATCTCCATTGACTTCCTGATCTACTGGCGGGTGTTCGACGCCGCCTCCAGCGTGATCAAGGTGGTGAACTTCGCCGGCGCGGCCGAGGGCATCGCCACCACCACCCTGCGGGCGGTAGTAGGCGACCTCAGTCTCGACGACGTCCTGGCCAGGCGAGAGCACATCAACGAGGTGCTCCGCATGAAGCTGGACGAGGTCACCGACCGCTGGGGGGTGAAGGTCACCGCCGTCGAGATCAGCGAGATCACCCCACCGCGCGAGGTGCAGGATGCCATGACTCGCCAGATGGCGGCCGAGCGCAACCGGCGGGCGGTGGTCACCGAGGCCGACGGCAAGCGAGAGGCGACCATCAAGATAGCCGAAGGGGATAAGCAATCGGCCATCCTCAGAGCCGAAGGGGAACGCCAGGCAGCCATTCTCGTAGCCGAGGGTTTCTCCCTGGCTTTGGATAAGATCTTCTCCGTGGCCAAGACGGTGGACGCCAAGACCATGAGCCTGCAGTACCTGGAGACCCTCAAGGCCCTGGGGGCCAGCCCGGCCACCAAGTTCGTGCTGCCCATGGAGTTCACCAACCTGCTGCGCCCCTTCCTGGCGCACACCGAGAAAGCAGCCGAATAGAGCCCTGTCCCAATACTGTTCGGTTAAGAGAGCCATCAGACCTCGGAGGTCTCCCATAGCGGCTTGACACAGCAGAGTTTGTCCGCGAATGCGGCTAGCCTTGCTCCTGTGAAGTCCCGCTCAAGACCTCCGAGGTCTATCCGAACGGTATTGAGCCTTGTCCTGAGTTTATCGAAGGGCTTGTCCTGAGTTTATCGAAGGGGACGAGGGAAAGAAGCTGGCACGCCCTCGACCTGGCCGTCCAGGTAGGGCTGATCTTCGCCGGCGCGCTGGGCATCGCCGCCGAGCGAGGGTTGTGCGGCGGCTTCAATCGCGCGGTGCTGGAGGCAGCCGAAGGCTTCATCGCCGAGCAGCGGGCTCAGGGGCAGACCCTGCACCTGTTGGCCCTGGGCGAGCGCGCCCGGCAGCACTTTCAGCGCCAGGGAGAGCCGATCCTGCGTGCCGAGCGACTGCCGACGACTGCGCTGTGGCCCTTTGCCCGGGCGCAGGCCCTGGCCGAATGGGCAATGGACGCTTACGAGGCGGGGCAGATTGACGGCCTGCAGGTGCTGTACAACCGCTACCGTTCGGCGGTGGCCTACGAGCCGGTGACCCGCCGCTTGATTCCACCCCCGATGGCCGTG
>DAOUDK010000029.1:0-6599 GCA_034431315.1 Anaerolineae bacterium
AGGCGATAACCAGCAGGAAAGAGATGCTATTCAGATGTAAAAGAGCTACTTATGTTAAAAAAAAGCCCCAAGTGCACTTAGCAGAGATCTGTCTACTATTCTCCGATACACTCTTCATCAGGGTCTATGGATATGGGCACGGAAGCTAGAAGGTCAGCGTCATCGTATATATCCAAGATCGCTGCCAGACTATTGCAATTGCTGTTGTTGCGAATGGCAAGAGCTGATGTTGCGGTCCCGTCTTTTGCGAGGAAAGGAAGGGCTATGGTCCTCACATCCTCGACAAGGCTTTGGGGTATGGCATTGTAGCTCGCCGCCTGGGCGTCAAACTCTGGTGTAGTAGGATCGTCGTATTTGCTCATGCCCACTATAGCTGATATAGGCTGAGGAGCGTTTCCCTCTCTCTCAAGGGACTCTATAATCACTGCGCCAACATAGTCAAACCCCAGATCAGTAGATATTGGCAGATAGAAAGTAGTGGAACCATTAGCGCAGACCCAGTTGCTCAAGGACAAAATGCTACCACCGCTAGCATCCAAGAAATTCACCCTAACCCAAGTCTCGTTAAGAGAGCTCAAGTTATGAACATCCACCGAGGTAGCCCAACCGCTGATCTCCCGGAAGATCATAGGGCCATATAGCTTAAAGCCACTCAGTTCATCGTCGTAGGGCTTGACCCTAGCGGTCACGAGCCTGCCCCGATCCATGGTGCCGCAAGGTTCATCGAAGCTCGTTTCGTCAACGATGATGCCCAGAGGCACCTCAGCCGAGATACGGGCCGATCCCAGCCAGGAGCATTGAAGCTTATCTGGCACCGTTGGCACTCTCAGCCGTATGGCCTCACCTGGCGCCAATTGATTGATGCGCCGAGTATAGACGATGTTACAGGTTCCTTGCTCCATGTAGTCTATCCATACCGAGGTACATTCTTGGCCCGAGTTCTGAATAATCAGCTCCGTGTCCAGTCCCATGTAGCCTTTCATGACGTAGGGCGCAAAGTACAGATACGGGGAGCCGGTTCCCTCCATCTGCCTGGAGACGCCGGTATAGGTACTGGACACCGTCGTGCCATAATCATTAGGCCCTGAGCGCCTGACTGCTGCTGTCAGAGGTTCACCACTCCAATTTGCTTCCCAAAGCGCCTCCCAGGCAAGCCAACTCTCGGTTTCATTCAGAGCATCGGCCGAGGCATCCCACGCAGTAGGAAAGCTCTCAGGCGCTACGCTGTAAACTATGCCTGACTCCATGTCTTCTGGAAGTTCGACCTCCCAAATCATAGCAACACCTGGACCGATTTCTCCAGAAGACAAACGATGTCTGGGACCAGGCGATGAGCCTGAACAAAGTGCAGAGTATTCCCCCCAACCAAACAGAATAAGCCGAGTTGGCTCTTCTCCCGTATTCTGCACATGAAGCTGCGTCTCCCATTGCCCAGTCCCCAACTCATCCCCGCTATCTATGGCTGGCACATAGATTCTGTGATTACTCAAAGATTGAGCACCATAGAAGCTTGACGGCATCGGCGGTACGGTCCCTGCCTCCGTCGGCGATAACGTTAGGAGTACCATTGCTGCCATTAGTACACTCGTTATTCTAATAGCGTTTTTCATCTTTGCCTCCCTTCCCAGAGACTTGACTCCACCCCACAATAGGGCAGTTAACTTCTATCCAAAGTATACCACAATAGGCCAACGCCGTCAATACTCTGTCGGCCAATTCTTGGTGATCTACCTTCGGTACTGCAAATCGCCAGCCGCGATTGCTACACATAGGTGTACACAAA
Source organism: Anaerolineae bacterium (assembly GCA_034431315.1). Taxonomy (GTDB): domain Bacteria; phylum Chloroflexota; class Anaerolineae; order VGOG01; family VGOG01; genus JAUWOY01. The sequence goes on from DAOUDK010000029.1 coordinate 1,784, forward strand.
AAGCCACCAGGGGCAAACTCCTGGTGGCTTTTGAACTTCTCAGCACGAAGCTGCTGGTGCAACGGCTACCAACTAATGGGATCCCATGTACCGCTAGTGTAGGTAATCACACCAGTGTCACCGCAGTGGGTTCCGACGTTGAAAGTGCCTGTAGTGCTGATGAGCGTGTCCGAGGGGCTCCAGAGCTGGATTCTGTACGTGTCATGAGCCGCACTGAATTTCTGCAAGGAAAACACGCCGCCGGCGGTGGTGGTGTTGCTATCAACTACTGCCGGAGGATTCACGCTCATGTCCACAGCCTTAGCCACATACCCCACAGCAGCATGCCCGCCGATGGTGGCCGTGCCGACGATGGTGTTCCACTTGCACAACTGGACTCCCGCATCGAGGGTCGAGACAGTACCTCCCCTATAGCAATCGCGGTTCTCTTCTGTCCCACCGTCCTTACCTTCTACTTCATTCGGGGCCCCAAAGACGTACGTGTCATGGCCCGCCGCAGAGACTTCAAGGTCGAGGTCAGCGGCACCAGCCACATCGATGGTGGCCTCACCAGCATTGTCGGTCTCGCCGGTGGTCACGTAGGTCTCATCCGTATCCGCATTGTATTCGTACGTTGCTGAGACGGTAACGGTAGCACCAGGGATGGGGTTGCCGCTGGTATCCTCCACGGTGACGAACAGCGGGTTGGAGCAGATCAGCTCGTAGTCAAGCTGGGTCTCCTTGCCGCACTCGACAGTGGCCGCAGCCAGGCCCCAGAAGAAGTCTGTCTTGCTGAACGCCACGTAGTGAGAGTCTGCAGGCACATGCTTGGCCTGGTAGCCGCCGTTGGAGTTGGTGGGGTTACCCACCACTTCATCACTCGCAATAGCAGGGGGAGTGTACTCCAGATCGCACCATTCGCCAGTGTCGAAGTCGAGTTCACCACCGACACCGGTCGTATCGATGTGGAAGTTGGACACCCAGTCACCCAGGTCATTGAACACGTCCGAGATGTAGCTGCCGGGGGGCTCCTCGACGAAGATCTTGAGCCGGTACGCGATCTCGTCTCCGTCTTCCCAGCAAGCAGTAGGCGAATTGGCGGTAACACCAGGCGTGCAATCATTGTCGTCTGGCGCGACCAGATCGTCGTTTCTAGTTTCAAACTCGAGGGCGTCCGCGAACGCGAAGAACCCAGCCGAGCTGGTGGTCGTATCGCCATCCTTCTCCCAGACCCACGCGTCGTCGAAATCGCCATCGCACTCATCATCATCCGCACCCGCCTGACACGTCAGCACCTGCAGCTCCACCTCGGCGTCGTTCAGCCGGTTGGAACCTGCACATGCGGGGCCAACGTACGCGCGCCCGTCGACGGTGAAGGGGCCTGCCTCGAAGGTGACTAAGGAGACCGTGGCGCCATTGATCTCTGCGCGGTCAAACCCGTGATTTTCCTGCCTGACGCTAACGGTGCCGAAGATGTCACCGTAGCAGGCAGGTATGTTTTTAGCGTACGGGATGCCCTCGTAGATGCTAGTGACGTCGCCCCAGGTGTCGGCGAGAGCGGTGACGCCGCCACCCCCATAAGGGAGACCGAGGATGCCCCTCTCCACCACTATCACGGAAGGCATGAGAGGCTCGTTGTCCACGTGACCATCCTGGTCCACGTCGCAGAGCTGCTCGAACTCGTTGACATACACCTTGGCCGCGCCGATATAGCCTGGGTACAAGCAGCCGATGTTGTTAAGGTCAAATAGCTTGACTTGCTTAGGCCTGATCCAGAAGCTAGGGATCTCGCACACAACCGTCCCGGTTTCGTCTTTGAAGTGAATCATAGGCTTGATCTTGTTGCAGTTGGAGTTGTTGCGGATGGCGATCAGCGAGGTCCACGGGTGCGCACCATAAGCGTCTTTGGCTATGAAGGGAAGGGCGATCTGGCTTACCCACTCCTTTTGGGAGTATGGATGGGCGTTGTAGCTCCCTCCTTGCGCGTCCATCTCCGGCGTGAGGGGGTTATCCGGCTTCTTCAGGTCTACCACGGCGAAGATGGGCTGGGCGTCTGTCGTCCCACCAGGGTAGTTTACCTGGTCGTGCGATTCGATCTCGGCTGCCCCTACGTAGCCGGGGAGGAGGTCGGTTACTATCGGTAGGTAAAAAGTGGTGGAACCACCAGGGCAGACCCAGTCAGCGAGGAAGAGAATCTCGTCGCCGCTGTTATCCATGAAGTCTACGGTCACGAAAGTATTCAGCCCTTCGCGGCTCAGGTTCTGCACCTGAATGCTGGACTCCCAGCCGCTCCACTCGCGGAAGATGAGGTCAGCGTAGACTTTCGTGTCCTCAATAGGCTCCCCATCTCTGAACTCTTCTTTAGGCCGAGCGCGATGGGTCAGCAAAGTACCCCGATCCACGCCCATGCAAGGTTCGTCGAAGCTCGTTTCGTCCACGATGATGCCCAGGGACACCTCGGCCGAGATGTGGGCCGAGCCCAGCCAGCCACATGGAATCTGACCTACATTACACGGAACCCTCAGCCGTATGGCCTCACCTGGCGCCAACTGCTCGACGTGGTGTTTATAGACGATGGCGCAGCTTCCCTGCTCCATATAGTCTATCCATACCGAGGTACATGCTTCTCCTGAGTTTTGGATAGTCAGCTCCGTGTCTAGTCCGTTGTAGCCCTTCATAACGTAGGGGGCATAGTAGTCGTATGGAGCACTATCATCACCCTCCATCTCCCTGGATATTCCAGTGTAGGTACTGGAGACAAAGGTGCCGTAGTCGTTAGGCCCATAGCGGGTCGCCGTGACGGCTACTTCTTCGCCTTGGGCTGGCCCCCATGTCATCGGGACAGCCGGATCCTTAGTGATATCCATGCCCGTACCAAACTCCCACTCTTTCAGCCATTCTCTCCACATGTCGGTATTACCCTCGGTCAACTCCGCATCGGAGCAAGCCTCCATGAACACATCCTCTCTGACCGTGTAGATTATGGCCGACTTGGTATCGGTGGCGAGCTGGGTTCTCAGGGTCCAGATGGCGTTTCCTCGGATCAATTGGCAGTAGTGAACAATGACCCCTGGATCATTGGTGGGACAAAGTCCAGAGTAGTCCCCCCATCCTAAGAAGATCGCCCCGGTATCAGTATCGTCTATGCTCACGTTCTGCACCTGGATCCAGGTCTCCCAGGGACCAGTTCCCAGCACATCTCCCACGTCTATGCGAGGGAGCTGTATCTTCACTCCGGGCGTCGGGTCGGCTGCTACGGTGCCGACCGTCATCAGGCCCACCAACATTCCCAGCACCAAAACTCCCAGTGCCAGTCCCAACGTCGTCCAATGCTTCTTCTTCATTTTCGAGCCTCCTTTTGATTTTTTGATAGGGTTTTTAATAATCAGCGGCTTGGTTTTAGCCACAATTCGTAATTACTCACGCGATGGGCCGGGAACCCCTGGGCTTTAGCTCTAGGCGGCCTTGCTTTCCGGCCGCTGGGAGTATGACCCGTTCAGACCGCTGGAGTACCCCGGCGTATCAAATGAATAAGTTACTGCGATTCTAAACGGAAGGCGCCAGGTCGCCCTTGATGATCCCTGCGCTCGGGGCGGAGAAGTCGCCCTTGATGATCCCTGCGATCGAGGAGTCACCCTTGATGATCCCCGCGCTTGGGGAGGAGAAGTCGCCCTTGATGATCCCCGCACTCGAGGCGTCACCCTTGATGATGCCCGCGCTCGAGGCGTCACCCTTGATGATGCCCGCGCTTGGGGAGGAGAAGTCGCCCTTGATGATCCCTGCGCTCGAGGCGTCGCCCTTGATGATCCCCGCGCTTGAGGCGTCACCCTTGATGATGCCCACGTTTTCGGGAGAGAAATCGCCTTTGATTATCCCGACGTTCTTGAACGAAGCAAGTCCCTCGGCCAGATTGAGGCTTAACAAGAGACCGAGAATTAGCGCTAGACTGAAGATGCACCAGAGTGTCCTTTTCATTTTCGTTACCTCCCTTATTGTTTGTAGATGACCTCGACTTGGCACCCCTCTGACCTCAGGCGATGTATTTCCTTTTGTTCCAAGAGACGCCAAAGCCGTTGCACTGTTTGCGGATGAAACCTACCAGATGTTCCATGCCCTTGAAGTAATTCTTCTGCCCCGTTTGGACGTTTTCGACACTGCCGCGCCACTCAGGATTCTCGTCCTCCATCTCCCTCGGCTCTTCCCAAATGCGGATAAAGAAGGACACATACCTTCGTTGCTGAAGCGACATATTTTTTCCCCTTTCCGCAGCTAATAAAAAACTGCTGTTAACTTTCTTTCAACAGCAGTATACCAAATAGGTATCAGTTATCCGTTAGAAAAGCGTCAGAGAAACGTCAAAGTTCCTTAAGATTCCGTCATTTGGCAGCGAATCCTTCGACAGGGCTCAGAACAGGTTTCAAGGATTGGGCGAATTCGTGCTGAATCGCCTAGATTCGTTCAATCCATAGATTCCGCGGCTCACAAAAGCAAACAGCGGATCTGGCGATCCGCTGCGAGCCTGTTGGATCTGACGCTTGCCCTGAGCGGCTCGACTGAGCGTTCGACCCAGCTCACGCCGAGGGCACGCCAAAGTCCTGCCGAAGGGATCCAGCAGGAGCAGGCTGTAATCTACTGAGATTCGTTGTCATTGTGGTTGGGCTGGAATAAGACGTGAAGGGAGGAGATGTGTTTGAGGATTTGTGATGAGCAAGTGTTAGGAGTGGGTTAGAGCTTTGAGGATTATGAAGAGGATCAATGCTAAGGGGAGAGGTTTAATGGGGAAACCGTCAAAGCTGACAGTACGCCGTTTTGGCTCTTTCGAGCCTCTTGGCGGCTC
>DAOUDK010000030.1:0-51238 GCA_034431315.1 Anaerolineae bacterium
CACGGCCATCGGGGGTGGAATCAAGCGGCGGGTCACCGGCTCGTAGGCCACCGCCGAACGGTAGCGGTTGTACAGCACCTGCAGGCCGTCAATCTGCCCCGCCTCGTAAGCGTCCATGGCCCATTCGGCCAGGGCCTGCGCCCGGGCAAAGGGCCACAGCGCAGTCGTCGGCAGTCGCTCGGCACGCAGGATCGGCTCTCCCTGGCGCTGAAAGTGCCGCCGGGCGCGCTCGCCCAGGGCCAACAGGTGCAGGGTCTGTCCCTGGTCCCGCTGCTCGGCGATGAAGCCTTCGGCTGCCTCCAGCACCGCGCGATTGAAGCCGCCGCACAACCCCCGCTCGGCGGCGATGACCAGCAGGGCCTCGCCCGCTGCCGGTTTGCCCCGGCGAGAGTCGGGGGGCGGCAGGTGGGGGGAGACGATGGCCAGTACCTCCTCCAGTTGACGGGTGTACTCCCGTGCCGCCTCCAGTCGCTGCAGGGCAGCGCGCCAGGTCGCGGCGGCGATGGTGCGCAGGGCAGTGAGGATGGGCTCGATGCCCTTGATGTTTTCCAGCCGCTGTTCGATGCGTTCGATGTCTTCCATAAGTCGTTCTTGGCCATGTTTCTCGTAGTGGCGACTTCAGTCGCTCCCCACGGGGTCAAAGCGACTAAAGTCGCTACTACGAACCCTACCCCAAGGGTCTCATGAAGGCGCGAAAGCTGCCCGCACAGCGGTGATGGCCTGCTCCAGTTCGGCTTCCATCTCTGGCGTCAGCTCGTCGCCATCGGCCAGGTGTTGGTAGAGAGCGGGATGCTGGCGGGGCACGAGTTCCAGTAGTGTCGCTTCGAAACGGGCTACCTCGTCCAGGGGCAGGTCGTCCAGGTGCCCCCGGGAGGCAGCGTATAAGACCACTACCTGCTGCGCCAGGGAGAGGGGAGCGTTCTGCTCCTGCTTTAACACCTCCGCCAGGTGCTCCCCGCGGGTGATCTGGCGGCGGGTGCGCTCGTCAACTTCGCCGCCGAAGCGGGTGAAGCGAGCCACCTCCTCGTACTGGGCCAGCTCCAGGCGCAGGCGTCCGGCCACGGCTCGCATGGCCGGGCGCTGGGCCGCGCCGCCCACCCGCGAGACGGAGAGCCCCACGTCAATGGCCGGGCGGAAGCCGCGGTTGAAGCGCCCGCTGTCCAGGTAGATCTGGCCATCGGTGATGGAGATCAGGTTGGTGGGGATGTAGGTTGCGATCTGGCCCCGTTTGGTCTCCACGATAGGCAGGGCGGTCAGCGAGCCGCCACCCAGGCTTTCGTCGAACTGGCCGGCTCGCTCCAGTAGACGGGCGTGCAGGTAGAAGATGTCGCCCGGATAAGCCTCTCGCCCCGGCGGCCGGCGCAGCAGCAGCGAGAGCTCGCGGTAGGTGTCAGCGTGCTTGCTCAGGTCATCGTAGACGATGAGCGCGTCCCGGCCCTGGTAGACGAAATACTCGGCTATGGTGCAGCCGGCGTAGGGGGCCAGGTAGCGCAGGGCCGGGGGGGCATCGGGGTCGGCCACCACGACGACGGTGTGGGCCAGCGCCCCGTGGCTCTCCAGGGACTGGATCACCGCCTGGGCCGACGATTTCTTCTGGCCGATGCTGACGTAGACACAGACCACGTCGCCCTCTCGCTGGTTGATGATGGTGTCCACGGCGATGGCCGTCTTGCCCGTCTGCCGGTCGCCGATGATCAGTTCCCGCTGCCCACGGCCGATGGGCACCAGGGCATCAATTGCCCTGAGGCCGGTATGCAGCGGCCGGCTCACCGGGCTGCGCTTGACCACGTTTGGCGCTTCCCGCTCCAGATGATGCCAGTCGGCAGCGACCACGGGCCCCCGCCCGTCCAGCGGCCGGCCCAGGGGATCCACCACTCGCCCCACCAGTTCCGCGCCCACCGGCACCCGCAGCCGGCGACCGGTGCTGGTCACCAGGTCGCCCCCTTGCAATCCCTCGTCGGACCCCAGCAAGATACAGTCAATACGTCGCCGGTCCAGGTTGAGGATCAGGCCCTGCACATCGGTGGGGAAATCCACCAGCTCATCGGTCATGGCCCGGGGCAGCCCGGAGAGGCCAGCCACGCCGCTGCCCACCTGGAGCAGGGTGCCCACGTCCAGGAAGCGCACCTGGTGCGCTGGCTGGGCACGGGCCTTCTCTCGCACCAGTTCTAGCAATGCTGGCAGACGAAAGCGTTCCTTCACGCCCGCAACCTCCGTTCCAGCTCGCTCCCCAGCTCATCGCGCAGGTCTAGCAACTGCCGCTGCAGGCTGTGGTCAACGATGGAGTCGCCCAGGCGCACCTTGAGGCCGGCGATGAGGGTCGGGTCGGTCTCTATGGTCAGGGTGAGGGTGCGGTTGACCAGGGCCGACAGGGTATCGGCCAGGGTGTGCTGTTGTTCCTCGCTGAGGGGCAGGGGGGTATGGACCCGGGCTACCGGCTGCCGCTCGGCCATCATGCGGCGGTAGGTTTCCACCCGCTGGAGGTCGGTCCGGCCCAACTCCCAGATGTGGGCTACCAGACGAGTGACCAGGTCATCGTGTATGGACTGGGTGGCGACGCCCTGTAAGCTCAGGGCAGCCAATTCGATGATGGTGTCCAGCACCTCATCGTAATTCTCGACAATAGCTTGTGCCCGTTCCCGCTCGCCCTCGGCCCGAATCTCCGCCCGCAGCGCCTCGGCCTCGGCCTGGGCCTGGCGCAGGATGCCCCAGGCCTGCTGCTCCGATTCCTCCCTGGCCTGCCGAACGATCTTTTCGGCTTCTTCTTTCGCCCCTTTCAGGCGCGCTGCCAGGCGTTCGCGCAGCGCTTCGGCCTCGTTCCCGTCCCGGGCCGCCTGGTCCAGCGTGGTCTTCATTTCGGCCGTCCGCTGGTGCATCAGGCGCCGCGCAGGCTTAAAGAGGAACTTGCCCAGGACGACTGCCAGGATCAGGAAGTTGACGATTTGAAAGAGCAGGGTGGACAGGTCAAGTTCGAGCATAGCTCACTCTCCTTCACTTCTGGACACTGACGTTTTTTCGTAGTGACGACTTCAGTCGTCCACAATGGAGCCAAAGCGACTAAAGTCGCTACTACGAATCCTATATCTAGTGGTTCATCAGTTGTCATGCCCTGGATATAGGACAGTCGGAAATTCGCCAGACTCCAGTTCACTTGATAAGACCCAGGAGGGGGTTGGCAAAGAGCAGGATCAGGCAGATCAGCAGCACGTAGATGGCGCAGGATTCCAGCATGGCCAGAGCCACGAAGAGGGCGGTGCTGATCTGGCCCGCCGTACCGGGTTGGCGGGCCATGGCCTCCAGTGCCGCCACCACGGCCTTGCCCTCCTGAATGGAGGGAACTATCGTCCCCAGGACGATGAGAACGCCGCTGATGATCATTGTGGCCAGTACCACTATGGTCATATCTTCCATGTTTGTTTTAGCTCCTTTCTCATTCCTCTAACCTCCAGCCTCCTCGTCCAGCGGCCCTACAGCCTGGCCGATGTAGACGATGGTCAAGAGGGTAAAGACAAAAGCTTGCAGGATGCCGATGAGGAGATTGAACAAGAGCATCAGCACCGGGACAACGAGCGGGATGATCTGGTATAGGACGGCTACGATCACTGTGCCGGCAATCATGTTGCCAAAGAGGCGCAGAGAGAGGGATAGTGTCCTGCTCACGTGTCCCAGAATCTCCAAAGGCAGCACCACGAAGACCGGTCCGGCAAGGTGTTTGATGTACCCCATCAGGCCTCGCTGCCGGATGCCGTAATAGTGGACGGCGAAGAAGATGACCACTGCCAGGGCCAACGGGGTGTTGATGTCGCTGGTGGGAGAAGTCAAGCCCGGCAGAAGCCCCAGCAGGTTGGCGGTGGCGACGAAGAGAGCCATAGTGCCGATCATCGGCAGGAACTCCTCGCCGGGCCGCCTTATGGTCCTCAATATCAGTCCCTCGAGGCCCTCAATCCCGAGCTCTACGAGGTGTTGCCACCCCTTGGGCTCGAGGCTCATCCTCTTTGAAACCAGATAGGCGAGGATAATCCAGACAGCCATCATCACCCAGGTGGCCACCACCGTATCCTTGACCGGGATGCCACCTATGGTGAAGACAACGTAAGGAAACACCTGTTCCATTCTTCACTCCTCGCTGAGTACCTTCCTGATCACCACTACCCTGCCGATGGTGAAGCCCGCGATAGCCGCTACGGCCCCGAGCGGCTCCAGTTTCAGCAGGGCCAGCATGACCAGACCCCAGAGTACGTATCGAAGCAGAAACCCAGCCGCCATCAGTTTGCCGATGGCAGGCGATTTCCCCCGCAGGGACCACTTGACGGTCAAAGAAAGGGAGAGGAAATACGCCACGCTGGCTGCTGTGGCCAGGAGAAGGCATAGCAGAAATCTCATGGCTCTCCCGATAGTGTGTTGAGGGTTGCACTTGCGGTCAGCACCGTGACCCCGCCCTCCGCCACACGCAGGACGCCAGCCGCCAGGGTCAGGGTATGGCGGCCGGTCTCGTCCTCGTAGACCAGTTCGCCCGGCGCCAGGGCGGCCACCAGGGGAGCGTGGTCGGGCAGGATGCCAATAGCCCCATCGGTCAGCCAGGCTTCCACGATCTGCACCCCTTCTGCTCGCAGGCGCACCCCCTCGGGGGTGATCACCCTCAACCACAGCGTTTCCGCCATCTCGCCCCCACCCCCTAACTTATTAGAGCCTATTCGAAAAGCCAGCAGAGGCGGCTCCCATGCCGCCGGATAGCCGGGCGTGGGAGCCCGGCCTGCTATTTTTCGGATAGGTACTTAACCCCTGTCCTGCGCCTGGGCTACTGCCTCGTCAATGGCGCCCACCATATAGAAAGCCTGCTCTGGCAGATCGTCGTGTTTTCCCTCCAGGATCTCCTCGCAGCCGCGCAGGGTCTCTTCCAGAGGGACATAGCGGCCAGCCAGGCCGGTGAAGGGCTCGGCCACGAAGAAGGGCTGAGTGAGGAAACGCTGCAAGCGGCGCGCCCGCCTCACCACAATCTGGTCATCCTCGGAGAGCTCCTCCACGCCCAGGATGGAGATGATGTCCCGCAATTCCTCGTGATGGGCCAGCAGAGCTCGCACTTCCCTGGCGATGCGCTCATGGCGCTCCCCCACCAGTCGGGGGTCCAGCAGCCGTGAGCTGGACTGCAGGGGGTCCACGGCAGGGTAGAAACCCTGGCTGGCCTGGCGGCGGGAGAGGACAGTGATGGCGTCCAGGTGGGCGAAGGCGGCAGCCACAGCCGGGTCGGTCAGGTCGTCGGCTGGCACGTAGATGGCCTGCACGGAGGTGATGGCTCCCCGGCTGGTGGAGGAGATGCGTTCCTGCAGTTCGCCCATCTCGGTGGAGAGGGTGGGCTGGTAGCCGACCGCGCTGGGCAGGCGGCCCAGCAAGGCTGAAACTTCCATGCCGGCCTGAATGTAGCGGTAAATGTTATCAATGAACAACAGCACGTCCTGCTGCTCCTGCTCGCGAAAGTACTCGGCCATGGTCAGGGCGGTGAAGGGCAGGCGCAGGCGGGCACCCGGCGGCTCGTTCATCTGGCCAAAGACCAGGACAGTGCGCGACAGGACGCCGCTGCGCTGCATCTCGCGCCACAGTTCGTTCCCCTCGCGGCTGCGCTCGCCCACGCCGGCGAAGAGGACGATACCCTGTTGATGCTCGATGGTGTGGCGAATCAGTTCGATCATGAGCATCGTTTTGCCCACCCCGGCCCCGCCGAAGAGGCCGATCTTGCCCCCCCGGCCGTAGGGGGTGAGCAGGTCAATGACCTTGAGGCCGGTGGTCAGCATCTGGGTGGCGGCTTCCTGCTCCAGCAGCGGCGGGGAGTCCACGTGAATGGGCTGGCGCGCCACGCCGTCCAGGGGCAGCCCACCGTCTACGGGCTCCCCCAGCACGTTGAAGATGCGGCCCAGGGTGGCCCGGCCCACCGGCACCATGATCGGCCGGCCGGTGTCCCGCACCGCCAGTCCCCGGCGCAGCCCCGAGGTGGAAGCCATAGCCATGCCGCGCACGGTGGCGGGGTCAACGTGCTCCTGCACCTCGATCACCAGGGGTGGGCCTTCGTCACGCTCGACGAGCAGCGCGTGGCGGATGCCGGGCAGGTCGCCCATGGCGAACTCCACATCCACTACTACGCCCGCCACTCGCGCCACGTGTCCAATCCTCATGATCTCTTCTCTCCGTAATGTCACTTCAGGATTCTCAAAAACAGCGGGGTGAAGGCCAGTGAAACGGTAGCGATAAGCTGAACCAGAATGTCCAGGGAGGGCCCGGCGGTGTCCTTGAGGGGGTCGCCCACCGTATCGCCGATGATGCTGGCTCTGTGGGCCGCCGATCCCCGGCCGCCCATCTCCCCGGCCTCAATCAGCTTCTTGGCATTGTCCCAGGCGCCGCCGGCGTTGGCCATGAAGAGGGCCAGAAAGATGCCGCAGACGATGCAACCGGCTAGAAGCCCGGCCAACGCCTCCTTGCCCAGAGTGAAGATGGTGATAAAGGGGACGCTGATGGCCAGCAGGCAGGGCAGCACCAACTGGCCCAGGGCCCCCCGGGTGGCAATGTCTACACAGCGGCTGTAGTCCGGCTGTGCCTTGCCTTCCAGCAGGCCGGCGATCTCCCGGAACTGTCTGCGCACCTCGATCACTATCAATTGCGCTGTGCGCCCCACCGATTTGATGACCATTGATGAAAAGAGCGCTGGCAGCACGCCACCGATCAACAGCCCGGCCATCACTCTGGGATCCCGGATGTCCAGGCGCACGATGTGGGCCGCTTCCGAGTAGGCGGTGAGCAGGGAGAGAGAGGCAGCGGCGGTGGCGCTGGCGGCGAAGGCCTTGCCAATGGCAGCGGTGGTGTTGCCCACCGCGTCCAGGCGGTCGGTGATATGTCTGATCTCCGGGCCCTGACTGCTCATCTGGGCGATCCCGCCGGCATTGTCGGCGATGGGGCCATAGGCGTCCATCGCCAGGTTGATACCCATGATGGAGAGCATGCCCAGTCCGGAGAGGGCGATGCCGTAGAGCCCGGCGAAGTGATGGGCGATGATCATGCCCAGGCCCAGCAGGATCATGGACAGCACGGTGCTCTCCAGGCCCACGGCCAGGCCAGCGATGATGTTGGTGGCCGCCCCCGTCTCACTGGATTCGACGATGAAACGAACCGGCTTCTTGTAGGTGTAATATTCGGTGTTCAGACCGATGAGGAGCCCCACCACCAGGCCGGACGCTGTGGCGTAAAAGGCCCCCAGGTGCCCCAGATAGAAGCGGGAGAGGAGCAGAATACCGAGCAGCGACAGCGCGCCGCTGGTCAACATCCCCACTTTCAGGACGGCCTCCGGCCGGATCATGCTCTTCTGGGAAAGCATCTTGACGATCAGGATGCCCAGCGCCGAGGCCACGATGCCGGCCGCCACCAGCAATAGAGGGAAGATGACGCTCTTCTCACCCAGATATAGGCCACCGATGCTCTGAGCCGCGGCCCCGATGAGCAGAGAGGAGATGATGGTATCGGTGTAGGACTGGTTCAGGTCGGATCCCAATCCGGCCACGTCGCCCACGTTATCCCCCACCTGGTCGGCGATCACAGCGGCGTTGCGCGGGTCATCCTCGGGGATACCCACCTCTACCTTGCCCACCAGATCGGCCCCGATGTCGGCGGCTTTGGTGAAGATACCTCCCCCGATGCGGACGAAGATGGCCACAAAGCTGGCCGCCATCGAGTAGCCGGTGATGACCGCCAGGGGTTCAGGGGTGAAGGGCAGGAGGTCGAAGAGCAAGTAGACTCCTGAGATGCCCAGGGCGCCCAGGCCGACCACGGCCATGCCCATCACCGCCCCGCCGGAGAAGGCCACGCTCATGGCACTGCTAAGACCGTTTCTAGCGGCGAAAGTGACGCGGCCGTTGGTCCGGGTGGCGATGCTCATGCCGATAAAGCCAGAGAGGGTCGAACAAACCATCCCTATGATAAAGGCAAACATGACGTAGGGGCTCAGGACGAGGGCCAGAAAGAGGGCAAAGGGCAGGGCTATCAGCCCCATCACGCGATATTCCCTCCGCATGAAGGTCGTTGCACCGACCTGGATGGCGCGGGAGATGCTGGTGATTTCTCGCGGGCCGGGGTCGTTTTTCAAAGTGCTATAGGCCAGATAGAGGCTGAAGGCCAGCGCTAAGAGGCCGGTGATGAAGACGATAAACAGTGGGATGTTGTCCATTGTTAATGTAAAGGCTCCTCGTTGATATTATCACGACGAGCACTATCATAACATACTTCTCGCAAAAGGGCAAACTTCATATCGTGGCGAGCACACCTTCACTGGCAAAAAGAAAAACTATCCTCAAAACGAAGTCTCCCCCCCAGGATTGGGGGGTTAGGGGGGCGGCTGAACAGTTACGATGTTTTGTCTTGGTGCAAATAGCAGAAAAGTGACTCCTGGCGAAAGATGTGGTATAATAGAACTATCAGCAAGGAGAGGGATTCAACTTTGCGTGTTCACTCAACCGGCGATATAAACGAAAGTGATTGGAACTCCTTCGTGGCCGCATCCCCCAGGGGCCACATCCTGCAATCGAGCTCGTGGGGCCATCTGAAGGAGAGATTCGGCTGGCAGGTCGCTCGCCTGGCCATCGAGGATCGAGGCCAATGGTTAGCCGGCGCCCAGGTGCTCTTCCGCTCCTTGGGGCCCCAGACCATCGCCTATGTGCCCAAAGGGCCCGTGGCGGACCTGGCCGATGCAGAGGTGGCCCGGACTCTGCTGGAGGCCCTGCACCACCTTTGCCACCTGCGCCGCGCCATCCTCCTCAAGATCGAGCCCGACCTGGCCGAAGACCCCGCACTGGCCCAACGACTCACCGAACTAGGCTTTCGCCCCAGCCCGCAGACCATCCAGCCTCAATGCACCATCCTGGTGGATCTGATACCTGACCCTGAGGATATTCTGGCCCGCATGAAGTCCAAAACCCGCTACAACATCCGGCTGGCATCTCGCAAAGGGGTGACGGTGCGTGAGGGCACGGCTGAGGATCTGCCTGGCTTCTACCGCTTGATGCAGATCACGAGCGAGCGCGATGGCTTCGCAACCCACAGCGATTCATACTACGAGAGCGCTTACCAGCTTTTCGTACCCCAGGGCCTCGCCAAGCTCTTCCTGGCGATTTTTGAAGACCAGGTCCTGGGTGGGATAATGGCTTTTGCCTTCGGCCAAAGGGCCTGGTACATGTACGGCGTCTCGTCCGACGAGCACCGCAACCTCATGCCCAACTACCTCCTGCAGTGGGAGGCCATCTTATGGGCCAGGGAACGCGGCTGCCTGACCTACGATCTATGGGGCATCCCCGATGAAGAAGAGGCTGTACTGGAGAGAGAGTTCCTGAAGCGAAGCGATGGCCTGTGGGGAGTCTATCGCTTCAAACGGGGCTTTGGTGGCCAGGTGGTGCACTACCTGGGCGCTTATGACTACGTTTATTCACCCTTATTTTACTGGCTCTACAACAGGTTAGTAGCTTGGCGAGCCAGACCAGGATCAGTGGATCCAAGATCGCTCTGAGGGAATTGCCCAATCCCCGCTTTGGGCCTGGATTTGACAATCCAGGCCGAGCAAAATTGGATCTACTCAGGATGACGGCAAAGTGCGAGTAACTGAGGCAACGGAACGCGACTTTTGGAACGAAGCCCTTCTCAAGCTGCCTTACAGTCATGTATTGCAATCCTACGAGTGGGGGCAGTTCAAAGCCAAGTACGGATGGACGCCCCTACGCCTCCTCTTTTTTGAGGAGGAGGATGGAGTGGTACGGGCCGCCGCCTCCGTCCTGCGGCGCAGGTTCCTCCATCTCCCTCTCTGCATAATGTACGTGCCCAAAGGCCCAGCTCTTGACTACAGTGATGACGAGTTGCTGAAGCGCGTCTTGTCCACCTTGCAGGACGTGGCCAGGCGCCATCACGCTATCTTCATCAAGGTTGACCCCGACGTCTGCCTGGAAGACTCCAACCTCCCTGCTGCCCAGGTCATCACCACCCTGGAGAGCCACGGCTGGCAGCTCTCCTCCGAACAGATCCAATTCCGCAACACTATTCTCATTGACCTGACGCGGGAAGAGGACGAGCTGCTGAAAGCCATGAAGTCCAAGACTCGTTACAACGTCCGCCTGGCCGGGCGGCGAGGGGTCGAGGTACGCTTAGGGGCGCTGGCCGATCTGCCCCTCTTTTACGAGATGTACGTCGAGACCAGCACCCGGGATGAGTTCATAACCCGTCCCTCTGTCTACTACCGCGATGCCTGGAAAGCTTTCATCGAGGCCAACCTGGCTCAACTTTTCATCGCCGAGTACGAGGATCAGCCCCTGGCCGGCCTCATCCTCTTCCGCTTCGGAAACAAAGTATGGTACATGTACGGCGCTTCGCGAGGCCTGCACCGCAACCTGATGCCCAATCACCTCCTGCAGTGGGAGGCCATGCGCTGGGCCAAGGCCCAGGGCTGCACAGTGTATGACTTATGGGGGGCGCCTGACGTCCTGGACGAATCAGATCCCTTATGGGGGGTTTACAGGTTCAAAGAGGGTTTTGGAGGCCAATTCGTGCGCTATATTGGAGCCTATGATTACCCCGTTTCGCGCTTGCTATACCAGTTTTATACAGTGACTGTGCCCCACTATCTGGAAATGCTACGCAAAAGGAATAGAAAAACGAAGAAGGTAGACAGAACAGAGTAATCAGTGACGAATTTCGCCCATTTTGCAAACAGGCCGTATCTAAACGAGCAAATTTACGTTATAATAAATAGAGAACAATTCTTCGGATGGTAATGAATACCAACCAATCAGGCTGCTCTTCACGCAGAATTCATGCCACTTTCACCAGGTCTTCACAAATTATTTCGATCAAGAATGATATAATTTGATTGAGTTCAGCGTATCCTCGCCGTTTTATTCGGAATCTATGGATAGTAATACAACGAGGCTTTGGAGCAATTTCTGGACCTACAGGCTCGAAGGCCCGTCCCCGGGCCGTGTCTGGACGGAGGGCGCACTATAGACGGCCCGGGGACGGGCCTCATAGCACATGTATGAAAAAACGGGGGCAAAGATGTTCGGTCATTTCGATGTATTAAGTGCAAATTTGAGCAGCGCCTGGGCAGATTGGCTAGCCCAAGTAAAGAAGTCTAAAGTGAGCAGGCAAACTCTGCTTTGCCTGCTGTGTGTTTTCCTGGGCATCGGCATAGTAACCATGCTCTGGACAACAAGCCCACCCCCCAAGCCGGCGCTGGCGCAACCTGGCGATGAGGGTGATGGCTATGCCGAAGCACAACTTGGGCCTGGCAAGAGAGTCCAATTGCCGGCCATTAACAACGAGAACGGGTGGGAGACCTGGGTGCAGGTGCAAAATGTGGGAACGACAGACAGCGGGGTGGTCGTGTTCTTCTGGGGCGATTACTCAAACGAGTGCCCCACCAACGACCCAGGGCCGATAAACACGGTCTGCATGAGGGTGCCAGAGAATGCCGTTTGGACTCTAAAGGCCACCATTCCCACCCAGGCCAGGTCAGCCATCGCCTACTCGGTAGCTACCCCTATCTTCAACAATGCCTGTGAGGATGCTGGCGATGCGGTAGGCGACACTAGTGCGTGGATGGCATGGGAGGACACTTACGGAGGCACTGGTGAACCTTTAGCAGTGATGGTCCAACGCAAGGGCAGCAATGACTTCGACACTGTTGTTTCCAGTGCTTACCCTGGCCTCACCGAGTCTATGCATGGGGAAGGGCCTCCCTATCAATATTTCACTCCCTATGCCATGAGGCGATATCATGACTT
Organism: Anaerolineae bacterium; assembly: GCA_034431315.1. Classification (GTDB taxonomy): domain Bacteria; phylum Chloroflexota; class Anaerolineae; order VGOG01; family VGOG01; genus JAUWOY01. The sequence goes on from DAOUDK010000030.1 coordinate 11,802, forward strand.
GTACACAGAGATGGTTATCCAAAACAGCGGTGACCAATGTACCTCCGTATCCATCTACTACAGGGAGCAAGGACCCCACTCCTTCGAGCGAATACAGCGCATCGAGCAGTTGGCGCCTGGAGAATCCGTTCGGCTAAGGGTCCCTGACGAGATAAAATGCGAATGGCTGGGATCAGCGTATATTCAGGCTAACCAGCCGCTGGGTATTATCGTAGACCAGATCAGCTTCTCCAAATACTGCCTGGATTCAAAAGATCGAGGCACCTTGTTGACTTATTGGGCCCAGCCCTACAAGCCTGCTGGTGATACGCTCCTCTACGCAGGTCTCCTGTTCAGAATGTGGAGTGGCTGGCAAACCGGCATCCAGGTGCAAAACCTGACCCAGGAATCTCTGCCCACCTTCGTCACGGTGGATTTCATGGACAACAGCGGAGGTCAGATTATATTCCTCGGTGATTGGGTCAGCCCCAACGGTGCGACCACCTTCTACCTGCCTGCCATCAGCGATCTGGGCCCTGAGTATATAGGAGCGGCTGACATCCAAGCCCATAAACAGGTGGACTACCCCAGCGGGAGAGAGACCGACGGCCAACCCATCTTCGCCGTGGTGGACGTGAAGAAGGTTTTGGTCTACTCCGATACCTTTGACAGATGGCAGCCTGCCCAGCCGGGTGAGGCGCAGGGAGGAGCCTATAATGCCGAGCCGCTAAGAGCCGGGCCAGGATGGGGATACATTGCCCTTCCGTCAATAAGCAAATCGGATGAGGTGACCTCGGCTATTGCCATCCGCAACAACTCCAACTGTAACAGAATCCGGCTCAGCATAAACATCTACGACGCTACTGGAGCCAAGCACACCATTATTAGCAGCCTGTGGCTAGAGCCTAAACATTCGCGGCTAGTAGACCTGGCCAACATCGGCAGCGTGGTTTCTGGTTTCATCGGTGCAGGGGTAGTAGAAGTCACCGGCGTGGCGCAGTTGTGTGATACCGATGGGGATGGCCACGCAAATCCAGAGCCAGTCAGGCCTTCAGTTACAGTGTTGAACAGGGGCCATCCATCCGGCGACATCACCACCGTCTACGATGGCATTCCCTTCAAGGAGTGGGATTTCGTCTGCCGAGGCGACATCATGGGCACAGTGCACTCCATAGACCCAGGCCACACAGCAGCCCTAGTCGCTGCGAAGCCCATCGAGGGCGTGACGGTCACATCGGACGATGGGACCGAGTCCTCCACCGGCTCCACCGGCGGCTACGCGCTGGAAGGCGTGAAGTACATGACCCGGACGGTGACCTTCGGAAAGCAGGGCTTCTTGACCTGGACAGCTCCGTCCTTCTTCCTGAACTGCGGCAAGGATAAGATGCTGAACGCCAGCCTGCTCTGTCTGGGCGACGTCAGCTTCAAGGTCGTGGCATCTATCGCTACCGATGAGAACACTTCCAGCATCGCGGGCGCCACGGTAGAGTACAACAAGCCGCTCGCCCCCCAGGCTGCCCATTACGGAAACTACTACCACACCATCGGTGCCACTGTCGCCAGCGGCGTGTCAAACTTGACCGTGCCCATCCTCAATGCGACCGGCACTTTCACCGTGAGCGCACCGGGCATCGCCGAGACCGGCGTCTTCACCTGGGCGCAGATGGTAAATACGCCTACAGTTACAGGGACTAACAGCATATTCGGTGGCGACGCTCTGAACTCCCGCATCTACAGCGATACCACACGAAGTGATACCGGCATGTGGTATGGCTTTGATGACGGTAGCTGCGCCAACATCGGCTCATCTAGCCGCAGGCTCAACAACCAGGATGTGGAGTTGATGCTCTGCGGGTATGGCACGGTTGCCGGCAAGGTGGAGGTTGGCGGGCTACCTGTTCCGGACCAACTGGTCGAGGTGATCATGAATGGCGTGGTGGTCGGTTCGGCCACCACGGGCCCGAACGGCACCTACATCATCGGCGGCATCCCCACCAGGTGCTTCTCTACTACCGGTTGCGCAGACTTCTCCGTCCGGGGCATGGGCTGGACCGAGAATGACAAGTGGGAAGGTTGCGGCGACTTTGAGGTGGTGAACTTCACGTTCTAAGCCAGCGCGCCGTGAGGCAAGTTACTAGACCCCAAGAGCCACCAGGGTTCCCCCTGGTGGCTCTTTTATGCTTCCAACTTCCAATATCCAACTTCCAACTTCCAGACTATTTCGCCACGATGTTCACCAGCCGCCCCGGCACGTAGATGACCTTCTTGATCTCCAGGCCCTCCAGGTGGCGCTGAGCGCCATCGCTGGCCAGGGCCAACTCCTTGGCCACCTCCTCTCCGATGTCCACTGATACCTCCAGCCGGTCCCGCAGCTTGCCATTGATCTGCACCACCAAAGTGATGACCTCTTCGGCGGCCAATTCCTCGCTCCACATCGGCCAGCTCTGCTGGTGCACGCTGTAGGGCCGACCGATGCGCGCCCACAGCTCTTCGGCCAGGTGGGGACAGCAGGGTGCCAGCATCAGCACCAGGCTCTCGACCGCTTCCTCCCACGCCTCGGCGCCGCAGACTGGCGTCTCCTGGGCCTTCATCAGCGCGTTGGTCAGTTCCATCAGGCGAGCGATGATGGTGTTAAAGGCAAAGTCCTCCATGTCCTGCGTCACCGCGCGTATGGTCTGGTGCGTCTTTCGCCGTAGCGCTCGGATGTCGTCCGCGCTTCCCCCCTCTTTCCCTTCTATGGGAGGGGAGGAGCCCAGCACACAGTTCCACACCCGGTTCAGCCAGCGCACTACCCCTTCGATGCCCTGAGGATCCCACGGCCCGCCCTGCTCCCAACGCCAACCGAACATCAGGTAGGCTCGCACGGTGTCGGCGCCGTACCGCTGTATCAGGTCATCGGGCAGGACGACGTTGCCCCGCGATTTGCTCATGCGCGCCCCATCGAGGCCCAGTATGATGCCCTGGTTGCGCAGGGCCAGCATCGGTTCGTCGAAATCCACCAGCCCAATGTCGCGCATGACTTTGGTGAAGAAGCGCGTGTACAGCAAGTGCATCACGGCGTGCTCCGGCCCACCGGTGTACATGTCCACCGGCAGCCAGTAGCGGCCCGCCTCGGGATCCCAGGGGCAATCGTCTCGATGCAGCGGCTCGCCCTCCTTCTTGTGGTAGGGAGTCACGTAGGCGTAGTGATACCACGATGAGCACAGGAAGGTGTCCATGGTGTCGGTCTCGCGCTCGGCGGGGCCGCCGCACTTTGGGCAGGTGGTGTGCCGGAAGCCTTCGTGGAAATTGAGGGGCGATTCGCCTGTGGGCAGGAACTCGGCGTCCTCAGGCAGCAGCACCGGCAAGTCCTCGTAGGGCACCGGAACTATCCCGCACTCGTCGCAGTAGACGATGGGGATAGGCGCGCCCCAGTACCGCTGGCGACTGATCAGCCAGTCGCGCAGCCGGTAGTTGACGGCGAACTCGCCAACGCCACGCTCCTCCAGCCACTCTGTCACTTTCTGCACCGCCACGTCCGCCGGCGTGCCGCTGAAGGGGCCGGAGTTGATCATCGTGCCATACCCGGTGTAGGCCTCAGTCAGCGATTGGCCGTTCCAGCCTGGCGGTTCGATGACCACCGGGATGGGCAAGCCATACTTCTGGGCGAACTCGAAGTCCCGCTCGTCGTGGCCTGGGACGGCCATGATCGCTCCCGTCCCGTAGGTCATCATCACGTAATCGGCGATGTAGATGGGGATGCGCTCGTCGTTGACCGGATTGACGGCGTAGGCGCCGATGAAGACGCCCGTCTTCTCCCGCTCGGTGCTCAGCCGCTCGATCTCGCTCTGGCGGGCGGCCTGGAACTGGTAGGCCTCCACCTCCTCCTGGTATTCCGGCGTGGTTAGCTTGTCCACCAGCGGATGCTCCGGGGCCAGCACCATGAAGGTAGCGCCCCACAGAGTGTCGGGCCGGGTGGTGAAGACCGTTATGTCATCTCCCTGCTCCGACACGAAGGTCGCGTTCGCTCCCTCGCTGCGGCCAATCCAGTTCTTCTGCATGGTGCAGATTCGTTCCGGCCAGTCTATCTTGGAGTGATCCAGGAGCTCGTCGGCATAGTCGGTGATGCGCAGGAACCACTGCTCCAGGTTCTTCTTGATGACCGGCGTGCCGCAGCGCTCGCAATGCCGATCCTCCCCCCACACCTGCTCCCGGGCCAGAGTGGTGTTGCACTGGGGGCACCAGTCCACCGGGGACATCTTCTTGTAGGCCAGGCCGGCCTCGTAGAATTTGAGGAAGAACCACTCCGTCCATTTGTAGTAGTCGGGCAGGCAAGAGGCCGCCTCCCGATCCCAGGCCCACATAGCTCCCATCGTGCGGAGCTGGCGGCGCATGACTTCGATGCTATCCCACGCCCACTTAAAGGGATGGATGCCGTGCTGGATGGCCGCATTCTCGGCCGGCAGCCCGAAGGCGTCGAAGCCGATGGGATAGAAGACGTTGTAGCCTTTCATGCGAATGTAGCGCGCGCGGGCGTCTGAGGGCGCCATCACGTACCAGTGGCCGATGTGCAAGTAGTTGGCCGACGGATAGGGCAGCATGGTCAGGAGGTAATACTTGGGCCGGGTCGGATCCTCCACCGTCCGGTAAAGCCCATCGTCCTCCCATCGTTGCTGCCACTTGGATTCGATCTGTTGGGGGATGTATTTGTCAGTCATTGGTTTGCTCCTCTCTTGTTGAATTTGCTCTCCTTGCCTGATGATGATATAATCAATCTCGGATGGTAAAGCCTTACTTCGATGATCGTAGGAGGTAAAGAAATGCTAAAGACTATCAAAGCAGTTTATGAGAATGGCCTGTTCCACCCGCTCGAATCCATCTCACTGCCGGATCGAACTGAAGTGAAACTAATTTTCTTATTACTGGAGGACGACCTCTCTTCCCTGGCTCTAGCCAAGCTGGCAGAGGACAGCCCCTCTTTCGCTTTCCTTGCCGACCCACGGGAGGATATCTACACCTTGGAAGATGGGGAGCCGGTGTGATGAGATTCTCCACCATCTTGCACCGGGGCGACATCGTCCTCGTCCCATTCCCATTTACGGACCTGACGGGGCAAAAAGTGCGCCCTGCGGTAATTGTTTCCCCCGACCCCATAGGGAAGGATATAATCCTCGCCTTCATAACTTCTGTTGTCCCTTCACCTCTGCTCTCTACAGATTTCCTCCTTGAGAAATCCCACCCAGAGTTCCATTTGACCGGCTTGAGGCCTGCATCCGTTTTCAGGATGGCCAAATTGGGTACTCTTCATCGCTCTTTAATCTTACGGCGTTTGGGAAAGGTGGGACCTCAAATTCAGCAAGATTTAGACCAGCGTCTTGAAAAAGCCATAGGATTGCAACGCACTCGAATCCGCCGCTAACAAAAGCCCCCTTCGCCTCAGGGACGAAGGGGGCTTCTCCGTGGTACCACCCTGCTTGATGGTCTTAGTGGAGCTGAGGGGACTCGAACCCCTGACCTTCTCAATGCCATTGAGACGCGCTCCCAACTGCGCTACAGCCCCACGCTATCCATCCGCTCTCTGGCGAGGTAACGATCGCCACTCGGCAACGACTACTTCTGCGTTTCACCGTTGCAGCTCCCAGGCGAGTTCGGCCTCTCCGCGCTCCCCATCGGCGCCTTGCCGGGCTCCCACCTTTACCCGGCTTTCTGTGGGGATGGCTTACTACTCCTGTTCACAGCCTTTGAGATTTTTCGCTTGTCTCCTCATTGAGTGCGCTTTGAGTTCCCGCTTCCAAGAGATTGTTTTCTTGTAGACTGAAGCCGTGCGCGTGGGCGTTCCTGCGATCTTCTTCTCTTTGGTATTAGCATCCGCACAGACGCGATGCCCGGCAGCGAGATGATAAGAATCACGACGCCAAGAAAGCAAAGAGTCACTTTGCCAACATTACTTGCTCTCTGGCCAAAGAAGACGACGGCTGCTATGGTTGTCAGGACAGAACCCAATGAACCCAGAAAGTCCAGCAAGGCAGTCTCTTTTCGTTCCATCAAAGCGCCTCCCATAACAGGATCAGTAGCGGGACGATGATGATTCGGACTACTTCTTCCACGAGCAGCGCTCCATGGTAATCGTCTCTGCCTTAATTATACCATAGATCTGCAATCTCGTCTAATTTGATTCCTCGCTGCCGACGTGCCCTGAGCCGACGACGCGGCGTTAAGATGAGCTCGCTTCGGGGGGCAGCCCTGAGACTGTGGCTCAGTGATTGAGATAGCGCGGCAGCAGGATTTGACAATCGCTGCATGATATGCTATACTCAGTATAGCATACTGGGTATGTATCTATAGGACACATTTTATGCTCAAATATCACCTGCTGAGCCTTCTGGCCCAGCAACCACGACACGGCTATGAACTGAAGACGACCTTCGAGGAGATCATGGGTGGCACCTGGAAGGTCAACATCGGCCAGGTCTACTCCACCCTGGGTCGGCTGGAGCGGGACGGACTGGTGGAGAGCGAGCTGCTTCATCAGGAGGTGCGCCTCGACAAAAGGGTTTACGCCCTGACAGAGAAGGGCCGACAGGAGACGATCAACTGGGTTCTTGAACCGGCGAAGGTCCAGCCTCTCAAGGACGAGTTCCTGCACAAGCTTCTCGTGCACCAACGGATGGGCCTTGGCGAGCTTCGGGCCTTTATCTGGAAGCAGCGCAAGGAGTATCTCCAGGTGCTCAAGGATTTGAGTGACCTCGACGCCGACCTCACTCTCGACCCCCTCACGACCCTGGTGGTGAAGAAGGCGCTTCGCTACGCCGAGGCGGACCTGAAGTGGCTGGATGACTGCGAGGAGGTGTATTCAGAATGAGTAACTTGATCGAGACCACAGAGCTGGCCAAGACCTATCACAGCGATGGGGCCGCCGTTCACGCCTTACGGGGTGTGGATCTGGCGGTGGAGCAGGGGGAGTTCGTGGCCGTGATGGGGCCCTCGGGCTGCGGCAAGTCCACCCTGCTCCATCTCCTGGGCGGTCTGGACCGGCCTACGGCGGGGCAGGTGCGCCTCGACGGCACCCTGCTCAACGACCTGAGCGAGTCGCAGTTGGCCGTGCTCCGCCGCACCCACGTGGGCTTCATCTTCCAGTTCTACAACCTCATCGGCAACCTGAGCGTAGCCGATAACGTGGAATTGCCGGGGCTGGTCGCCGGCCACTCACTCAGGGAAGTGGCCCGGCGGCGCGAGGAGTTGCTCGAGGCCCTGGGCATCGCCGACAAGGCTGGCCAGATGCCGGCACGGCTCTCGGGCGGCGAACAGCAGCGTGCCGCCATCGCCCGCGCTCTGATCAACGAGCCGGCCGTGCTCCTGGCCGACGAGCCCACAGGCAACCTGGATACCCGCAGCGGGGCCGAGGTGCTGAAGCTCTTCCGCCGCTTCAATGAACGGGGGCAGACCATCGTCCTGGTGACTCACGACCCCAGGGTGGCCAGTTCTGCGGACCGCGTCCTTTTCCTGCACGATGGCCGGATCGTGGACCAGACGCGCCTCGTCGCAGGGCAGGAGATGGCGGCAGTGCTGGCGAAGCTGGTAGAGATGGAGATGTAGGAGGTCACAATGCGAGCTATCTTTCGTCAAGCCAAGGCCGATATCTTCAGTCGGCGTTTGCAGTCGAGCCTGATCCTGCTGACGATCATCGCGGCCACAACCCTGTTGACCCTGGCGCTGACCACCCTGCGCAGCGCCAGTGGCCCCTTCGACCGCACTTTCCGCGCCCTCAACGGGGCCCATCTCTGGCTCCACTTTGACCTGGAGGAGGTGGATGAGGCCAGTCTGGCCCAGGTACGCCGGCTGCCCCTGGTGGCGGAGAGCACCGAACTGTGCCACCAGGCCTGGGCCCGGGCTGTGTTGGGGGAGGAGAAGACCGGCATCTTCCTCCACACGATGCCCCCTCAACCGCCGGCGGTAAGCTCCCTGCTCATCACGGCGGGACGCTATCTCCAGGCCGGCGACAGCACGGGCGCGGTGGTGGATAAGAACCTGGCCGAGCATTTCGGTGTCCGGACCGGCGACACCATCCAAGTGATCACCCCGCAGGGCAAGAAGGGGTTGACGGTGGTGGGCCTGGCCGTGGACGTCTCCTGGGGCCCCTACCCCAGTTGGCAGCCGGGCCAGGTGCACGTGCTGGAGGAGACCCTGGCCGACCTGGTCCCCGACCGAAGCGAATGGACGACGAGGCTTGGGTTGCGCCTGAAGGATCCTGAGAAGATACACGAGGCCCTGCAGGCAGTCGAAGCCCTCCTTCCTGCTAAAGCTGTACTGGATCACATCGACTGGCACTTCATTCGGCAGGCGGTCCAGTTCATGACCCAGATTTTCACCATCCTCATCCTGACCTTCGGCCTCTTCGCCCTGCTGGCGGCGGGCTTTATCATCGCCAACACCATCAGCGGGGCGGTGCTGGCTCAATTCCGCCAGATCGGCATCCTCAAGGCGCTGGGCTTCACCCGGGTGCAGGTGTTGCTCCTTTTCCTGGCAGAAAATCTACTGCTGGGCCTGGTCGGTGCGGTGGCCGGTCTGCTGCTGGGTCTGATCCTCTCCCCCCTGGCGCTACAGCCCATCGCCCGGGCCTTCAATGCCTCGCCCAGCCCCCAGCTTGACTTGGTATTAGCGGGAGTGCCTCTGGTTACGGCGCTGCTCATCACTCTCTTCAGCCTCTGGCCGGCGTGGCAGGGGAGCGGGGTCAACACCGTTCAGGCCATCCGCTTCGGCTTCGATCTCCCCCGCCAAAAGCCTTCCCGCCTGGCCCGTATTGCTGCGGCTTTGCGCCTGCCCCTGGTGGTCGTCCTGGGGGCTAAGGACGCTTTCGCCAGACCGGTACGGGCTGCCCTGACGGTTTTCAGCCTGGCCCTGGGGGTGATCGCCGTCACCTTCGCCCTAGGTCTCAACGCCACCATTGACGCCTTCGTCAACGACCCGTCTCTGCGGGGCATTCACTACGATGTGAGCGTCCACCGCGAGTTCCTCTCAGACGCTGAGGCCCGTCGCCTTATCGAAGAGCGGCCAGAGGTAGAATCCTACTTCAGGGGAGGCTCCTGGCCCAGCCTCAAGGTGGCCGGCACCGATCTCACTTTCCTGGCCTGGCCCCTGGATGGCGACCTCCATCGCTTCGACGCCGTGAAACAGGAGGGTCGCTGGTTCCAAGCGGAGGATGAGATGATGGCGGGCCTTGGCCTGTTGGAGTGGTTGGGGCTGCAGGTGGGGGATAACCTGTCGGTGGTTATCCACGACAAGCCGGCCGTTTTTCAGATCGTGGGCAGCTACCGGGAGATGAACAACCAGGGGCGGATGGGGTTGATCAGCCTGGACACCCTGCGTCGGTACAATCCAGATGCTGAGGTGTTGGTCTATTTCCTGGAACTGCGGGAGGGGGCCGATCCGCAGGCGGTGAAAGAGGCGCTAGAGATGGCATCCGACGATGGGTTGGGTGTGGAAATTGTTGATCAAGAGCCGCCGTCAGAGGTGCAGCAGCTCCAACTCACGATGCTCGGCCTCACGGCCGTGCTGGCCCTCATCGCCCTGGTCAGCGTCTTCAACGCCGCCGTCATGGGGGTGCGGGAGCGGTTCCGCGACTTCGGCACCCTGAAGACGGTGGGCCTGACCCCAGCTCAGGTGATGGTCACGATCCTGGCCGGGACATCAGCCCTGGCGGTGCTGGCGGCCCTCATCGGCATCCCCGCCGGCATCGCCTTCACCCAGATATTGCTCAACGCCATAGCCCGTTCCGTCGGCTTCGGCAGCATCCCGACCTCGATCAACTGGGCCTGGCTGGCCCTGGTGGTACCCGGGGTCGTGGGGATTGCCCTGCTGGGCAGCTTCCTCCCCAGCCGCTGGGCTGCTCAGGTCAGCATAGCGGAGGTCCTACGGTATGAGTAAAGAAAGATTGTCCTTCTACCTCAAGTACGCCCTGCGCTCCCTACGGCGCGACGGGCGGCGCTCCCTCTTCGCCGCCTTCTGCGTGGCTGTGGGCGTGGGCGCGGTGGTGGCCATGCAGAGCCTGGGCCTGGTGGTCACCGATACCATTGAGCGAGAACGTGAAGGCCATCGTCGGGGGGGACATCGTGCTGACGCCGCGCCTGGAGCCCTACGACGAAGAGATGCTGGCGGCCTTCGCCCGCCTGAAGGATGAGGGGAAAATCGAGGACTACACCGTCACCATTGAGGCGGACAACGACGAGATCAAGAAGCGAGAGGCGGACTACAGCCAGATGTACATCCCTAGCCGCTGGTTCGTTGACCCCCAGACCTATCCCCTCTACGGCCAGCTCAAGGCCAGCCGCCCGAAAGGTGTCCCCCTCAATCGGTTGCTGGTCGAGCCCTACGACGTCCTCGTCAGTGACAACGTTTACGACGTCCTGGATCTGGCGCTGGGCGATGAGGTCGTCTTCTTCACCAGCCGCGTGACGCAGCCCTTCACGGTGAAGGGCGTCGTCCCGGCCTACGCCATTGGGGACTTGGATGCGCGGTTGTCCGGCTTCGTCCCAACATGCGCGGAAATAAAGGAGTCTAAACCGTCTTCATAACGTCTCGCCGATGTCATGAACCCCTCATTGTGAGTACCTGTGATTTCGAGGAATTCCTTTGGCTCATTTGCTGTTTCGAATAGCCGACGCCCGTGACTGAAGGGTATGATTTCGTCGTCGCGGCTATGCACGATCAGAACCGGACAATTCACCTGACGAAGATAATCCATGGCATTGTAGTCAAAACGCGATAACAACCTCACCGGAAGATAGGGATACAGCTCGGCGCCGATATCCCGAACAGAGGTGAATGTAGACTCTATGATAAGCGCTTTCGGCGTGTGGTCTCGTGCCAGCCATGCGGCAATAGCACCGCCGAGAGATCTACCGAAAATGATGATCTCGGTCGGGTCAACTTGTTGTTTCTGAACAAGGTAGCGCCACGCTGCCTCTGCGTCGAGATACGTACCCTGCTCGGTAGGTTTCCCCTCGCTTTGGCCATAGCCGCGGTAATCAAAAACGAACGTGCTTAGCCCAAGACGATGGAACACCTGAACGGACTCCAAGCGATGCGATATGTTGCCTGCATTACCGTGGCAAAACAAAACCACACCTCTAGACCTCTCAGCGGGGACAAACCAACCGGAGAGTCTTACTCCATCCGCAGCTTCAAAATAAATGGTTTCGTATGAAAGCCCTATTTCAGCAGGAGTCACGGCGATCTCGCGCTCGGGAAAATAGATAAAATGGGATTGAAAGACCATGAGGATCGTCACAAGACCGATATACGAGCCAACAAAAACAGGAATAACTGACCAGAACATATGCCACACTCTCTGTCCCACTATGTTCAACCCATCATCTCCTTATCTAAGTCGCGAAACTTCACAGAACGTTCCCGGGCTTTGCGAAGTGCGAAGCATTTGGATAGACGACTTGAGATCAAGGCAAAGTGGTCTAAGCCAACTGGATAAGACCACCTATACCGCCAAGAATCCCCCATCAACTGGTATCGCCGCGCCGTGCACATAGCTGGAAACATCACTGGCCAGAACCAGGGCCATACACGCCACTTCATCTGGCTGCCCCAGCCGGCCTATGGGCAACCGCCACTTGAATTCGATGCCCGTCCTTATGAGACCAAAGTCGAAGCTAAATATCCCCTTGACAGCCTTCCTCTTTGTCCCACGGGTGATTATCCCCCCAGGCACTATGGCGTTTATTCTGAACCCGTGCTTGCCGTGTTCCTTGGCCAGGGATCTCGTCAAGGCAATGACCCCAGCCTTGCTCACGCTGTAGTGAGCTAAGTCTTCTTTGAATGACACGACAGCCTCGATTGATCCCACGTTAACAATCACGCCTCCTAGTTTCAACCGCCTGCTGATCATTTTCTGGCACATCCAGTAGACCGAATCCAGGTTTACCTCGATCACCTTCTTCTCTACTTTCCGCTAAATTGATGTAGGAAGTTCCGTAACGTCAAAGGGACATTGCGCTATATGCTGTGGGTACGCACTCGCAAACCCCTATATGTAGTGGTAACACCCAGAGAGACCAATCATTACCCAAAGTTGATACTCGGCAAGCCTCCTACTACAAAGGGCTTATCTTACCCGAAACCACTGCATATAGTGTCAATTTCACGCAATACCACTACATATAGTAAAAGCCAAATTTACCTACTTTCCAAGTTAGCGGAAACTAAAGTTCTTGTAAAAGGCTTCGTCAACGTCCAAGAATTCCTTGAAGGGATAGATACCAGCATTGTTTACCAGTATGTCCGGCCCACCCCCGCCCAACTTCTCCCATAGCTCGTCTCTCTCTTCTTTCTTCGATATGTCCGTCTGATGAACATTGATCTCTGCCCCGAAGCTCGCTAACTCCTCTTTCGTGGCTGCCAGCCTCTCGGTGTCAATATCCACCAGCTCCAGGTCTGCGCCCGCTTCTGCGAATCTGTAGGCGATGGCCTTGCCAATGCCAGCCGCCGCGCCGGTGATCAAAGCTCGTTTGCCACCTAGAGATATCAGTTCGGATAACGCTCTCAAAGTTGCCATTACTCTCCTATGATCTTGACCAGGGCGCGCTTCCTACGACGTCCATCGAACTCCCCGTAGAATATCTGCTCCCACGGGCCGAAGTCCAGGCGACCAGCGGTGATCGCCACGACCACCTCGCGGCCCATGATCTGTCTCTTCAGATGAGCGTCGCCGTTGTCCTCGCCGGTGCGGTTGTGGCGATAGCGGCTGATAGGCTCGTGGGGAGCCAGCTCCTCCAGCCAATCGTCGTAGTCCTGATGGAGGCCGCGTTCATCATCGTTGATGAAGACCGAGGCGGTTATGTGCATGGCGTTTACCAGCACCAACCCTTCCTTGATGCCGCTTTCGCGCAAACACTCTTCAACCTGGCGTGTGATGTTGATAAAGGCCCGGCGCCCAGGAACGTTGAACCACAGTTCTTTTCGATAGCTCTTCATAAAAGTTATGTCCTCCTTTTTCTTATCACAGCCCCGACATCCCAAGCCACAATTGGTAGACCCCGAAACACGCCAGGGCGACAACTGACATCGCGAGCATGGCGCGGTTCACCTTCGGCCCAAGGTGTCTGGCTGTACCGAAAAGTATGATGATGCCTGCCAAACTGACAGTTAAGGCAGCGTAAAAGCCGGCCAGAAAACCGATCCCGTTGGTTGGGGCTTCGCGCCAACCTGCCAGCAAGATGGGGCCGGTGACCAGGCTCCAGTAGATGTACGGGCCGGGACTCAACACGTTCATCATCGCCGCTCTAAACACGCTCTGCCGCCGGGATGGGATCGCCACCGCGCCCGCTGGGTCAAAGTTGCGCCACCCAATGAAGGCGTTCACTGCCAGGTAGAGGATAAAAAGCCCACTGGCGACGTACAAGAACCGCTGCATCCATTCTGGCACCTGGCTCAACACCAACAAGACCAGCGCGACGATCGGGCCGTCGCTGATCAGAGGAGCCACGGCTGCCGGCAAGGTGTTTCGCCACCCGTTGTTCAATGCTTGCGCTGTGATGTACGTCTGAAAAGGGCCAGGCTGCACAGCGGCCGCAAAGCCGTAGCCAATTCCCTGTATCACGTAACCGAGCATGTTCTCCGATCTAATTCAACTCTTCCACTTCGCCGAGGGCTGCGAGGTGGTCATTTCGTAACGGGACTATCTCCAGTGACATCCGTTCACTTCGTGCCATACACTTCCAGCAACTCCACGTTGGCTTGCGGTGCAACAAGCAGAACGTTGGCCTGAATGTCCTGCAGATGATCATGTACTGCTTGTTCCCCAATACCCGGAGGGGCATAGACTGTGAAAAGAGCCTGGCGAGTCTCAGGTGTGATTCGGGTGCGACGGTCGGGACCATAAAGCACACACGAGATGATGCCTTTAGCATCGGCTATCATCATGTCACCTGATTTCAATTCTTGTTCCTGGCCGTTGAGCCGTATATAGCACTCACTGCCCTCTGCCACATCAATCTTCACCGGCATCTGTATGGCTCCCAGATCATGCCCCGCCGTCAAGAGCAGATTCTTGAGCTCGGCCACGAACATGACTTCCACAAGCGCTGCCACCCGAGGAATCGGTTTGCCCTTGAAGACAACTGACTCAAGTTGAAGCTGGACATGATAGGTCTTCTTGTAGCGCTTGTAGTAATCGTTGTATGCCTGGATGGTAGGGAGAGCCTTCAGCGCGGCTCTATCGTAGTCCGAAAACCGGGATCGCAACTGATTCTCTAGTTCTTCCTTACGTTTGTCAAGGGCAGCGTGACGCTCCGGATTGAGAACATTGCGCATGACCAGTACCCCCACTGCTGCCCCAGGATAGGCTCTCTTCCACGCCTCAGATATTATGAACACTTTGTTGACTCCTTGGTTATCACCACAGCCGCCACCGCGGTAGGACTGCCAGTTGCCCAACAGCCCTGGCCGGTCGCATCTTTCATGGTTGGGGGTGTGGCTTTTGAATAGGGTATGTTCAAACTACTCCCCTTCCAACACCGCATAAATGCTCTCGAACTGCTCCAGCGCGGCTTGAAGGTTCTCCACGATCTCCCCGGCCAGCACGTCGGGATCGGGCAGGTTTTCGGTGTCCTCCAGGCTCTCGTCTTTCAGCCAGAAGATGTCCAGGCTGACCTTGTCCCGCTGCATCAGCTCGTCGTAGGCGAAGGCCCTGAAGCGCTCGGTCTCCTGGCGCTGGTGGCGGTTCTCGGGGTTGTAGCAGGCGACGAAGTCGTGCAAGTCACCGTAGCGCAGCGGGTTCTGCTTGAGGGTGAAGTGCATGTTGGTGCGCAGGTCGTAGATCCAGAGCTTCTCCGTCCAGGGCTTCTCGCTGCCCGGTTTGCGGTCGAAGAACAGCACGTTGGCCTTGACGCCCTGGGCGTAGAAGACGCCGGTGGGAAGCCGCAGCAGGGTGTGGACGTCGCCCTCGTGGAGCAGTTTGCGCCGCACTGTTTCGCCCGCGCCGCCCTCAAAAAGCACGTTGTCGGGCACGACGATGGCCGCCCGACCGTGGATCCTGAGCAGGGTCTTGACGTGCTGCAGGAAGTTGAGCTGCTTGTTGGAGGTGGTGGCCCAGAAATCCTGCCGCTCGTAGGTCAGCGCGGACCTGGCGGCCTTGCCCTCGGCGTTGACGATGGTGATGCTGCTCTTCTTGCCGAACGGGGGATTGGTCAGCACCATGTCGAAGCGGTCGCCGGGGTCGGAGATGAGACTGTCGCCCACCGCGATGGGGCTCTTCTCGCCGCCGATGCCGTGTAGGTATAGGTTCATGGCGCACAGCCTGGCGGTGCTGTCCACGATCTCCCAGCCCTTGAAGGTGTCATAGCGGAGAAAACGTTTCTGATCCCGATCGAGGGGATAGTTGTGGGAGACGTAGTCGTGGGCTGCCAGGAAGAAGCCACCGGTGCCGCAGGCCGGATCGCAGATGGTCTGGCCCGGCTCGGGGCGCATGACGGCCACCATCGCCTTGATCAGCGGCCTGGGGGTGAAGTACTGCCCCGCGCCGCTCTTGATGTCCTCGGCGTTTTTCTGCAGCAGCCCCTCGTAGATCTCCCCCTTCACGTCAATGTCCATGCCCACCCAGGTCTCGGCGTCGATCATGACGATCAGCCGCCGCAGCTTGGCCGGGTCCTGGATTCTGTTTTGCGACTTGCGGAAGATCACGCCCAACATGCCGCTCTCCCTGCCCAGTTCCACCAGGGTGCAGCGGTAATGGGTTTCCAGCTCCTCGCCGTCTTTGGAGGTCAAGCTGGGCCAATCGTAGCCAGCGGGGATGGCGGAGGGCCTGCTGAAGGGCGGCCTGGTCTGCTCGTCGGCCATCTTGAGGAACAGCAGGTAGGTCAATTGCTCCACGTAGTCGCCGTAGCTTACGCCGTCGTCGCGCAGGACGTGGCAGTAGTTCCATAATCGTTGCACGATGGTTGCCGATTCAGTTGTCAAAGCCACTTCTCCTTTGCCACTAAGACCACACGGCCTTTAGACCCTTCGGGTTTGCGAAACCCGAAGGGTCTTTGGTATTCTTTCCACTGCTCTCTCCCCAAACTAGCTTCCAGTTTAGCTCAACATATCTACTTGGCTTCGCCGTCTTCTTCTTGCCCCGGCTTCGGTTGAAGGCTGAGGATCTTGGCAATCTTTTCAAGCTGCGTTCTTGCCTCCGCATCCTGCTCATCCTTCAGTCTGTCCAAGACGCGATCCCCAAATACTTTGACGGCATGTTGAGGCTGATAATCCTGCAAGAAATCAGGGCTTTTCGAAAGAAGACGGACTAGCCATTGCAGCCCATGTGCATTTCTCTTTCGAATGATAGGGGCGAATAAGTTGAGTACAACTCCTGTATCACTTCGCAGGATGTCCGAATCCTGGATCTCTCTACCATATAAGTCGAAAAACGACCCTGGTATTTCTCCTTCTGCTTCCTTGGCAGCATCAAGGAGTCGCTGCCGCAGAGTTTTTCGATAATCTGGTTCCAAGAACGTTGGTAGCTGTTCCCACTTCATAGCTGACGTATCAATTGAAGCACTACCTTTGATTACCTCTTTGCCATGCCATTCGAGCGCGTCAAGATAGCTCAGTGAAAGTCTGAGCTTGTCCTTGGCAGGGTGGAATTCCGTCAGAAGTTCGATGAGTTTGCCATTGCGGGCAAGCGCAGCTTGCCATGTTTCCTGATTGATAGATTTTAGCCCTTGTATGCACCAGCTCTTGAATGCAGAATCACGTCTGCCGTCAGATCTCAAGATATCAAGGTAGAGCTCGCTCTGCTCCGGACTAAAATCCTCGCTCTGTAAATGCCCCAAAAGCTCGGTCTCCTGAATGAGAGATTGAACCGTGTTCAGATATGTTTGTTCATCCAGCGTGCCCCTGATGAACTGCCTGTGCTTGATGAAAGTCTCTGGCAGCAAGAATTCTGGTCCAAACCCGCGATTGACGGCCTCCCGTATGCACTCTCGTATCCATGATTCGGCCGGATGATTGACTTCCAGCACCTGAAACAGAAGGGCAGATTCATTCTGTTTTTCCAGTATGTCAACGAATTGATCTGTCAAGGCTGTATGCCTCTGTGGATTTCCAAATAGCTGATTTATCAGGAAGTTATGACCAGCCTGAGCATTTGGAGCACCAGCCGCTGGGAGACGTGCATCTGGGTATCTTCGGAGATGAGAGAATACGCACCATGCACATGCCTCGTAGTCGCTACTCTGTTGCGCGTGGTGAAGCTGGTTAAGAATGAATCCTTGATGCGCAAGCTCGTTGAGGCGTTGATTGACCGTCGATGCGAGTCGGTCCACCTTCCGTAGCTCCCACATTGCAGCGAGAAGAGGAGTCAAGTCTAATTCAATGGGGCTTTGGTTTCTAAGCCTCTGGGTTATTGTCTCTACAAATCTCTCGTATGTTAGATCTGTTACTGTAACATTGAGCACTTGGAGCGCGCTGACGTGGTGTCGACGCAGCCTTCCTTCACGTGCAGTTTTTTCGAGGGTCGCCTCGATCTCATCAGGTTTGGCCTCACTGCACAACAGTGACCAGAATTGCCCCGAAGCATCTCTCTCTGCTAAACACCCACAGAACGCGACGTAAACTTGAGCGCCACCCCGGACGTTCATGCTCCCTTCCAGGATTTCATCAAGCCCAAGCGAATCGACTCCTTGCAGGAAGATAAGCAATCCGTCAGTCCATGAGGACATCGTTTGGGTCGTCGGTTGAGAAAGCAGTGCTTCTGCCTCTTCATTTGAGGACAACAATTGACGAGATGTTATCGTCGATGACAAATGTCTGGCCAAGGATGAGTCAGGGTCGAAGCGCAGGACCGCCACGATTCCCTCTGCAGTGTCAGAGTCAAACATAGACCACTGCTCGACTTTCCACACTGCTTGTACTAATCCGTTGATCACTGCATTCATGGCAGCATCCCTTGGGCCGGACACCAATTCGCTATCACGTAGAGCTCTGGCAGCATTCGCAAGATTCGAACTCTCTCCAGGAATCCAATCTTGAAACTTGACGGAGATTCTCTCCATAACATCCCACAGCCCCACCCGAACTAGCCGGGCAAGCTCTTTGAGACGTTGACCATCTCCTTTTCCAAGCGCTTCCGTCAAGGGAGCCTCAAAAGTAAGCTGGCGTGCTGTACTCACATCTGTGTTGAAGGCCATCGCAGCCAAGTTGTCTATCACTCCTTCGCCCAGGATGTTGACAACGTTCCCTTCGGGAAATCCTTCCTGCCGCAGTGCTTTGACAACATCCCTTTCCACCTGCCGCAGAAGAACATAGTAGGCGATTTGCTGAAGAGGAAATGCGTCATCCCACTGCCGGTGGATCGTCCCAATCTGATTTACGAAGAGCTTCAGATCTCTCGGTGTTGGTGGTTCTTTGTCACCACGAAGAACGGCATGGACCCGATATGTAGGATGGAACTGTGCCGTATCGTGATCAGGGAAAGCCTCCACAAGGAGATTATCCAGATATTTGTGCCAGTCGGAGAGCACAAGGGGCGGCACCTCGAAGCGCACCTGGAATCGCTTCTCAATAAAGCGCCTTGCTACCACATTTACAGCACGGTCGGCTTCCTCTATTTTCATATCTTTCTTCAATTGCCCCTCACGTGTCTCCAACTGCCACAGTCGTTCGATGCCCTCTGGTGCATACGGTATGAGGACCCACAATCTCTTGAACCATTCCCTAGTTCTCGAGTGGCTGTCTTGGAGAAAAGTTTGAAGGGTAGAGAGGATTGAAAGTGCATCCGATGCATCTACCCGATCCAAGTTGTCCAGTACAAGTACGATGCGTCGTCCAGCGAGTGAGAGCGCTTCATCCATCAGCTTGATGAAGGTATGCTCAAACTCAACAGATGTAGGATCAGGAGTCTCGATTGTCTCTGTTAGTTCGTGGAACTGGTGTTTCTGAAACAGCATTGCGCCCCATCCACCAGCTTCATCCCAAGTCTGGCCAGTTTTATCACTTGCTTGGCTAACTCGCCACCAGAGGTAACCTATTAGACCTAGTAGGATAGGATTGATTGCCAGAACAAGGCCTACGATTGCTTTCAGGGAGATTTGATTCCAGCCTGACCATGTCAATGTAAGCCCACCATCTCTCAATGCTGAGTTGAAAAGCGCTAGCCCTATTGGTATGAGCAACGCTCCAATCGCGATGAGGAGTCCAAGAGGCTTCAACTTGGGGGTGGAAGTCGTTTCCGTAACCTTTTCGCGACCAGCAAGCTCTCTCTTCTTCTTCTCCCAATATGCCTGCTTAATCCACCCACCCTTTAGCCTGTCGATCAAGATTTCAAGAAAGGTTCGCCTCAGCGGGTCTCCCTGATGCGCCCACGCATCGAAGGTCAAGATGACAGTATCTGAGTCCTCGGAAAATTGATCAGTCAATAGTCTGACGACAGTTGATTTGCCCGATCCCCACGGCCCTTCCAGAGCGATGGATTTCCCGCCTTCCTCTGTTTTTATCAGGTTTGCCAGGGCATTCGCAAGTCGCTGATGTGATCCGAATTCATCCTTCGATGCCGGTTCGTCCGAAAGAAGGACAGTACGACACATTTTGCCTTCAGTAGCCATTGCCTCCCTCCTAACTATGATTGATGCAGACCATTCCATCTTTAGAGCATCTTCAACTGCTGCGCCTTTTCCGTTTTCCGCCTTTTCTTTCTACTCCCTTTCTTCCTGCCCTTCCTCTCCCCCTCCCGCCGCGCCTTCTCAGCCTTGATGCGCTCCAGCAGCACGGAGGCCGGCTCATCGCTGGGATCCTGCGGCGCCAACTTGCCCTCAAAGGCCCTTTTGAGAATGCTCTGGCGCAGCCGCTCCGCTCGCTTCAGGCTCTGCTCCACAGCTCTTTCTAAGTCGTCAATCACGGACAAGCGGCGTTCAACTTCATCAGCAATTGCTCTTTGTTCTGTTGTTGGAGGCAGAACCATTGGTAATGGCAACATATCTTTTGCATAGAGCGCGGCAACATTTGTTGTCGCTCTCTTTACTCGTTCCAGTCGTCTTCTATAGCTATTTGAACACATCTGATAAACCAGGAATTCAGGGAACACTCCTCCAGTTGCTCGTATTCGCATTAGATTGTTGTTATAGACAGTATCCTTCACATCCTGCCGGACAAGGCCAGTTTTTCCCACTAGCTCAACACTATTTCTTGTGTTGAACAACACGTCACCCTTTCGAATTCCGTAGCGTCTCAATTCATCCTTGCTGGTCTCGACAAAGACAAGGTCATCGAGTAAAACGCGACCGTCCATTGTCACGTTGTTCATCTTTATGTAGGCTGCACCTCGGCCTTCTGCATTTTGCTGTCTTAATGATCTGACGATTCCGATACGTGTATCCTTGGCAATCTGCTCTAGAGTTACCCATACCCATCCGTCAGGTAATTCATGCAGACTCCCCCAATCCGCTGCACTAGGCTCTTTGTACTTCCGCTTCCATTTATCATCCTTAGGCACCTTGCCCTTGGCTCTCATCTTCTCCTTCTCCAGTTGTTCGGCTTCCCACCTGGCCCGCCGCTCCTCAAGAATGCGCTCCAACAGCACCGACGCCGGCTCAAGCTCCCCCCGATGCGCCTCTCGCCATTCCCTGGTCAGCTCACCCTCCACCGCCGCTTTGAGCACCGCCTGGCGGTAGCGCCGCAACTGGGCCTTGGCCTTCTTCAGCGCCGCCACGCCCGCGTCCAGTTGGGTGAACAGTTCCTCGATCTTGGCTACGATGCGCTGTTGCTCGGGGAGAGGGGGAAGCGGAATAGGTTGAGCTCGAACATCGCTGTCTCTGACCGCTGGATAGCTCGTACCCCTTTGCAATTTGCTCAGAGCGTTTAAGAATGGATCTGTAAGCGAGTAGTAGAACAGATATTTCGATGAGATTCCCGATTCACCACGTAACACAGAGAAACCCGTTGATGCTATTTGCCCATCGTGGATTTCAGGCACTAAGGCGATATTCTTCAGATAAGTTCGAACGGTCGAGAACAAAACATCATTTACTCGAATCAATTGACGTGCTCGGGAGGGGGCTTCAGAACCGTAGTATGTCTTTGGCTCCACCACTCTGTTGAGCCGATTGTCAATTGAGGAGATATCAAGATAAATGAACTGGGTATCTGGATTCTTCCTGGGCTGAACCTTCTCAATCGGTTGGGTTATTTCCCCAACTGCCGTCCAAACCCAACCCTTGGGCAACTCAGGCAAGCCGTTTCTCTCTTCCATCATGCCACCAACACCTCGTTAAGCTCTCCCATGATGCTCGCCAAGTCCGCTCCAAACAGTTGGTACACCCTGACCGGCCCGCCCATCTCGTGGAAGGGGGTGTACTCGAAGTCCTCCATCTCAATGCGCAGGCTGGCAGCGATGTGGTCTTTGATGTTGGCCAGCCACTGGATCTGCTCAGACGTGAACTGGCGGCCAGCCTCCATTTGCTCGGCCAGCCATAGCTGGAACCGCGCCTCCACGGTGAGGGGGAAGGGCTCCAACACGTCGCTCCGCCCAATGGCGAAGCGGATCAGGGAGACGATGTTGGTCAGCAGCTTCTGCGGCCCCGCCCCTCGCACCCTGGCTTGCTCCAACTGCGTGTAAGCGCGCCACAACTGCTCCTGGGTCAGACGGTAGGGCGGCCTCTCGATGGCCTGGGCCAGCTCTTTGATCTGCTCGTAGGTCACCTGCCGCAACTGGTAGGGCTGGCCGTAGATGATCTGCAACGCCGTCAGCTCGTCCTTGTTGTCCTCGATGAACTGCTGGAAGGTATCCACGACGGTGCGCGCCTTCTCCCTGGCCTGGTCATCGAAACCCGCGATCAGCACCGTGTCAGCACTGACGGTGTCAATGGTCTGCTCCTGGCGCTGCCTGACCTCGATCAGGGTGTTTCTCAGGTCTGGATCGTCAAAGGGCGCGCAGGCGGCCTTGACCAGTTCCGCCGTGGCTTGCTCCACTTGTTCCGGAGTTGGCGATTCCGCGCCGAACATCTCCCTGGCCTTCGCCGCCTGCGCGTCCGGGTCCACCGCATCCAGCAGGTCGTTGATGAGCTGCCGCACGTGCTTGCCGCCAGCGGCAGCCTCAATCGCCTGGCGGTCTTTAGGCTCGATCTGCCGATCCAGCCGGGCCAATCTGCCCGCCAGCGTGGACAGGGTGTCTTCGTCGCGGACTCCCAGCGCCACGTTGCGGATCAGTTTGTCAAAGGCCACGCTGCGCTTGCGCTCCAGGGGGCGGGTGTCGGTCTTGTCGTCCTCGCACACCCCCACCGCGTCCACGATCACGAAATGGGTCTTGTGGGCGGCGTCGGGCGTGACGGCTCTCAAATCGGTGGGCAGGATGGTGCGCGTTCCCCGCCCCTTCATCTGCTCAAAATACACCCTGGACTTGACGCCCCGCATGAACAGCAGGCACTCCAGGGGCTTGATGTCGGTGCCAGTGGAGATCATGTCCACCGTCACCGCGATGCGGGGGAAATACGAATTGCGGAAACTGGCGATCAGGTCTTCGGGCTTCTCGCCGGAGCGATAGGTGATCTTCTTGCAGAACTCGTTGCCCTTGCCAAACTCCTCGCGCATGATGTGGACGATGTCCTCGGCGTGGGAGTCGCTCTTGGCAAAGACCAGCGTCTTGGGCACCTCTTTTCTGCCGGGGAAGATCTCGGTCGGCAGCCGCTCCTTGAAAGTCCTGATGATCGTCCGAATCTGATCCTCGGCCACCACGTCCCGGTCCAACTGACGACTAGCGTACTCCAGATCCTCGTCCAGCAGCTCCCAACGGGTCTGGCGGGTGAGCTTATCCCGCTTGTCAACGTAGTAGCCGGCTTCCACACGGCTGCCCTGCTCGGTGATCTGGGTGCTGATGCGATAGACCTCGTAGCCGACGTTCACCCCATCGGCCACGGCCCGCTGGTGGCTGTACTCCGTGACCAGGTTACGATTGAAAAAGCCCAGCGTTTGCTTGGAGGGGGTGGCCGTCAGGCCGATGATGAAGGCGTCGAAGTACTCCAGCACCTGCCGCCAGAGGTTGTAGATCGAACGGTGGCACTCGTCGGTGACGATGAAGTCGAAGGTCTCGATGGGGGTTTGGGGATTGTAGACGACCTCCCTGGGCGGCGCATCTTCCGGCTCAATCTCAAACAGGGAATGTTCTTCGATCTCGGCGTCAAATTCGGGGACACCCTTGAGCATGGAATAGAGCCGCTGGATGGTCGTGATCGCCACCCGGCTGACCGGGTCGAGGGTGTTGGAGGTCAAATGCTGCACGTTGTAGAGCTCGGTGAACTTGCGGCCATCGTCGGGCGTCACATACTGCTGGAACTCGCGCAGCGTTTGGCGTCCCAGGTTGTTGCGATCCACCAGAAAGAGCACCCGCTTCGCGCCCGCGAACTTGATCAGGCGATAGATGAAACTGACAGCGGCGTAGGTCTTGCCGCTGCCCGTCGCCATCTGGATAAGCGCTCGCGGCTTCGCCTGGGCGAACGACCTCTCCAGATGGACAACCGCTTCAACCTGGCAATCGCGCAAGCCCGTGGTGTTCAGCATCGGTATGAGCTGGAGCCGCGCTCGCAGCGTATCCTCTTGTGAAAGCCACTCCCGAAGCGTCTCCGGTCGGTGAAAGGCAAACACCCGGCGCGAACGGGCTTCGGGGTCTCGCTCATCCCGGAAGAAGGTCTCAATCCCTGTGCTCTCGTAGGCGAAAGGAAGGGGAAGCCGGACGTGGGGAATGTGGGCGGGAAAGCCAGTTATGTATGCCTCGGATTGCTCGGCCACGCCGCTCAGGGTCGTGCCTTCGGATTTGGCCTCGATCACCCCCACCGCTTGGCGATCCACGAACAGCACATAATCGGCAAAGCCCGACTCCACGGGAAACTCCCGAACCGCCACGCCCAGAGACACGCTGAGATTGAGACGCGACATATCCTGCACGCTCCAACCCGCAGCGTCGAGCAGCTTGTCAATGCGTTGTCTGGCTTTCTCTTCTGGCTTCATGGTGGTGATGCTCTCCCCCATAGTTGGAACGCGCTTCCACAAGCCTGTTTGGCTGCCAGGCATAGTATATCATGTTTCGCCTCCTTTGGCAATAACCAAAAGCCACCTGCGCGGTGAACGCAGGTGGCTTTCTATCCCTTGTCAGGCTGTCGTAGTTGGCTTGGTCCACCCCTGGCTTCTCTTCAGCCAAGGGGCTTTTTGTGTCCTTGCGCCATTCTAACACAGAGGAGCCAGATCTGCAAATGTTAGCTTGTTGAAGAGCCTGGTTCAGCTATTATGGAGTTGCTATAGGTGTAGATGGTGAATCCTTGGGCCCTGGTGAAATCTTGATCGAATGTTGCGATGTTATAGATTCCCAGTCTTTCGGCCTCGGAAAGATGCAATGCGTCAGCAGGGAGGACACAAGCACGGGCAATCCAATCCTGCATCCTGTCTACAATATCGAGGCTTGAGGCACTTGTCTTGGTTAGCTCAGAGGGATCCACAACGTTGACCGGGATGTTGACTAGTTTCTGGTGGAATGCTCTTATGCTGGGCACATACGTAGTGATTAATGATGGCTGTCCTTTGTATATTCGAGACCACTCTGCTGGCCGCGCCCCCTCCTTTTTGCCTCCTGCACCAAGTACCCTTGGATAATCTTGAAAAAACACTCTTCAACAACGTGCGTTGAAGTGTAGGCAAACGCATTGCCTTGCAGAGCAGCATCCCGGACCAGACGTAACAGCGCTTTGGCATCAAGGGTGTACGGGAGATTGACATTCGGCGGACTCAACGCGTTAAGAAAAACACAGGCATCAATAAACAGCATACCTGGGAGAGAGTTAACAGGGTCTTTCAAGTTAATGGGTGTAGTAGATGTAGGAGACATCAGTATAACCGATTTCAGTCATAGGCTCCGGAGACAATGTTTTGCCACTCGTCAGCAGACAAATCTTCAGGCAAGATGTTACGAAGTTCCCCGATGGGATCTCCATCATACTCTAGGGCACGCAAACGTCCCTCTTGACCCATAGCCCAGAGACGCTGTTGTGTAGTCTGTATTGTAGGTATGGTTCGATATGACATAGCTTCTGTGTCTGTCGATTGGGTTTGTTGTTCCAACACGGCTATTCTCTCTTCATGTGTTCCTAAGTCTGTCCGCACTGATTGCAATTGTCTAGCCACTTGGAGTCGAGCCACTTCAATCAACCATTGGAGCACAACACTGTCCAATGAGTCAGTCCCTACCAAGCGTTCTGTGTAACCAGTATCGCCGGCTTTCATCGGAAAGCCGTTCAGAATAGCTCCCCAGTTTTGTTCATGATCAAAGGCCGTTCGAGTAATGTCGGTCTCGGTCATAATTCACCCCGTTAAGCAAACAACTCTTTCAGGCTCCGATGGAGACACTCATAATGATGCGATAGCGACTTGCCCAACGAGTCCTCGTCGGTGACTAGTTCCTTGTCGGCGTAGTGGACATTGAGGTGGGCTCTTAAGACATTGTCAGAGTTTGGCGACTCCAACCGAAGGCTATATCGGCTGTCCTCGACGTCATAGACCAGTTCGAGCTTAATGCGGCCTAAAGCTCCATTCAACTTGCCCTCAATCCCAGAAGGATTCTTCAAGAATGTATCTACCAGGAAAGCGCCAGAGTCATCTACACCGGTCAGGCCAAAAACGACATCGTAGTTATATCCATACGCCACAAGGTCAGTCTGTCCTGCTGCTGTGACAATGGGCCCCAGGATGGCGGAAAGTGGACTGCGAGAAAGATCCGATGAACGATCGTCCAGACGCAATCTACGATCTAACAACTGGAGCAATACACCGTTGGGGTATTGAATAACAAGGACATCAGGAAAGCTGGTGACTATGGGCTGGGGCTCTCTTGGAAAGATTCCTGTCAGCTTATCAAGAGATACCAAACCGAAGTCAAGCTCTCGATAGACAATCGTGATGTTTGTGCGTTGTAGTTGGATGTTTTCTATAGGCATTGCTCCCCCCTTTCCCCACTCGCCGCTCATACTTCAATGATATTCCCAAGTGACTTTCCTCCCAGAAAGATGGAACAATCCAAGACATGGTGCACTAGTACTTTGTCAACGGTCATTTGATGGGTGACGCTAATGGGTGTATACTATCTCCAAAAAGGAGATGGCCATGACCAGGAAGTATATCGTTACCCTGAGCGCAGAAGAACGTGAGGCGCTGCGGAAACTGATTTCGTCCGGGACAGCACGGGCCCGCAAGCTGGCCCGTACGCGTATTCTCCTGAAAGCCGATGCGGGCTGGCAGGATCAAAGAATCAGTGAAGCACTGGATGTAAGTATTGCCACCATTGAACGAGTGCGCCAGCGCTTTGTCGAAGAAGGGTTGGAGGCCGCTTTGAACCGACGTCCTCCTACCCGTGAATACAGACGAAAGCTGGACGGGGAGCAAGAAGCGCATCTTATTGCCTTGACGTGCAGCGTTCCCCCTAAAGGACACCAGCGCTGGACGATGCGTTTGTTAGCGATCAAGATGGTGGCCTTGGAATACATTGAGAGCGTATCGCATGAAACCGTCCGGCAAGTGCTCAAAGAGAACGAACTGAAGCCGTGGCTCAAGAAGCGATGGTGTATCCCGCCAAAAGCTAATGCTGAGTTTGTCTACCACATGGAGGATGTGCTGGATGTGTATACACGACCCGCTGATCCAGCCAACCCCATTGTCTGTTTTGACGAAACGCCTGTGCAATTGGTAAGTGAGAAGCGATTGCCTCTACCATTGGAACCTGGGAAACCCCAGCGCTACGACTATGAATATCGCCGAGAAGGCGTCACTAATCTATTCATGTTCTTCGCTCCCTTGCAGAACTGGCGCCATGTTAAAGTCACCGACCGGCGGACGAAAGTGGACTGGACTGAGTGTATGCGCGACCTCGTCGATGTTCATTTTCCCGAAGCTGCGGTCATCACGGTCGTGCAGGACCAGTTGAACACCCATAACCCAGCCGCACTCTACGAGGCCTTTCCGCCCACCGAAGCCAAACGCATTCTGGATCGGCTGGAGTTCCACTTTACACCCAAGCACGGCAGTTGGCTCAACATGGCGGAGATCGAGTTGAGCGTGCTCAGTCGGCAATGTCTCGATCAACGCATTCCTGACCAAACGACGCTGGCGCAGGAGACAGCGGCTTGGGAAGCGGAGCGCAATGCCAACGGCGCAACCGTCAACTGGCGCTTCACGACCGAGGACGCACGCATCAAGCTGAAGCGCCTCTACCCATCAATTCAGACTTGACAAAGTACTAGAAGTACTCGCTTCCAATGAGTGGAGCCGGAGGGACTCGAACCCTCGGCCTTCTCAATGCCATTGAGACGCGATCCCAACTTCGCCACGGCCCCATGAGTGGAGCTGAGGGGACTCGAACCCCTGACCTCATCAGTGCGATTGATGCGCTCTCCCATCTGAGCTACAGCCCCAACTGCTGCTATAGTATAGGGCAATGTCATAAAGTTGTCAAGCTGCGAACACGCTTATCCTTCCTCCAACGCCTCAATCCCCAGGATCCGAGCCGCGTTTCCCCCCAGGATCTTGGCCTTGGCCTCCTTGCTGAGGGGCAAAGCGCGGATGGCCTCGATGTTGCCCCCGATACTGGGCACGCCGGGCCAATCGGTGCCGAAGATGACCTTGTCGGCCAGTCGCTCCAGCTCAGGGAAGTAGTCCAGCAGCTTGTGGGGCGGCAGGCCAGCCACCTCCATGTAAACGTTGGGGTGGATTCTGGCCAGGAACGCCGCCCGGTCGTACCAGAAGCCCCGCCCGCTGTGCGCCTGGACGATGACCAGGTCGGGAAAGTCCACCGCCACGTCGTCCAGAAAAAGGGGATCGCCATACTTCAGCCGGGAACCGCGGAAGAGCGAGGAGCCGGTGTGGAACATGACCGGGATGCCCAGCTCTTCGGCCTTAGCGTAGACGGGGTAAAGGTTGTTGTCGTTGGGATAGAAAAGCTGATAGGTGGGCAGGAGCTTGAGCCCCCGGCAGCCCAGCTCTCGCACGCAGCGCTCCAACTCCTGGGCCGGCCTGGCCACCATGAAGGGATTGATATTGGCGAAGGGAATGAGGCAGTCCACCCCCTGGCAGAACTCGGCCACGTATTCGTTAGTCGTCACCCCGGTGGTGATGGGGCTGATCTCGGCCAGCACGACGGCGTAGTCCACGCCGCTCTCCCGCAGCACCTGCTGAACCCCCTCAGGGGTCAACAGATCCCCGATATGCTCCAGGAAATCCTCTTCCGCGAAAGTCTGCATCCACTCCACCACCCACGGATGGTAGTGCTCAGGCTGAGCGGCGTGCAGATGAAAGTCAATGATGGGCATGGGTAGTCCTCCTGTTGGGTAATCACCAGAACCAGGCCAACTTGAATTATTTGCCACTATCTGGTATGATAAGCAAGGTTGCACAATATCTGTTCACGGGAGGAGAAATGCTCAACAGCGGTCTTTTGATAAGTGTTGTTATCGTATCACTCGGCGGCCTGACTTTCGCCACCAGTTCCCTCGAAGCCGCCCCGGTTTGGCCCCTGCTGGCCGGTAGCCTGGCCTTCCTGATACCGGCGGGCTTCACTCTGCTGGCCAGCGGCGGGATGCCAGAGGAGAAAGCTGTGCCCACGGCCATGATGGGCCTGGCAGTCACAGGGCTGGCGCTGGTGGGCTACCTGGCTTGCGGCTTCGGCCTCCAGTTCGGGGGCATCGGCCTGGTTTCGGATCTGCCGGGCCTGGAAGGGTTGATCTGGGAGTGGTCGCCTCTGGATGCGACCTGGGGCACTGGCTGGGGGACACTGGGGCTGAAGGGCTTCTTCTTGCAGGAAGGCGCCGATACGCCGCTGGCCTACGCCCTCTTCTTCTCCCAACTGCCCCTGGTGATCACCGCCAGTCTCATCCCCCTGTTGACTCTGAGAAAGCGGGCCAAATCCCTGGCCCTCGTACCGGCGGCCTTGCTGATCGCGGCCGTGGTCTATCCCGTCATCGGCAACTGGGTTTGGGGAGGCGGCTGGCTGGCGAACCTGGGCTCGAACCTGGAGCTAGGCCACGGTTTCGTTGATTTCGCCGGGTCGGGGATGGTACACCTCCTGGGCGGAGTGGCGGCCTTGGGCGGGATTCTAGCCTTCGGTTTCCGCTCCGAAGAGACGAAAGAACCTGCCGAAATGCCGCCCGTCCATCTGCCCCTCCTGGCGATCCTGGGCTCCCTGCTGCTCCTCGTCGGCTGGCTGGGCCTGGTCTTCAGCAATCCCCTGTACACGTCGAACGAGGGTCTGCCCAGAGCTCTCATCGCCGTGAACGTCGTCCTGGCGGCCGGTGGCAGCCTGCTGGTGGCCATGCTCTACGCCTGGTTCGCCACCGGTGGGGCCGACGTGCTGATGGCCGCTCGCGGCCTGGCGGCTGGCCTGATCGCCATCAGCGCGGCCTGCCCCTTCGTGCCCCCCTGGGCGGCGTTGATCATCGGCGCTGTGGCTGGCCTCTTACTCCCCCTGGGCATCTACCTCGTCGAGTACCTGCTGCGGCTGGACGACCCGGCGGCGGCCATCGCCACCCACGGCCTGAGCGGCCTGTGGGGACTCCTGGCCCTGGCCATCTTCGCCGATGGGATTTACGGAGCGGGCTGGAACGGGATAGGATCAGAGGAGTACCTGGGCATCGCTGGGCAAGGGGTCTCCGGTGGCTTCGTCGCTGCCGGCTTCCAGCTCGACCTTCCAAACCAGCTTTTCGCCCAACTGGCTGGGGTAGCCACCATCGCCACCCTCGCCTTCGCCCTGGCCTGGCTCTTTTTCAAGATACTGGATGTGCTCATCAAGGCCGGGACGGGGGAATGAGTGAAACTGTCAACGGATTCGGGGAGCGGATTGAACAGATTGGGGATCCGTGTGCGGCATCTTCCGTTCAATCCGTTCCAAAAATCCGCTGACAGTGTTCTGCGTCTTCTATCCCCCTGCTTTACGGAGTGCCCCCACAAGCGCGATTTCAATCGCCATCCAACTTTCTCGCAATGTACCCTCCCACGTTTGCGGGAATTATCGCCCGGCCAACTTCAGGGCTGTGGACACGGCCTCAGCGGGAGTCGCCGCCTCCACGATGGCCGACACCAGCCGGCCCTCCTGGGCCAGTTGCCAGGTGTTTAGGCCAACGACCGGGATGCCCAGCTTGAGGGCATAGGCGATCTCCGAAAGGGTGCCATACTCACCATCCACGGCGATCACCGCCTGAGCGGTACGGACGACGATAACGTTGCGAGCCCCGCCCAGGCCGGTGACCACGGGGATGTCTACGTGGGGATTAGCCTCGTGGCGGCTGAAGCCGGGCAAGATGCCAATGGTCAAGCCGCCTTCTGATTTGGCCCCTCGGCAGGCTGCCTCCATCACTCCGCCCAGGCCGCCGCAGACCAGGGCAACTCCTCTCCTGGCCAGCTCACGCCCGACGGACTCCGCGACCCGTGCCACCTCTTTCGAGCATTGCCCCGCCCCGATGACCGCTACGATCATATCCCCTCTAATCCTGCTGCTGCCAGCCGGGTGTACACCGCGCCCGTCGGCTTCAGATCACTCTTTATCAAGCTGACCGCCCGGGCCTCCATCTGGGCCAGTT
The DNA here is from genome assembly GCA_034431315.1 of Anaerolineae bacterium. GTDB lineage: Bacteria > Chloroflexota > Anaerolineae > VGOG01 > VGOG01 > JAUWOY01. The sequence continues at coordinate 42,344 of DAOUDK010000030.1, forward strand.
CGCCGATGTCTGTCTCTTGGACGAGCCGGCCCAGGCGCCGCACATCGCCGGAACTGGCCCGTCGCTGAGTTCGCCCCAGGGTCAGGTGAGCGTGGAACCTACGCCCTTCCGGAGCAAACCCCAATTGCTCCATCCCGTCCTCAATGGCTTTTTGAAGACCTGCCAAAGTCCCGCTCTCCTCCTGCACACCCACCCAGAGGACACGGGGACGCCGCGGGTTAGGGAAGCAACCCAGCCCGCCAACGGACAAGGAGAAAGCAGGGAACCCCGCGCAAGCCTGGGTGAGGGCTCGCTCTATCTCCTCGATCCTGTTGGCAGGCACGTCGCCCAGGAACTTGAGGGTGAGATGGATGCCTCCCGGCTTGACCCACCGCACCGAGCCTTGAGGTACCTTAGACTTGAGCTGGGCCTGCAAATCGGCTAAGGCAGCGTTGATGGTCTCATCCAGCTCGATGGCTATGAAAGTGCGAACTTGTTTCATGTGTATGCCCTCCTCGTGCAGATTCCTGGTTTATTATATCACACTTGGGAGAGGAGTACAAAAGAGATTTGAACTTTCGCCCCTGTCTCAAGGTATAGATTGAGGAAAGCCACCCCTTAAGCCGAAGTGATCGCCACTACCATTTTCCGCCAAATGCTGGTATAATGTACCCTGGCATACACGCCTAGCCAAAGACTATTGCCCGAGAGGAGCGCAAAGTCATGAACACCGTCCAAGCTGCTGCCGAGAAAGTCATCGAGAACGTAGAGAAGGTCATCATCGGTAAACACGAGGAGATAAAGCTCACCCTGGTGGGCCTGCTCTGCCGGGGGCACCTGCTCATCGAGGACGTGCCTGGCGTGGGCAAGACGATGCTGGCCAGGTCCATCGCCAAATCCATAGGCTGCACCTTCCGGCGCATCCAGTTCACGCCGGATATGCTGCCCAGCGACGTGACCGGGGTGTCGGTGTTCAATCAGAAGACGCAAGAGTTCGAGTTCCGGCCCGGCCCGGTGATGGCCCAAATCGTCCTCACCGACGAGATCAACCGCGCCCCCCCCAAGACCCAGTCGGCTCTGCTGGAGGCCATGCAGGAGCAACAGGTCACGGTGGACGGGGTCACTTACCCGATCCCTGAGCCTTTCCTCGTCCTGGCAACGCAAAACCCCATCGAGTACGAAGGAACCTTCCCCCTACCTGAGGCCCAGTTGGACCGCTTCATGATGCGCATCAGCCTCGGCTACCCCAGCCCTGAGGACGAGATAGCCATCCTCGATTCCCAACAATACGTGCATCCCGTGGAGACCCTCGAGCAAGCGATAGACGTCCGAGAACTGCTGGACGCTCAGGAGAAGGTCAAAGAGATTTATGTAGACCCACTAGTCAAAGAATACATCGTGGCCCTGGTGAACGCCACCCGCGACCACCCCGATGTTTACCTCGGGGCCAGCCCGCGCGGGAGCCTGGCTCTCTACAAAACCGGTCGAGCGCGAGCCGCCCTCCTGGGACGCGACTACGTCATCCCCGATGACATCAAGGCCCTGGCCATAACCACCCTGGCCCATCGCCTGATCGTCAGCCCCTCGGCCCGCATCAAAGAGGTTGATCCCAGAGCGGTGGTCGAGGAAACCCTCAAATCGGTACCCGTGCCCGGTGCCCGAGTCCGCGTACGATAGAAAGAATCCAATCCTATGACTAAAACAAACCTGGTGCTACTCCACGCGCCCAGCGTCTATGACTTCCGCCAGGAATCCATCCTCTACGGCCCGGTTAGCGACGTGGTGCCCTCCACCACCGTCTTCGAGATGTACCCCATCGGCTTCACCACCCTGGCCGAACACCTGGAGCGGCACGGCCTGCGGGTGCGCATCGTCAACCTGGCTGTGCGCATGCTGAACGATGCCCAATTCGACGTGGAGAAGCAGCTTCGCCGCCTCCACCCCGACGCCTTCGGCATTGACCTCCACTGGCTGCCCCACGCTCAGGGGGCCATAGAAGTAGCCAAGATCGTCAAGAAACTTCACCCCCACACCCCCGTCATCTTTGGTGGCCTCTCCGCCACTTATTATCACCAGGAACTGATGGACTACCCTGCCGTGGATTACGTGATCCGGGGCGACTCCACCGAGGAACCGCTGCGGCAACTGATGCACTGCATCATAGAAGGCAGCGAGCCTTACGAAGTGCCCAACCTCACCTGGCGGGATGGCCAGGGACGGGTACAAGTTAACCCTCTCACCTACAGCCCTGAAGACCTGGATGGCGTCCTCATAGACTACGGCTATGTGGTCAGAGCCGTGGCCCGCTACCGCGACCTGGCCAACTTCGTCCCCTTCCAGCGCTGGTTGGGGTATCCCATTACCGCCGCCCTCACCTGCCGGGGCTGCCGCCACAATTGCCTGACCTGTGGCGGTTCGGCGCGGGCCTTCCGTGAATTCTACGGACGAGCCAGGCCAGCCTTTCGCTCCCCTGAGGCGCTGGCCCAGGACATCAGAAACATCCAGCGCTTCAGCAAGGGGCCCATCTTCGTGCTGGGCGACATCCGCCAGGCCGGGATGGAGCAGGCCGAGCGTTTCCTGAAAGCTATCGAGGGCTTCGATGGCCAGTTGATGCTGGAGTTTTTCGGCCCCGCCTCCCGCGCCTTCCTGCAAAAGCTGGGCCAGGCCGCGCCCAACTTCGTCCTGGAGATTTCGCCGGAGTCCCACGACGAGGAGGTGCGCCGCACTTTCGGTCGGCCCTACTCCAACGAGGAGATGGAGGACACCATCGGCTACGCCCTGGAAGCCGGCTGCCAGCGGTTGGACCTTTTCTTCATGATCGGCCTGGCCAAACAAACTTACCAGACGGTCATGGGAACCGTTGATTACTGCGACCACCTGCTGCGACGCTTCAACAAACGTGCCGACCGCACCCCGTACGTGCACCCGTTTATCTCGCCCCTGGCTCCCTTTCTTGACCCCGGCAGCCTGGCTTTCGAGGAGCCGGAGGCCCACGGCTATCGGCTCTTCCACCGCAGCCTGGAGGAGCACCGCCGCGCGCTCTTGCAGCCTAGCTGGAAATACGTGCTCAATTACGAGACGGAATGGATGAACCGGGACGAGATAGTGGCCAGCACCTACGAGGCGGGCCTGCGCCTCAACTCCATCAAGGTCCGCCACGGCCTGGTTGGTCGCCAGCGGGCTGAAGCGGTCGAGAAGCGCATCCGGAAGGCTGTCAATCTCGCCAGGCAAATAGACGACATCGTGAGCATCCCCGACGAGAGGCGGCGCAGGAAGCTGCTGACGGCCCTCAAGCCCCAGGTGGATGCTGCCAACCTGTCCACCGTCTGCGACAAGCGCGAGCTGGAGCTGCCACTGGGATTGCTCAAGCTGAACATACCCAGGGCGGCCATGCTCCTCTTGAGCGACCTGGTAACCAAGACAACCAAGGAAGCTAGAAAAACAGCAAGCAACCCTGCTACGGAGGGGCGTCCTCGCCCCGATTTCGTGGCCGAGCCACCCTTGGACCGAGGCGGGGACGCCCCTTGATAGCAGTTAAGGTGTTGAGTAAATGAAAGCCAATCGCCTAGTTTTCCTCCTGGGACTGGCCTGCCTGATAGCAGCCCTCGCCACAGGGCGAAATCTGTTCTACAACCTGACCTACCTCATCGCCGCCATCCTCGTCCTCTCCTACCTCTGGACCTGGGCAAGCATCCGCTGGGTGCGCGTTGCCCGTCACCTGTGGGCCAAGAAAGCCGAGGTGGGCAAGACCTATGAGGAGAGATTCGTAGTGCGCAACACCAGCCTCCTGCCAAAGCTATGGCTGGAAGTCCGCGACCACTCGGAGCTGCCTGACCATCAAGCCAGCCAGGTGCTCAACTCGTTTGGAGCTAAAAGAGAACGAGGTTGGACAGTCAGGACCCTATGCCGGCAGCGAGGCCGCTTCACTTTGGGACCCATTACCCTGACTACCGGCGATCCCTTCGGCCTGTTCAGGATGCAGCGCGAGTTGTCCCAGACCTCAACCATAATCGTCTACCCGGCCATCGTTGAGCTGACGGCCTTCGCTACCCCCAGCGGGCAACTGCCGGGAGGAGATGCCCTCCACCGCCGCACCCATTATGTCACCACCAACGTCCGCGGAGTGCGGGACTACGTGCCGGGCGACAGCTTCAACCGCATTCACTGGCCCTCCACGGCCCGCAAGGGACAGTTGATCGTCAAAGAATTCGAGCTGGACCCCCTGGCCGACGTCTGGCTTTTCCTGGATATGGACAGGGCAGCTCAAGCGGAGTTAGAATGGGAGCCCATTCTTAGGAAACGTGAGCCGGCCCTCCTCTGGACCAAGCGGCCCAGGCTGGAGTTGGCCCCCTCTACCGAGGAATACGGCGCGACCATCACCGCCTCCCTGGCCAAGCATTTCATCGTCCGAAATAGGGCAGTAGGATTGATAACCTATGCTCAGCAGCGCGAAGTGATTCCCGCCGACCGAGGCGAGCGCCAGCTCTCCAAGATTCTGGAGACTTTGGCCGTGATCAAAGGTGTGGGAAAGATACCGCTGGCCCAGGTGCTGGCTGCTGAGGGCATGCACCTTGGGCGAGGCACCACAGCTATCGTCATCACCTCCTCCCCCGATAAGAATTGGGCCATTGCTTCGCGCCACCTGGAGCAGCGGGGCTTGAGAGTGATCGCCGTGCTCATCGCGCCCGATAGCTTCGGCGGGGAATGGGGAATGGAGGAAGTGACAGCCGAGCTGGCCGCCAGCGGCACCCCCACCTACATCGTAAAAGAAGGCGACGATCTAGCAGAGTCCCTGAGCCAGGGGGCGTGGGGCATCATCGAGCGACCTCGCTACATTTTGAGGAAGTGATAGAGGGAAATGCAACTAGAGAAGCCCAAAACAGTTACCCTACGCGACGGCTCGGCGGTGACGATCCGGCCCATCCGCCCGGACGATGCCCGCCGCCTGCAAGCGCTCTTCTATCGGCTTTCGCCGGAGAGCATCTCCTTGCGTTTTCTGGGGCATCCGAAAGAGCTGCCCGACGCACAAGCCGAGCAACTGGCCAACGTGGACTACCGGAAGCGGATGGCGCTGGTGGCCACGCGCGAGCAAGACGGTGAAGAGCACATCATAGCCGTGGCGCGCTACGCAGTGAATCCAGCAGGCCAGCCCGACCTGGCCGAAGCCGCGATCGTCATCGAAGACGAGTATCAGAAGCGGGGGCTGGGAACGCTCCTGCTGAGCCGGCTGGTGGCCTATGCCCAGTCACACGGCATCCGCGCCTTCATGGCCACAGTCCACCAGGACAATATCCAGATCATGCGATTCGTTCGGCACAGCGGACTGCCGGCCGAGAGCACGCTGGAGGCAGGGGTATGGGAGATCGTGGTGAAATTGGAGCCGGAGGCTGAGCACTGAGATGCAGTTGACATCGTCATAAGTCACATCAATCGAAAAACTCCCCGGTTGGCCGATGCGCCGGGGAGTTTTTTGGTGTATGCGCTCAGGCAAGTTAGCAGTGTTGCAAGAATGGATAGAACGTGGTAAGATTATGACATCGGCTCGACTGAGCACCGAGGCTCTGGAGTCGTGTTTTCGGCGCGTGATTTGCTAAGAGGTGAAAGAGGGAAAGCCACCTGTGTCAACCGCACAAGTGGCTTTTTGCATGTGCCAAAGGAATTGGTCACCTGACCAAGAAAAAGATTGGACATCTGTCCAATACAGAAATCCTCCAGATGACCGATGCGTCTGAGGGATTTTTGTTGTATAATGAGTCCAGAACCCACGCGCCATTTTGACAGTGGAGCCCTTTTCTGGTACACTGGAAGCGGAGTAGAGGTGACTCATCTACTCAACGCACTTGAAAAGTGTGAAATTGTGCGTGGGGGGGGAGAGTACCTCGGATGAAGAAATACACGATAATCCACCTCCGAGGGTCAAAAGGGCACGTTTTGTCTCAATTCGCGGCTGAATAGTGTAGTACTCTGTCAAGGCTAATTTGATGAGTAGGGCTCGCAATCTGTTAGACTTGGGTGAGTGCGATTGGCCACTATATGCAGGTGCATTCCAATCAATTGCTACTATATGTGGTAGGAGGAAGCGAGCTTGTCCAGACTCCAGTGAACAAAGTTTACCCATCAAATCACGGTTGACAGAGTAGTAGTTTGAAGGAGTATCAACATGTCTACCTGTTACAAAACAATCGCTACAGTGATGATCGTTCTGGTCCTCATCGCCGGTTGTGAAAAACCCGAACCCACGGCCACGCCTGTGCCGCTGACTATTACGCCAGTTCCTCTCACGGCTACGCCCGTGCCGCCGACGGCCACCTCCGTTCCCACGCCCACTGCCCCTCAGCCCTTCGACACAGCCTGGGACGACCGCGCCATCTTCCGCCCAGGACTGATTGACGCGGAACAGGAGGTACTCGCCCGCTTGCCGGGCGCCAGCGTGTATCACATTGACCTTCAGATTCACGACGACTTTCTCCTCCTGGAAGGCCACGAGGAAGTACGTTACACCAACCAGGAGGATGAACCCCTCGACGAGGTCTACTTCCGCCTGTTTCCCAACATAGCCGGTGGTGCGGCCGCCGTCTCGGCGGTTCAGGTAGACGGCCAGGACGTGGAACCCATCTACGAATTCCAGGACAGCGCGCTTCGTGTACCGCTGCCGACAGCCTTGCAACCCGGCGAACGGGTAGTCATCCAGATGGACTTCGAAGTGGAAGTGGCCCAGGAGATGGGTGGCAACTATGGCCTGTTCGGCTACTTCGATGGGGTGCTGGTGCTGGACGAGTTCTACCCGGTCATCCCGGTCTACGACGACGCGGATACAGGACATCCGAGCTGGAACGTGGAGGTTCCGTCTCGCAACGGCGACGTAACTTATTACGATGCCAGCTTCTACCTGGTGCGCGTGACCGCCCCCGCCAGCCTGACGGTCGTTGCTTCAGGCATCGTCGTCGGCAGCGAGCAGGAAGCAGGCAGTCAAACCCTGACCTTCGCCGCTGGTCCCGCCCGCGATTTCTACCTGGCTGCCAGCGAGGACTACACCGTGATCAGCGAGACAGTGGGGGAGACGACGGTCAACGGCTACGCCTTACCAGAATTGACGAAGGGGGCGAAGGTGGCCTTGCAGTTTGCGACAGACGCGCTGATAAGCTACAACGAGCGCTTTGGCGTCTATCCGTACACCGAATTCGACGTCGTGAGCACGCCCATGCAGGCGCTGGGTATGGAGTATCCCGGCCTGGTGGCCATAGCCCTTGACCTCTATGATCCGAATGAACAAGCGGCGGGATTGCCATTTCCAATCGTGCTCGAAAGTACCACCGCCCACGAGGTAGCTCATCAGTGGTTTTACAACACCGTCGGCAACGATCAGGTAGACGAGCCCTGGCTCGACGAGGCCGTGGTCCAATATCTCACCGGGCTCTATTACGTGGACACCCATGGCGAGAGTGCAGCGCGGGATTACCGCGCTTCGTGGGATAGTCGCTGGGATCGCGTTGACCGGGCCGACATTCCCATCGGCATGTCCACGGGAGCCTATGCGGACAACGAATACGGCGCGATTATCTACGGGCGCGGCCCGCTTTTCGTCGCCGCGCTGGCCGAGGAGATGGGGCAAAAGCCATTTGACGAGTTCCTGCGCGACTACTACGAATCCCACAAATGGGGCATCGGCACGAGCAATGCATTCAGGCAACTGGCCGAACAGCACTGCCAGTGCAACTTGACCGCTCTGTTTGAGGAGTGGGTTTACGATAAGTAAAAACAGTCCATTTGTCCAATCTCACACCCCACGGGCACGCACTAGAGGGATACCTCAGGCTATTCGCTGAGGGCGCCGGTCTCGCCGATGTCCTGCCTCAGATCGGCGTGCTGACCGGCATGGGTGTCGTGTTCTTCCTGATCGCCATGTGGCGCTTCAAGTTTGAATAGTGGCACCCCAGGATGTGGCACATGCAACGAGTTGAGATCCGGGTGAAGGGGCAGATTGACAAACACTGGTCCGATTGGCTCGGCGGCTTGACGATCACGCACACCGATCAGAACGAAACAGTTCTGACCGGCCCCATTCCTGACCAGGCAGCGTTACATGGCCTGTTGGCGAAGCTGCGAGATTTGGGCTTGCCGATTGTGTCGGTGAACCTTTCGGAGGTGGCGGATCAAGAGGCTGCAACAGAATAGCCTGCTGCAAAACCCCATAACTAACCCAAGCTTTCGTTCCCCCGCAGGCTCGACGAGTCTGCGGGGGTGTTTTATGACATGCATTAGACAAAAACGAGAGTTGGGTGTATAATAGAGTTATGTCGTAAGTGGAAAGGGGAGGAGCGGGGTAAGGTATGGAGACCGGCTGGTAAGGGTGCGGTATCGGGGGAATCGGAAGCGGAGGGTACGTTCAACCACGGTTGAGATCATTGTGGAAGAGGCGTACTGGGACCCGGAAGGATACCAGACGTACAATGCGGCTATGTCCAATCATGGACAGTCGGGATAATAATTGTTAGGCTGCGTTTCAGCCAGCGGTTCAGAAAGGTTAACCGTTATCGTCGAATAATAGCAAGTCACGGTGGAAAACAATGCTGATTCAGAAATTGGTACGTTATTGCAAAGCTCTTGGTGTTGTAGGCGGTCTTCTCACTCTTCTGGGCATTGCACCATTATTTGTTGATGATATTCTCAATTTCTTTTTTGGCGTAGATATAAGCATTCCAACTATCGTATTATTTGTGTGGTGGGTTTTCGCTTTCGGAGCAGCGAACTTCAGAGTATACGAGGATATGCAGCGCACAAAATTGGAGTTGCGACCTGAGAGGGTGTTTTAAAAGTTATGTAAAAGTTGTGCGTTTGATCCATTTCTGGCATAATAGGGGGCATGAACAGAAAACCATACCCCAGCGATTTGAACGATGTCCAGTGGCTCATCTT
>DAOUDK010000031.1:0-42684 GCA_034431315.1 Anaerolineae bacterium
GAAACGGCAGACGAGGAACAAGCCGTCCAATTCATCACGGATATGGATACGGTGGCGGCCAACGATGGCGACAGCGAGCACGTAGAGCCCATTCAGTCCCGTCTGGAGGAGCGTGATTTGTTGCCCCGTGAGCACTACGTCGATCAGGGCTACACCAGCGGCCCCAACCTGGCGAAAAGTGCCGAGCGAAGTACTGGCAGTTCAGGTTACACCAGGCGAAGAAGATCGTCCCGGAGCCGCCGCGGCCGACCAGGGGCGCTTCCTCCCCGAAGTGGGGGTTGCAACTGGAGACCACCGCCCTCTCCCCCGTGCGGCAGACCGCACCTTTGGTGCTTTCCCTGCGGTTCACGCCGCACTCCCTGGGGCAGACATCGCACGCCTCCAGTCGCTTGTATGCCTCCTTGACCCGCTCCTTCAGCTCACCGGAGCGGAGGAGTTTTAGGTAGGAGGGTTCGAGATGAGTCATCCTACTTCTCATTCAAATCCAGTCTATTTATCCAATACCCACGCAACATCTACGGCAACATTCGCAAGCATTGGTACCTTACCGTCCTCAGCTAGCTTTTCCAGCCGCCCTTTCTCGAACCAGTTTTGTAACGAGTCGCTAGCTGTGTAGCTGCGTGGCTTGTACTTTGGGTAGAGGTAGAATGCCTGATTGGGTAAGTCCAATTGTTGTTCCAAATCTAGACATGTGGAGATTTCTATATCTGAGCGTATGCCGTACTGAGTCAGCGGCGGTCGTGTGGCCCGATTTCTGGCAGTTTCAAGAGCTATTTTGAACTCGGGGGGATCTCGATCTACCACTATCAGAATCTTTACATCAAATGGGCGACCTCTTTGGTATTCGTTGGGGATTGATGCTATGCATAGAATAGCTCGAACCTGTGCTTGTTGTTCTGGCTTGAGTGCTTCGAGGAAGGGCCTGGTTACTTGACGCGCATATTTCAGCGATCTTAATTTCATAATTGTCTGCTCGAAATCAACTTTGGCACCCTCCTGACTTTTTCTCCAGGCTTTCATTTCCTCCCACTCAGCGGCCACCTCGTCTTTAACTGTTTCTTCAAACATCTGGATGTATTCCTTGTTGACCTCGAATCCTATGTAGTGGCGTCCCATTACAGCAGCCTGAGCCAGCACAACCCCTGATCCAGCAAAAGGGTCCATCACCAAGTCACCAGGGTCAGTCGTGAGTTCGATGATCCGTGCTACAAGGGCGGTGGGGAACGAGCAGTAGTGATCGAGTTTGGATGGCTTGCGCCATGTCCCCCGGGGTCTCATCGGAATGTTCCATATGTTCGTCGGAGTCTTGCCCTTCGGATTGAATCGCTCCGGGAAATCTACCCACCACTTGCTGATCTCGTCCAAAGTCTTGATACGTTCTACATAGTACTTGTAGTCGTTAGACTTGGTCATGAAAAGAATGAATTCGGAGATATTTCGTAGCTGTCCCTTTGAATGCCAAGGAACACTATGCTGTTTATCCCACACGATTAGGTCGCGCAAATTCCAACCTACTTGACGAGCACGTTCGGCTAGTTCGAGGGGGAGAAGTTGCAATTCACCGTTTTCTCGATAGGTATCAATGACGAGCCACAAAGAGCCTGTTGCCTTGGTTACAAGCCAACAATCCCTCAGGACATTTCCCATGTCGACAAGATATTTTTCTTTGGTCTGTCCATGCCCAATTTGGTTGGGTGCTCCATAATCCTTCAAATCCCAGTAAGGCGGGGACGTGATTATGACATCCACGCAAGGATCAGTCGGGGATAGCGTTTCTGTCAAGTGACGGGCGTCTATTAGGAGCAAACGGTCAGGTGCTTTCATAGCCAGTTCCGAAGCCTTTCTACTTCTCGCATCCCCACCATCCGATTATCGACTCTGATTCCTCTGTCAAATCGGCCTCTAGGTCGGCATCACTGCGCAGGATCGCTTTGACATCCTTTGGGTTACGCTGCAAGAGAAAGGGGATGAAGCCTGCATATGCCTGAATAGCCTTAATCTGCACTCGGGAAGAAGGTTCTTCACCAACCCTACCCACTGACACCTCTTGGAAAAATGGCTCGTACTTCTTCGCAGCCTTTGTTCGACCCAAGAATTCAAACTCGAAGGAATGGCAGAACATTTTGTGTTCTGGTCGGTCATATCTCGCTGCGAAGTGCTCCAGCATTCTGTAGCCACAATCTCTAGCCATCCTCCCAATGATCTTAGGAACGACGAGTTGAACCAATGCTCTGTAGTCTTTCAGAAACGGCTTAGGATCCAATGCACCGTATCGACGCAGGTACGTTTCCCTAAACCCATCCTCGTTGTCCAGGTTGTTCGCGAGAACGCGCTCGAGTGTATGGCGCGGTGATTCCTCATCAGCTGAAGCAGTCAGCAAGAGAACAAATCCCTGCCCTCGCTGTAATCGAAACATCCACCGGATAGCCGCTAGTTGCCGCAAAGCGGTATCGGGGTTCCGCGCACCAGTGATCACAGCACCACAGAGATCCATGTTAATCACGTCGAAAGGAAACAGAGAGCATAGCTCACCCTGTGGCCATCTGACTGCCTGATGAAACGGCCTACTGCTGTAGCCCAGTAACCTGCCCAAATTGGCTACCACCTCATCAGCACTTGTCTCATCACAGATCGCCACATAGGGGAATCCATCGTTTGTTTGAGTGAGAAGTCCAACTCGCCACAACAGGCCAATATCCGATGCGTTGGAGCCAGGTATCGTGAGATACCTTAAGGGGCGGTCAACACCTGCCTTCTGTCGGCGCTCGACGAAGTCCTGGATGACCTGAAGCCAGCCGAAACGACGAACGTACTGCTTGATCGGATCGCGATCCCAAACAGAGACAGTGACTTGACGCTCAGCCTGTTCGCGAATTCGTCGTGGAACTCCTTCCTCCTCGAGCCTTCGCTTACGCTCTTCCCTTTTTTTAGACCTTCCAGGCATCGTTGCAAGCTCCTTATTGCTTCAACAGTAACTCTTCCAGAAGATCCAGCACTTGTTCAGCGGATGCGCCTGTTGCGATAGCCGCTCGTACCGGAATTAGCAGTTGTTGATATAGAAGACGTTCCGAGCGAGAGCGAGGCCAGCGGGGTGAGCTGTCATACACAGTTACCTGATTATCTCCCACAGCATATGGCAGTGGATTATCCTCATCCGAAAACTTGAGAATGAGCTTGCCCTCACTCACTCGCTGAACCTGTTCCGTGAGTTTCTGGACGTGCTCTCTGTGAGCTTGTTCGTCGCGTCGGTCTCTGCGTTTCCAGTAGGCATCTACAGACATGCCCATGATACCATCCTCACGGGTCGCTGATCCAATCAGTTTCCACAAATGCTCTTGTAAGGTGATATAGTGAGCATCTGTTTCACGAAAACTGTTCCGATCAACGCTCAAGGCTCGCTCAAGTCCTTCTTCAACATATATCTCGCCCGACATCTGCCCTGCTCTGGATGTTGGGTTCACTGCAGAAAAACCCATCAGCGTTTGATCGTAAAGCCCGATGCCGACGTTGCGGATGTAGATTTGAATGCCTCGCACAGCGCTGGGCTCTACCTGCTTTCTTTGCCAGAATATGTAGCCCTCGTATTTCAGAAGCTCCTTATCATCCACAGGTTCATCCCGACTGAAAGTCTTTAGATAGTAATCATACCCTCGCTCCAGTTTGTCTTCACGAGCCACAGCGCCTGATGGCAACAGAATAGGCTTCAACAAAGGGCGATTGTCCACGAGCACGGAGAAACTGAAGCGATCGAGTTCCTTTTTCTTCCGCCTTAGCAGATCAGTCTCCAGCAGAACAGGGCCTTCTTCCAGGTATTGTACAGGTATCATACTGGAAAGTTCCCAGAGAAATTGATGATATCGCGGCAATGACTGATAGGCTAGTTGACTTGTTTTCATCCGCAGTCGCTTGCAAAGCTCATCCCAAGGCCAATTGTTTACCTCATCACGGTATTCACTCCACTTCATACGTCTGTCTTTGTAATGCTGAGGTATTGCATCTGGCGATCTGCCCTTATCTAGCAGTGAAGCTCGGACACCTTCATCAATCTTGGTCAGAGTAATAGTAGTGCCCTGCTGATCCGGAACGGCTGGCAGATCAGGAAAAAGCACGCAATAGCCCAAGTGCTCCTTCTCTGGGTCTTCCATGCCCCGTTCTCTGAAAACCCTCTCCGCTATACTTGCTAGTTCATACTGTGCCAACATCTCAATATATTCATCGGATTCAGGGGCCAAGCTCTCCAACCGCTGTTTCATCTCCTCGATTCCACCGTAAGCCACCGCTAACTCACGGAAAATGTCCACCTTTGCGGCTTCAGTCTGCTTCTGCTTGCGCCGTCTGAATTGAGAGAAATCCAGTTTAGCAACAAATTTGGTATCAGAGCCAGCAGCCTGCGACTCGATAGTAGCCTCGTCGCACACCTGAGTCAGCGCCATCAGCCCAATGCCCAAGTGTCCGATTATGGGACGTTTGAAGATAGGTGTTAGTCCAGTTGGTTGTAGTATACCCTTGAGACTACTTCCGATTGACTGCATGGCTTTGGCGAAATGCCCTGGAGTCATACCAAGCCCGTTGTCTACAACCTTGATCTGTTCAAAATTCGGGTAGTCCGTTGAGATGACGACACGAGTAGCATCTGCATCAAAGGAATTACTAACGAGCTCCTTTATAGCTCCTGCAACTGAATTATAGATGCCTGCTCCTATGTGAAGTAGGATCCCAGAAGTGACTCTGATTGGAATCTGTTCGAAAGATCTACCTCGGAGTTGTTCTTCTAAGTTCATATTTCCGCCTCCTCAAGCGCCCGCTATCTCTGGGAACGGTTCCTCAATCCGTCAGGAAGTTCCCACGCTTACTTTGCAGGTCAGTCATCCCAGATCACGTCTCATCCAACACGTCCACAATTTTCACGGCCATTAGAATCACTGAGGGCACTGACAAACACTGAACACACTGACTCGGTGTCCTCATGCTCCTCAGTGCTTCAGTGTTTCCGTGTCATAGCTCATTGAGTTCCCGCTCCCAATCGGGTGAGGACGGCTCCTGTCGAGCTTGGGCCACCAGCCGTTGCAGAACAGCGGAAGCAGCCAGGATGGTATCCTCCGGCTCTTCCTCGCGGTTCAGCAGGTTGTCTATGATGAGTTCCATTTGACCGAATGAGGTGATGTCTACCAGCACGGCTTTTGCCTCGCTACCTTCGTAAACGATGGGAAAGCGGTCTCGGATCCAGAAAGTTGTTTCAGTCATGGCTTGTCTCCTCGTTTCAATGTCTTGGGACTCTCTTACTCGTGTTTCCCCCTCATTTGCCGCAGCGGATGGAAGCGGATAAGCGGATACGTGGAGCGCCCATCCGCTTATCTGTTGTCTATCCGTTGCCCCAATTCACCGGCACCTTCCTCATCCTCCACTGCCGGTCCCGATACTGGAGGTACTTGTTCTGCCTGCCGAATTCGTAGAGCTGCCGCGTGACCTCCACGTCCTGCTGGCAGTAGTCGAAAAGCTCCTGCATTTTCCCCTGCCGCCACCAGCGGATGGCTTGCAGGCCGTCGGCCGATTTGCCGACTCCTAAAGTGGCAGTGGCCAGGGCGTCCAGGCTCAGGCGGAAGCCCAGGGTGCGGTAGATGTCGTCCAGCATGTCCACCGTAGGGAGCTGGCGGAGGGGATAGTCGGTGTAGGCCGTCAGCACCTGGTAGTCGAAGCTCAGCACGTTGAAGCCGACGACGAGGTCCGCCGCCTTCAGTTCTTCGATGAGTTCGGCCACGGTCTCCTCGGTGTAGTGGTGATACTCGGCATCGGCGGTCGAATAGGTCACCGCCACCGACAGGCCCAGGCGGGGGATGTTGTGCCGGCCTCCCACCTCCTGGAAGCTCCGCCGGGTCTCCAGGTCGAAAACGACGATGTTCTTCACGTTACAACTCCTCCTCTTCTTCTTCGCCGAAGGCCAGGGCCTCGGCGCGTTGGGTTACCATCTGGTAGGCCGCGCTCAGACTGGAGCGCAGGTCTGCCGGGGCAAAGGTGGGCTGGCCCAGCCGCTGGAGCAGGCTCAAGGGTACCTTGGGCGCTTTCGGCTGCACCTGGAAGTCGTCCAGGCTCTGGCCCATGCGCCAGAAGATGGCTGGGTCCTCCGGCAGGGGCGCAGGAGCCGTCTCCTCCGCAGGCAAGGCTGTGGGATCGGGACCGGTCTTTTCCTCCTCTTCTTCGATCGCGCCGCGCCGGGCGCGTAGTCCCTCCAGCACTTGTTCCTGGGTGCGGCCCCGCAGTCGGAAAAGCATGAAGGGGTCATCGTCGAAGGCTTCGCCCAGCAGGAAGTATACAGCGGCGATGTGCTTGCAAGGGTTGGCCCAGTCGGGGCAGGAGCAGTTGGTCTCCAGTTCCTTGGCTGAGGCCGGGAAGAGGCTGATGTTGGCAGCGGCAAATGCCTCTTCGATGTCGGTCGGCATCTCGCCAGCCAGCAGTTGGGCGGTGAAGATGGCCTGGTCGGCCAGCAGGTCCAACACCCGCTCCCATTCCTTGTCGCTCAGCGGCTTCACCCGAATGTGCACCTGGTAGGGAGTGCGGCGGCTCCCCTGGACCTTGGCGGTGATCTCGTCGTCCCGCATGTGGATGTCCATCACTTGACCCCGCCGGGCGTAGGAGCGACCCCGGCTCAGTCGCCCGGAGTCCATGATGCGCCTCAGCGCCTCAGTCCAGCGCTTGGCCCACCAGCTCTTGCCGATGGCCCCTCGCTGGCTGCGGGCCTTAATGCCGCCTTTCACCGAAATGGGTCGAGTTGGTTTGTAGTGCCACCAAGACATAGCTATCACCTCACCAATATCCAATATCGAATATCCAGTCCCTATCCTCCCACCGCCTCCGGGCGCAGCGTCAGCATCTCCCGCAGCTTATCGGTGGAGAGTTCCGTCAGCCAGCTCTCGTCGGCGGTGACGATGCTTTCGGCCAGGGCCTTCTTGCTCTCGATGAGGGCGTCAATGTTCTCCTCCACCGTGCCGATGCACAGGAACTTGTGCACCTGCACGTTGCGCGTCTGGCCGATGCGGTAGGCGCGGTCCGTGGCCTGATCCTCCACGGCTGGATTCCACCAGCGGTCGAAGTGGAAGACGTGGTTGGCGGCGGTGAGGTTCAGGCCCAGGCCGCCCGCCTTTAGCGACAGGACGAAGAACGGCGGTGCGTGCCCGTCGCTCTGGAAGCGCTCAATCATGCGCTCTCGCTTCTTGCGGGGCGTCCCGCCGTGCAGGAAGAGCACCTCCCGGCCAAAGGTTTCCTGCAGGTAGCTCTTCAGCATCTTCCCCATGGCGGCGAACTGGGTGAAGATCAGCGCGCGGTCGTCCACGGCCAGCGCTTCTCCCAGCATCTCCGTCAGGCGGGCCAGCTTGCCGCTGCGGTCGGGTAGCTCCGAACCGTCGCCCAGGAATTGGGCCGGATGGTTGCAGATCTGCTTCAGCTTGAGAATGGTGCTCAACACGATGCCCTTGCGCTGGATGCCCTCGCTCTCTTCGATCTGGGTGAGAGAATCCTGCACCGCAGCCTCGTACAGGGTGGCCTGCTCCGGCGTCAGGTTGCAGTAGACCTTCATCTCCAGCTTTTCGGGCAGATCCTGAATAATGGTGGGGTCCGACTTGAGCCGCCGCAGGATGAAGGGGCCCACCAACTGCCGCAGCCGCTGCGTGGCCAGTGGGTCGCGGTAGCGCTCGATGGGCAGGGCGAACTCGGTCCGGAAGCGCTTCTGCGAACCCAGGTAGCCCGGATTCAGGAAGTGCATGATTGACCACAGCTCGGAGAGGCGGTTCTCCACTGGTGTGCCGGTGAGGGCCAGGCGGAAGTCAGCCGGGAGGCGACGCACGGCCTGGGTCTGCTTGGCCGCCGGGTTCTTGATTTTCTGCGCCTCGTCCAGGATGACCTCGCTCCAATGAATCTGAGACAGCAGGTCAGCGTCGCGGCGCACCAGGCCGTAGCTGGTGATGATCACGTCGTGCTCTTGAGCCTGATCCAGGAAATCCTGACCACTTGCCCGGTCGGCCCCGTGATGAAGCAGAGGGCGCAGGTCGGGGGCGAAGCGCTCGATTTCCCGTTGCCAGTTGCCCGCCACCGAAGTGGGACAAACGACCAGGGCCGGCGACACCTGCCCACTGTGCTTGCGGTCGTGCAAGAAGAGGGCAATGGCCTGGATCGTTTTGCCCAGACCCATGTCGTCTGCCAGGCACGCGCCCAGTCCCCAGCGGCGCATGAAGGTCAGCCAGGAGAAACCCCGCCGCTGGTAGGGGCGCAGTTCCCCCGCCAGGCTGGCCGGCTGGGGTAGCTCCTCGAGCCGCTCGCCCTCCTTCAACTGCTCCAGCAGGTCGCTCATCCAGCCGGTGACCTCCACCTCCTCCACCGGCAGGCCCTCCACCTCGCCCTCGCCGCTCAGCTCCCACAGCAGCGCGTCCAACACGCTCATCTGCGTTTCCGCCTGGCGCTTCTTCCAGAAACGGATGGCGGCCTCAATCTCCTCAGGATTAAGGGCCACCCACTGACCCCGCACCTGCACCAGCGGCATCTTGAGCCGCGCCAGGGCCTCAAACTCCTCCCGCGTCAGCGTTTGGTCTCCCAGGACGATCTCCCATTGGTAGTTGACCAGTTTATCCAGGCTGAGGATGCCGCTGGACACGCTCGGCGGGCTGGAAGAACTGTTCACTTTCAGGCGTGCGCCCAAACGGCTGCCTCGTTTGTTCCACCACGGCGGCACCAACACGCCGAAGCCGCTCTGTTCCAATAGCGGGGCCGCCTCGCGCAGGAAAGTATAAGCCTCGTCGGTGCGCAGGTTAGCTTTCGTGGGACGGCGCTGGTGGAGGCTGCGCTCCAGCGGACGGAAGATGTTGGAGGCATACCCCAGGGCCGTCAGCAACCGCTCCTGCGGCTCCTCGAAGCGTCGGTTCAGATAGGTGAGAGCCTTGCCCCGCGCCTTCCACACCGTCTCGGCAGGCACTAGCAGGCTGGGGTCGTCGCTGGCCTGAAGGAGGAAGTCAAGCGGCCATGCTTCTTCTGCCGTCTCGGGCACCCCCAGGCGCAGGCAGACCCGGAAGGCGGCGTCGCCGGCCACGTGCAACTGGCGCACCCACGTCTTGTGCGCCCTGGCCAGAGTGCTGAGGGCGAAGTACGGCCCTTCGACGACAGGGTCAGCGGCGAAGAGGGCGTTGAGCCAGGCCACAGCCACGTCGTCACCCCGCATGGGATGCCAGGCCACGCCCCACCACTCGCGCACGGCGGCGTCCACGACGGTGGTCAGGAAGTCCTCCAGCAGGCGGTGAGCAGGGGCGGCATCGGGCTCGCCTTTCAGCTCTGGCGGCAGGCAGGCCCGGGCCGCTGGCGGCATGGATCCCAGCAGTTGGGCCAATCGGCTGGCGTCTTGCGGCCGGTCGAAAACGGGACGCCAGCGGGCCTGGAAACTCTGAGTGCCAACCTGCTCAACGGCCGGGATGTAGCGCTGGGCTGCCAGCAGTTCCAGGGCAAAGCGGGCTACGGTGCTCCAGAAGGCCAGGTCGTCACCCAAAACCAGATGCGGGGGCAGCTCCTCTGGCGCAGGCAAGGCGGTGAGCAGGTGCAGGGCATCCGTGGCCCCCAGGGTCAGGCCCTCCAGCTTGAAGCGGCGCAGACCTGTTGGCGTCGCCTCGGCCAGTTTATCCCAGTCGTGGACCAGGCGCGGGGAAGGAAGCGGCAGGTCCCCGGCCGCTGGCAGCAGGGCGTGGAAGCGTGTCGTGGCCGGGGCATCGGGGAGGGGGGCCAGGGAGGCCAGAGCTTGCTGCACCGTCTCCGGGGGAGCGGCGAAGGGGTGAGGAAGGACGCGGGGCTTGCGTCCCCGGGGCCGACGCAGCTTGTCTTCAGAGGTCTCGGCCCACAGCAGGAAGCGGCCGGGCTCTACAGGTTGGGTGGGTAGCAACCAGCTACCGTGTAGGATCAACATCAGTATTCATCTCCATAAAGTAAGATTGAACATAATTATACTCCAGGCTCAACAAAAGTGCAAGGGAAGATGGGGGAGATTGGAGATTGGAGATTGGAGGTTGGATATTGGATATTGGATATTGGATATTGGGTATTGGAGATTGGGGTTTGTCTTTTTCTTCCCCTGGTAGTATAATACCGTCCAGACTACATCGGATTGAGAAAGGCTTGTCCTGAGCTTGCCGAAGGGAATGGATTTTTGGCCAGGAGTTCTGAAGCAGGGCTCACTCGTGGCAATTTGTCAAGGTCAACTCTCGATTTGTGAACCAGCCGATTTTTGCTCTTAGGGTCCGTAAAAGAATAACTTCCCGACACGATGTCATTGCGAGCGTTTTTTTGCGAAGCAATCCCCACGTTTGTCCAGGAAGGAGATTGCTTCGTCGCAAAAAGCGCTCCTCGCAATGACACGATTGGGGAACTTATTTATTTACAGGCCCTTAATCCGTTGCTTTCTAAATCCGTTGTAGTGTTTTGGCAGATGTAACGGTGTCAAAGCAGGAACAGAAAGGGATACGCTATGCTAAAGACTAACACTTGTGGAGAGTTGAGGGCTGAGCACGTGGGCCAGGAAGTGGCTCTGGCCGGCTGGGTGAATCGCCGCCGCGACCACGGGGGGTTGATATTCATTGATTTGCGGGACCGAGAGGGGATAACTCAGGTGGTGGCTAACCCTGAGGTCTCGGAAGAAGTCCACGCCACGGCCTCCCAGGTGCGGGGCGAGTACGTGCTCCGCGTTCGGGGCCTGGTGCGCCGCCGCCCCGAAGGGCTGGCCAATCCAGACATGGCCACGGGCGAGATCGAGGTAGTGGCCAACTCAGTGGAGATACTCAATCCGGCCCAGACGCCGCCTTTCTACATCAACAGAGACGACGAAGAGGTGGACGAGGCCCTGCGTTTGCGATACCGCTATCTGGATCTGCGCAGGAGACACATGCAGAGGAACCTCATCCTGCGCCACAAGGTGGTCAAGTTCATCCGCGACTACCTCGACGAGAGGGGCTTCGTCGAGATTGAGACGCCCATCCTCATCAAGAGCACCCCTGAGGGGGCTCGCGACTACGTGGTGCCCAGCCGCGTCCATCCGGGCAAGTTCTACGCCCTACCCCAATCGCCTCAGCAGATCAAACAGCTCCTCATGGTGGCCGGCTTTGAGAAATACTTCCAGATCGCCCGCTGTTTCCGCGACGAGGACCTGCGGGCCGATCGGCAGACCGAGTTTACCCAACTGGACGTCGAGATGTCTTTCGTGGACTGCGAGGACGTCTTGCAGCTCACGGAGGGTCTGTTCACCGCTCTGGTGGAGGCGCTGTCCGCCGAGACGGGCAAAAGCATCATGCGCAGGCCCTTCCCCCGGCTTTCGTATCAGGAGGCCATGGAGCGCTACGGCAGCGACAAGCCCGACTTGCGCTTCGGCCTGCCGCTGATCGCCCTGTCCGATGTGGTGGCCGAGAGTGAGTTTCGCGTCTTCCGCCAGGCGGTGGCTGACGGGGGCCAGGTGAAAGCCATCTGCGTCCCTGGCTGCGCCGACTACAGCCGCCGCCAGTTGGACGAACTAGGCGAGTTCGTCAAGAAGCGCGGGGCCAAGGGGCTGGTCTGGCTGTTGGTTGAAGAAGGTCTGGCGGTGCGGTCGCCCGTGGCCAAGTTCCTGTCTCAGGCGGAGATCGAGGGCATCCTCGCTCGGACGGAGGCGGAGGAGGGCGATCTGATCCTCATCGTGGCCGACGAGCCCCAGGTGGTGGCCGAGGCCCTGGGAGGCTTGAGGTTGGAAATGGGCCAGCGGTTGGGCCTGCGGGACGATAGCGTGCTGGCTTTTGCCTGGGTACTGGACTTCCCGCTTCTGGAATGGCACGAGGAGGAAGGGCGCTGGAATGCCATGCATCACCCCTTCACCTCGGCCCTGGATGAAGACTTGCCTCTCCTGGAGACCGAGCCGGGCAAGGTGCGGGCCAAAGCCTACGACATCGTCTGCAACGGCTGGGAGATCGGCGGCGGCAGCATCAGGATTCACCGCCGCGAGATGCAGGAAAGGATGTTCCGCGCCCTGGGGCTTTCCAAAGAGAATGTGCAGGCTGAGTTCGGCCACCTCCTGGAGGCTTTCGAGTATGGAGCTCCGCCTCACGGCGGCATCGCTCCAGGCATAGACCGCCTGGTGATGCTGCTGGCTGGCGAGCACAACATCCGCGAGGTGATGGCCTTCCCCAAAACACAGCGAGCTGAGGATCTTACTTTTGGAGCTCCATCGTCCATATCGGAGCAACAGTTGGCAGAGTTGCACTTACGATTGGCGGACGATGAACCTTAAAATTTTAAGAAATGGCTTTCAACCGCTTGATAACGGCTAGCTTGAATTTGCCTTTTTTTAGATTTTGTGGTAATATACTGGTGGTAAATACCCTGCTATGCTCGTGATGCGTAGCGAGAGTTTTGAGCCAACACTTAAAATAAAGGGGATTGATCTCTAGAGGGGATGCGTTAGCCAGAATAGGTGAGGCAGAACCAATAGGTAGATCCCCACCTGCAAAAGCAGGTTCAAGACACTGGTACCACACGGCATAGCGGGGATTTTTGAAAAAGAACCACCAGGGTGAAGCCTGGTGGTATTTTTATGGGAGGGTCGCGAGTATGAAAACCATAGCTCTGGTCGCGCACGATGGCAAGAAGGCCGATCTGGTGGCCTTTGCTACTTTCAATCGCGAGAAACTGGCAGAGTACCACCTGGTAGCCACAGGCACCACCGGCAAACTCTTGCAGGAGAAAGTGGGCTTGGAGGTGGAGTGCGTTCTATCAGGGCCGTACGGGGGTGATGCTCAGATCGCCGCCCGCGTAGCTGAGGGGGCCATAGATGGCGTTTTCTTTTTGGTAGATCCCCTGGATAAACATCCCCATGACCCTGACATTCAGACCCTCCTGCGGGCTTGCAATGTGCATAACGTGCCCATCGCCACTAACATTGCCACCGCCGACCTGATCATTTCTAACGATGCCTTGTGAACTGTGATGGCCGAGGGTCTCCCGATCGAGTTCTGCCCTGCCTCGGTCAGGAGACCTTCGGCGATCAAGGATTTGTAACGATGTCTTATGAACGAGTGTGGCATTAGGAGGTGTACATGCTTAGAGAGCGGGTTGCCGACGACATCTACGTCTTCACCAGCGATCTGTACGTTAAGGTAACGGCTGGAGTCATCTTCACCTCGCAAGGGGTGGTCGTTATTGATACCCTGCTCTTTCCTCAGGAAACAAGCGAGCTTGTGGACCTCGTGCGACGAAAGACCAAAAACGGGGTGTGCTATGTGATCAATACTCATTCTCACTCCGATCACCTCTACGGCACTTATCTTTTTGATGGAGCCGAAGTGATAGGCCACGAGCTCTGCCGCCAGGCTCTACAAAAGCATGGTGAGAAAGATCTGGATGAAGCCAAGGGCCGAATCCCTGAGCTGGCCGAGGTGCAACTGCGTCTGCCCTCCGTTACCTTCAACGAGGAGTTGACCCTCCGACTGGGCAACAAGACCCTGCGGTTGATGCACACGCCAGGCACCACGCCCGATTCGATAGCGGTCTACGTGAGAGAGGACAAAGTGCTCTTTGCTGGCGACACCATTATGCCTGTGCCCTACATAGTGGATGGTGATCGCTTGGAGTTGAGGGAATCCTTGCGAGCCATCAGCAAGCTGATCCTGGATAACATTGTGCAGGGACACGGCGGGGTGCTACTGCGAGGCGAGGTCAAGGAGACCCTGAGGAGCAGCATCGCTTATCTGGATACTATCTACGAAAAAGTGCAGGAGAAGGTAGAGGCCGGGGCGCCACGGGATGAACTCAGGCGGATAGGCATCGAGAGTTGTGGTAAGTCCCGCATCCCCCTTGACGGCTTGGTGCAGGACTTGCACCAGGCTAACTTGGAGTCGCTCTACGACCAGTTGATTTCTGGGGAGAAATGAGGGTCAGCGATGAAGGCCGTGGACGAGATTCTAGCAGCTATTTCTGCCTTGAGCGAGGCGGAGAAGAGAGAGCTTTTGGAGAAGCTTTCCATCATGGAAGAATCCAAGGATCCGGGCGGGCTGTCTAAAGCTCGCAAACCCGCGTTGGTCTTCGATGCTGGTCAGTTAGAGGGCCAGCCCGATTATGTTTTGGTCTTCGATGGGGGGAGTCTGGGCAACCCAGGCCCAGGCTATGGCAGCTATGCCTTGATCGGAGCCAGCGATGGCAAGACTTCGGCGAGCTCAGTCGAGCCGGAGCGGCTGGTGCGGCTCGATTTCGGCGGGGAGATGACCAACAACGAGGCGGAGTACGACACGCTGATCGCTGGCCTGAGTGACCTGATCCAGAGGCTGACGGATGCGAATCAGAGCCCCTCGGAATTCTCCATCGAAGTGAGGGGCGATAGCAGCCTGGCCATCAACCAGGTCAGCGGGGTCTGGAAGGCCAGAGATGAGCGCATGAGGGCCCGCCGCAATCAGGTGCGGGAGCTGCTGGGTCGTTTTGCCGCTTCCCGGCTGGTGCTTCAGCCCCGCCAGGAGAGCGTGAGGATATTGGGGCATTAATTTGACAAATCGCCATTTCTGTGTTATATTCTCCCAATAAGAGCGATGATGGAGACGAGTAGGTGAGGGGTAACGCTCAGCGAGTCCGGGTCAGGTGGGAGCCGGATGCGGGAATCTCGCCGAAAATCCCTCCGGAGCTGCCAGCCGAAAGCTCGTAACTTCGTAGGTTCGTAAACTCGTAGATTCGTGACGAATGTACGAAGCAAGTAGACCTGGCCGGGCTCGTCCTCCGTTACACGGACGGGGGTATGAAAACGTACCCCGCAAAGTGGGTGGCAACGCCAATTAGGGTGGTACCACGGGAGTCCAGGCTCTCGTCCCTTGGGGATGAGAGTTTTTTGTTTATGGGAGAGCAGCTATGGCGCAGGTGGTCATTCGTCAGGCAACTCGAGACGATGTCGGGGGAATCCTATCCCTCTGGGATGAGATGATGCAGTATCACGCTGCGCTGGATGAGCGGTTTCGGCCCGCGCCCGGTGGTGAGGAGCACTGGGCAAGGATCCTCCGCGATTGGCTTCGGGACGATGACGCCTGCGTCTTGGTCGCCGATGCCGAGGGGCAACTGGTGGGCTACATCATCGGTATGATGCGGGAGAATCCGCCCGTGCTCCTGCCGCCCACCTATGGCCTCGTCTCCGACATCTGCGTGGACCCGGCCTGGCGCCAGCAGGGCATTGGCCGTCGCCTCTTCGAGGCCCTGAAGGATTGGTTCAAAGAGAAGGAGCTTTTTACCGTCCAGCTCAATGTGGCCCACTTCAGCCCTGTCTCTCAGGCCTTCTGGCGGGCGGTGGGATGCGAAGACTACATGGATCGCCTGTGGTTTGGGCTTTAGGAGCTCGCTCGGAAGTGCTCCAAGCGGACGCTAGTCCGCGTCGGTGGGGCGGTGGACTGGGGTCCACTGTGAGTCCGAAAAACGGAGGTGAGTCGTGACCGATCTGCTCTACTTGACCGATTGCTATCTGAAGGAGTTCGAAGCCACGGTGGAGGTGATTGAGGGCGACCGGGTGGCCCTGGTCCGCACGGCCTTTTATCCCGGCGGCGGGGGGCAGCCGGCCGATCTGGGCAGGATGCTGTGGGATGATGGTGAGGCCCAGGTCGTCAAGGTCAAGAAACAAGGCGACCTGGTGTGGCACAAGCTGGACGTTGAGCCGCCGCCCGTGGGCACGCTGGTCAGGGGCGTGGTGGATTGGGAGCACCGCTACCAGTTGATGCGCACCCACACCGCGCTGCACATCCTCTGCGGCGTCATCTGGCGCGACTACGGGGCACTGGTGACGGGAGGCAACATGAAGCCGTTGGCGGCCCGGATGGACTTCGAGCTAGAGCACATGAGCGTTGACTTTGCCCAGGAAGTAGCGAAGAAGATCAACGCCGAGGTAGCCGCTGCCCGGCCGGTCAAAATCTGTATCTTGCCCCGGGAGGAGGCCTTCCGAATCCCCGATCTCATCCGCACCAAGATCAACCTGTTGCCGGAGGGCATCCGCGAGGTGCGCATCGTGGAGATCGAGAGTCTGGACATGCAGGCTGATGGCGGCACCCACGTGGCCAACACCCGTGAGGTGGGGACAATCCACGTGGTGGGCCACGAGAGCAAAGGCCGCATCAACAAGCGGCTGCGGATTGCGTTGGAGGGGTGATGATGGAAGAGATACTTGCTCGTCTTGAGGAGAAAAAAGTGCGACTGGACGCGGCGCGTCCATTGCCGTCTGGCATTGTTGCTAAGCTCAAGGAATACTTTGACGTGGAGTGGACGTATCACTCCAATGCCATTGAGGGCAGCACCCTGACTCTGGCCGAAACCCGGTTGGTCCTCCTCGACGGTCTGACAGTGGGTGGGAAATCCCTGCGGGAACACCTGGAGGCCATCAACCACAAGCACGCCATTGATTTCGTGGAGGCCGTGGCTAGAAAGGAGGAGCCTATCACCGAACACAATATCCGCCAGATCCACGCCCTCATCCTACGCACTATTGATGATGAAAATGCAGGCCGCTATCGTAGCGTCCGGGTGCGCATAACAGGGACTACTCACGTTCCACCGGAGGCTATTGCCGTTCCATCTTTGATGCAAGAGATGGTGGGCTGGTTGAACTCAATTGGGGTTATGCACTTGCACCCTGTGGAGAGAGCGGCCCTGGCTCACTTCCGCTTAGTGCACATCCATCCCTTCGTTGATGGCAACGGCCGTACAGCGCGTTTGTTGATGAATTTGATATTGATGCGAGGGGGATACCCTCCGGCGGTAATTCGCATGGAGAGGAGGCTCCAGTATTACGAGGCTCTTGCTCTGGCCAATGGAGAGGAGAGAAAGCCCTTCATCACCCTGGTCGCCGAGGAAGCCGAGAGGAGCTTGGACATCTGGTTGGAGATGGTGGGAGACAATAAGGCAACAAGAAGGAGAAATCATGTTCAAAGAAGTATCTAGCAAAGTCAACTTTCCCGAGAGGGAGGCGGGCATCCTCCGTTTTTGGAAAGAGAACAAGATTTTCGAGAAAAGCCTGGAGATTCGCGAAGGTGCGCCGCGATACGTGTTTTATGAGGGGCCACCCACGGCAAATGGGCTTCCTGGAACTCATCACGTCCTGGCTCGGGTTTTCAAAGACCTCTTCCCCCGCTACAAGACAATGCGTGGCTACCATGTCCTCAGGAAGGGGGGCTGGGATACGCATGGCCTTCCCGTGGAGCTGGAGATCGAGAAGGAGCTGAACCTCAACAGCAAGCAGGCCATCGAGGACTATGGCGTGGCCGAGTTCAACGCCAAGTGCCGGGAGAGTGTCTTCCGCTACGTCAGGGAGTGGGAGGAGCTGACCGACCGCATTGGCTTCTGGATTGACATGGACGACCCCTATATCACCCTGAAGAATGAATACATCGAGTCGGTGTGGTGGATCCTCAAGCAGTTGTGGGATAAAGACCTCATCTACCAGGGCTACAAGGTTGTACCTTATTGCCCCCGCTGCGGCACGCCCCTGTCGGATCACGAGGTGGCTCTGGGCTACGAAGAGGCCGAAGACCCGTCCATCTTCGTCAAGTTTCCCCTGCGGGATGAGCCTGGCACCTACTTTCTGGTGTGGACCACCACGCCGTGGACCCTGCCCGGCAACGTGGCCTTGGCTGTTCACCCCAAGATCGAGTACGTCACCATCGAACTGGAAAGAGAAGGCGAGAAGGAGCGGCTGATCCTGGCCAAAGAGCTGCTGGACGAGGTGCTGGAGGGCCCTTACGAGGTTGTGCGAACCGTGCCAGGTAAGGAGCTGCTGGGGGCGCACTATCAGCCCCTGTTCACCTTTATGCCCGTAGAGAAGGACTATTGCTACGTGGTTCCTGGCGACTTCGTGACCACCAAGGACGGCACGGGCATCGTGCACATCGCGCCCGCCTTCGGTGCGGAGGACCTGGAGGTGGGCCAGGAGTACGACCTGCCTGTGCTGCACACCGTTGACCTGCGAGGCGCTTTTATTGACCAGGTCACCCCCTGGCGCGGGCTGTTCGTCAAAGACGCCGACCCCCTGATCGTCGAGGACTTGGAGGGGCGCGGGCTGATGTACAAGGTGAGGACCCACCGCCACGTCTACCCCTTCTGCTGGCGCTGCCATACCCCGCTCCTGTATTACGCCAAGGCTACCTGGTACATCGAGACCACCCGCTACAGGGACGAACTGGTGAACCTCAATCGTCAGATCAATTGGTATCCGGAGCACATCCGCGACGGCCGCTTCGGCAACTGGCTGGAAAACAACGTGGACTGGGCCCTGGGCCGCGAGCGCTATTGGGGAACGCCCCTGCCCGTCTGGGTTTGCGAGGAGTGCGGGCGGCAGGAGTGCATCGGAAGCGTAAACGAGCTAAAATCCAAAGCTCAAAGCTCAAAGTTCAAAACATCGGACTTTGAGCAGCTAGATCTGCATAGGCCTTACATTGATGGGGTGACCTACAAGTGCGAGGATTGTGGCGGGATGATGCGGCGCGTGCCTGAGGTGATAGATGCCTGGTTCGACTCAGGGTCTATGACTGTGGCTCAGTGGCATTACCCCTTTGCCAATCGGGAGGCCTTCGAGGAGCAGTTCCCGGCCGATTTCATCTGCGAGGCCGTAGATCAGACCAGAGGGTGGTTCTACAGCTTGCACGCCATCTCCACTCTGTTGTTCAACGAGCCTTGTTTCAGGAACTGCCTCTGCCTGGGTCTGATCCTGGACGCCGAGGGCGAAAAGATGTCCAAGTCCAGAGGCAACGTGGTGGACCCGTGGACGGTCATCAACGCGCACGGCGCCGATGCCTTGCGCTGGTACCTGTACACCGCCACCCCGCCAGGCAACGACCGCCGCTTCTCCGTCGAACTGGTGGGCGATGTGGTCCGGACTTTCATGCTGACGCTGTGGAACGTGTACTCCTTCTTCGTGACCTATGCCAACATTGACGGATGGCAACCAGGCCGTAGATTCGTAGCCCGTAAATTCGTAGATTCGGATGTAGACGAACCTACGAATTCCGAATTTACGAATCTACCTGCCCTTGATCGCTGGATCCTGTCCGAGCTGCACCTGCTCGTGCGACGGGTAACCGATGCCCTGGAAAGCTACGACGTGACAGGAGCTGCCCGCCCCTTCCAGCGCTTCGTTGAAGACCTCTCCAATTGGTACGTGCGCCGCAGCCGCCGCCGCTTTTGGAAGGGCGAGGAGGATGAGGACAAGGCGGCCGCCTACTCCACCCTCTACGAGTGCCTGACCACCCTGGCCAAGCTGCTGGCCCCGTTCATGCCCTTCATCGCCGAGGAGATGTACCAGAACCTGGTGAAGAGCGTTGATGCGACAGCGCCGGAGAGCGTCCACCTCTGCGACTACCCCCAGGCCGATGAGGCTCTCATAGATGAGCAACTGGTGGAGGACACGCGGCTGGTTATGAGGCTGGTGAGTCTGGGGCGCGGAGCCCGCAACCGAGCCGGCCTCAAGCTGCGCCAACCGCTGGCCCAGGCCCTGTTCAAGGTGCGGGGCGAGGGCGAGGCTGAGTCCCTGCGCCGCCTGGCCGATCAGGTGTTGGATGAGCTCAACATCAAGGAGTTGGTCTTCCTGGAGGATGCCGGCCAGGTGATTGACTACCGCGTAATCCCTCTGCCGCATCTCCTGGGCAAAAAGTATGGCCCCCTGTTCCCCAGGATCCGGGCAGCCGTGGCCGAGCTGGATCAGGCTGAGCTTGCCCGGTGCATCCAGGCTGGCGAGGCCGTCGCTCTGGAGGTTGAAGGGCAGACCGTGAGTCTTCTGCCGGAGGAGCTGGAGGTGCGAACCGAGGCCAAAGCGGGCTACGCTGTGGCCGAGGAGGCCGGCTACCTGGCGGCCATCAGCACCACCCTCAATGATGAGCTGATCCAAGAGGGTCTGGCCCGGGAACTGGTGCGCCACATCCAGATCATGCGCAAGGACGCTGGCTTCCGCATCGAAGATCGCATCACCACCTACTACCAGGCTGGTCCGACCCTGCGGGCGGTGTTGGAGGTCCGCGGCCAGTACATCAAGGGCGAGACCCTCTCCACGGAATTGATCGAAGGCGAGCTGCCAGCCTTGATGGGTGAAGGTCTCCCGACCGAGGCCCATGCCCAGACCTTCAAAATCGAGGGTGAGGAGATCACCCTGGGACTGGTAAGGTTTGAGCTTTGAGCTTTGAAGTTCAGTGATTTGCCTTTTTGGCGACAATCGAGTAGAATAGATTCGTTAGCGAAGCGGCGTCAGCCTGATGGTGAAATGTGAGGAGGTTGTGATGGATAGGGCTGATGAATCGTTCAGAAAGCGGCTCGAAGAGGAGTGCAGACGCCTGATGGCGGATTTGGAGCGGCTAGTGGTGACGGAGCAGGATAACCCTGGCTACAGCACCCACATAGCCGACGATGCTACCGAGGTTTTGGAAAACACTAAGAACCACGCCTTGCGTCGGAATCTGCAGCGTCTCTTGGGCCAGGCGAACGATGCCCTGGCGAAATTCAATAAAGGCACCTATGGGCTGTGCGAGGACTGCGGCAGTAGGATAGATCGTGCTCGTTTGAAGGCTCTTCCTTCCGCTACCCTGTGCATCCAGTGCCAGAAGCAGCGCGAGAGGTAATAGAGGAGTTTGCCTTTTGCATCGTGAGAAGTGGAGAGGGTTCCTCTTGCCAGCGGTTGCCGTCCTCACCCTGGTGGTTGACCGAATCAGCAAGTGGGTGGTGATGGACAGCCTGAAGCTGGGCGAGTCCTGGAATCCCGTGGCTGCTCTGGAGCGTTGGGTGAGTCTGACTTACGTGACCAACACGGGGGCGGCCTTCGGGCTGTTCCCCGATCACGGGGTCATATTCATGGTCATCGCCGTGGTGGTGATAGCGGCCATCATCTTTTACTACCGCTACTTGCCTGGCGACCAGTGGTTGGTTCAGATCAGCCTGGGCTTGCAGTTGGGCGGAGCCCTGGGTAATTTGGTTGATCGTCTGCGCTAC
Organism: Anaerolineae bacterium; assembly: GCA_034431315.1. Classification (GTDB taxonomy): domain Bacteria; phylum Chloroflexota; class Anaerolineae; order VGOG01; family VGOG01; genus JAUWOY01. Next base: position 20,974 of record DAOUDK010000031.1, read on the forward strand.
GGCCACGTCATTGACTTCATTGACTTCAAGGTCTGGCCCGTCTTCAACGTGGCCGACAGTTCCATCTTCGTAGGGGTGGTGATCCTGGCTTTCCATCTCCTGCGTGATCGTGAGGAGGGGAGCGATGATAAATTATGAAGCGGAAGCCGTCGTCCTGATTCCAGTGCTTTGAGAGGATACAAAGAATGCAGTATTTAGCGCACCGAGAGCCTATGGCCTCGGTCGTTGTTTTTTAGGGGATTCGAGTGGAAAAGACCATTGAGCTGCATGTGGCCGAGGCCGGCCAAAGGATAGATAAATACATCGCTGACGAGATACCTGAGCTCTCCCGTTCCGTGGTGCAAAGGCTCATCAAGCAGGGGCGGGTGACGGTGGGCGGTGAGGCTACCAAGTCCAGCTATCGGGTGGAGGCGGGCGACGAGATCGTGGTGCGCATCCCGCCGCTGGAGTCCCTGGAGGTGCGGCCTGAGTCAATCCCCCTGGACATCGTCTACGAGGACGAGGGCATCATGGTGGTGAACAAGCCGCCGTGGATGGTGGTGCACCCTGCCTACGGCCACCGCACGGGAACTCTGGTCAACGCCGTCTTAGCCCATTGCCCGGACCTGGCTGGGGTGGGGGATGATTTGCGGCCCGGCATCGTCCACCGCCTGGATAAAGACACCTCAGGCCTGATCATCGTGGCCAAGAATGATTCGGCCCGGCGGCACCTCCAGCGTCAGTTCAAGTGTCGGGAGGTGAAGAAGGTTTACGTGGCCTTGCTGGAGGGACACTTGGAGCCAGTGCGCGGTGTCATCGAGGCTCCCATCGGGCGGGACAAGAAACGCCGCAAGCGCATGGCCGTAGTTGAGGGTGGACGCGAGGCCCGCACCGAGTATCAGGTCGTGGAGTACTTCGATGGTGTAGTGGGCAATGTGACCCGTCCCTACACCTTGGTGGAAGCCAGGCCCGAGACCGGCCGCACCCATCAGGTGCGCGTCCACTTTGCCTCCATCGGCCACCCCCTGGCTGGGGATACCGTCTACGGCTTCCGCAAACAGCATCTGAGCCTCCTGCGACGCCAGTTCCTCCACGCCCAAACCCTGGGCTTCCGCCTGCCCGGCAGCGACGAGCACATCGAGCTCACGGCGGAGTTGCCCGATGATCTTGGGGGGGTGTTGGAGGAGCTGAGACGGTTAGTTCCTCGTTGACTTGTCTGTTGGTTTGTGGTAAAATGGGTGTGTCCGCCAGACGGTAAGTGCGGTGGGCCGAGGAGTGTGTGATAGAACCAGAAATGGAGGTAAGAAACAATGAGCACAGTCGTGACTTTGGAGTTGCCAGATAACGTGTATCAGCCACTGGTGAAAGTAGCAGAGAAAATGGGTAAGCCGCTGGAGGAGTGGATTCTGGCGCAGCTTCGGGCCCATACGCCACGGATGGTACTGCCTGAGCGGGAACGCGCTGAAGCTATGGCGCGGCTGATGGGGCACGCGGGCGCAGTTGATCTAGGCCATCCGACAGGTGCGGACAACGAGAGCATTGACGTTGATCTGGCGCGGGAATACGGCAGCAGGCATGAGGAGGATTGGTGATGCTACTGGATACATCGGGGCTGTTATGTTTCCACCACGCCGCTGAACCACAACACGAGGAGGCGGTGACCTTCTTTCATGCCGCGCCCGCTCGTATTACTCACAACTACGTGCTGGCAGAGTTTGTTGCCCTGGCCGTGGCGCGCCGTCTGCCACGTCAAGCGACATTGGCATTTGCGGCCGAATTGCAAGACAACCCACTGGTCAAGGTTATCTACATAGACGAATCTCTGCATCGAGAGGCTCTTGCGCTCCTGCAGCAACGCCTGGACAAGACGTGGAGCCTGTGCGATGCGGTAAGCTTCCTGTTGATGCAGCAGCGAGGCATCGTCGAAGCTCTAACTACTGACGCTCACTTTGAACAGGCGGGCTTCATACGGCTGCTACACCCTTGACGCGATGTACAAACCATACTTCAGGCAAGCTCTGCTCCAAGAGAAGCTCAACGCCAAGGTACGCTGCCTGACCTGCGAGCGGCGGTGCGAGGTAGCCGAGAGCGGCCTGGGCTGGTGCCGCACGCGGCAGAACGAGGGCGGCACCCTCTATACTCTCATCTACGGTAACGTATCGTCCCTCTCGGCCAACCCCATCGAGAAGAAGCCCCTCTATCATTTCTACCCCGGCAGCGTGGCCCTGACGGCTGGCAGTTGGAGCTGCAACTTCAACTGTCCCTGGTGCCAGAACTGGGACATCTCCAAATCGCCCCCTCGCCCCGGGCACTACCTGTCCCCAGAGGATTTCGTCGCTGAGACAGTGCGCCGTGGCTGCCAGGGCACCTCCATCAGCTTCAACGAACCGACTCTCTCCCTGGAGTGGTCCCTCGACGTGTTCAGGCTGGCCCGCCAGAGGGGTCTCTACAACACCTACGTGACCAACGGCTACATGACCCCTGACGCGCTGGAGCTGCTGATCGAAGCGGGCCTGGATGCCATGAACGCGGACATCAAAGGGGACGCGGTGGCGGTCAAAAAGCACTGCGGGACCGACGTGGAGAAGGTCTGGCGCAACTGCTGCGAGGCCAAGAAAGCGGGGGTGCACATCGAGATCACCACCCTGGTGATACCGACCGTCGACGACGATGAGGGCGTCTTACGGGGCATCGCCAGGCGTATCCGAGAGGAGTTGGGCGCCGATACCCCCTGGCATTGCAGCAGCTACTATCCCGCCTACAAGTTCACCGCCCCGCCCACGCCGCTGCCGACCCTGGAGCGGGCCCACGACATGGGCAGGGAGGAGGGGCTGGACTTTGTCTACCTGGGCAACGTACTGGGTCATCGGGCGGAAAGTCTCGCTTACGAGAACACCTATTGTCCGTGATGTGGCGAGTTGCTGGTTCGGCGGTGGGGGTTGAGCGTGACCCAGTACAGGTTGAAGGACAAGAAGTGCTCCCGCTGCGGGCGGACTATTCCGGTGGTGACGGGCACTTGAGATGAGTCGAGCTTTGACTTGTCTGCTGCTTTGTGTTAAAATGTACATCAAGGGAAGGCTAGCCGGAGTGGGTAGAAAGGGGAGAGATATGGAAAGAATTGCACTGAGAACTAAATTCTCCGCCGGGGTTAATTGGGATGAAGTCCGCAAGGTTCTGAGCAGCGCGCTGCGTAACGAGACTGAGCTGGCCGGCGCGCGACGCACTTACTTTGAACGCGCTTGCCATGCTTTTGAACAGCAGTACCAGATGTCTTCTGAAGAGTTTATGCAGCAATTTGAATCCGGCGCGCTGGGTGACGATGCCGACTATTTTGATTGGTATGCGGTCAAACGTGGCCTCGATCTGTGGGAGCGACGCTTTCACATCTTGTCAGGAGTCCAGGTTTGAACGCACGCGATTACTACCTGAGCCTGCAAAACGCCATCCACGCCGCGCCGCACGTGCTCCGTTCAGACGTGCGGTTTGAGGAAATTGATGTCAACGAGTGCTACGTGCGCGGCATCCTCACGCTGATAGGCGGCTTCGAGCTGCACATTGCAGAATACGTTGTCACCGAGCCGGTCCTGACGCGCCCCAAGTATCGGTATCACTTGCAGACTTCTGATGGCAAGTTGGTAAGTCGGTGGGATAATGCGCCGCACTATCCCACCGTTTCCACCTTCCCTGACCACCGCCATGACGATCAGGGTGGAGTTCACCCGGTCTCTTCAATGAATGTCCCCGATGTCCTGGATGCTGTATTGCAGTTCATCTGACATTTGGCCGCTGAGACGCCGGAGGAGGATATTCGACAAACAATTCTCAGTGGAGGTGTTATCATGCAACCTTTCGAGAAACTTGGCGCCTTCTACCTGGGCCAGGAATATGATTTGGACACGAGGAAACGGCTCGACCGCCTGGCCATGTACGACGCCCGTGACCTCACCACCCACGCTGTCTGCGTCGGCATGACCGGCTCTGGCAAGACTGGCCTGTGCATTGATCTGCTGGAAGAGGCCGCCATAGACAACGTCCCCGCCATCATGATAGACCCCAAAGGGGACCTCACCAACCTCCTGCTTACCTTCCCCGACCTGCGCCCCGAAGACTTCGAGCCCTGGGTCAACGTGGACGATGCCCGCCGCAAGGACATGAGCGTTGGCGAATACGCCCGCTACATCGCCGATATCTGGCGCAAAGGGCTGGCCGATTGGGGAGAGGGGCCGGAGCGCATCCGCATGCTGAAGGAGAGCGCGGACTTCCGCATCTACACCCCAGGCTCCGACGCCGGCCTGCCCATCTCCATCCTGGCCTCCCTCAAAGCGCCCGCCCTGAGCTGGGGTGACAATGAGGAACTGCTGCGCGACCAAATCCAGGGTACGGTCAGCGCTCTGCTGGGGCTGGTCGGCGTCGAGGCCGACCCCCTGCGCAGCCGCGAGCACATCCTACTCTCCAACATCTTCGAGCACTTCTGGCGTCAGGGCGAAGACCTGGACCTGGCCCGCCTGATCACCGCCATCCAATCACCGCCGATGCGGCAGTTGGGCGTCTTCGACGTGGACACTTTCTTCCCCGAAAAGGAACGGTTTGGCCTGGCGATGTCCCTGAACAACATTATCGCCGCCCCCAGCTTCGGGGCATGGATCAAGGGCGAACCTCTGGACGTCTCCAACCTTCTCTACACCTCCACAGGCAAACCACGGCACAGCATTTTCTACATCGCCCACCTCAGCGAGCCTGAGCGCATGTTCTTCGTCACCCTGCTGCTGGAGCAGATCATCACCTGGGTGCGGCAGCAATCGGGCACCACCAGCCTGCGCGCCCTCCTGTACTTCGACGAGGTGTTCGGCTTCTTCCCGCCGGTCGCCAATCCGCCCTCCAAACGCCCCCTGCTGACTCTGCTGAAGCAGGCGCGCGCCTTCGGCTTCGGTGTGGTGCTCACCACCCAGAATCCGGTAGACCTGGACTACAAGGGTCTGACCAACGCCGGCACCTGGTTCATCGGCAGGCTCCAGACCGAGAGAGACAAGATGCGGGTGCTGGATGGTCTGGAATCGGCTACCAGCGAGGCTGGCGGTGCTCTCGACCGCCGCCAGCTCGACCGCACCATCTCCGCCCTCGGCTCCCGCGTCTTCCTGCTCCACAACGTCCACGAAGCCCACCCCGTCATCTTCCAGACGCGCTGGGCCATGAGCTACCTGCGCGGCCCGCTCACCCGCAGCCAGGTGCGCCAACTGATGGCCGAGACCAAGGCCGAGGTGGTGGCGCCCACGGCTGCTGCTGCGCCTGCTCGCCCGGTCATGCGGCGTGACGTTGCCCCCGCAGTCGCGCCGTCTCCCGCCGCCGCCCCAGACGTGCCCTCTGGCTACAGCAGCACCCCTCCGACCTTGCCCCCCAACCTGCCTCAGGTCTTCCTGCCGTTGATTCTCACCCCCAATAGCGCCCTCGCCCGCCTAGAGGAAGAACTGGGTCAGCGCCTGGAAGCAGAGGAAACGGTCCTGGTCTACGAACCTTGCTTGCTGGCTCTGGGCAGTGTCAGCTTCGTTGACCGGAAACGCCGCGTCAACGAGAGCAAAGAGGTAGGTCTCCTGGTCCAGCCTGGGGACGTGGGTACGGTCATCCGCTGGGAGGACGCTGATCCCATCGAGCTAGACCCGAACGATCTGGAGGATCAGCCTGAGCCCGACGCCCTTTTCGGTCCCATCCCATCCGAGCTCAACACCGCCTCCGAGCTTAAAGCCTTTGGCAAAGACTTCAGCGATCACCTCTACCACGAGGAGGCGCTGAACCTGTACTACAACCCGGTGCTGAAGCTCTACGGCCAGCCTGGCGAATCGGAGCGCGACTTCAATGTCCGGTCGCAGCAAATCGCCCGTGAGAACCGGGACGCCGAGGTGGATAAACTGCGCCGAAGATACGAGCAGAAACTCGACCGCCTGGAGACCCGTTTGGCTCGCGAGGAGCGGGAGCTGGCCGAAGACCATGATGAATACGACGCCCGCAAACGCGAGGAACTGCTCTCCGCTGGCGAAAGCCTGGCCAGCTTGTTGGGGATCGGGCGCCGCCGCACCACGACCGGCCTCTCGCGCGCTGCTACCAAGCGCAGGCTCACCACCAGCGCCAAGGCGGATATCGCGGAATCCGAGGAAGAGATTGCTCGCTTGCAGGACGAGATCGAGGACATGCGCCGGGACATGCAAGAGGAAGCCGTGGCCATCACCGAGAAGTGGGCCGCAACCCTGGATGAGATCGAAACCTACCCCGTCAAACCCCGTCGCAGCGATGTGCGAGTCGAAGTGGTGGCCCTGGCCTGGACTCCCTACTGGGAGATCGGCTATCGTTCGACCCGAGGCAGCCTGACTCACGACCGCGTGCCAGCCTGGTGATGAGGCAATGAGGCAACGAGTGATGAGGCAATGAGTAACGGGTTAACGAGGTCTCTTTGTGGAAGGAGGTGGTAATAGCAGAAAGGATGTGGCGGACATTCTCTTCGTGGAGGGAGTGTGAGGGCGGTCGAGAGATCGCCGAAGTGTGTATCCAACCCTTATTAGCAACATTGAAACCAAAGGAGAGAGAAAGTCATGTTTCGCAAATACAGTACTTTGATGGTTCTACTGGTAGTCGGCCTGGTGCAAACGGCTTGCTCCGGCCCGGCTGGGGAGGCCAGGCAGGTCTTGGGCATTTCCTGGTGGGTTTGGCTGCTGATAATAGTGGTGGCGGCGCTGCTCGTGTGGCGGTGGCTAAGCCAGTCCAAGAAGGAAGCTGCCCCGCCAACCAAACCTGAGGCAGCCGCCCGGATCGCCAGACCTGATGCAGCAGCCCCATCCCACGTCGTTGAGACGCCGGAGGGTGTAGCAAGGCGCGCTGCGCCTGTCCTGGGCGTCGCTCCGCTTACGGTCGAAGAGGAAGTCGAGGAGCCTGCCCTGAAAGCGATAGAGCCCGATGATCTGAAACTCATTGAGGGGATTGGTCCCAAGATTTCGAGTTTGCTTCAGGCGGCCGGCATCATGACCTTTGCGCACCTGGCCTCAACCGATGTGAAGCGGCTGAAGCAGATCATTGTGGAGGCCGGCCTCACTGCGCTGGCAGATCCCACCACCTGGCCAGAGCAGGCTACCCTGGCTGCTACTGGCCAGTGGAATGCGCTTGAGACTCTACAAGAGGAACTCAAGGGTGGCCGACGAGTGTGATCAGCCCGGCCTACAGTGAAATCCTGAACAAAGGGAGGCTAAACATGCTGAAAGAGTTCAAAGAATTCGTCATGCGGGGGAACGTGGTTGACATGGCCGTGGGCATCATCATCGGCGCTGCCTTCGGTACTATCATCAAGTCGCTGGTTAACGACGTCATCATGCCGCCCATCGGCCTGCTGCTGGGTGGGGTGGATTTTGCCAACCTCTTCATCTTGCTCAAGGCAGGCTCCCCGGCCGGGCCTTACGCGGCGCTGGCCGATGCGCAAGCGGCAGGCGCGGTGACCATCAACTACGGCGTGTTCATCAATGCCGTCGTCAGCTTCCTCATCGTCGCCTTTGTGATATTCCTGCTCATCCGCAGCATCAACCGGATGAAGCGCGAAGAGGTAGCGCCGCCCGCCGAGCCGACAACGAAAGAGTGCCCATATTGCCTGTCCACCATCCCCATCAAGGCCACGCGCTGTCCATATTGTACGTCTGAACTATAGTAACGAGTCAATGGGTCAATGAGGTAACGGGCCACCCTCGTTAACACGTTACTCATTGACTCGCTACTCAATAATCTTTTGGAAAGGAGACAACAATGGCTATCTCAATCGGTAAACTCAGAGGCATGCCGGCCGAACTGGCGGCCAAATTGAAGGAGCAGGGGATCTCCAATAGCGATCAGCTCCTTGAAGCAGCCCGGACACCCGCTGGACGAAAAGCTTTGGCAGAGCACGCCGGCGTGGAGTCCCGGGTCATCCTGGGAGTTGCCAACCGGGCAGACCTGGCGCGCGTTCGGGGTATCGCTGGAGTCTTCTCCGACCTGCTAGAGCATGCTGGCGTGGACACGGTCAAAGAGCTGGCGACTCGCAATCCAGACAACTTGCAGGCCAATCTAGCGGAAGTAAACGCCGAAAAGAAACTGGCAGGTCGAACACCCGACTTGGGTATGGTGAAGGACTGGGTAGCCCAGGCCAAAGAGCTGCCCAAATTACTGGAGTATTGACCCCTGGCGTGGAGAGGCGGTCGGACGCAAGCCTCTCCACGCATCTACGATAATTTACAGGATGGTGGGCTCTCTCAACTCTTGACCAGCCCCTGGGCTCGGCCGGGGTGCGCGCCTGCCCGCATCACACGACCCCTCGATTCTCCTCAACACCCCGAGGTCCAGCCCCCCGCCGCTAAAGGGAACGGATGATCCTCACGTAAAATTCACGCAAAATTCATGCAAAACAGCATTGAAATTTCAAGGAATCTGTGGTATAATAGAATTGCAGTCCGAACAATCGAAAACCTTTTGAGCGTCCAATATATGTGCTGCCTTCGGTGAAAGCTATCATGCCTCAGCACCCTATGAAATATTGATAATGAGGTGACTTGCCATGAAGCGCAACTTTAACACCCATTCATCCCGGGTATCTACCCGGAAAGCTCGAGTTTGGTTTGTATTGGGAGCCGTCGCTCTGGCAGGGCTGCTTGTCCTGGCATTGCTGCTGTCTCTCGCTGGCAGCCCTCTGGCCAAGCACGCCTGGGCCGGCGCCTTGGCTGTGTTTGCCGGCATGGCTCTCTACGCCGGTGTGAGGCACTGGTTGTTAAGCAGGACGCTCTGGCGAGAGGTGCGGCGAAAACGTGCCTTCGCACCCAGACGACGCCTGTTATGGGTCAACGTGGCCGTGATCCTGGCGCTTGTCCTTAACCTGGGCCAATGCCTGATCCCTGGCGCCACTATACCCATTGCACATGCGCACAACGTGGACCATCGTATGAACTGGATGTTCTTTGACCAGGCGACGCTCGACCTGATCAGCGCGCGCGCGGGCGCCAACGACCTGCCCCTGGTTCGCGCCGGCGATGAGCTGGGCATCATCATCAAGGCCAGCCCTCAGCCCAGCGGCGCCACCACCGGCGTGGGTGGCTACGTTACCTTCTACATCCCTGAGGGCACCCAGGTGACCGATGTGGCCTACATGTGGCCCGACGGCAACGGTGGTTATACGGACATGCCCATGAAGGGCCAGGCCATCGTCGCCATCGGTGATGGGCCGATAGGCGGTAAAACGACGACGGAGCTGATTGGCCTGACATTGGGGGCCAACGCTGTGGGCCAAACCGAGGCTGCCGTAGATGCCAGCGGACTCCACCGCGGCACCCTGGCTGGCGTCTATGGCGACACTGGTATATTCTATTCCACGGATCCAGACGCCGCCTGGCAGAGCTGGGCGAACAGCGGCGGTTACGATGGCAATGTCGGGACAGCCGATAACGCGATCGTCAATAATCGTGGCGAGACAGTCACCCCCAACAACAAGTGGGACGCCGAGCAGCTCCTGGCCTACGGCAGCACGAGCCCAGCAAAGCCCATTATTGACTACGGCGACGGTCGCGGCAGCGCGCCCTGGGGCCTGGCCTCTGGCGTGGCAGGGCCCGAGAGTGGCTATGCCTGGCAATTCGACCGCGACGTGTGGCTGGCCAATGGCGGCACCGACATGAAAGATGCTGCCAATGACTTGGGCCCCTGGAACCGTATCCAGTACTCTGGCAGCCAGATCGGCAAGGATCAACCTGGCCTCGAGAGCGCCGACTTGGGCTACGCCGGGGTGGATGCCAGCAGCCTGGGATGGGACATGACGACACCACTTTCCCCCACCTTATCCCTCACCGATACTATCAGCCCCAAGGCCATTCGTTGGAGCGTCGGCATGCTCATAACCGGTCGCTCTGAGTACGTACGGGTCACACTCAGGGTGTCGCATGATCCCGGCGACCCCGACGCGCCCTACGATGCAAACGGCTGTTTTGAAGCCCACACCGACGTGATCGGCGGCGACGCTGGCGGCGAGCAGGGCGGCAAGGACCACCTGTGGCGCTATTACGACCCCACCGACGCCACCCTCAATCCCTGCTCCTTGCTGGTGAAGCGGGCCAGCAAGGACGTGGTGACCAACGGTGAGATCTTCCAGTACGTCATCGAATTATGGAACGCTGGCAGTTTGACCACCCTCACCAACGTCGTCATCCAAGACACGCTGCCCGGCGAGGTGAGCTTCATCAGCGCCTTCCCGGCGCAGGATAGCGGGCCCAATCCGCTGGTATGGGCGATTCCCAGCATGGCCCCTGGCGAAGTCTTTTTGGCAACGGTCACCGTGCAGGCTAAATCCAGCGGTGTGTTAGCGCTTAACAACGTCACCAGCACCAGCGATGAGGGCATCACCAGTGAAGCCAACTCAGGTGTGTGGCTGGGCGCCACCCCTGTGCTGATACTGAGTAAGAGCGTCACTCCCCCCAATGTGGCGCCTGGCGACACTGTCCAGTACACGATCCAGATTGATAACGACGGTGCGGGGCCTAGCGGTGATCCCCTAAATATTGAGGACTACCTGTCCGCCGGCTTCACCTACGTCAGCCTGGACAGCGTCACTGTCAACGGCGCCAACGCCATCGGCTCCACCACGGTGGACAGCACGGATCCTAACAGGCCCATTTTCACCGTAGCTCTGGCCATCAACGCTGGCCAGAGCCTGGTGCTGGTCTTCACCGCCCAGGTGGATGCAGCCCAGTCACCGGACACCTACTACAATAGCTTCTCTGTGACCCACAAGGACCCCAGCACGGGCGAGACCACCACCATCGCCACGGGCACCGAAGCCCCCGTGCAGGTGGGCGGCGCCGCCATCGGCGACACCATCTACCGGGACTGGAACAGCGACGGCATCCAGGACCCCGAAGATGAAGGTCTGCCCGGCGTTACCGTTGAGCTGTACGCCAGTGATGGCACGACCTTGCTGCAGACGACCACCACCGACGCCAACGGCAACTACCTGTTCAACGGTCTGGTCGCAGGCACCTATGTGGTGAAAGCGGACGGCACCAGTGTACCCACCGGCTACACCCTGACCGGGGACCCCGAGGGTGCCTTGGACGGCCAGGCCACTGTCACCCTGGCTGACGACGAGGAGAACTTCGCCATTGACTTCGGCTACCAGCCCGGCGGTGCTGGCTCCATCGGCGATCTGGTCTTTGAAGACGTAGGCAATGACGGCAGCTACGATCCTGCCTTGGGCGACAGCGGCATCGCCAACGTCACCGTCTGGCTCTACGAGGACACCAACGGCAACGGCGTCATAGATCCCGACGATGCCCTCATCGGCACCACCAGCTCCGACGCCAACGGCCTCTACACCTTCACCAACCTGGCCGAGGGGCTGGACTACATCGTGGATGTGGATGAGATTGACCCCGACCTCACTGCTTATTTCAGCCCCAACACCTTCATCGCCAGCACCCCCGATCTGCAGGCGGTGTCGAACCTAACAGGTAGCTACCTCAACGCCGACTTCGGCTATTTCGAGTTGGTGCCCAGTTCTATCGGCGACCAGGCCTTCATTGACATGGACGGCGACGGTGTCTACAGCCCCACCGTGGATTCCGTGCTGCCCGACGTCACGGTGAACCTCTACAAGGATACCAACAGCAACGGCGTCATTGATCCCGGCGAGCCGGTGCTGCAGACGACCAGCACCAGCATCACTGGCACCTACACCTTTGAGCAACTGGGGCCAGGCAACTACATTGTGGACGTGGACGGGACCGATCCCAACGTGCCCGCTGGCTATTACCCCAGCGCCGACGAGATCGCCGTCAACCTGGGCGTTGGCGAGGACCACACGGACGTGGACTTCCCCTTCGTGCAGTTGATCAGCAAAGAGGTGGACAAGGCCGTCGCCAACCCGGGCGACACCCTGACCTTCACCATCACCGTCCAGTATCCGGGCAGCGAGCTGCTGAGCAACGCCACTGTCACCGACGCGGTGCCGGCAGGCGCCAGTTTCGTTGATGCCGGCCAGGGTGGCACCGAGAGCGGTGGCGTCATCACCTGGAACCTGGGCAGTAACGATCCTGGCACGGATGGGAACCAACCGGCCACTTTTGGTGGTGTAGGCGACTTTGGTACATTGGAGCACGTCACCAATCAATTTGGCGCCAACGATGCCCTGGATCCGGATGTGGCTGTAGATAGTAATGGTGTGCTACACGTCGTTTTCGAGGGTGAAGCGGCTGGTGACAGTCGAGTTAACATCTACTATACCAACAACAGCAGTGGCAGTTGGAGTACTCCGGTACGTCTGAGCAATGATGCCGATGGTCAAGATGCTTTGGATCCAGCGATCGCTGTGGATAGTGCCGGCAATGCGCACGTGGTGTATACAGATGACACCAGTGATGCGAAGCGCAACGTGTACTACACCACCAATAACACGAGTGGTTCATTCCTGGCAACACCGCAGCAACTGAGCTTCGACGATGATGGACATGATGCCACGGTGCCGGACATTGCGATCGATAGCGATGACAACGTGCACATCGTCTACACTGATCGTGATCAGAATTCGGGAACAGATCCGTTTACTCACGCAGGCGGCCAGGACCAGCGCAACATCTTCTACACGACGGACGCCAGTGATAGCTTCGTGGCCCCGACGAGTATTAGTGTGGACGGCTCGGACGATGCTCGGAACCCGAAGGTTGCGGTGGACAGCAGCGACAACGTGCATGTGGCCTACACAGATGAGGAGGGGGCGGACACGGATCGCAACGTCTACTACGTGAACGACACCGGTGGGTCCTTCGGTACACCATCGAATGTCACCAATAACTTCGGGGGCAACGATTCGCTCACGCCCGACATCGACGTGGACGGTAGTGACGTTGTACACATCGCTTTCCTCGGTCGGAACACCGGCGACGCCCAGGTCAATGCCTATTACGTAAATGACAGTGGGGGCTCTTTCGGAACGCCAGAGAATATCAGCGATGATCGTACCGGCAAAGCCGCTGTGGAACCGAGAATTGCCGTGGAGAGCGGGGGTACAGCCCACGTTACTTATCGCAGTCAAGTTGGCGGCTCGAAGATTGATGTCTTTTATGCCAACAATAGCAGCGGTTCTTTCCCCATACCTGACAATCTAAGCAATCACCTGGGTAACCAGAACTCGACGGTTTCTTCCGTTGCTGTGGAGAGCGACGGTACAGCCCACGTCGTGTTCGGAGGCAAAGACGGCGCCAAGTTCGACATCTTCCATGCCTACTCACCCTTCTTGCCCGACAACGTGAGCGAGCGCTTTGGTGGCAACGACGCGCAGGATCCCGATGTCGCCGTGGACAGCGATGGCATTGTGCATGTGGTGTACGAGGCTAAGGCGAGCACTGACAATCAGATAAACATCTACTACACGAGTTATGATCCCAGCACCGATACCTGGACGACGCCCGTACGCTTGAGTCGTGATGACGACGGTCGGCCGGCGGCGAATCCGAGTATTGCCATCGATAGCAGTGGCGTGGTGCATGTGGCCTACCAGGACCGAGATCAGAACGGTGTATTGGGGACAGCCCAGGGCCGGATCAATGTTTTCTATGTCAATGATCAAGGCACGGGTACCTGGACGACGCCGGTTAGCTTGAGCAACGATGTCGACGGTCAGGATGCCCTGAATCCGGCGATTGCTGTGGATAGTGCCGGCAAGGCGCACGTGGTGTATACAGATGACACCAGTGATGCGAAGCGCAACGTGTACTACACCAATAACACGAGTGGTTCATTCCTGGCAACACCGCAGCAACTGAGCTTCGACGATGATGGACATGATGCCACGGTGCCGGACATTGCGATCGATAGCGGTGACAACGTGCACGTCGTCTACACTGATCGTGATCAGAATTCGGGAACAGATCCGTTTACTCACGCAGGCGGCCAGAGCAAGCGCAACATCTTCTACACGACGGACGCCAGTGGTAGCTTCGTGGCCCCGACGAGTATTAGTGTGGACGGCTCGGACGATGCTCGGAACCCGAAGGTTGCGGTGGACAGCAGCGACAACGTGCATGTGGCCTACACGGATCTCGGGGGGGCGGACACGGATCGCAACGTCTACTACGTGAACGACACCGGTGGGTCCTTCGGTACACCATCGAATGTCACCAATAACTTCGGGGGCAACGATTCGCTTACGCCGGATATTGCTATTGGGAGCGGTGACGAAGTACATATCGCTTTCCAAGGCCGCAGTGCCACCGATGCCGTTACGAATCCCTACTACGTGAATAACGGTGGCGGCTCTTTCGGAACGCCTGCGAATGTAGCTGATCCGCTACAAGGCCTGAATTCCATCCTGCCGGCGATAGCAGTGAGTGCGGATGCCGTCCACGTGGTTTGGGAGCGGCCGAATGACCTGCAGAATGTCTTCTACAACACTGCTGAGATCTTCCCTGGTGATCCGGGTACTTTCACGAGTCTGAGTGCTAGTCCTACGTTGGTCAGCGACGGCAACGCTGTCCAGGTGACCATGATCCTGTCAGCTACTGAGACCATCACCGAGGTGACGCCCTCCACGCTGACCATCACGGGCACCAACGGCGTCACCGCGACGCTGGTGGGTGGCCCGACGCCCACACCGCCACAGGATGTCATCAGTGGTACTCAGACCACGTTTGTGTACACCTACACGGCCTCGACGCCCACTGGGAACATCGGTACGCTCACCTTCTCAGGCAACGCCACCAGCACCCTGGGCACCGACTTTGCCACCGCCACCTCCAACAGCGTCATCGTCGCCCCGCCGCTCACCTACACGGTGACCATCAGCGACCCGGCCACGGTGGACGCGGTCGAGAACACGGCCTACATCCAGGACAGCAACGTCATATCACCGACGGCCAGCAACACGACCCAAACGGCCCTCAGCGCCAGCATCGGCGACTTCGTATGGGCCGACCTGAACGGTGACGGTGTGCAGGATCCCGGCGAGCCGGGCCTGGCCGGCGTGGAAGTCTGCGCCACCGATGGCGTGGACACCTTCTGCGACACCACCGACGCCAACGGCGAGTACCACATCTATGGCCTGACCACGGGCACCTACACCGTCACGCTCAATCTGGACACGGTTCCCACCAACTACCAGCCCACCACACCCACCAGCTTGGACGTGACCCTGGCCGCAGGCCAGCAGTACAGCGACGCCGACTTCGGCCTGCGCCCACCCGGCACGGCCAGCATCGGCGACACGGTCTGGCTGGACGCCGATGAAGATGGCGTGGTAGACACCGGTGAGGATGGCCTGCCCGGCGTCATGGTCAATCTCTACAAGGACGTCAACAACGACGGCGTCATTGACCCCGGCGACGTCCTCATGGACACCACCACGACCAGCATCACCGGCACGTACCAATTCGAGGGCCTCTACGGGGGCGACTACCTGGTGCAGGTGGATGAGACCAGCGTCGTCACCACCACCTATGGAGTCACCTCCACCATTGGGGCGGCTATGGACCTGGTCAGCGGCACCAATCCGCACGATGTGACTCTGATCGACGGCCAGGCCTACACCAACGCCGACTTCGGTTACAACTGGGGCGGCTCCATCGGCGACTTTGTCTGGTTCGACGACGACCAAGACACCGTGCAGGACGGTGGTGAAACAGGCGTTGCAGACGTGAGCGTCATGCTTTGGGAGGACACCAATGGCAATGGCGAGGTGGATGGCGCCGAGCCGATCATGGGCATTGTCACCACCGATGCCACCGGCCATTACACCTTCACCAACCTGGCGCCCGGTGACTACATCGTCGATGTGGACGAGGGCACGGTACCTGCGCCACCCTCCAGCCCGAACGCGGGCGAGTTCGGCTTGATGATCCCCACCACCGGCAACGAGCTTCCCGTCAATTTGGGGCCCAACGAGGACCACCCTGACGCCGACATCGGCTGGGTCGAAGGTGCTATCATCGGCGACACCGTCTTCCACGATGTCAACCATAACGGCATACAGAATGTCGGCGAGCCTGGTCTGGCGGACATCACGGTTGAGCTGTACGAGAGCGACGGTGTGACCTTGATAGCGACCACCGTCACCGACGGCGACGGCAAGTACGAATTCATCGCAGCACCGGGCGACTACGTCGTCACCTACGACACAGCGGATCCGGATCTACCTGCCGATCTCACCGACACCACAACACCGACCAGCATCAATGCGACTGTGAGTGCGGGTCAGACATTCCAGGACGCCGACTTCGGCGTGGACAACAGCGGCACAGTGGGTGACACCGTCTTCAACGATGCCAACGGCAACAGCCTGCAGGATGCGGGCTCGCCCGGCCTGCCCGGCGTGACGGTCTACCTGTACGACAGCACGGGCGCCACCCTGCTTGCCACCGCCGTCACCGACGCCAGCGGCAATTACCTATTCGAAGGCTTGGAAGATGGCGCCTACATTGTGGAGGTGGACACCAGCACTGTGCCTCTGCCTGCCGGCTTTAGCCAGACGGCCGACCCCGACGCTACCCTGGACAGCACTGGCACGGCCACCGTCAGCGGCGGCGGCAGCGACCTGACCCTGGACTTCGGCTACCTGGCGCCGGTGGCCACGCACAGCGTCAGTGGCACTGTCTGGGACGACAATGGCGCTGGCGTCGGCACGGCCGGGGACGGGATCCAGAACGGGACTGAGCCCGGCATTGCCGGCGTGACTGTCTATCTCTACGACAGCACCGGGACGACCCTGCTGGCGACCGCCGTTACGGACGCCAATGGTGATTACACCGTCAGCGGCGTCGAAGATGGCGACTATGTTGTCCGGGTAGATAGCGACACCCTGCCGTCGCCTGCCTACGTCCAGACCGGCGATCCCGACGCGGCCCTGGATAATGAGACCGCCGTCACCGTTAGCGGGGCCGATGTCATCAACCAGGACTTTGGCTACCAGGAGCAGTTGGGCAGCATCAGCGGTACGGTGGTCGAGGGTGATGGCAACGGTCTGGCGGATCCGGGCGAGACACCTATCCAGGGTGTCACCATCACCCTGCGCTACGCTGGCGACGACGGCTTCCTCGGTACCACGGACGATATCACCAGCACCACCACCACCGATGCCAGTGGCAACTACGCCTTTACCGACCTGCTGCCCGGCCTCTACCAGATAGTCGAAACCAACCTGGTCGGCTACACTAGCCTGGCCGACGCCGATGGCGGCAATCCCGACAACATCAGCCTCAGTCTGGGCGTGGGCGAGAACAAGATTGATCAGGATTTTGAGGAAGCACTGCCGGCTATTGAAGCAACCAAGCGCGATGCAGTCTTCAACGATGCCGACTTAAACGACTTCCCCAGTCCAGGTGACACATTGTCCTATACCGTTACCATCACCAACTCCGGTGGTAGCCCCGCTACGGGCGTCACCTTCAGCGATATACCGGACAGCAACACGACCCTCGTTGTCGGCTCGGTGAGCACATCACAGGGTACCGTCACCGGCGGCAACGCTGGCACACCACCTGTCACGGTGGACATCGTCACCATCAACGCAGGTGCCAGCGTAGACATCAGCTTCCGGGTCACCATTACCGCCACGCTGCCGGCGGGGGTGAGCCACGTCTACAACCAGGGCACGGTCTCCAGCAACGAGCTGCCGACAGAGCCGACGGACGACCCCGACACGCCTACTGATGACGACCCGACGGAGACGGACGTCACCGCCGCCCCCGACATCGCAGCCTTCAAGACCGACACCCTCTTCGTGGACGCCGACGGGGACGGCATACCCGAACCCGGCGACACCTTGCTCTACCAGATCACCATCATCAACAACGGCAACACCGCCGCCACGGGCGTCAGCTTCAGCGACACGCCCGACGCCAACACGGCGCTGGTCACCGGCACGGTGCAGACCAGCCAGGGCGCCGTCACCGGCGGCAACACGGCGGGCGATACCTCTGTATCTGTCAACATCCCCACGGTCCCCGGTGGCGGCGGCACAGTGGCCATCAGCTTCCAGGTAACGATCAACGACCCGCTGCCGGCGGGGGTGACGCAGGTGGCCAACCAGGGGCTGGTATCGGGCGACAACTTCCTCACCGAGCCCACCGACGATCCGGACAGTGGTGCGGAGGATGACGATACCGAAACCCCCGTCACCACTGCCCCGAACCTCGAAGCCACCAAGACCGACTTGCTGCTCGTTGACGCCGACGGCGACGGCGCGCCCTCGCCGGGCGACACGTTGCTCTACAACATCACCGTCATCAACAACGGCAACATAGCCGCCACCGGCGTGGCGTTCAGCGACACGCCGGACGCCAACACGACCCTGATTACCGGCACCGTCCAGACCTCCCAGGGTGCCGTCACCAGCGGCAACACCGCGGGCGATACCACCGTCGGCGTCAACGTCGGCACGGTCCCCGGTGGCGGTGGCACAGTCAACATCTCCTTCCAGGTGACCATCAACAGCCCGCTTCTGGGTGTGACCCAGGTGTCCAACCAGGGGCTGGTTACGGGCACGAACTTCAGTCCGCTGCCCACTGATGACCCGACTACCCTGCAGCCCGACGACCCCACCGTCACCAACTTGGGGGGGCTCATCGCAGGCACGGTCTTCAACGACCTGAACGGTAATGGGGTCCAGGATGCGGGCGAGCCTGGGATTGGTGGTGTCACCGTTGATCTCTACGCTCCAGGCGCGGACAGCCTGCTGGGCACGGCGGACGATATGCTAGTCGCCACGACCACCACAGCCGCCGACGGTACCTACAGCTTCAGCGCCGTGACGGCCGGCAGCTACTTGGTGACCGAGACTGACCCGGCGGGGTACGTGAGCACCACCTCTAACGATGTGCCCGTCTCCGTGCCAGCCGGCGGCAGCACCACCGCCGACTTCGGCGACCAGGCGGTGGGCACGGTAGGTGGTACGGTGTTTGAGGATCTAAACGGCAACGGGGTGCAGGATGCTGGTGAACCCGGCATCGGCGGCGTGACGGTCGAACTCTTCGAACCCGGCCTGGACGGCATCCTTGGCACGGCCGACGACGTCCTGGTGGACACCACGACGACGGCTGGCGATGGCTCGTACACCTTTACCGGCGTCACGGCCGGCAGCTATCTGGTAACTGAGACCGACCCGGCCGGCTACGTCTCCACCACAAGCAACGACGTGCCGGTGAGCATTTCCCCGGGCGGCGTGGCCAGCGCCAACTTCGGCGACCAGGCGCTGGGCACCATCGTCGGCACGGTGTATGAGGACTTCAATGGCGACGGCACCCAGGATCCGGGCGAGCCCGGCATCCCTGGAGTGACTGTCACCCTCTACACCCCCGGCCCAGATGGCATCCTTGGCACGGCCGACGACGGTGTGGCAGGAACCACCACGACGGATGCCAATGGCAACTACTCCTTTACCGGCGTGGTGGCGGGTAGCTATCTTGTCGAGGAGACCGATCCAACCGGCTACGTGAGCACCACTTCCAACGACGTGCCGGTCAGCGTGGCGCCGGGTGGCAGTGCCAGTGCACAGTTCGGCGATCAAAAGGTTGGCACCGTCAGCGGGGTGGTGTTCAGCGACCTGAATGGCAACGGCGTCCAGGATCCGGGCGAGCCCGGCATCGGCGGCGTGTCCGTGGACCTGATTGACGCCGGCCCGGATGGCATCCTGGGGACGGCCGACGACTTCATCATCGCCGCTACCACCACTAACCCGGATGGCTCCTACACCTTCACCGGCGTGGTGCCTGGCAACTATGCCGTCCAAGAGACGGACCCTGCTGGCTTCGTGAGCACCACCACCAACTACGTTCCCGTGAGCGTGGGCAGCGGCGGCGCAGCCAGCGCCAACTTCGGCGACCAGGCGGTGGGCACGGTGGGTGGTGCGGTCTTCAGCGACCTGAACGGCAACGGCGTCCAAGACCCAGGCGAAGACGGCCTCGGCGGCGTGTCCGTCGAGCTGATCGACGCCGGGCCAGACGGTGTGCTGGGCACGACCGACGACATCACCACCACCACGACCACGGCGGGCGATGGATCGTATCTGTTCACTGGTGTCGAGCCCGGCAACTACGCCGTCCAAGAGACTGACCCCGACGGCTTTGTGAGCACCACCACCAACTACGTTCCCGTGAGCGTGGGCAGTGGCGGCGCAGCCAGCGCCAACTTCGGCGACCAGGCGGTGGGCACGGTGGGTGGTACCGTGTTCGACGACCTCAACGGCAACGGGGTGCAGGACGCGGGCGAGAGCGGCATCGGAGGCGTCGTCATCACCCTCACCAACAGCAGCACCGTCACCACCACCACCGCTGGCGACGGCAGCTACCTCTTCACCGGTGTGGTGGCTGGCGACTACCTGGTCACAGAGACCGACCCAGACGGCTACGTCTCCACCTCATCCAACGACGTGCCCATCAGCGTGCCAGCGGGTGGCGCGGCCAGCGCCGACTTCGGCGATCAGGCGGTGGGCACGGTAAGCGGCGTGGTCTTCAGCGACCTGAACGGCGATGGCGTGCAGGATCCCGGCGAGCCAGGGCTCGGCGGCGTGTCCGTGGATCTGATTGACGCCGGCCCGGATGGCATCCTGGGAACGGCCGACGACGTCACCACCACCACGACCACCGCCGGCGATGGATCGTACACCTTCACCGGTGTGGTGCCCGGCAACTACGCTGTCCAGGAGACAGACCCAAGCGGCTTTGTGAGCACCACCACCAACTACGTGCCCGTGAGCGTGGGCAGCGGCGGCGCAGCCAGCGCCAACTTCGGCGACCAGGCGGTGGGCACCGTAGCCGGCGTCGTCTTCGAGGACCTGAACGGCGATGGCGTCCAAGACCCAGGTGAGCCGGGCATCGGTGGCGTTACCGTCACCCTCTACTCTGAAGGCGCAGACGGACTGCTAGGTACCGCCGACGACGTCGTGGAGGGAACCGCCACCACCGCCGGCGACGGCAGCTACCTCTTCACCGGCGTGGTGGCCGGCGACTACCTGGTCACCGAGACCGATCCCACGGGCTACGTCTCCACCACGAGCAACGACGTGCCGGTCAGCGTGCCACCGGGTGGCGCGGCCAGCGCCGACTTTGGCGACCAGGCGGTGGGCACGGTAAGCGGCGTGGTCTTCAGCGACCTGAACGGCAACGGCGTGCAGGATCCCGGCGAGCCAGGCTTAGGTGGCGTCACGGTCGAGTTGGTCGACGCCGGCCCGGATGGCATCCTCGGCACCGCCGACGACGTCACCACCACCACGACCACCGCCGGCGATGGATCGTACACCTTCACCGGTGTGGTGCCCGGCAACTACGCCGTCCAGGAGACAGACCCAAGCGGCTTTGTGAGCACCACCACCAACTACGTGCCCGTGAGCGTAGGCAGCGGCGGCGCAGCCAGCGCCAACTTCGGCGACCAGGCGGTGGGCACCGTAGCCGGCACAGTCTTCGAGGACCTGAACGGCGATGGCGTCCAAGACCCAGGTGAGCCGGGCATCGGTGGCGTTACCGTCACCCTCACCAACAGCAGCACCGTCACCACCACCACCGCTGGCGACGGCAGCTACCTCTTCACCGGCGTGGTGGCCGGCGACTACCTGGTCACAGAGACCGACCCAGACGGCTACGTCTCCACCTCATCAAACGACGTGCCCATCAGCGTGCCAGCGGGTGGCGCGGCCAGCGCCGACTTCGGCGATCAGGCGGTGGGCACGGTAAGCGGCGTGGTCTTCAGCGACCTGAACGGCAACGGCGT
>DAOUDK010000032.1:0-68821 GCA_034431315.1 Anaerolineae bacterium
GACGTAGATATACCTGGATGGATCTTCCAGGTCTCGCAAGGCCTGAAGCAGGTGATCTCGATTGGTTTCAGTGGATAGCAAGTATTCGGTCGTATCCTGCTCAGTCGGCTCCACCAAGATAATCACTTCTACCAACGTGCCGCTAGGCAACTCCGGCGACAAAACCTCGATTTTGCCGCCTTCTCCCACAACGGTCTTTTGTCTGATACCAGCAATCATAGCTACTCCATTGTTTCGACAAGCTCAACACAAGGCTTACATCACGGCATGTAAGTTCACACATTCGCATACCGCTATCTACTGTTCAAACGATGGCTAAGTGTCAGCCAATATTTACAATGCTATTTTACCACCCAACGACCCAAGTGTCAAATGCAAACCGCGTTGCCAAGAGAGCTTAACGGTGGTGTAATTGCAGCCACCGAAGGAAAAGGAAGGCCATTGAAAGTTTAGGCTCAACATCGGCCAGGTTCTGGCGCGGCAGTTCCCACTCGGTGGTCGCTGGCGGCTTGGAAGGGACGTCGTACACCAACTGCGGCGAGAGGGCAAGGCCTAGTCTCCTTCAACAACGCAGCCCCCTTCATGTATCGAAGGGGGCTGCAAGCGCGGACAGAGCTATGGAGGCTTTGCAGCACCGAGGTCCTGCAGAGCCTCTCCTCAGTCAGTAAGGTTCCTGCTGGAAGCGGCGCATGATCATAGGCAGGTAAATCTCCTTCCTCTCCACGCACTCCTCCCGCCAGTGCGGATAGGTCAGGGCGTCCAACCCCACCATCCTGGCCACTGGCTCGAAGCCTGCGGTCAGGTCCCAGTTCTTCTCCTTGATCCCGCCGCCGAACTTCAGCACGTCACCATCGGTGAAGGTGAGCGCCGGGTCTTCGTGGCGGTAGAGGATCTCGGTGGAGAAGCGCGAGGGTTCCCTATTGCCGAAGCAATCGGCGCCAAAGGCGTCGAGGCCGAAGTCCACGCCACGTTGGGTGATGCCGGCAGGGATAGGAGGCGATAGCCACTCACTGTTGTGGTAGACCACCTTTCCATCAGCGGCCGAGAGCAAGTCACCGTCCAGGATCATCGCCGCGCCGGGTATCGCCAACGTCCCCTCGATGGAGAACCAGAGGTCAATGCCGTATTCCTCCAGATAGCTGGGGAAGGCCTGCGGGTTCCGCACCCAGAAGTCCCGTCCCTGCTGTTGAGCGATGGCCAGGAAACGAACTATGTTGTCGGTCTGACCGATGAAGTGCACGGCATCGAGACCCAGGTCTGGGTGCTGTCCGAAGGCAGCCAGCAGCGCCTGGTTGGGGATCGCCGCGCCGTGGTTAGTCAGCAGATCGCCAGCTTTGAAGTTGCCGTGAGGACTGTCCAGCTCGGTGGAGAAAGCCACTAACCCCTGCTCGATGCTGATGAGGTCGGCAGCGTCCAGGCCCATGTCCTGCGTCACATCGAACGGTTGCACCAACTCGCGATTGCGGGCACAGATGCGCCCGTTGCGGCCCAGCAGGTCGCCATCGGAGATGATGGGGTTGCCATCTGCAGGTACGGGACCTTGTGTCCAGAAGTCCTCCTCGGTGGAGAAGCCGATCTCACGGCAGTCGGCCAGGTCGAACTGCGGCTGGCCGAAGGTTTCACTGGCCGGGGTCAGCGTTATGATCATCAGCAACGCCAGCGCCATCAAACGTAGAATGTTCTGTTTCATCACATTCCTCCTTGTTTAGGACAACGCATGTGTTGTCGAGATCATGGCTGGAAGGCGAAGTAGATGTCATCGTCAACCCAGCGGCTCACGTATCCGCCCACCATGGCCCGATAGCCGTAGAAATTGCCCCAGACGGTGCGATCCCACACCCGTACCTCGACGGAGTAGCAGCAATCGGCGGGATCGGGCACTATGTCGTAGACACTCACCTGGTGCAGATCCACCAACTGACCACTCGGGTTGGTGCCGGTAATGACCAGGTAGGTGACATCCAGGTAATCAACAGCGTCATAGGAGTGAGCCGGATACAGGTCACCGTCAATCTTTGCCCGGAAGCCCCAGAAGTGTTCATCGTAGAACTGCCCTTGCAGTGTCAGCGGCATATTGGCCGCCGAGTAGACGGGGCAACTGGCGCTGCCGCCAGGGGTTCCTGACTGGACCACCAAGTTCAGGTCCTGAATATCGGGCGCCGTGTTGTCCAACTGGACCCGGTACCAGGGGCCGTGGAAGGTGGTCGCCCCGACCTTGTAATCCAACCTCACTTCGTACAGCCCGTCCGGATCCGGTGCGCTGGGGGTATGCCAGTTGGTCAGCGGCAACGAGTCGCACTGACGCAGCCAGTGGTATTCGGTCGCATTGTAGTAATCCCCGGCACCGGGAGCCGGGCGTGGCATCGTGCCCACACACGTCATACTGACGGGATCCCAACTGCTCGGATCGCCCACAGTCCAGGTACCTGGCAGGATGGGCGTCCCATCGCCGATATCACCATCGGGGCGATACACCACCCTGAACTCGGTGACGCAGGGCTTGATAGTGCCCCAGAAGGGCACGTCATTGCCGAAGGGATGGTGGAAGGTGCCGCCGAAGAGATGGGCTGGGGGCGAGGGCCACACCAGCTCGGCCATGCCATCCGCTTTCAGATTGGCTATCGGCACCTGAGTGCCGCCCAGGTTGGTCAGCGCGGCGTAGCACTCGGGTGCCTCACCGAGGGGCACTAGATACAAAGCGTCCAACCCCAGGTCGTTGGCGCGTGGCTCGAAGGCCTTGATCAGGTCCCAGTTGGTGTAGGCGATCCCGTCGCCGAAGTGCAGCGCGTCCCCGTCGGTGAAGCTCAGGCCCCCTGCGGCAGGCCAGTACAGGAGCTCGGTGGAGAAGAGGCCGCGCTCCCTCGTGATCTCGACCTCACGCGAGCGTGAGCTGAAGGCGTCGAGGCCAAAGTCCACGCCACGAGTGGGGATGCCGGCGGGCACCGAGGGTGGCAGCAGCAAGCCGTTGCTGGCCACGATGACGCCGTCGCGAGCCGATAGCAGGTCCCCGTCGAGGAACACAGGTTGTTCCACCGACGGCGCCGTCCCCTCTGTGGAGAACCAGATGTCAATGCTCCACTGGCGGAGCATGCCGGCAAGGGCACCGGGGTTCTGCAACCAGTAGTCTCGGCTCAGGCCTTTGACCTCGTCCAGGAAGGCGACGATCTGTTCTGGATCCCCCACAAAGTGAAGCGCGTCCAGGCCGATGTCGTACCCTAGCTGGAAGTTCGCGGTAAGGGCAACGTTGGCGATTACGGCTCCGTTGGTGGCCAGCAAGTCGCCGGCAGTGAAGTTGCCGTGGGGACTATCCAGTTCGCTGGAGAAGGCCACCAGGTAGTCCTCCACGCTGAGCACGTCAACGGCGTCCAGGCCCACGTCCTGATCCACATCGAAGACATCGTGCACCAGGTCCCGGTTACGGGCACAGACGATACCATCAGGCGAGAGCAGGTCGCCGTCGGAGATGATGGGGTTACCATCCGCCGGTTCCGGTCCTTGCGTGATGAAATCCTCCTCGGTGGAAAAGGCCGCCTTCGCACAGGCCGCCAGCGCGTCTCTGCCGACCTGGCTGTATGCCAATTGAGTAGGCACTAGAGCTAGGCCGAGCAACATAGTCGTCAGCAAGACGACCGTCCATAGCTTGCGTTTCTTGGTACTGGGATACATGTTCCTCTCCTTTCTCCGCTTGCGCGGATAGCTGGGGTCGTTCAGCGAGGCAGCATGAGCTATATCCATGCCTGGCCGGAGGGTCGCGAACGACCGATAAAAAACTGGTAAGGTTGCCAAAACTGAAGGCATTGCATCGGCGATTGTCGAGTTCCGATAAGAGAATGTAGGATAGGCATCACCTCCTTGACTGGCTGAGGACAACGATGTCCAAGTATCGACCAATATTTACAATGCTATTTTATCATACAACGATTCAAGTGTCAAATGCAAACCGCGTTGCCAAGAGAACTGAACGGTGGTATAATTGCCAGCACCGGAGGTAACGAAAGCATGATCAACTCAGCAAGATGTTTCTTACAAAGAAGACTGGTGGGAATAGTCGCCGCGTCGTCGTTCGTCGGCAGCTTTCTACTCTACGTCAGCACCATGGCCCCTTCGGTGGTGCCGGGGGACGCCGCGGAGTTCCAGTTCGTGCCCTACATCCTGGGCATCGCTCACCCGCCGGGCTACGCTCTCTACGTCCTGCTGGGGAAGCTTTTCACCCTCCTTCCCCTGAGCAGCGTCGCCTACCGGATGAACCTCTTCACCGCCCTCTGCGGCGCGCTGACCGTTCCCCTCACCTACCTGATCATTCTGCAACTGTCGTCGAAAAAGCTCTCTTCGCTCGCCGCCCAGGTTCCGGCCATCCTGGGCGCTGCTACCTTCGCCGTTAGCGCCAACTTCTGGCAACACTCCACCTTCACCAACGCTCACACCCTGACCGCAACGTTGGCTGCCCTGGCCCTGTTCCTCCTGCTCGCCTGGGACAAGAGCGGCGACGACAGGTGGCTGTACGCCTTCGCCCTAACCTGCGGCCTTAGCCTGACCCACCACCCCCTTCTTTTAATCAGCTTCCCCGCCTTCGCCGCCTTCATCCTCCTGGTCAAACGCCAACTGCTGATCAGCCCCAGGAAGCTAGCAACCTTCGGCCTTCTGTTCCTGCTCGGCCTCTCGGTTTACCTGTACTATCCCATCAGAAACGCGCCCCCTTTCGGCCCGCAGGGTACGAACACGCTGGAGGGCTTCCTGCGCCTGGTAACGGCACAAGGGTTGCGCATGAACCTCTTCCCCTTCAGTTGGCGGGAGCAGCCCCAGCGCGTGCTGGCCCTCAAGACGCTCCTGGGCCTGCAATACAATGCCCCCGCTATCCTGCTGGGCATTGCGGGGGCCATCTGGCTGGCTCTCAAAAGGCGGAAGGTCTTCGTGCTGCTGGCGCTTTTTTTCGCCCTGAACTCGGCCTTCATCATGAACACTATCCAGGACGTGATGAAGTACCTGCACCTGCCCTTCATGGCCTACGCCGTCTGGATCGGCTGTGGAGCGATAGCCCTGTTCGATCTCCTGGAGAGATGGCAAGCCAAGCCCCAGACGAAGGCCCTCTGCTCGGTCGCCCTGGCCCTGCTTTTGTTTGTATCCCCCATCAAGATGGGCCTGCTCAACCTCTCGCGCGTGGATCTGAGCGACTACCGCCTGGCCGACGACTTCGTCCAGGCCACCTTCGACTACCTCCAGGACAAAGGGGCCGTCCTCCTCTGCGATTGGGACCACATCACCCCTCTCTGGTATTATGAATTTGTCGAGGGGCGCAAGCCCAACGTCCAGGCCAGGTTCGTACCCGCAGGCACAGCCAATCCCTGGCTGGAGTTGGTGGAGGCCAACCTGAGCCAGGGGCCTGTCTACCTCTCAGGCTACCGGCGCTCGGTGGCGGATAGATACCGCCTCCTACCGGTCGGCCCATTCTACCGGGTGCTACCTGAGCCCATGTTCGATCCCCCACCCATGCAGCATCCCCTGGACGCAACCGTCGAAGACAAGATCGCCGTCCTGGGCTACGACCTGGATCGCGATGCGGCGCGGGTGGGCGAGACCCTCCACCTGACTCTCTACCTGCAGGCCCTACAGCAGTTGGACGAGTACTACATGCCCTTCGTCCACCTGGCCCACTGGTACCGCTTCACCACCGACAGCCGTTTCCTGACCCCCTTCTGGGAGCCGGGCCAGGTGGTGGCCGAGCGCTACGACATCACCATCCCCTTCGGCACCGAGCCTGGCGAGTATCCCCTGGAGCTGGGCATCACTTCCCTCTCGCGAGGGCAGGACCTGCCCCTCTCCAGCAGCGGCGCCACCATCGAGCTGACAACGGTGCGCGTCGAGGAGGGCGAGATCCAGCCGCCCTTGGACCTCGTAAAAAAAGCCCTGGCCAACTTCGACAGCAAGATTCTGCTGGAGAAGACCAGGACTCAGCCGACCCTTCGACAAGCTCAGGACACCGCTGTTGCGCACCCAGGCCAGGCTCTTTATGTCACCCTCTACTGGCGGGCGCTGCAGCCCATAGATGAATGCTACACCATCTTCGTCCACGTCATAGATTCATCGAACCGCATCTGGGGGCAGAAGGACTTCACGCCGCTGGGCGGCAGCTATCCCACCTTCCTGTGGATTCCCAAGTGGCTGGAGGGCCAGGTCATAGATGATCGCTACACCATCGTCCTCGACCCCCAGACACCGCCGGGCGAATACTGGATCGAGGTGGGCATGTACGGCCTGACGACCACCAAGCGCGTGCCCATCTTCGATCAAGAGCTGAATCTGACCAGTGATAGGGTCATCCTGGGGAGCATCCGCGTCGAGTGATAAACCAAAAGGGGCACTGCCGTAGTGCCCCTTTTCAATCATGACAGCACCTCTAATCTGTCCACGGCAGCCGCGAATGGGGTATGCCTCCTGCACCACTGGCGCTACACCGTCAGTAAGGCCCAGGGAGGCCCGTACCTGCCGCCCACGCCGCAGACATTTGAGGATGTAAAGACAACCTGACCTGCGGCGGAATCTACTCTTGGCCTAACCTCTCTAACGTCTCACTCCACGTCTCGGCGCTTGAGCTGATAGCCAACAAGTATCCGGTCTTCTGCGAGATAACGTAGGTGACGCCGTCCGTTTCTTCACACCCTTGCCGAGAACCCAGCCCCCCTGGCATGCTGAGACAGACTTTGCCCTTGATCCTCACGACCCACACGGGCTCCGACATCACCCCTGGCTCAGTCCAAGTACCGAAACCGTATACATCCGATGCTTCCTGCCGGGTTGCGTATCGTTCAACGATTATCATATCGGGTGTCAATGGTTGCTCACGGACAGCCCCACGGGACTCCATCAACAGAGCACGTTGGATGGCCTCGTCGCGATTCCTTACAGGCTCTCCCCCTTTTGGTTCATACGGCAAAGGAGTGGGTGGAGGGCCCGGGGTCGGAGGAGGGGGTGGGGTTGAGGATGACGGACTCCACAAACCAGCACCCGCCACGATTATCGCGGTTGCTAGAATAAGCAGTACTGAAACAGCGATGATAGACCAGTAGCGTACGGCTTTCGACTTCATCGAACACCTCCTGATAATTATCTTAATCGTACGGGAACACTACGGCGACTCGGTTAAGGTTGAAGGTTACCCCAGGCGTGATACCCGAAGTCCCACTCGTGCCGGATGTTGCCCCCTCCATCGGTCTGTGAATGTGGCTTCTGTACCCTCAAACCCATTCTACCACAAAAAGGAGAGTTTGTCTATAGGGAATCTTCCCTATGCCCTACCCCAGGGCCCCGAATCCCCACCTCACCGCCCACAGCGTTGCTTCAGTCCGGGAACCAACCCCCAATTTAGCCAGAATTCTACTTATATGGTGTCCCACTGTCTTCTCAAGGTGTGTACTTCCAAAGCTGGCTTGAAGGTATTTTGGGCACATCGAGCTTTGGCTGTCAACCGCTGAGAGCGGCCTTAAGTTGACGCATACCCGCCTATCCTCCCCATCAACCGCCTCAACTCCTCCATCGTCGGCTCGATGAGGTGAGGCTGACCGGTGGCCTTGATGGCGCTGGCGACGTCCTTGAGGCCGTTGCCAGTGACCAGCACCACGATGCGCTCCTCAGGGTCAATCCGACCCTGGCGCACCAGCTTCGCCAAACCAGCGAAGCCCGCCGCCCCAGCGGGTTCGGCGAAGGCGGCGGCCCGCCGCGCCAGGACGCGCATGGCGTCCAGGATCTCCTCATCGCTCACCGCCACGTACTCCCCGCCGGTCTGCCGCACCGCCCGCAGGGCCTTGATGCGGTCGCGGGGCACGCCCACGGCGATGCTGTCGGCCAGGGTATCGAGGACGACGGGCTCGATCTCCTCCGTCCCCTCTCGCCAGGCTCTGACCAGAGGTGCTGCTCCCTCCGCCTGCACGCCCATCAGCTTCGGCATCTTATCAATGAAGCCTAGAGCGTACAGGTCTTTGAGCCCTTTCCAGAGTCCGCCGATGATGCAGCCGTCGCCTACGGAGACGAACATCCGGTCGGGCGCCTCCCATCCTAACTGCTCGCAGATTTCCAAAGCGGCCGTCTTCTTCCCCTCGGAGAGGTAGGGATTATAGGCCGTGTTGCGGCTATACCAGCCATATTCTTTTGAGGCCTCCAGGCAGAGGTCGAAGGCCTGATCGTAGGTGCCCTCCACCATGATGACGTTGGCCCCGAAGATGAGCAGTTGGGCCACCTTGGCCTGGGGAGCCGTGTGGGGGACGAAGATGTAGGTGGTCAGCCCCACGCTGGCCGCCAGGCCAGCCAAAGACGAAGCGGCGTTGCCCGTGGAGGCACAGGTCATGACGTCGCGCCCCAGCTCCAGAGCCTTGACCACCCCCACCGCGCTGGCCCGGTCTTTGAAAGAGGCCGTCGGCTCCCGACCATCATCTTTGACCCAGAGATGCTTCAGGCCCAGCCGTTCCCCCAGCCGCTCGGCCCGGTACAACGGCGTCCAGCCCACTTGTAGGGGCGGAACGAGGCTGAGGTCGGCGATGGGCAAGAGGTCGGCGTAGCGCCAGATGGATCTGGTCTGCTGGTCCTTGGCCAGATGGTCCTTGGTCAGCCGCTGGCCGATGAGCTCGTAGTCATACACGACATCGAGGATGCCCTCGTCGCCGTGCTTGGGGCAGACGTAGAGCACCTCACCGACGTCGTACTCCGCGCCGCAGAGGACGCATTTCAAACCCAGAACGTGATCCATGGCTACCTCCATGAGTATTCTTTCGCATAACAGACCTTGACCTTTCGCCATGTCCGCTGAGCGCCGAGCTAAAGCTCGACGCTGAAAGAGCAAAGCCCCGCGGGCTAAAACCTAGCCCCGAAGGGGCTTCGCTCTTTCAGCACGGGGGTTCAGCCCATGCGCGTCAAGCTAAGACGGCAGCTTGCGGGAAAACGGTTGCTGGCCAGCTCCGCCGTGGCATGAAGTGCCACGGCTACAGAGCTACCACCCCGTAAACGGGGTTCTTGAGCCCGATTCATCGGGCGGGAGCTTCGTAGCACGGCCACTTCATGGCCGTGCGGCCTTGGCAAGCACGACACCACCCTTAACTTGACGCGCATGTTCAGCCCCATGCTGTGCTTTTGATGATTATACATCAAATCAGCTTTTAGTCCAAACACCCATAGTTCCGCTGCCCAGGCTTGAGCATTTCGCCATCCTGTGGTATCATAGTGGAAGTTGGAAGTTGGAGATTGGAAGTTGGAGGTTTAATTATGATCCCGCTTAAACTTCAGTTGCGTAATTTCATGTGCTACCGCGAGCTCGATTCGCTGGACTTCTCCGGCATCCACCTGGCCTGCCTGGCCGGGGACAACGGCCACGGCAAGTCGGCCCTGCTGGATGCTATCACCTGGGCTCTGTGGGGCAAGGCTCGCGCCAAACGTGACGACGAGCTGATCCGCCTGGGCCAGACGGAAATGGAGGTGGAGTTCGAGTTCGCCCTCGGCGAGAACCGCTACCGGGTCATCCGCAAGCGGGACAGCCGCGGGCGAGGGCGGAGTTCCCTGGAGCTACAGGTGCGCGACGACGACCTCTTCCGCCCCCTCACCGAGCCTACCATTCGCCAGACCCAGGCCCGCATCAACAGAATCCTGCGCATGAACTACGAGACCTTCATCAATTCGGCCTTCCTGCTGCAGGGGCGCGCCGACGAGTTTACCATCAAGCCCCCTGGCGAGCGCAAGCGCATCCTCGGCGAGATCCTGGGTCTCTCCCTCTACGATCAATACGAAGAGCGAGCCAAGGAGCGGGCTAAGGTCAGGAAGAGCGAGGTCGAACAGATCGCCGCTCAGATCCGAGGGATAGAGCGGGAGCTGGAACGAAAGCCGGAATACGAAGAGGAGCTAAAACAGGCCCAGGCTGACGTTGAGAACTTGAATGTCACCCTGCGAGGGGCCGAAGAAGAGCTGCGCAAGCTGCGAGAGGAGTGGAAGGAACTGGATCTGAAACGGGTCCAGATCAAGGAACTGTCGGCGCGGCTGGTCCAGGGGGAGCGAGAGCTGGCCGAAATCGGGGAGCAGATAGCCGCCTGCGAGGAACGCTTAGCCGAGTACGAGGCGGTCATGCGTGAGAGGAAGTTCATCGAGGAGGGCTTCGCCGCCCTGACTGCCGCCCGTCAATTCCACGAGGCGCTGAACGACAAGCTAGCGCAATTGGTGAAACTGAACGAGCGCAGGGGCCAGTTGGAGGCCATCATCGCCGAAGCCAGGCACTCCCTGACTTTGGAACAGCGCCTCTGTTCGGAGAAAGTGAGAGAGCTTTCGGCCCTGGCCCAGGAGCTAGAAACACTGGAAGCGGAGTTGCCCAAGGTTCGGGCTGAACTGGAGCGATTAGGCCAGCGAGAGGGCGAACGGGAGGCCAAACAGCAGGAGACAGGAGAGCTATCCAACCAGAAAACCAGCCTCAAGACACGAAACGAGCAGATCAAGGGCGAAATAGCTTCTCTCAAGGAGAAAAGCAAGCTCCTACAAGTTGCCGAGGCTCACTGCCCCCTCTGCAGCCAGGAGCTTTCGGAGGGGGACAGAGTCCGGCTAGTGGAGAATTTCTCCTCCGAGATGGCGGAGAGCGATGCCCTCTATCAGGCCAATCAAGTCAAGATCGAAGAGCTGGCCACTCGGAGCCGGGCCTTAGAGCAAGAGATC
Organism: Anaerolineae bacterium; assembly: GCA_034431315.1. GTDB lineage: Bacteria > Chloroflexota > Anaerolineae > VGOG01 > VGOG01 > JAUWOY01. Next base: position 10,678 of record DAOUDK010000032.1, read on the forward strand.
GAGGCCATCGGGCGGGAGCTGGCGAGCAAGGGGGCGCTGCAGAAGCGGGAGGCGACGCTGGAAAAGAGCCTGGCCGAGGCGAAAGTGGCCGCCGAGGAGCTGGTCCAACAGCGGGAAAAGCTGGTAGAACTGGACGAGCGCTTGACCAGCAGGAAATACGCCGAGGCTGAACAAGCTAAATTGGCGGAGCTTTTAGGGCAAATCGAGGAGCTGGGCTACGATCCTGAGGCTCACCAGGAGGTCCGGCGAGACCTCACAGTCCTCGGCCGCTTCGAGGAAGACAAAGCCAGGCTGAAGGCAGCTCTGGCCCGCGTTGACGAGGAGCGAGCTAACCTGGAACGGTTGCGCAAGAATAAGGCTCGCTGGCAAGAGACCCTGGCCGCCGACCTGGCTAAAAAAGAAGCGCTGGCCCAGGAGCTGACCCGGCTACCCGAGCTGGCCACCCAACTAGAGGGAAAGAGCAGGGAGGTGGACGAGCTGCGGAGCAAAGAGGCCCGCGCCCGCCAGGTCCTGGGAGCGGCCAGACAGAAGCTGGACTACTGCGATTACCTGACTAAGGAGCGGGAGAAGAAGCTCAAGGAAAGGCGCCAGGTGGCCGAGGAGAAGGCCATCTACGACGAGTTGAGGCTGGCCTTCGGCAAGAAGGGCCTGCAGGCCATGATCATCGAGAGCGCGATCCCTGAGATCGAGGACGAGGCCAACAGGCTTTTGGCGCGGATGACCGACGGGCGCATGCACGTGCGCTTCGAGACCCAGCGCGAGACCCTCAAAGGTGACACCGTGGAGACGCTGGCCATCAAGATCTCCGACGAGCTGGGCACCCGCAGCTATGAACTCTACAGTGGAGGGGAGAGCTTTCGGGTCAACTTCGCCATCCGCATCGCCCTGTCCAAACTGCTGGCCCGCCGTGCTGGGGCCAGGTTGCAGACCCTGGTCATTGACGAGGGCTTCGGCACCCAGGATGCCCAGGGGCGGGAGCGACTGGTGGAGGCCATCAACTCCATCAAAGAGGACTTCGAGCGTATCCTGGTCATCACCCACATCGAGGAGTTGAAGGACGCCTTCCCCGTGCGCATTGACGTGTTCAAAACGCCCCAGGGCTCGCAGGTCGCGATCAACTGATTATCTTGACAGAGATTCAATTTCACGGTATACTCAACTATATGAGTTTTCTGGTAAATGTGCACGTAAGCAGGAGGCAACGATGAGTAATATCCAATTGTCAACTGTCAAAACCTTTTATGACCAACAGGGTGTCCCTCGCGAAGTATTGTTGAGCTACGACGTCTACCGCGAAATGCTGAGATCAATCTGCGAGTTGGCGGTCGAGACTAAGCAAGCGTATTTTTGGATGGAACAGTGGCAGGCAATGGAACGGGCCGCAGACGAGGCCGCTGCCCAGGGTCAATTCCGCACCTTTGACTCGATGGATGAGATGCTTGACTTCCTGGATGCCCAATGACTCGCTACCGCCCCCTGAAAACATTCTGGGAGGCTTACGCTGAACTCCCCGCCCATGTCAAGAGAAAAGTCCGACAGACGTTCAAGCTCTTCCAGCAAGGCGCCGAACATCCACCCTTTCACCCCTCGCTTCGCATCCGCAAGATGCGAGGATACCCCAACATCTGGGAAGGCCACGTTACGATGCAGATTGTCTTCACGTTCCACATTGAGCACGATCCGGAAAGCGGAGAGACGATCTACGTATTCCGCAACATCGGCACGCATGAGGTCTACCGACGGCCATAGCTTTCCTTACCCCGCTGTACATTGCCAGCCTCCCTCTTCCCGGTGTGCATTGACTTCTTCAAATACCCCCAGGGCTCGCAAGTGGCGATCAACTGACGCGGATGGACTGATAATAGTCGCAATGCTCTCGGAGGACGCAGGTGGCGCAGCGAGGTTGTTGCGATTTGCAAACCCCTTGCCCGTGGGCGATGAGGCTGAGGTGGAAGGTGTAGTAGATTTCGGGGGGAAGCAGTTTCTCTAAGACTTCGTGGGCCTTCTCACGAGAGGTCTTAGGCCCGATGAGGCCCAGGCGGCGGCTCACCCGGTGGACGTGGGTGTCCACCGGGAAGGCGGGCTTGCCCAGTGAGAAGAGGAGCACAATGGCGGCTGTCTTGGGGCCCACTCCGTGGAGCGAGGTCAGCCACCGCCTGGCCTCGTCAACCTCCATCTCGGCCAGGAAGTCCAGGGTAAACTCGCCTCGCTCTAGCTTGATAGCTCGCAGGGCCTCCTGGATGCGCGGGGCCTTCACGTTGGCCAGACCTCCTGGCCGGATGGCCTCGGCAAGTTCGGCCGCGTCGGCGGCCAGCACACTCTCCCAGGTGGGGAATCTTGCCTTCAAGCGCACCCAGGCCCGATCGCGGTTCACGTCGGAGGTGTTTTGGGAGAGGATGGTGAAGATCAATTCGCTCAGCGGATCAAGGCGAGGATGCCACTCTCGCTGGCCATACTGTTCGATCAAGAGTTGGTGGACCGCCAGGGCCTCTGACGTTTCACGTTTCACGTTTTCACGTTTCATGGTATCTTTTGCTCTAAACAACCTATTATCAAGCCGAAAGATTCTTGAAGGAGGCTCCAATGATCGAAGGCGTCAAAGTGCGCAAACTCCGGCTCATCCCCGACGAGCGGGGCTATCTTATGGAGATGCTGCGCTCCGACTGGGAAGAGTACGAGAAATTCGGCCAGGTCTACATCACCGCCGTCTACCCCGGCGTGGTCAAGGGCTGGCATTACCACAAGATCCAGACCGACCACTTCATTTGCGTCCACGGCATGGCCAAGGTGGTGCTCTACGACGGACGCGAAGATTCGCCCACCCACGGCGAGGTGAACGAGTTCTTCATGGGCCAGCAGAACCCCATGCTGCTCAAAATCCCTCCCGGCGTGATGCACGGCTTCAAGGGCATCAGCCAGGAGATGACCCTCATCGTCAACGTGCCCACCGAGCTCTACAACTACGACCAGCCAGACGAATACCGCCTGCCCGCCCACACCGACGAGATACCCTACGACTGGTCCCGCAAAGACGGCTGAGCCGATTTCGGATTGCCGATTTCGGATTGCGGATTCAGTGCCTCTCTCACTGCCTCCCGATCATCCCAGGGAACCTCCGTGGCGCCAAAACACATGGACTGCTCATGGCCCTTGCCGGTGACGATCACCAGGTCGCCGGCTCGGGCCATTTTCACTGCGAATTCAATGGCCTCTCCGCGGTCGCCGACGCGCCAGTAGTCCTCCCCTTCCCCGCGCCCTGCCCTCTCGCAGCCGACTGCGATTTGAGCCATGATGGCGTCCAGGTCCTCGGTGCGCGGATCCTCAGCGGTGATGACCACGCGGTCGGCCAGCTTCCCCGCGATTTCCCCCATCATCGGCCGCTTGGCCACATCCCTGAGTCCCGCACAGCCGAAGACGACAATGACCCGGCCATCGGTCAAACCGCGCGCCGTCTCCAGCGCCCGTCGGAGGGCGTTGGGCGTGTGAGCGAAGTCCACGATGGCGGTGAAATCCTGCCCCAGGGCGATGCGTTCCATGCGCCCCGGCACCCCTCGCAAGGCTTCGATCCCCTCCTGCATAGCCTCGACGGGAACCGCCTGCGAAACACCGACGGCGATGGCCGCCAGGACGTTGTAGACGTTGAAAGAGCCGGGAAGCTCTGTCCGCACCGCGAACTCCCCCTGAGGAGTTACGGCAGTGAAGATCGTAGCTGCGGGCGTGTGCACGATGTCCCGGGCCGTGACATCGGCGGGCTGCTCCAGGCCGTAGGTTAGACAACGGTCGGCGGGGATTTGGCGCAAATGCTCAAAAGAGGAATCATCGGCGTTGAGGATGGAGGTTTTCGGCGTGTCGGGCTTGCGGAAAGAGCTGGCCAGGTCGCGGAAGAGGCGGGCTTTGGCTTCCCGATAGCCCTCGAAGGTGCCGTGGTAGTCCAGGTGCTCGTGGGTGATGTTGGTCACCACCGCCACGTCGAAATCGCAGGCCGTGACCCGATGCTGGGCCAGGCCGTGAGAGGTGGCTTCCAAGATGGCGTACTCGGTCCCAGCCGCCACCATCTGGGCCAGGAATCCCTGCACCTGGAGGGCATCGGGAGTGGTGACGTGGAGACCCGTCGCGTAGTGCTCGTCGCCGATGAGGGCCTCCACAGTGCTGATCATCCCCGTCTTGTAGCCCGTGGCGGCCAGGATGCTGCGGACAAGCTCGACGGTGGTGGTCTTGCCGTCGGTGCCGGTGACGCCGATGACGCGCAGCTTGCGAGCCGGGTGGCCATGGAAGGCGGCGGCCAGGTGGGCAAGAGCCTGGCGGGAGTCGGGGACGAGAACGTAAGGAACAGAGATGCTCGTCTCCCGCTCACCGACGACGGCCGCCGCTCCCCGTCGAATCGCATCGGGGATAAAATCGTGGCCGTCGGCATCGAGGCCCTTGACGGCCACGAACAGGTCGCCCGGCCTGACCTGGCGCGAGTCCTGAGCCAGCCCGTCGATGTCCACGTCTACGTAGCCGTGAACTTCCTTGTCAGATAGGGTGGCTAGTAACTTAGAAAGCTTCATGTCCGTGACCTCGGCAAGGTTTCGTTCGCCGAAGGTCTCATAGTGCATAGGGCGGATGGCATCGCGTGCCTGGTCAAGCGGTCGCTTAGGTCGTTGAGTCATGATAACTCGTTTGGAACTTCAGTATTTGCACAGAGAGGGGGCCTATGGTATAATACCGTACGTGATTGAGTAGCAAGAAAATAATTCTACACAGGAGGCTCGCTTATGAAACGCAACGGTTTTTACATCAGCATTGTTTTGATTGTGATCGGTATTATAGGGCGTCTTTATGCTGACCAATATTCCCATGTAACACCAGAAGGGATGGTGGTTGATAGCATCTGGTTGCCTATTGGCACTTTGATGATAATGATTGGTGTTCTTGCGTTATTGGTTTTGGGTATTCTATACGTAATCAGCTATCTGAGAAATCGGCTAAGGCGTTAGCTTGTTCGGGTGGTACGTGGCCCGATTTACTGACTCAGGTTACAAGAATGATGTAGCGTTTGATCCAGCCGATGTAGGCCTGCTCGGTGCGAATGGAATAGTGTTTGAGGCGGATGGCGTCACGGACACTTCGACAAGCTCAGCGCAGGCACTTCGACAACCCTTCGGCAGGCTCAGGACATAGCTCAGTGCAGGCCTGATCGAGGAGTTTCTTGGGTCTTGGTTCCATCGGGGTTTCCTCCGGTTTTGACAATTTGTGGTTGTTCTGCTATAATATCTGGTAAGGCGACCATGGGCATACGCTAAAAGAGTGCGCATGTTATTATACAAGAGGATTTCCGTAAATGCAACCCTGTGGATTGTTTAGGCGGATTCCGTCTAAGATACCGAAATAGCGGGGGAAGACGGATTCCGTATAAGAAATAGTTAGCTGGCCTCAGTTGGTTCTGACAGTGGCATAATGAACAATGCGGCGCATACTTGGGAACGACCCTCTGAATCCCCATCTTCAAGACAACTCTCATTTCATGAGGTTATTCCCCATCTTCGATTCGCACCTCACGTGAGGTGAGCCGATTGTACTGATTGGACGATTACTGATAGGAGGTGAGAGTCATGTCTTCCACGAGAGCTATCCTTCTTGAGGAAGCGATCCGCACTATAGCGCTCATTGGAGTGGTGATCTTTGGCGTTTTGCCTGTGGCTTATGTGCTTGGTGCAGATGTTAACCGTGTTGCCCTGATCGCGTTCCTCGCAGCTATTCTTATTTCTCCCATCACCTTCTGGATACGCACTCGAACAGGGGTTAAGTTGCAGCTCCGCTCCAGGCGGGGATGGTACATTTCGGCAGCCATCGCCTTCGCGCTCGCACTCTTCATGGCGATACTCATGTTGCTGACCGGGCACATGTCTTGGAACCAGGCAGTGGCGCGAATTGCCACTAGCGCATTCGTGATCGTCGTCCTAGCTTGGCTGGGCGCTCGCCTGATGCGATTGTGATAGCGTAACACCCGATTTCCTAAGTGTGCGCCGTGAGTCCTATGAAAACATAGAGGGCTTCCTCGCACGCCAGCTAACCATTCGCTGGAGCGGACCGGGGATGCGGCGCGATTTGCCAACAAAGTTGCATGATGGGGATACTTGGCTTGCTGGTGCTGTAGCGAGCCCCGGCCGCTCAACTCAAAGCCGTTAGTGCGGCTGGACATTCCTCACCCTCTCAGGCCCAATTCTGGCCACGCCGAAAAGGTATCCAAATACAAAAGCGGGAGGTCTAAGACACCTCTCGCTTTTTCTGTGAACTGATCAATTCTCAAGCCCAACCCCAACCCTCGACAGTTATCTCGCCCCTCAGAGGGTGCTACTGAAGGAGGTGCAGGCTGTGCTCCAGGAAGAGCGGCAGCAGGGTGATGGACAGGATGTTCTGCATCTTGATGAGAATGTGCAACGAGGGGCCCGCTGCGTCCTTGAGTGGGTCACCCACCGTGTCACCGATCACCGATGATCGGTGGGCGTCCGAACCCTTCCTGCCCAGATGTCCGTCTTCGATGAACTTCTTGGCGTTGTCCCAGGCACCGCCAAGTGGGTCGGGAACGCTTCCACTTCAGCAGCGTGCATTTCGGCCGGAAGGCGGACATCGTGAAAGAAGATGTAGCGTTTGATCCAGCCGATGTAGGCCTGCTCGGTGCGAATGGAATAGTGTTTGAGGCGGATGGCGTCACGGACACTTCGACAACCCTTCGGCAGGCTCAGGACATGGCTCAGTGCAGGCCTGATCGAGGAGTCTCTTGGGTCTTGGTTCCATCGGGGTTTCCTCCGGTGTTGACAGGTTGTGGTTGTTCTGCTATAATGTCTGGTAAGGCGACCATGGGCATACGCCAAAAGAGTGCGCATGGAGTTATTATACAAGAGGATTTCCTTGAAATGCAACCCTGTGGATTGTCTAGGCGGATTCCGTCTAAGATACCGAAATAGCGAGGGAAGACGGATTCCGCATAAGGAATAGTTGGGTGCCTAAATGTGCTTGTTCTTGATGGGAGGTAGTAGATGATGACAAATGGCAAATCCAATGCTCCACAACAAAGCAAGAAACGAACACGTATTCCTCAAACTGATGTTCCGCGTTTTTCTTTAGATGAGGCAATTAGGATTCCAAAAGCAATATCTGAAAATTATGCTGGCAAACCCACTAGTCCGTTACGTATTGCAAAGGCAATTGAACTCCAGCCTAACTCCGGTCATTTTAGAAATCTTTGTGGGTCAGCTATTGCTTATGGATTAACAAAAGGCGGTCCAAATGCAGAAGAGATAAGTATTGAACCACTTGGATTTAGGATTGTTCGACCGCTAGAGGAGGGAGATGATCTTATTGCACAACGTGAAGCACTATTGAAGCCAAGGATTATCGGGGAGTTTTTGCGGAAATATGATAGCTCTCCACTTCCACGAGAAGAGATTTCCTTGAATGTCCTTGAAGATATGGGCGTTCCAAGGTCGCGGGCTGAAGAAGTCTTGTACCTAATACTAAAAGGGGCTACATCGGCAGACTTTATCACCGAAATAAAGAACAAAGAATACGTCGATCTTTCTTCATTGGTTGATACCGTTTCGGCCTCAGACATTGGAGAAGTCCAAGTAGAGCATGATGTGCCAGTAGTTGATCTAACAGAGGATACATCTGATAAAGAAGAAAGTGAAGTTGTTGATGCTGTGAAGTTGACAGCCAGAGCAAGAAAGGTTTTCATTTCTCATGGAAAAGATAAATCAATGTTAGAACCAATAAAGAAACTGCTGTCTTTTGGTGAATTGGAACCAGTTATTTCAGTAGAGAGACAATCTGTTTCTCAACCGGTTCCAGACAAAGTGATGAATGATATGAGAGTGTGTGGGGCAGCAATCATACATGTTGAAGCCGATCAAAAGCTTATTGATAGTGAGGCTAACGAACATGTGGTCGTAAATCCAAATGTTTTAATTGAGATCGGCGCAGCAATGGCACTATATGGGAGACGATTTATCTTATTGGTGAGACAGGGGATTGAACTACCATCTAACTTACAAGGGTTATATGAGGTTCGTTACAGTGGAGAAAAATTAGATGGTGAAGCTACTCTAAAGCTTCTTGAAGCAATAAACGATATAAAGAATCATCCTCTGCCAAAATAAGATCAAACCTGCAGGGATTTTGTATGTAGAATAGATAGTTGGTTTTTTACGGGCACCCAACCCCAAATGCAGCGGAATGGCTTGCGCCATAGGGTAAGCGGCGCGATTTTTCAAGTTTCTTGTCTTGCCAAGAGTGGTTCAGGTAAAAAACGCCATCCGCTGATTATCTCGTTAGTGCGCCTGGACATTCCCCACCCTCTCAGGCCCAATTCTGACCACGTCGAAAAGGTATCCAAACAAAAAAGCGGGAGGTCTAAGACACCTCCCGCTTTTTCTGTGAACTGATCAGTCCCCAAGTCCAACCCCAATCCTCGACAGCTATCTCGCCCCTCAAGAAACCGCAATTATGCCCCACGAAGAAGAAACGTCAGGGAAAGACTCCTTGACGTTTTAGACAAAACCCAGTTTCCACTCTGCTCTCGCCGGATCGCCAAAGGGAAGACTACCGAACCCTAGAACAAGTGGAAAGCAGCGATGATCGGGGCGAACAGAGAGGATACCAGAGACATCACGGTGATCAGCGTGTTGATGGAAGGGCCAGCCGTATCTTTGAACGGATCGCCGACGGTGTCGCCGACGATGCTGGCCTTGTGCGCGTCGGAGCGCAGACCGCCAAACTCCCCCGATTCGATGAACTTCTTGGCGTTGTCCCACAGACCCCCGGCGTTGGACATCAGCAGCGCGAAGATGACGCCGGTGAAGATGCTCCCTCCCAGGAATCCTCCCAGGGCCTCAGGGCCGAGGATGATGCCAACCAGGACGGGGAGAACGATAGCCAGGAAGGCCGGTATCACCAGGGACGACAGCGCGCCCTGGGCAGCCAGATCCACACAGGCCGCATAGTCGGGCCTTTCCGTGCCGGCCAGGATGCCAGGGCGTTCTCTGAATTGCCGGCGGACCTCCTCGATCATATCGAAGGCGTTGTGCGTCACGGATAACATGGTGAGAGCGCTGAACAACGGCGGTGTCACCGCGCCCAACAGGACGCCGGCGACGACAACGGGATCCCGCAGGCTGATGACCAGTTCTACACCCCTGGCCCCAACGACCTCCGCGTAGGCCGCAAAGAGCGCCAGGACAGTGAGGGCGGCGGCGCTGATGGCGAAACCTTTGGTGATGGCCTTGGCCGTGTTGCCGGCCGCATCGAGCACGTCGGTCGTGTCAATGACTTCCTGCGACATCCCAGCCATCTCGGCGATGCCCCGCGCGTTGTCCACGATGGGCCCGTAAGCGTCGGAGGAAACGATCATGCCACTGACGGACAACATCCCCACCGCGCTGATGCCCACCCCGTAGACGCCGCTGATCCCGGAGGATTCCGCCAGGTAGTAGGAAAGCAGCATCGCCACGACGATGCCAACGACCGAGGGAACGATGCTGACCAGCCCGTAGCTATAGCCGGTGATGATGTTGATGGCCGCGCCAGAACCTGAGACGCGGGCCGTCTCGAGCACCGGGCGGAAATCAGACGAAGTGTAGTAATCGGAGATGAAACCGATGACGACGCCGGTAACAAGCCCGGCCAGCGTAGCCCACAACACGCCGAGGTTGTAGCCGCCCAACAACACGACGGCAGCAACCAGCATGGCGAAGATGGCGCAGGTGATGATCGTTCCGCTATTGAGAGCTCTGCCCGGCTTGCCATCCTTGCCCACGCGCACGAACCGGATACCGATGAGCGAAGCGACGATGCCCAGCGTGCACAAAATCAGGGGAAACAGAATGTACCTGGCCCGCAGCGGGGCATCGCCGGCAAATAGTGAAGCCCCTAAAAGCATGGCAGCCACAGTGCTGGCCACGTAGCTGTCGAAGATATCCGCGCCCATGCCGGCCACGTCGCCGACGTTATCGCCGACCAAGTCAGCGATAACGGCCGGGTTGCGGGGGTCATCCTCAGGAATGCCGATCTCGACCTTGCCCACCAGGTCAGCCGCGATGTCGGCCGTCTTGGTGTAGATCCCGCCCCCCGCTTTAGCCAGCAAGGCAAACGCCGACGCGCCAAAGCCGAAGCCGAGGATGATCTCCGGATCGCCAGTGAAGAGGTAAATCGTGCCCATACCGATGATAGCCAGGCCCACCATAGCCAGGCCCATCACCGCGCCGGCATAGAAGGCCACCTTAAAAGCACGGTTGATACTCTCATTGGCCGCTGCTGCGCTTCGCACGTTGGCGGATACGGCGACACTCATACCCATGTACCCGGCGAGGGCAGAACATATCGCGCCGGCCAAAAAGGCCAGCGCCATCGTGATACCCCGTGACGGGTTAATGGCTGCCGCCTCCATGCCCAGATGCTCGATGTCGAAGCTGAACACAATAGCAATGATGACACCCAGCGCGACTGCGACGAGGGTGAGTGCCAGATAGAGACGACGCAAGTAGGTTCTCGCTCCCTCTCGAATCCAGGAGGCGACTTCCTGAGCCTTCTCGGACCCTGCATCTTGCCGGTTGACCCAGATGTATAGCCAGGTCGCTACCCCGAGAGAAACGGCGCCCGCAAAGATGGCCACGAAAATCCAAAGCTCAGATCCTATCACTGTTGTTCCTCCCAATGTGAAACATAATCACGTTTCACGGCTTCACATGTTGGCAGAGCGCCACCAACGATAATGTTTGGCACGCAGTTCTTCCTGCGAGGGCAGAGGGAAATACAGGAGCCCTTCTTCATTCCCTACAAAGATGCCGCTCTTTATGGTGCGGTATGGGAACGAAGCCGGCTGGACGCGGTTGACCATTTTGGAGTGGACGGTCTTGGTCCTCAGGTCCATCAGACACTGGCGCAGATGGCCGATGTTGGAATAGGGCAGATCGTGCACAGCGCCGCGTTCAGGGTCCACGGCCAATTCACCCAGTCGCAGATCTACGAAGCAGATTGCCGGCAGAGAGAGAAGGCTAGTCGGAGTCTTGACGATAAGATCGTAAAATCTACGAGGGCCCAGGGTACTGACTATCAGAGGGTGCACAGGTGCTATCTCCTGATAGAGGTGCAACCCTTCTGTCTCTTCAGGAAGCTCTTCACTCGAGTCCAGGCCCAGTACCCGCCCATCCTGAGTTACAAGATAGAGCTTTTGGATAGCGTCCAGGGACATATGCTCCAACGCCCGATAGACAGAGATATAGATCGAGCGTTTCGGGCTTCCATCCTCGTGAGGCACACAGCGCCGGATGCCTTCTTCGATGCGGAAATAGTCGTGCTTGAAGTCTGGATCAATTTCACAGAAGATGGCTTGTCCGCGGGCCTTCTTCATACTTCCAACTGAGTAGTAGACCCCAAACTCTTCGGGGGTCAGCATGGAAGCAATCAGCGCTTCGGGTATCATGGATAAGTACAGGTGGACAGCCATAGCCATTTCCTCCTTATGGAAGATAGAGAATGGAGAATGGAAAATGGAAAATGGAAGATGGACGTTGGAGGATGGAAAATGGAGAATGGAGGATGGAGAATGGAAAATGGACGACTTTCCCCCTTCCATCCTCCCCCTTCCCCCTTCCAATTTCCAACTTCCGACTTCCAATTTACGGGGAGACCTCGGCCTCCTCGGCCGCAATGCGTTGTGCACACTCCGCCAGTTCGCGAAGCCGCTGGGCCTCAACAGAGAGGCCGCGTGCGCGCCGCATGTACTCGAAGGCCCGGCTGTATAGCGTGGCTGCGTTATCCCACTCGTGGGTGAACTCAGCGATGCGGGCCGCCTGCTCAAGAGCCATCGCTGCCAGTTCCCATTTGCCCTCGTCGGTATACTGGGCAGCAGCCTTCTCCAGGTCAACCGGGCGCTGTTTAGGCAGTCGGCCCTCCGGCTCTGCCAGGACGCGCTCGATAGTCGGCAGCAGCAGGTCGTACCAGTTCGACTTGGGCAGGTACTCGTAGAAGTCCAACTGCGCAGCGCGCGCCTCTGTCTCCAGCGAGGCGTAGCCGGTGAACATGATCACCCGCAGGGCAGGCTGCAACTGGCGCAGCATCGCCGCCACCTGGAACCCGTCCATCTCAGGCATCTTCATGTCCAGCAGGGCGACGTCGCAAGGGGTCTCCCGCGCCTGCTCGACCGCCTCGCGGGCACTGCTGGCCGTCACGACGGTATACCCAGCCTGTTTCAGGTAGTCCTCCAGACTTTCAAGTACCAGCAGATCATCGTCCATCATCAGTATCGTTGATAACATTGTACTTCACCTCCTAAAGGATTTCTTAGCACCCCCAAAGCAGGGGGATAGAAGATGCAGAACACTGTCAGCGAATTTTTGGAACGGATTGAACGGAAGATGCCGCGCACGGAGCCCCAATCCGTTCAATCCGCTCCCCGAATCCGTTGACAGTTCCACTCATCCCCCCGCTTTGACGTGCTATGAAGGATTTTACGGGGTAGCACCAGGCGAAGCGCCCCCGGGCTGAATCGGCAAGCGGACGGTAACGGTGGTCCCTTCGCCTACGGCGCTGGCCACCTCAATGAGACCGCCGTGGTTTTCGATGTTCCTGCGAGCGACGTAAAGCCCCAGGCCGCTTCCCTTCTGACCGTTTCTCCAATCCGAGAATCCGATGCGGAAGATTCTCTCCCGCGTCTCCAGGGGAATGCCGACCCCCGTGTCCTCAATGTCAATGGCAACCCACCCATCCCCTTCCCGCCGCGTGCGCAGCGTGAGTGTCCCGCCGTCAGACATGGCCCGCCCGGCATTGGTCAGCAGGTTGTGGAAAGCCCGTTCCAACTGGGCGCGGCTGCCGTGCATCGGCGGGATGTCCTCGCCCCACTCTCGCACGACTGTCACGTCAGGGTGGCCGTAACTGAACTCCTGCACCAGCCGCTCCAGCAGACGATGGAGGTCGAGGGGCTCCCAGCGCCAGGTCTCGCTGCTATCCAGGGCCACCGCCACGTGGCCCAGGTCGTCGGCCAACCGCTTGATGCGGGCCAGAATCTGCTGGATGACCTCGATGGAACGCTCGCACTCCGGATCCCCGGCCACTCGTCTGGACAGCGCCTGCACCCGCTGGGTGAGCACGAAGTAGGTCGTGCCGCCGATATCGTGGCCCACTTCACGCGCCAGGAGGCGCAACTCCTCCTCGGCCTGCTGCTTGCGACGGCGTAGTTCCTGCCACTCGAAGCCGCGTTCGATGCGCACGATCCATTGATCCAGCGGCTCGGACTTGTTGACGAAGTCCTTTGCCCCTCCGCGCATGGCCGCGACCACGTTCTCGTACACGCCGTAGGCGCTGAGCATGATGACGTAGGTCTGCTCCAGCAGGTGCTTCTCGTGCATCAGGCGCAGCACTTCCATTCCGTCCAGCCCCGGCATGTTGATATCGAGCAGCATTACGTCGCAGGACGCTTGCTCCAACCAGGCCAGCGCCTCCTCCCCACTCGCCGTGGCCTCTACTTTCCAGCCCTGGGCTGCAAAGGTGGGATTGCTGAGAAAGGCCACGACTTCCTCGCGGAAGAAGGGCTCGTCGTCCACCACTAAAATCGTCTTCTGGTCTCTCTCCACGTCAACCTTCCTTCAGTGGCAGTTCGAGAACAAAGCGCGCTTTCTCGTCCTGGGCTTCCCATCTGAGAGAGCCTACATACTGCGTCTCCACTGTCTCTCGCGCCAGCGCCCACTCGAAGTGAAGCGGCGATAGTTCCTCCGGCGCACCGGCCGCCGGTTCGATGATGAATGCAACTTTCCCGGCCAGCGGGGCCTCCGGCGCGTGTATCTCCGTGCGCACGCGCTGGCCATCGGCGGATAGCGAGGTGTGCACTTCGATGAGACCCCCGTGTGTCTCGAGAGACTCCATCGCCAAACGCAGGACGGTGACCAGGACACCGAACAGCTCGTTGGGCTCGATGAACAGCGGGGGCAGGTCTTCGTAGGTTACGTGCACCTCCACCCCGCGCCGTTGCCGTTCCGCTGCCAGCCAGATGAGTACCTCGCGCACCACATCGTTCCAGTTTGTGATCGTGCGGATAAAGCCGATTTGCTGCGAGAATTTGAGCAGATGCAGCAGTTTGCCACTGACCTCGTTCAAGCTGGTCTCAATGACGTCCAGCCGCCTGGTGAGAGACCCCCCTCCGGCTCCCCCCTGGGAGGGGGGAGGGGTCAATACGTCCTGGAGGTCGCTGCGCAGGTTGGTCAACGCCAAGCGAGCCACGGCCAGCGGGTTTGCCGCCTCGTGCCGTATCCGTTGCGCCAGGGTGCCGAAGGAGGCGACCCGCTGCATCCGCATGGCGGTCACGCCCACCTCACCCAGAGTTTTGAGATAGCGGGCCCCCTCCAGCACGCCGCCGATGGCCGTGGAGAGCAAGCGCAGGTATTCCTCGTCGCCGTCGGTGAACCAATCGCGGTGGCCGGGGGCACTGGGAATCTTGTTGATCAACTCGAGGGTGCCAAGGACCTCGTCGCCCAACTGCAGGGGGACACCAATGAAGGAGCGATAGACGCCGGAGGGAAGATGTGAGGCGACCTCTGCGATGTGAGGATCGTCCCAATCCTTCAACGTGGCCGTCTCGCGTATCTGGATGGGTGTTCCAATGTGGAAGATGTGGCCTGTCAGCCCCTCCCCTGCCATGTACGTCAGTTTGCCGATCAGCGTTTCGGGAAGGCCGCTGACGGCCCGCAGCACTAGCCGGTGGACATCCTCCTCGGTTTGCAGGTAAATAAGACAGCCTTCGGTGCGGAAGCCTTGCCTGACCCGCTCCGTTACGGCCTGTAGCATCTCGGCGATGGGCCGCCGTGGGTCCAATTCCGTGCCAATGTCCAGTAGCAGCCGGAAGTAGCGCGCACGGCGCTTCTCCTGCTCGTAGCGTTGCGAGTTCTCGATGGCGATATTCACCATCGCGGCTACGTGGCTCAGCAGTGCTTCGTCCTGCGCGTCGAACCGCTCTCCTTCCGCCTTCCCGGAGACCCGCAACACGCCAAGCACGGTGGCACCGTCCCTGGAGAGGATTGGCATCCCTACGTAAGCCTGGCCCGGTTTGGCGCTGATCTCGGAGTATTTCTTGCTCCAGACCAGATCCTCGGCGATGCGTCGCAATTCCCCGTTGTCCCTGACGTTAGCGATGCGCAGCGGCCGGCCATGCCTGGCGATCCAGCCGGTCAGCCCCTCCCCAGGCTCGTACTCCACCCGCTCGGCGGGCATATCTGCGCCCTCCAGGAGGCCGGTGGTGCCACGCAGGACGTAGCGGCCGGTGATGTCGTCGCGCAAGAAGATGGAAGAGCCACCAGCGCCGAGCCGGTCACGGGCATAGCGCACGACCAGCGCCATCAGCCGATCGCGATCCAACTCGCCATAGATTTCCAGCAGCTCCTGATCGAATCTGAGCATCTCGCCCCCGACCCATTATGTAGGGAATTCGTAGTAGCGACTTCAGTCGCTCGCTCCTTGCTGTGGACGACTGTAGATCCAATTTTGCTCGGCCTGGATCGCCAGACCCAAGCCGAAAGCGGGGATTTGGCAATCCCCTCAAGAGCAATTTTGGCTAACTGCTCGGCTCCTATTCCTCCACCCCCAACAACGCTCTGCCGCCCGCCAGTGCCTTCAAAAGATCACGGCGTTTGAGCGCCCGTTTGCTGTCTATCTCGACCGCGCCTGCCTTGTCGTCGGCCATCTTATTCAGCGCCTCGATCCACGCCGCGCTCTGGACCGGCTGGTGGCGGATGCGCCACCGCTCGACCCAGACGGGCAGTTCTCCGGCGTTGGTGACCCGCTGGTGGATTATGGTTTTGGTCACGCCCTGCGACTCGAAGGTGAACTCCTGTTCCTCGTACTCAGGCTTAACCGGGCAGACCTGCATACACGCGCCGCACTTGATGCAGTAATAATCGGCCAATATCAACTCGCTCTCATCATTGATGTGCAACGCACGGGTGGGGCAGACGTCGGCGCAGGCCAGGCAACCTTCGACGCATTTCTCGCGGCGCAGTTCCACCTGGCCCTGCCAGGGCTGCACCACCTGGAACGCGCCACCGCTGGCGATCTCGCACTGGCGGCAACGGATACAGTGCGCATCGTCTACCACCAGCGTATCCTGCGCCTCGTCGTAGCTGATGACGTCGGTCGGGCAGTTGTCAATCACAAAGTCCTTCCGGCTCCAGTCAAACTTTTCTTTGTCGAACACCGTGGACTGGATCAGCTCGGGGAAGGCCCCGTAGACCAGCACCGGATTCTCGCGCTCGCCGTTGATGGTCATGGTGATAGCGTTCTTGGGACACATCACCTCGCATATACCACACAACACACACGTGTCCGGGTCTATGTCCACCGACGGCTTTTTCGCCAGCCGCCCGTCCACGATCTCGCCCTCCACGTGGACGACGGACTCCTTGGGGCAGACCAGCGGCCCGATCTGGCACCCCACGCAGCGGTCGAGGTCCCAGGTCATGATATAGTGGCGCGTCACCATGGCGCGTTCGAGCGTGATCTCGTGTTCGGTAACAGTTTTCTGCGTTGTTCCTCGTCCACCCATCTTGTGCTCCTCTTTCACTAAAGTAAGCGATCAGCCCTTTTTACAGGCGAATTGCATCCCCACACCGGCACTTTCGCCCCTATAGATCAGACGGCAACTCGCGCAACTCTGCAAAAGTAAAGACCGGGCCATTCTTGCAGATGTACTTGGGACCGACGTTGCAGCGCCCACATTTGCCGATGCCGCACTTCATCCGCTTTTCCAGCGAAGTGTAAATACGTTCGGGAGGGAAACCAAGTTCGTTGAGCACCGGCAGGGTGAACTTGATCATCACTGGCGGCCCACAGACAAAAGCCACGGTATTCTCCGACGAAGGGGCGATTTCTTTGGTGACGGTCGGCACATAGCCGACGAGGTGGCCCCACCCCTCCCGGGGGTTATCAATCGCCTGGTAAAGGGTGATGTCTTCCCGTTCGTACCACGTTTCGATCTCTTTCTGGTAGAGAAAGAGGGCCGGCTCGCGCGCTCCATAGATTACGGTCAAGTCACCGTACTGGGAGCGGATTTCGGGGGCCAGCAGGTGTTGGGCCAGGGCAAACAGGGTGGTGAAAGCGTACCCGCCGCCGATGATGACGATGTTTGAGTCTTTCCAATCCTCGATGGGATACCAGTTGCCCAACGGGCCGCGCATCCCGATGATGTCGCCGGGTTTCATCGCGTGGATGGCGCGCGTAAAGACGCCGATCTCGTTGACGGTAAAGCGCGCAAAGTCGCCCTCCCACGCCGCCGATGCTACCCCAAAGGGGGCTTCTCCCTTACCAAAGATGGAGAGTTGGCAGAACTGGCCGGGCCGGTAAAGAGAGAAAAAGCGTTCTCGATCGGCCTCGCACTCAAACGTTAACTCAAAAGACTTCAGTACTTGGTCGTCGGTTTCTACAATCTTGCGCGCAATACGCATTGGAACCGGTTCGTACGGATTCGTGTTCATCTTTTCGGCCTACTCCTCCTCCCAGGATTGCACACTGCGGATGATCTGACGAATGTCCAAATCTGCCGGGCAATAGCGCACACAACGTCCGCAGCCGGTGCAGCCGATTTCGTCGTAGAGTTCCACGAAATAGGCGTACTTGTGCATGATGCGCTGGCGTGTCCGTTCCATATTCGTAGGGCGAGGGTTGCGGCCCGACGCCTCCTGAGAATAGATGCGGAACATACAGGTGTCCCAGTTGCGCACCCGCTCGCTGCGTTGTGCTTCGTCCACGATGTCGAAACAGTGGCACGTGGGACATAGATAAGTACATACTCCGCACCCCAGGCAGGACTGTTGGATCTTGGGCCAAAATTCGCTGTCAAAGAGGCCATACAGCTTGTCCTTGATCCCTTCGCCCTCGAAAGGTTTTTGCATCCTGGCCGCCGCTGCTGCTTGCACCTGGCGCGAGGTGACGACCTGCTCCTGGGATGCATCCGGCAGATGGTCAAAGAGGGCCTGCCCTTTCTCATTTCGCACATCGGCCACGTACTCGTCGCCAACGTCAATCAGCATCACGTCGGCACCACGCTTGTCGAACGGCCCCGATCCCACTGAGGTACAGAAGCAAGTCTCGCACGGGGCGGCGCAGCCCAGCACGACCAGGGTCGTTTGTTCGCGCTTCTTGGCCCAGTAGGGGTCCTGATAGTCCTCGGCCAAAAAGACGCCGTCGAGCAGTTGGAGGGCGCGTGTATCGCAAGCATGGATGCCCAGGAGCACCCGCGAGGGCACCTCATCCTCGGTGGACTCGAACTTGCCGTCTTCGACCCGGAACATGACCTCTGACTGGGGCAAAAAGAGAGCCTTGGGCGGATAGCGCGTGTTGGCTGTGTAATGGAGATCTGCCTGCGCCGGGTCGCTGAGGAGTTGGAACTTTGTAAAGTCACCCTGGCGCACTGGGGCATACACCGTGGCCTGTTCCATCCACTTTTCAATCAGCCTGGGCAGGTCTGCTTTAGATAAGACTTTGTACATTGTCTCCTGCCTCCTCCTAGCGGACGAACCGGTTTTTATCGTCCAGGGTAAACGCAGCAAAGGGCGGTTGCTCTTCCTCGCTGGCTCCGACCTCGAATCCGTATTGCTGCACCATGTCGTAGTTGAGCTTGTCCACCAGATACGTCATTTTGATGTCCATCGGGCAGGCGCGCTCGCACGCGCCACAGCTCACACAACGTCCTGTCTGGTGAAAGGCGCGGATGATGTGCCAGGCCTGCGTACCGCTGGGCGTGATCATGCTCTCGGCCCAACGCGGAGTCGTGTAATCCACAAAACACTCCGTGCAGTAGCACATCGGGCATGCCTCGCGGCAAGCGTAACAGCGAATGCAGCGCTCGGCCTCCTGGACAAAATAGGCGTAGCGCTCCTCGGGCGGCAGGGCCTCGAACTCGATGACAGTAGCCCAGGCTTGCTCAGGATCGCCTTCGGGCAGCGAATCGCCCAGCTCAATGTCTGCGCCAACCGGGTTGGGGTGAAGGCACCGCTTACACGAATCGTGCAGCACGTCCGCTCGCTGAAAGCGGTGTTCCCCATCGCGGGTAGTGACGATCACCTCGTCGCTTTCTTCGACTGCCTGGAGGGTGTTCTCGCCCACCTCGCGCTCGATCTTGCGCCAGTCTATGATGCCCGTACAGGGGACGCCGATCAGATACAGTTTGTCGCGGTCGTGCTGGTGCTCGATGACGAGGGCACGGACAGCACGACTCTCGCAGCCTCGGCAGATGATGCCGATGCGCTCTTCTTTGGGCCGACGGGTCAGGTAGCTTGCCAGGTTATTCTGGCAAAAGCCGTTGTGCACCAGTTTTTCGGCCTCTTCTTCCCGGGTGATAAAGGCCGGCTGTGCCTTGAGGGGCAGGGTGCCTGCCTCGAACCCGATTACCACGTCTACGATGTTTTCTTCCAGAATGCGGGCAGCTTCCTGGCGAATTGCAAATTGGATGTTGGAGGTTGGAGATTGGAGATTGGAGGTTGGATATCCAACTTCCAACTTCCAACTTCCAACTTCTAACTTCCAACTTCCAACTTCTAACTTCCAGCTTGCTCGTGTGGCCAGTCGCCTGGCCGGGCCCATGGCAGCGATGGTCTCTTCCAGGTCAGCCAATTCCTGCTGAATACGCCCGCGCTCGCTGAGGTCAATCCAGGCAAAGCGCATCCGTTCTTCTTCCATTCCCAGGTAGGTCAAAAAACGCCGGAATTCATCCAACTGGCGGCGGGCGCCCAGGTTGCCTTCTTTAAAGTGGCACTTTTCCGGCTTACAGCCGCTGATCAAGATGCCGTCGGCCCCACCCTGGACCGCGTTCAGCACAAAGAGCGGGCCGATGCGGCCGGTGCAGGGCACCTTGATTAACTTGATGTGTAGTGGCAACTGGGTGTCCATCCACCTCTGGTCGGCTTCACAGTAAAGGCTGTATTGACATTGAAAGACGACGATACGAGGTGTCCACGTGCGGTGTCCTGAGCTTGTCGAAGGGTTGTTCATTCTGCCACCTCCACGATCGGGCCACGCATCCATCCCCACAGGTCTTCCATCAACGCTTCGTTCGAGAACTCGTCCGGCAGCCCGATGGAGGTCGAGCGGCAACTGGCGGCGCACAGACCGCAGGCCATGCAACGGTTCGGATCAACCCGGGCGACGGTCACAGCGCGGCCTCGACCCATCACCGAGGTTTCTACCAGTGCGATTGCCTCGTATGGGCACACCTCGACGCACAGCCCACAGGCCACGCAGGTCAATTCGTCCACTACCGCTATCTTGAGGAAAGCGATATATCCGGCCTGGAGGGCCAGTTCCCTAATAGCCAGGAGGACGCCCGAAATGTGAATCTTTTGGGGACAGGCCGGGTAGCACAGGTCACAGGCCGAGCAGAGCCAGGTGGTCTTGTCCTCAAAGGCTTCCCGTTCCATGCCCATCATGGCTTTTCGGATCAGGCGACGTGGGTTGTATTCTGGCTCGAACTTTTGCTGGATCATACACTTGCTGACACACGTCCCACAGGAATAACACAGTTCCAGGTGTTCACCGCCGGGGATAGCACGAACCTGGTCAGTGAAAGTTTCAGGTGACTTATGATTCATCTCACACCTCCCCCTCGACCATGGCCGCTTTGAGCCTGTCCGAATACTCCATCGCTTCTTCGACCTGCGGCGCCTCGCGCATCCGGCGGGCGCGTTTCTCCATCTGGGGGCGCAGCCGCTCAATCTCCTCCAGCAACTGCTCCTGGGGGATCGTATCCAACGTGGTCTGCATCTCGTTGAGCACCCGCGCGTACTTGTCGCCCTCGGCTGCGCTGATCCACTCGATGCGGAACCGGCCCGGCGTCATGCCCATCTTGTTGAATTGTTTGAGCAGCCGCTCGGCACGTTTGGCACCAACTGGCTGACCGGTGATGTAGTGGCAATCCTGCGGGTGACAGCCGGAGAAAAGCACCGCGCCCGCGCCCAGGCGGAAGGCCTCGTAGATAAAGTCGGAGTCCATGCGGGCTGAGCACATCACGCGGAGGCCGCGCTCGTTGGAGGTGTACTCAAAGTGGCTCACCCCGGCCAGGTCGGCGCCGCCGTAGGAGCACCAGTGGCAGCGGAAGGCCAGGATCTTTTCCTCCGCTTTGTCGGCCAACAAGGCGTAGATCTGGACCAGGATTTGCGCGTCGGTGAAGTGCAACTGGGTGATGGTATTGTGGGGACATTCGGCCACGCAGCCGCCGCAGCCGTGACACTTGGCGATGATCACTTTGGCCGCCTTGCCCTGCTCGTACTCGATAGCGCCGTAGGGGCAGGCCTTGGCGCAGATGCCGCACTTCTTGCCCTTGGCGCTGATGCAGCGGTCCTCCCAGACAACGGCCACCACCGGCTCGATTTCCCACTCTTCGGAGTGGAGCACGCGCCCGGCCCGCGCTGCCGCCGCCGATCCCTGGGCCACGCTGGCGGGGATGTCCTTGACCCCCTGGCACGCGCCAGCCAGGTAAACCCCGTCGGTGGGACTGTCTATCGGGCGCAGCTTGGGGTGATATTCCATGAACCACCCGCCAGGGCTCTGGCTGATGTTGAGCACCGAGCTCACCGTATCAACGTCGGGCTGCGGGACCGCCGCCTGGTTGAGCATCACCATGTCGTACTCATGCTCGGCCACCCGCCCCAAATCCCTGTCCTCCGAGTGGACGAAAAGGTTACCCGTTTCGGGGTCTTCGGTGATCAGGCCGGGACGACCCTGGATAAAGCGTATGTTCATCTCACGCGCCCGGTCGTAGAACTCCTCGTAGCCTTTGGAGGGAGTGCGGATGTCTATGTAGTAGATGGTGATGTCCATGTCGGGGTAGGCCTGCTTCAAGAGGACAGCGTTCTTGATGGCATACATGCAGCAGAAATTCGAGCACCAGGGATTGAAGCGTTTGTCGCGGGAGCCAACGCAGTTGATGATGGCCAGCCGCCTGGGGTTAGCCCCATCGCCGGGACGGATCAGGTTGCCGGCCGTCGGCCCGGCCGAGTTGTTCAGCCGCTCCATCTCCATGGCCGTGATCACGTTGGGGTAGCGACCGTAGCCGTATTCGGGCATCACGCTGGGGTCAAAGTGACTGTAGCCGGTGGCGACGACAATCGCGCCGATGTCTTCCCAGACCAGCTTATCCTCCAGGCTGAAGTCAATAGCCTCCAGCTTGCCGCACGCCTCGACGCACTTGTAGCAGTGGATGCAGGCATCGAGGTCAATGTTGTAGACGAGAGGCACCGACTGGCTCATCGGCACGTCAATTGCCTTGCGCGGAGCCAGGTTCATTTCAAAATAGTTGGGGACTTCGATGGGGCAGACAGGCACGCATTCACCGCAGCCGTTGCAGCGATCGGCGTACACGTACCTGGATTTTTCGCGCAACAGCGCTTTGAAGTTGCCGACGAAGCCCTCCACTCGCTCGACTTCAGTATACGTTCTCACGTCCACTTTGGGGTGACGCGCCGCGTCAACCATCTTAGGGGCGAGAATTCATATACTACAGTCCATAGTGGGGAAGGTCTTGTTCAGTTGCGCCATGACCCCGCCGATGGTCGGCTGCTTTTCCACCAGGATGGTCTCAATCCCCTGGTCGCCCAGGTCCAGCGCAGCGCTGATGCCGGCCACGCCCGCGCCGATGACCATCGCCCGCTTGGTGACGGGCACCTTGATCATGTCCAGCGGACTGAGAAAGGCGGCCTTGGCGATGGCGGCGGCGGTCAGGTCCCTGGCCTTTGTCAGCGCGCCTTCGGGGTCGTGGCCGTGAGCCCAGGTGCACTGCTCGCGGATATTGGCCATCTGCATCAGGAAGGGGTTGAGGCCCGCCTCGGCGACGGTAGCGCGGAAGGTTGGCTCGTGCATGCGTGGCGAGCAGGCCGATACCACCACCCGGTTCAGGTTGTACTTTTCGATGTCCTCTCTGATGACAGACTGGCCGCTGTCCGCACAGGCATAAGGCGTAGCGACCGCGCGAACCACGCCGGGCAGCGCCGCCGCATATTCGGCCACGACCGCTGGGTCAATGACCCCGGCGATGTTGGTCCCGCAGTGGCAGACATAGACGCCGATGCGCAGGTCTTCGTTTCCGTTGTCTCCTGCCATATTGCTCCTCGTTCAAAAGTTTGTTGATTCGCGGCTCAAGGGCGAAGCAGCACCAGCCAATAATTCACTCCTGCCAGAGTCCAAACATGTTGCTGCTGGGATCGGTGAAATATGCCCTATAAGAAGAGCCCTGTGGAGTCTTAGGGGCGACGACCTTCCCCCCTAGCTCTGCCACCTTCTTTAGAACGGTCTCGATATCATCCACCTCGATGTAGACGACTACACCGAGAGGTTCACCCTCGGGTCTGAGCCATATTCCTCCCCTCCGAAGGTTCTGGACACGCGGCTCACCGCCCGTATCAAAAATCCAGACATCAAAGCCGTCTGCTGTCTCTTTTTCGATTACTTTCCAGCCGAACAAGGATTCGTAGAAGGTTGCTGTTGTTTCTATGTCCCTCGTCCTTATTTCAATCCAACCAAATGTATTTGCCATCGTAAAATCTCCTGTTCGTTTCTACTGTTTCACCTGACCATAGTTGTGGCACCAAGCCGCCTAACGGCCTGCGGTTCACCCGCCGCGCGGCTGCGGGAAAGAGCCTCCGCCACACAGCCAACTACAAAGCACGTGTGGCCGCCGATTTGCACGCGCGGAGCGCGGTTGGCTGATGCGACTGATTAGGGCGGCGTTGTGCATTATATCTCCAGTTTACCTTGAGTACCTTCCGTCTGTTTAACTTTCTGTGCTTGCTTGAATGTTACCGATGTGAAAGGCATCTTCATTTGTTCGCCGCCTAACAATTGCTCAATGGTGAGTATTTGAATCCTGGGGTAGTCGAGTTGCCATCCAGGGGAGTGGTAAAAGCCTGCCGTAATAGCCTCTTTTTCCATTGCACTCGTGGGCAACTCCAAAGTGATAAGCACGCCGATAGCCGCCTTTTCGCGTTCAACTGTTCCGCGTAAATCACGGATGTCACGACTGCTGACCTTGCCGCTTTTGACCTGCACCAGCACCCGCTTGGGCTTGCGCTTGGCTTCATCAATAAAGGTGATGACTCCATCAATGCCCTTGTCAGCTCCCTTTTTTCCCCGTCTGCTTCCCTTCTGCCCGCCTGTGGGCCTAGCACGGACAAGAGATAGCGTCCACCATTCAAACTGGAAACGGTTTTGCTGTGCTAGGTGCTGGGCGGCCGCTACCGACTGCGGCTCCCCAATGACCTTGAAGTTTATCTCAGGGAACATCTGCTTTAGCCGGTACTTCTGCAAAGTAATTGCCAGATGGGTGATGTCAACACCAATCCAACGACGGCCCAGCTTTTGGGCAACGGCAACCGCAGTCCCGCAACCACAGAAGGGATCGAGCACCCAATCATCGGTGTTGCTGCTGGCCTGGATGATACGTTCCAAGAGAGCGAGGGGCTTCTGTGTAGGGTAGCCAAGACGTTCTTTGGCTTGCGCGCCAATCGGATGTATATCATCCCATGCATCGGGCAGAGCAACACCTGTAATTTCGACCTCATCGGCAAAAAGCTTTAAGCGCGGTACGCCACCCTCCTTTTGAGGCCAGTAAATCATGCCCGCAGCATCCAAAGCATCAAGCTTATCCTGCGTTGTCTCAGCTTGAATGCCAAGTTTTTCCAACAGACGTGCCGGTATTGCCCAATGTCGACCTACGGCTGTGGGATCAATGCCGCGCCAGGGCTTGCCACTGTATCCCCTTCTTATCCCTGCGCCAGTAAGCGAAATAGCCTGGAATCTCCGCCCTGTGGCAGGATCGACCAGCCTGAAGTGCTTCTCAATGTAGTCTTCGCTATGTGGTTTTCTGGGGTCTGTCCACACGAAATCATCTGTCTTGGAATAAAACAGAATGACATCATGTACTGGGCCATATCTCTTGGATGACCCATGCGCGAAGGTTCTCTTCCAGATAATCTCGTTGCGGAAATTTGCCGGCCCGAAGATGGTGTCTAGGATGATTTTCAGGTAATGACTGGCTGTGGGATCGCAGTGTAGGTAGAGGCTGCCCGTGGGTTTGAGAACGCGATGCAACTCGACCAGTCGGATAGTCATCATCACTAAGTAAGCCATCATCTGATTTGTGCCAATGAACTCACGCAGCGCGGCGATCATTCTCGACACATGGTCAGGAGCTTGCGTCACCAACTCGTGGTATGTTTCCTCAGCCGCCCTATTCCAATGCCAAGTATCATCAAAGGCCGCTATCTGAGCTTCAGATTCCAGGCCACTCTCATCTTTGAATAGCACGTTGTAGGTGCGTTTGGAGTTGAAGGGCGGATCAAGGTATATCAAGTTGATGCTCTCATCTGCAATGTATTCGTGCAGGATGGGCAGGTTATCGCCATAAAACAAAGTGTTCTCGGTAATCGGTTTTGCTGCCATTTGACACTCCTAAGCATTTCACCATCAATTTGCAACAAGCCACCTAGCGGTATCCTTCTTTCGGCAAGTCGCTAAACTGATTAGCGACTTGGTAGGCGGCGGCCTCTACTCAACGTGAATAAGAGTATAGGTTCTAGACCCGGTGGGGAAATACTCATTCAATGCTCTCAACAGGAATTCGTCATCGTCTTCTGATGCTGCCCAGATTACACCAGAAACAAAGTCAGCTATTTGCACAAGAGGCTCCGCTCGCGAGTCGAAGAATCGCAAGGTCGGAGCAACGCGCCGCAGAATAACTTGGTTTTCAGGATTAACAGGCCACTCACCGTGTCTAAGCTGTACCCAGTCTGCTTGCTTTCGGGCTTCCTCTTGTCGGCTTCCAAGCTGGTCAAACCAGATTTCACCTTTAACATAATGCTGCTTGAGAAAGAGAGCGAATTGACCGATTACTCCCACCCACAAAGTATTAGTATCCAAGATCTGCCGCCCATCTCCTGTGGTGATGAAGGCAGAGTCCGATGCTTCGTCTTTGCGTACAACTATATTGATTGGCAATATTTCCGACTGCCTGAACAGTTCTGATACTGCCCACATTGCTTGTTCGCGCCATTCCTGATGGTCGCTTGACAGTAGAGGATTATTTGATCTCTGCTGATGATGGCCTGGGAAGAAGTGACTCCATTTAAGCTCACAATCCTTATCGCCGCAAAGCCTGAGTTTAATACTTTCCCATGCCGAAATGAGAGTTTGACGCTTACTTGACTGCACAACAAATCCGCCTAGTGCCCAGGTTCTGGACGAACTTGGCCAGCGTGTAGTGCCACGTTCATCACATACCAGAATATATCTCTTCACAAGACCTATCCTGCTAAGCAGTTGACGGATAGCTGTAAATTGGCACATTCAATGAGTCCTCAAAATCTTCAGGCGAGCCGCTTAACCAACCGACACCTAATGGCCCCGAGCTCAGCGGCGTGCGGGTTTGCCACTCACCCAGCAAAGAGAGATGTGACACACAACCAAGACGGACAACAAGAGGATTCTCGATTAGGCGGTCGGCTTCAGCGAGTTGTTAGCGGTCCAGGATCCCTGCGGTATCCTTCTTTCAGCAAATCGCTGACAGGTCTGCGACTTGGGAGGCGGCAGCTTGACCATAAACCACCAAATGTGGTTGTCTGATACCTGGTTACAAGAGTTCGGGCTGTCGGCTAGGGCCTCTCGTTATCCTTTTCTATCAGCCCGATCAAGTATTCCAGCTCTTCCATCACACTCGGTTCGAGACTGGCAAGGTAAAGTTCAGAAGAGTCCAGATAACCTTTGTAAGTATTGATAATTCTTAGCAAAAGCTCAAAGGTTTCCTCGACTTCTCTCATGTCTATAGGTGGGGTAGCAAAGATGGATGAAGGATCATTCACGTATCTTCTATCAAGGTGAGCTATTGTCCGATTACGGTGTACCCTGACGTTCTCAATGAACGAATGCATGCTTGCAAGCTGCTCTCTATGCTCAGATACGGAATGTAAGACTTCCTCTCTGCTAGCATGAGGAAAGGCTCTAGAGTTTTGTTCGCAGCAATTAAGTAGATACTCGATGTTTATGGAGCCTCCATGCGGTACAGTCAATCTTGAGAGGGCCAGAACTGCGAACTCTGCACAAGACAAATATGTCGCGGTGAAAAAATAACGTGCGCTGGTAATTCTACCGTCTTGGTTGGCCTGATGAATACATTTAGCGACTGAAAAGATCAGCCAAGCCCTGCCTAACTGGTCGGACAGGTAACCCAGGATGTCTTGAATTCTCGTGCTTGATTCGTTCACAAGTTGATTGCCTCCCTGGCTGCCGCCTAGCTACTTATGGACGGACATTTTTCCACCTAATCACCCAATTTGGGGTATTATCCATAACAAAAAACCACCGCGCCAGAACTCGGCGGCACGCGGGTTTAACGTAAGCACTTGAACGATGAACCTGGATGTACAGCACCCCGCCGGCCATCGCGCCTTAGAAAAAAGCACGATGACCGGCGGGGATGATGGGCTCAGGCTCTGGCTCCTACCGCCCAAGCACTTCCTCGATAGCCAGCTTGCGACGCGCCCGCTGCGCGCGCCGGTCGGGCGTGGTGAGTTCGAGGGCATCCTTGGGACACCACTTGACGCACTGTGGGCCCTCTTCCTGGTCTTCGCACAGGTCGCAGATTTCGGCCAGTTTGGTCTCCGGGTTGATCAAGATCGCGCCGAAGTCGCAGGCCTCGATGCACCAGGCACAGCCGTCACAACGATTGGCGTCTATGCGGATGATGCCGGTGAGCGGGTCCTGTGACAGCGCGTCGCGCGGACAGGCGATGACGCAAGGCGCGTCCTCACACGTGCGGCAAGCCACGGATACGATCAAGATTTCCTCGGCCCGCACCGTGCGGATACGGCTGCGATAGGTGTTGAACTCACCCGCCTTGGTGTATGAGCAGATGTACTCGCACAACTGACAGCCCACACACTTGCTCGGGTCACACGTGATGTATTGGTACTTGGAAGTTGATGTAGGCATGGTTTTCTCCTATACTCCGATCTCATCGGCAACGTCATCCATCCCCAATGCGATCAGTTTTTCCTTGGGGATTTGCCCGTCCTTGGTCCAACCTTTGGCCTCGTAGTACAGGTCCTTCATGTACTCCAATTCCTCCTCGGTCACCACGTGCCCGGCAGAGGGGCCCTCTTTCATCGGCTCGTGCTGCCAGCGGTAGGGCAGGTGGTCGTCCGCACGGGTCCACCCTTCGCGGATGTTGAAGGCCTTTTTGATCGTAAAGGCCCGCTCGCCGATCAGATCCACAGCGTCGTAGTCAAACTCCCAGCCCGTGGTGGCGTTGATCAAGTTGGCGATGGCTGGCCACGCGCCCGCTCGGTCGGCCTTGCCGGTGAAGCAGCGACGGATGAACTTGCACAGCGGCAGCGTGTCGTACACCGCGGCGTATTCCTCGGTTCCCTTGGCCAATTTGCCACGGGTCTCGTCAACGCTAAAGCGGTCTACCTCTCCCTGGATGTCGGGGTCGTAGGCCGCCGTCCGGTTGTGGCAGGCGCCGCGCGTGACCACCGCCAGTCCCAGGGCAAAGGTCTTGAGCCCGCGCGCGTCGTAGCCGGGACACTCCAGCCCCTTGATGTGCATGGCCCACTGGTAGGTCTCGGTGCCGCGCTCTTCGTCAACCTGGGCGCTGGCTTGTTTGGTGCCCAGAGCCAACAGATCGCCGATTCCCTCGCGGTCGCGGATCATCTCGGCCAGCGTCACCACTGCATCGGCGTTGCCGAAATAGGGCTCGAAGCCGTCGGGGTACTTGTCGCACTTGAAGTCCTCTTTGGTGAAGACACCCCGCTCGAAGGTCTCCATCGCCCAGGAGATGGTCACGCCGGTGCTCATCGCATCCATGCCGCCCTGATCGCAGATCTCAATGGCCTTGATCGCCGCCTGCAGGTCTTTCAAGCCGCAGTTGGGACCGACCGCGTACAGGCACTCGTAATCAATGCCGGTCATCGCCCCAGCATACGGCCCATCTTTGGCGCGGGACATCTGCTCGCAGGCGATGGGGCACTGGGCGCAGGCGATGGTCTTGACGTTGTAATGTTCGTGCAGGTACTCGCCGCTCATCAGCTCGGCGTGCTCAAACACACCCTGCTGATAGTTGCGCGTGGGGAGCAGCCCCAGGCGGTTCATGTTGAGCACGTTGGCGACCGTGCCCAAAAAACGATACTTCTGGGTGTACGGCCCCTGCGCTGCCTGGACGATCTCATAAGACAGCTTTAACAGCGCCTCCGGATCGGCCACGCTGACGCCGTTCGTCCCCCGCACCGAGAGGGCCTTGAGTTTCTTGGACCCCCATACTGCGCCGTGCCCGGTGCGCCCGGCCTGGCGGCCGTCGTTGGTCACGTTGGCGAACAAGACCTGATTTTCACCGCCCGGGCCGATGGTCGCGGAGCGCACCTGGTCATCGCCCATCTCCTCCCGGATGGCCTCCTCGGTCTGATATGTCCCCAGGCCCAGCAGATGAGAGGCGTCGCGGAACTCGACCCGGTCGTCGTCAATGAAGACGTTGACCCAATCCTCACTGGCTCCGTGGATGACGATGCCATCCCACCTGGCACGCTTGAGCGCAATCGTGAGCCAGCTCGACGACATGCTGTCGCCGATGAACCCGGTTAACGGCGACTTGGAGGCTATGCCGTATTTTCCCCCCACCGGCACTGGCGTTCCGGCGAAGAGACCGTTGGCGATGCAGATCGGGTTGCCCGGCGAAAGCGGGTCACATCCTACCTCGATGTTCTCCCAGCAAAGCCGGCTGGCCATGGACACACCGCCGATGTAGATCTTGTACCACTCCTCTGGCTTGGATTCGACCCAAGTCTTGCGCGTGGTCAGATCAAGGTGAAGAATTTTCCCACTGTAACCATACATAGTTAACCTCCTGCTGATATAGACATCAATATGATTCGATCACCATCGCTGGGGCTGTCATCCATCTGACTCGCCTGGATCATTCGCCTGGCATTCAGATTGAAAATGTTGGGAGTCTGCAACGTCTCGCCATCAGGCTGGATCACGTTCCCGATCATTTTCGGGTACCTGATGCCCAGCGTGCGTACAATGTCACGAAACGTCGTGCCCTCTTCCAGATCCAACGCAATCTCTTTTATCCCTGCGGCAAGTCTGGAAAGCCCCAGAAGTTCCACTTGAACACGCACCTCTTGCCTCCTGCTTCCTGCCCCTGTGCCTTATTTGCTAACTACTAACCGCCACCGGCTGACTGCTAACTGCTAACGTCTCCAGCGCTCGCTCAAAGTCGGCGACGTCGGCCGCCCGGATGGCCGCTTGCAAGAGGTTTCGCAGCCGGCCTGGGTCGGTAATTGTCGAAAGTTGGTATTCCAGTTGACGATAGGTTTGCACCGATATATCCGGATGAGTGGTTAACACCTCCAGGATCGCTTCTATCAACCCTTCGACACGGCCTTCGACCCGTCCCTCAGTCTGTCCCTCGGCCCGTCCCGCTGTCCGTCCCTCGACACGCGCCTCTTCACGGATGCGGCGCAGAAAGGGAGTGTCCATCATCAGGCCGTGATCTATCGCTTCCAACAGTCGTTCGGTCATTTCCAGTACCTCCTCGTCTCGCATCAGGCTCGTCAGAGCCGCGAACAAACGGACACGCTCTCCCTCGTCGGGCGTTTGCTGGATGGTTGTTATCACCTGGGGCAGCACGCGCTCCGGTTCCTCAATGCGCGTCTGCCCGATGAGGGCCAACAGTGCCGGCCGCCCAAGGCCCAGCAGTTCCTCAGCCTGCATCTGCCACAACCGGACGACCCGGTAACGCCAGGCCAGGGTCAGGCCTCCGTCAGGGCACTCAAGCTGGTGGCTCCCTTCGTCGTTAGCCCCGGCTCCGTCGCCCACGTAGAGCACAGCGCTGCACAGGTAGCCCGCTCCTTGCTGCGCCAGCCGGCTGAGGTAGTCGAGCATGCGCAGGGGCATCGGCCGCTCGCTACGCCGGCTCTGGAACTCCACATGCAGCAAAGTGACCCGTCCATCGGCCAGCGTGACGCGGAAGACCGTATCTATCCGCAGCGCCCCGGCGGGCAACTCGATGTTTAAGGGCTGGACGTGGCGCACATCGGCGTCGTCCACGTCCAACAGCCAGGTGGCAAAGTCCAGGGCAAACTCGCTCACCAGCAGCTTGAAGGGGGTGTCGGTCTGGGGCATCTCCTGCCTCTTGCCTCCGCTATTTGCCAGCGATGTAATGGAACAGGTCGGCCACCCGGCAGGCGTAGGCCCACTCGTTGTCGTACCAGGACACGACCTTGACCAGGTTTCCTGCCACGACCATAGTGGAGAGGGCATCTACAGTGGAAGAGGAGGGATCGCCCTTGAAGTCAACGGATACCAGGGGCTCTTCGCAGACGGCCAGGATGCCCTTCATCTTTCCCTCGGCGGCCGCCCTGAAGGCGTTGTTGATCTCCTCCACCGTCGTGTCCCTTCCCAAAAGGGCCACCACGTCAACGATAGAGACGGTAGGTGTGGGCACCCGCATGGCGATGCCGTGGAACTTCCCCTTGAGCTCAGGGATAGTCAGGGTCGTAGCGATGGCCGCCCCCGTAGTGGTGGGGATGATGTTCAACGCCGCCGCCCGTGCCCGCCGCAGGTCTCTATGGGGCAAGTCCAGGATGCGTTGATCGGTGGTATAGGCGTGGGTGGTGGTCATCAGGGCTTTCTCGACGCCGAATTTGTCGGAAAGCACCTTCATCACCGGGGCGATGCAGTTGGTGGTGCAGGAGGCATTAGAGATGATGTGGTGCTTGTCCGGGTCGTACTGATCCTCGTTCACCCCCAGGACGATGGTGACGTCGGGGCCCTTGGCCGGGGCGGAGATGACCACCTTCTTGGCTCCCGCCTCCAGGTGCTTGGCCGCCTTCTCCCTCTCCCTGAAGATGCCGGTTGATTCGAGGACGTAGTCCACCCCCAGTTCGCCCCAGGGAAGCTGGGCTGGATCGCGCTCGCACAGGAATCTGATCTCCTTGCCATTGACCGCCAGAGCGCCATCTTTGACCTCGACAGTGCCGGGGAAGCGGCCGTAGTTAGAGTCGTACTTGAGGAGGTGGGCCATGGTAGGCAGATCCCCAATGTCGTTGACCGCCACCACCTCCAACTCATCGGGGTAGTAGTCCAGCATAGCCTTAAAGGACTGTCGCCCGATGCGCCCAAAACCATTGATGCCGACTTTGACTGTCATTTAACTCCTCCTTCGTTGAATTGTTACGAATGTCACTGGCGATATTATACCACATCTTTTTCCTCAAAGCAAACTCGCTTTTCCGGCCCTTTTACGAAGCCCACAGATATGGCGGACAGCGCCTTGACAAAATCGGTCAACTATGCTATCATTCTGCCTTGGTGTGCCAGCGTCCTGCCCGCAGCCTCGCATCACGGGGGAAGGGATACCCCGGTTGGTTGGCCCCACGTCGTTGCTCTGGAGCAGGATGGGTTGATGACCATGGTGATGATTGAAGACCACTCGCCAAAGCATCGGCGGGGATGATGGCTGCGGAGGTACAGAGCGGAAGTTTTTGTGTCTTTGCTTGTATGGCCGAGGAAGGGGTATTGGAATCTCAATGAGCGATGAGCGCGGCGAGGCAGACAACGTGATAGGTGCGGTGATGGTCGTCGGCGGGGGCATCGGTGGCATACAGGCCTCGCTCGACCTGGCCGAATCCGGCTTCAAGGTCTACCTGGTAGAGTCCTCGCCTAGCATTGGCGGGGTGATGGCGCAGTTAGACAAGACCTTTCCCACTAACGACTGCGCGATGTGCATCCTCTCGCCCAAGCTGGTGGAGTGCGGGCGGCATCTCAATATTGAGGTGATGACCTACGCCGAACTGGAGAACATCGAGGGAGAGCCGGGCGACTTCACGGTGCGCGTGCGCCAGCATCCCCGCTACGTGGACGTGGACGAGTGCACAGGTTGTGATGACTGCGCGGCGGTTTGTCCCATCCGCCGCCCTGACCAGTTCAACGTCGGCTTGTCTGAGCGGCGGGCGGTCTACAAACCCTACCCCCAGGCGATACCTAACGCCTACGCCATCGAGAAGCGGGGCGTCGCTCCCTGCCGGGACGCCTGCCCTGCTGGTCAGCGCGCTCAGGGCTACATCGCCCTCATCCACGAGGGTCGCTACGAGGACGCGCTGCGGGTCATCAAAGAGGATAATCCCTTCCCCGGCATCTGCGGGCGTATCTGCAATCACCGCTGCGAGGACGCCTGCAGCCGGGGCAAGTTAGATGAGCCGATCAATATCCGGGCGCTGAAGCGGGTCGTCACCGACAAGATCTACGCCCACCCCCGGGTGGTGCCGGAGCCGGCTGAGCGCAAATTCGAGGAGCGCGTGGCGATCATCGGCGCGGGTCCCTGCGGGCTCACCACCGCCCAGGACCTGTGCAAACTGGGGTATGGAGCCACCGTCTTCGAGGCGCTGCCCGTGGCTGGCGGGATGCTGCGCGTGGGAGTGCCTGAGTACCGCCTTCCGTCCTGGATCGTGGACCGGGAGGTGCAGGACATCGTGGACCTGGGGGTGGAACTGCGGCTGAACACGTCGGTGGACAACTTGGACGATGTCTTCGCCGAGGGGTTCGACGCGGTGCTCATCGCCGTGGGAGCCCACGAGGGCGTCCGCCTACCCATTCCTGGAGCGAACCTGGAGGGGGTGCTGATCAACACTACGTTCCTGCGCGACGTGCGGTTGGGCAATCCGCCGGAGTTGGGGAAGCAGGTCGCGGTCGTCGGGGCCGGGGACGTGGCGATGGACGTGGCCCGTACTGCTGTGCGGTTGGGGTCGGACGTGCACGTCTACTACCGCCGCACCCGCGAGGAGGCGACGGCCGACGAGGAGGAGATGCGCCACGCGGAGGAAGAGGGGGTCGTCTTCCACTGGCAGGTCACACCTGTCGAGATCGTCGGAGATGGGAACGGGCGTGTGACGGGGATGAAGTGCGTGCGCACGGAGCAGGGATTGCCCGATGAGTCGGGC
The DNA here is from genome assembly GCA_034431315.1 of Anaerolineae bacterium. GTDB lineage: Bacteria > Chloroflexota > Anaerolineae > VGOG01 > VGOG01 > JAUWOY01. The sequence goes on from DAOUDK010000032.1 coordinate 44,676, forward strand.
CGGCGCCGGCCTGTCCCAATCCCTGGATCGGAGCACTTTGTACCGGGCGACAACATCATTCTCTCCGTGGGGCAGCGGGCCGGCTTGGCCTTCATTCCGGAGAGCGCGGGCGTCGAGATCACGAAGTGGTCTACCGTAACTGTTGATCCCAATACCCTGGTCACGACTCGACCGGGGGTCTTTGCGGCGGGCGACGCCACCACTGGAACGGCGTTCATCATTGACGCCATCGCTGCTGGCCATCGGGTTGCTGAGTCCATCCATCGCTATTTGCGAGGAGAGGAACTGGAGCCACCGCCCAGCCCTAAACTGCCGGTGGTGGACCTGACGCGGACAGAGATCGAGGAGCGGGTGGCGCGGGGAGAGATAGGTGTCCAACCCCGCGTGCCGATGGACGAGCTCTCGGTCGAGGAGAGGCTTTCGACCTTCAAGGAGGTGACGGCGGGCTACACGGACGAGCAGGCACAGAAGGAGGCGGCCCGTTGCCTGGCCTGCGGCATCTGCTCCGAGTGCCTGCAATGCGTCTACGCCTGCCAGAAGCACTGCATTGACCACAACATGCAGGAAGAAGTCGTCGAACTGCAGGTGGGGGCGGTGGTGTTGACGCTCGGGCTGGAGACGATGCCGGGCGACGTGCGGCCTGAGTTCGGCTACGGGCGCTACCCCAACGTGATGACCAGCATCGAATTCGAGCGACTCCTCTCTGCCTCTGGCCCCTTCAAGGGGCGGGTGCAGCGCCCCTCGGATGGCGACATCCCCACCCGCATCGCCTTCATCCAGTGCGTGGGCTCGCGGGATGCGGCCAGTGGGCGGGGGTACTGCTCCTCGGTTTGCTGCATGTACACCACCAAGGAGGCGGTCGTCGCCAAGGAGCACATGGCCCAGATCGAGCCGACCATCTTCTACATGGATATGCGGGCCTACGGCAAGGACTTCGACAAGTACATAGAGCGGGCGCAGGAGGAGTACGGCGTCCGATATGTCAGGCACATGATCTCCTCGATCAAAGAGGATCCGCACACCAACAACTTGCTGCTCAGATACGAGGCTGAGCCTGTCCTGGCCGTCGGGCCAGGGAACGGGGAGATGGTCGAGGAGGAGTTCGACCTGGTCGTGCTGTCGGTGGGACTTGAACCCTCGCCACGGACGAAGGAGCTGGCCGACCGGCTGGGGGTCGAGTTGAATAGCTACGGCTTCTGCCAAACTGATTCCCTGTCCCCGCTGTCCACCTCGCGGCCGGGCATCTTCGTCTGCGGGGCGTTCTCCGCGCCCAAGGACATCCCAGAGACGGTGATGCAGGCCAGCGGCGCGGCGGCGGCGGCCGGCGGGCTGCTGGCCTCGGCCAGGGGCACCCTGGTGAAGAAGAAGGAGTACCCACCGGAGCGCGACATCCGGGGCGAGCCGCCACGCATCGGGGTGTTCATCTGCTCCTGCGGGCTCAATATCGGCGGGGTGGTGAACGTGCCGGAGGTGGTGGACTACGCCAGGACGTTGCCCAACGTGGTGTACGCGGAGAACAACCTCTACACCTGCTCGCAGGACACCCAGGAGGGGATCAAGGAGAAGATTGAGGCCCACGGCCTGAACCGGGTGGTCGTCGCCTCGTGCTCGCCCCGTACCCACGAGCCTCTGTTCCAGGAAACTATCCGCGAGGCGGGGCTGAACCCCTACCTGTTCGAGATGGCCAACATCCGCGACCAGTGCTCGTGGGTGCACATGCACCAGCCGCAGGCAGCCACGGAGAAAGCCAAGGACCTGGTGCGCATGGCGATGGCCAAAGCGCGGGGGCTCGCTCCCCTGCCCAGATACCTGCTGGACGTCATCCCGCGCGGTCTGGTCATCGGCGGGGGGCTGGCCGGGATGACGACCGCCTTGGCCCTGGCCGACGCCGGTTTTGAAACCTTTCTGGTGGAGAGGGACAGGGAGCTGGGCGGGATACTGCGCCGCATCCACTACACCCTGGAGGAAAAAGGGATACAGACTTATCTGAGGGAGTTGGTGGACAGGGTGCAGGCCCACCCCTTGATCCAGGTGTTCACCGAGGCCCAGATCGAGGACATCGCCGGCTACGTGGGTAACTTCCGTACTACCCTGGCCTCCGGAAACGGCCGGACCGAGCCGGTGACGCTGGAGCACGGGGTGGTCATCGTGGCCACTGGCGGGCAGGAGTACAGGCCGACGGAATACCTGTACGGAGAAGACCCGCGGGTGGTCACCCAGTCGGAACTGGAGAAGCTGTTGGTAAACTGGGAAACTAGTAAGTTGGTAAATTGGGAAACTGGTAAATTGGGAAACCAGTCTACCAATCTACCAATCTACCAATCTACCAATCTACCAAAGTCAGTGGTGATGATCCAATGTGTAGGCTCCCGCAACGGAGAGCACCCCTATTGCAGCCGCACCTGCTGTGGCGAAGCCATCAAGAACGCCCTGAAGATCAAAGAGGTCAGCCCCGACGCGGACATATTCGTGCTGTACCGCGACGTTAGGACCTACGGCTTCAAGGAGGACTTCTATCGAGAGGCCAGGGAGCGCGGGGTGATCTTCGTCCCCTACGACGAGGATAGGAAGCCCGAAGTTGTCAGGGAAAACGATGCCGGCAAGGAAGTTCTGAGGGTGAGGGTTTGGGATTCGGCGGCGGGCGAGGAGCTGGTTATTGACGCCGACCTGCTGGCCCTGAGCGTGGCCATCGTGCCGTCGTCAGGGAACAGGGTTCTGGCCCAGATGCTCAAGATACCGCTGAACGATGACGGCTTCTTCCTGGAGGCACACGTCAAGCTGCGGCCGGTGGACTTCGCCACCGGGGGGGTGTTCGTCTGCGGGCTGGCCCACGCCCCCAAGTTTATGGACGAGACCATCGCCCAGGCCAACGCCGCCGCCTCGCGAGCCCTCACCGTGCTGACCAAGGAGAAGATCGAAGCCGAGGGGATCATCCCCAGGGTCAACATCGCTCGCTGTAGCGCCTGCGGCCTGTGCGAGTTGGTGTGCGCCTACAAAGCGGTGGAGGTAATCCTGGTGGATGAGCGGCGCGGCATTATGGCCGCGCAGGTCAACGAGGCTTTGTGCAAGGGCTGTGGGGCCTGTGCGGCTGGCTGCCGCAGCGGGGCCATTGACCTGCAAGGCTTCACCGACGCCCAGATCGTGGCCGCCATCAATGCGCTTTAGCAACACGCAACACGTCAGGGAGAAGATATGTCTGTCGAGGTTGAGCCACAGACCAATTGGGAACCCAGGATCATCGCCTTTCTGTGCAACTGGTGCAGTTACGCCGGGGCCGACCTGGCTGGCATCAGCCGCATCCAGTACCCGCCCAACGTCCGCATCGTACGCGTCCCCTGCTCGGGCCGGGTTAACCCGCTGTACATCATCAAGAGCCTGCAGCACGGCGCCGACGGGGTGCTGGTCTCGGGCTGCCATCCCGGCGATTGCCACTACATCAGCGGAAACTACTACGCCCGCCGGCGGTTCGCCCTCCTGAAGAATCTGCTCGAGTTCGTGGGGATCGAGCCCGGCCGGGTGAACTTCTCGTGGGTGTCGGCCGCCGAGGGGGAGAAGTTCTCGCAGGTGGTTAAAGATGTAGTTGAGACGGTGAAGGCCCTTGGCCCGGCGGAGAGGTTGGTAAAGGGCAAGTAATGATAGGCTGGGAGGAAAAAGATGGAGACAACGGCGACAATCACGGTCCAGGAGTTCGATAGAGGTGTACTGGCCTTCCTCAAATTCCTAGAGAGAGCCCCCCAACAAGTTGATCAGGCTAGACTGGGGAGGGCGAAGAGGGATATTGAGGAGCTGAGGCTTGAGGCTCTGGCCGCTGAGGTGCGAGCGAAGCATCCTGACATTGAGATTGACTACGACTTGCTCAGATCGGTTGGCATTGATGAGGATATTCCCATCGAGGATGAAATGGGATATTTAGCAAGCGTATTGGAGGAAGTCTACGGATATGCCGGCCTTGATTGATGTTAACATCTTCGAAGACGTAGTCAGACGGCGGCAGAATTGGGAGAGTAGCTACGCCGTACTAAAGCACTTTCGAGATCCAAAATCAGAGGGTTGTGTCGCAGCCTGGACGGTGGCGGTCATCTATTATTTCCGCCGGCGGTTGGGCGATGCCAAGGCCAGACAAGAAACGAAGCGAGTCACCAGGGAGCTAAAAATTCTTGATTTCTCAGCGGAGGTGGTGGACTTAGCCCTTGCCGACCGGCGCTTTTCGGGTTTCGAGGATGCTATCCAGTTCCACACGGCCAAGTTGAACAACGTTGATACCATCATAACCAGGAACGTCAGGCATTTTCGAGTGGTGAAGGATGAGATCGCCATCTTGACGCCGGAGGAGTTCCTGGCGAAGGAAAAACTTGCTTCCGAGTGATGGTTCTAGGAGCGGTGAGGTATGGGAGACCTTTCTCCACAGCTAAGAGAGGTGGCGAGATCACTTCTCCGCGATGAGAAAGTTGACCTGATAATTGGATACGAAAAGGGATCCTTACCCCTTCGTACTAGTCCCTGCTTTATCAGAAGCCCTGATGAAGCGGAGAGGCTGGTGTGGAATCCCTGTTGCGAGAACAACCTGGCCACGTACCTTCACCGCGCAACGGGCAAAGTGGGGATTGTGGCCAAAGGGTGCGATGCGCGCTCCATCGTCGGCGAGATCGTGGAGCGGCAGATCGCCAGAGAGGACGTCATCGTCATCGGTGTGCCCTGCCAGGGGGTGATAGATCGCGCCAAGATTGAGGCGCAGTTGGACGGGCGCGAGGTGCTGGAAGCGGACGTCAGCGAAGGGGTGATCACCCTGCGCGGCGAGGGTTTTGAGGAGACGCTGGACCTGGGCAACGTGCTGCGCGATGGCTGCGCCACGTGCCGCCATCGGAATCCCCCCCTGTACGACGTGTTCATCGGCGAGCCGGTGCCAGAGGTGGAAGACGCCGACGAGTATGCGGCGGTGCGAGCGCTGGAGGCCCAGACCGCAGACGAGCGATGGGCCTACTTCGCCAATGAGTTCAGTCGCTGCATCCGCTGCTACGCCTGCCGGGAGGCCTGCCCGTGCTGCTACTGCGCCGAGTGTTTCGTGGATCAAACTCAGCCCTGCTGGTTCGGTAAGGGCGACGACCTGTCGGACGTGATGGCCTTTCACATAGTGCGCGCCTATCACGTCGCCGGGCGATGCCTGGATTGCGGAGCCTGCGTCCGCGCCTGTCCGATGCACATTGACCTGCGAGCGCTGGTGAAGAAGCTGGAGAAGGACGTGCGCGAGTTGTACGGTTACGAGGCGGGCCTGCATCTGGAAACCGTACCAGCCCTGGCCACGTTCCGGCCAGATGACCCGCAGGAGTTTATCAAATAGTCCCCAGTCCTTGGTCCTCAGTCCTTAGTCCGGAGAGCCGATGAGTAACAGACTAATAGGCAAGAACGTCATAAGAAATTTCCTTGATGACCTGCTCAAGGCGCACCGGCTGTTCGCTCCCGTCAAGCGGGCCGGCCTGGTCAGCTTCGAGCCCATCAGCGGGGGGGATGAGGCCCTCCTGGATTTCCGCAACTCCAAGCGGGCACCCAAGGAGATCTTCTTCCCCTGCTCGGAGATGCTGTTCGCCTACCAGGAGGGCGAGATCACCGTCGTACCCCTGCCAGACGAGCGGAGGGTAGTCTTCGGCATTCGGCCCTGTGACGCCAGAAGCCTGATCCTACTGGACAAGGTGTTCGACGCGCCCGATTACCAGGACCCCTACTACTTGACCCGGCGGGAGAACACCATGATCATCGGGCTGGGCTGTAACCTGCCCCTGAGCACCTGCTTCTGCACCGCCCTCGGCGAGGGGCCTTTCGCTGTGAATGGGCTGGACCTGCTGTTCACCGACCTGGGCGACCGTTACCTGGCGGAGGCTATCACCGAGCGAGGGGAGGCGCTGGTGGCCGGCAGCCCCCACTTCCGCCAGGCAGAGGCAGCGGACGTGAATCTGAAAGCAGAGATCGCCGCCCGCGCCCAGCAGGCGGTCTCGGGGCCGAGCGTGGAGGGGGTCAAAGAGCAGTTGGACAAGATGTACGACGACCCCTTCTGGGACGAGCTGCACGAGAAGTGCCTGGGGTGCGCGGTGTGCACCTATCTGTGTCCCACCTGCCACTGCTTCGACATCGTGGACGAGGCGGTAAACGCCCAGGGGCGGCGGGTGCGGAACTGGGATTCCTGCCAGTTCCCCCTGTTCACCCTCCACGCCTCGGGCCACAACCCCCGGCCGTCGGGCAGGGAGCGGATGCGGCAGCGGATGATGCACAAGTTCAGGTACTTCGTCGAGAACTTCGGGGAAGTGGCCTGCGTGGGCTGCGGCCGCTGTGTGCGCGAGTGCCCGGTGAATATGGACCTTCGAGAACTGCTCAACGCCATCCGATTACGGAATAGCTGACTGCAGGACACGGAATCAAGCCAAAATGGACTACTCCGAAATACGCAACACGCAACACCCAACACGCAATCCATACCTGCCCTATCCGGTTGTCATCCGAAAGATCACTGACGAGAACGAGGCCCGAGACATCAAGACCTTCGAGCTCGTTTTCCGCGACGACGCGGACAGGGATAGCTTCATGTTTCGATGCGGCCAGTTTGCCGAGCTGTCGGTGCTGGGGGCGGGGGAGTGCCCCATTGGCATCGCCTCCTCGCCGATGGAGACGGGGTACGTTCAGTTCACCATCAAGCGGACGGGGGTGGTGACCAGCGCCCTGCACAACTGCGAGGAGGGGGCGACCATTGGGGTGAGGGGCCCCTACGGTAACGGCTTCCCGATGGACATGCTGGAGGGGAGCAACGTGGTCATCGTCGCCGGCGGATTCGCCTTCACCACCCTGCGCTCGCTGACCAAGTACATCCTGCACCCCGAAAACCGGGCACGCTTCGGGGATCTCATCGTCATCTACGGCGCCCGCAGCCCAGGAGAGCTGATCTACAAATACGATCTCGAAGCCTGGGCTGGACGAGATGACTTGCAGCTCTACGTGACGGTGGACGAAGGAGACGAGGGCTGGACCGGACTGGTCGGGTACGTGCCCACCATCCTCAAGGAGGTGGCCCCCAGTTCGGACAACGCCGTGGCCGTGGTCTGTGGCCCGCCCATCATGATCAAGTTCTCCATCCCCGTTCTCAACGAGCTAGGCTTCCCGCCAGGCCGGATCATCAATTCGCTGGAGATGCGCATGAAGTGCGGTATCGGGAAGTGTGGGCGCTGCAACATAGGCAACAAGTACGTGTGCAAGGACGGGCCGGTGTTCACCCTCGAGGAACTGCAGAACATGCCCGGGGAATACTAATCGGTTCCTAATCAATTGCGGATTGGCGATTGCGGATTGCGGAATGAAGAACCCGAAATGGAGGGACAGTGGCGATAACGTATCGGGGCGAGTTGGCCCGCCAGGTTCAAGAGGCGTGCGGCGAAAACGTTTATCTGTGCTATCAATGCAAAAAGTGCACAGCCGGCTGCCCGGTGGCCGACTACTTTGACCTGACGCCGCACCGCCTGCTGCGAGCCGTGCAGTTCGGTCAGAAGGAGACAGTCCTCCGCTCCAGGACCATCTGGCTGTGCGCCGCCTGCGAGACCTGCTCCACCCGCTGCCCGCAGGGGGTAGACCTGCCGCGTATTATGGATGCCCTGAAGATCATGGCCGCGCGCGAGGGCGTCGAGCCGGCCGTGCGGCCTGTGCCTGCCTTCTACGCCGCGGCCCTGCGGGGCATCAAGCTCTTCGGGCGCATGTACGAGGCCGGACTGATGGCCGAGCTGTACCTGCGCATGGCCTTGTCGGGCGACCTGGACCGCGAGCAGCTTTTCAGCAGGGACGTGCCGCTGGCCCTCAAGATGCTCAGGATGGGCAAGCTCAAACCATTGCCGCCGCTGAGCCGTCGCGCGAAACACAGGCGAAAAACAGCCCCGGCCCCCGGGCGCCAGACAGTGGCCTACTATCCAGGTTGCAGCCTGCACAGCACGGCCATCGAGTACGATATGTCCACCAGGGCCATCGCCGAGGAGATCGGCCTGGAACTGGTCGAACCCAACGGCTGGGTATGCTGCGGCACCACACCCACCCACTCCACCGACCACCTCCTGTCCACGGTCATGCCCCTGAAGAGCCTGGCCCTCATCGAGCAGGACGGCCAATCGTACGTTACCGTGCCCTGCCCCTCCTGCTTCATTCGCTTGCGCACCGCCATGCGCGACGTGGCCGCCGATCCTGAGCTGAGGGAGCAGGTGGTCGCCCAGACGAAGTACACCCCTTCGCCGGAGCTGACCGTGGATCACCTGCTGACCACCATCACCGAGCGGGTGGGGATTGAGAAGGTGGCCGCTGCCGTCACCCGGCCGCTGGAGGGGCTGAAGGTGGTGTGCTACTATGGATGTGTCATCACCCGCCCGCCGGAGCTCACCGGCGTGACGGATTACGAGTACCCGATGAGCATGGATCGTTTGGTGCAGGCCCTGGGGGGCGAGAGCCTGGATTGGTCGTACAAGACCGAGTGCTGCGGAGTGTCGCTGGTCTTCACCCAGTTGCCCATTGTCATGGACATGTGTCACAAGATACTGGACAATGCCAAGGAAGTGGGAGCGCAGGCCATCGTGGTGGCCTGTCCGCTGTGTCAGGCCAACCTGGACATGCGCCAGCGGCAGACAGGCGAGCAGTACGGCCAGGACTACGACCTGCCCATTCTGTATTTTACCCAGTTGATGGGCCTGGCCTTTGGCCTGGAGCCGTCCGCCCTCGGATTGGACAAACACTTCGTCAGCGCCGAGCCCCTTCTGCAAAAGATCAGTCCACAGTCCACAGTCCATAGTCAAAGGACTAAAGGGTAGGGATTGACGAGGGGCAGTTAGGGCTGGGACGGCTGATCGTCTCCCCGGCCAAGGTGCTGGCGCGGGTTTGAGGGCCAAAGAAAGATAGAGGCCGGGTTTCTCCCAGAAACCCGGCCTCTTTGCTCAACACAACCCTGTGCTCACCGCCAGCGTGCCCTGGGTAAAATGAAAGTGAACTTGCTCCCCCGGCCCAGTTCCGATTCCACCCAAACCTTCCCCCCGTAGTTCTCTATCGTGCATTTGACGATAGACAGGCCTATGCCGGTGCCCAGTGGGCAGACGGCCTTGGCGTTGATCGTACGATAGAACCCCTCAAAACCGGCTTCATTTGATCCGGATCAGCCCTCACCAGCGGCAGGTCGGGAACGATGTCAACGCTCAAGAACTTCATAAGCACCTCTCTCAGCGTCAGGAGCCCGCCATCCCGTAGGAACGCCTGCCGCGTGCGTTGCTTTGCACCTCCAACACTTCCCGGGTGATGCTCTCTTGACGGATAGCGTGGTATTGGAGTTGCAACTTCTCCACGCGTTCGTCCAGGTTGGTGATGGCAGCGTCCATCGTCTGTAAACGTGCTCCCTGCTCGCTGACCATAGATTCAATCAGTGCCAGGTAGACCTGCACGGCCAGGTGTTCCCATAGAAGGAAATCCTGGAGATCCTGCGGCGGCGTGCCCAGGATCAGATCCTCTGGCACGAGGGGTTGCCCGCCCAGCGACGATTCCCGGACGCTGCGCCAGACGGCGGCGAGGTCAGGTGGTAGTAAGCGCACCTCGACCCGCTGGTAACGGCCAAATGAGACGAATTGGTTGTAGATCAGGTAGAGCGTATCAAACGCTTTTGCCTCGTAGAAATGCTTGACTTTGGCCACGATGTCGCGCGCTTCGACGAAGGAGACGGCGTGGGTGAGCGGGAAATGCTGCGTATGGAGCAACTCACAGTCGGCGCGGCGGAAAAATCGTTCCCCATATCCTCCCAGGGCGATGACCTTGATCTCTCTTCCCCCCTCCCGCTCGCGCCCGATGAAGTCCAGGGCGTGGGCCACCAGGCCGACGTTGAATGTGCCGCACAGCCCCCGGTCGGAGGTCAACGCGATCAGTCCCACGCTCCCTTCGGCGTCGGAGACGCCTTCCCCAAGAGGATGATGCACACCTCGCGTCAGCGCCGTGGAGAAGGTCGTGGCCAGGGCGAGTTGCTGGTCTACGGCGCTGGCGTATTGTTGCGCTGAACGCAACCGCGCCCGCGCCCGTCGCCAGCGGATGGCCGCCATGGCCCGGATGGAGCGCAATAGATGGCGAATGTCCTCCAGGCTCTGGAGACGCCGCTGAATCTCGCTGGCTACCTGCGCCATACCTGCTCCTTGAAACGCTCCAGCGCGTTCCGTAGGTCTGTCTCCAGGTGGGGGTTCCAGTGACCGATGGAGAACTCGGCCAGCAAGCCGGAGCATTGCTGTTGCAAAAACTTGAGCAAAAGCGTCTCGAAACGGCGCACCTGCTCAATTGGCACATCGTCCAGGTATCCCTGCCCGGCGGCGTAGATAACAACCACCTGGTGCGCGACCGGAATCGGCTCGTACTGAGGTTGAGTCAGGATTGCACGTATCCGCTCTCCGCGTGCCAACTGTTCGCGCGTGGCTTTGTCCAGTTCGGTGCCAAAGCGGGAAAAGATCTGCAGCTCGAGGAACTGGGCGATGTCCAGCGCCAGGTGGCGCGACACGGCGCGCATGGCGTGGTTCTGCGCCGCGCCGCCCACGCGGGAAACGGAGAGCCCCACGTCTATGGCCGGGCGGATGTTCTGATTGAAGAGTTGTGTGGTCAGGTAAATCTGCCCGTCGGTGATGGAGATGAGGTTGGTGGGGATGTAGGCCGCGATGTTGCCAGCCTGGGTCTCGATGATGGGCAGGGCGGTCATACTTCCCCCGCCATAAGCGGCGGAGAGACGGGCGGAGCGTTCGAGCAGGCGCGAGTGCAGATAAAAGATGTCGCCGGGATAGGCCTCGCGCCCTGCCGGTCGCTGCAGCAACAATGAAAGCTGGCGGTAAGCGATGGCGTGTTTGGTCAGGTCATCGTAGACGATCAGCGCGTGCTTGCCGGCGTACATGAATGCTTCGGCCATGGCGCAGCCAGCATAGGGGGCCAGGTAGGCCATCGAGGGCGGTTCCTCGGCGCTGGCGACCACGACCGTGGTGTAGTCCAGCGCGTCATGTTCACGAAACGTCTCTACCATCTGCGCCACGGTAGACATCTTTTGCCCAATGCAGACGTAGATGCAGGTGACAGACTGGTCGCGCTGGTTGATGACCGTGTCAACGGCAATGGCGGTCTTGCCGATCTGCCGGTCGCCGATGATCAACTCCCGCTGTCCGCGTCCCAACGGGATGACCGAGTCAATGGCCTTGATGCCGGTCTGCAGCGGTTCGCTGACCGGCGCACGCCGGATAAAGCTTGGCGCCGGGTGATCTACGGGGCGACGCACGATTCTCTCCGGGGCCTCCAGCGGCCCCAGGTCGTCAATGGGTTGGCCCAACGCATTGACCACGCGCCCCAGAAGCGGTTCGCCCACCGGCACATCAATCACCCGCCCCGTCCCTTTCACAAGGTCGCCCGCGTGGATGTTCTCGTCAGTCCCCAGGAGCACGCAGCCCACGTGGTCCTGATCGAGGTCCAGCGCCAGGCCATAAGTGCCATCGGGGAACAAGACCAACTCGTCCGCCATCACGCCGCCCAGACCAGAGACGATAGCCACGCCATCGCCCACCTGTTTGACCGAGCCCACGCTCTGCGCCGACAAGCGGTAACGGTACTGGTCAATCAGCCCACGCAAAGCCGAAAGATGGTACCCGGTTTTGAGATCGTACGCAAGTTCGATCTGGCGGAGTTGGTAGTGCTGCTCATCGCCCAGACGAGCGATGAGGTTGAGCAGGTCGGCCGTATGTATATGCAATGGAGAGGATTTAGCGGGCTTACTCAATTTCTTCCTCGTACCGGCTGCGCAGTTGTTGGAGTTGCCCCTGCAGGCTGCCGTCAATCAGCGTGTCGCCCAGGCGCACCATCGCGCCGGCGATCAGGCCGGCATCAACACGGCAGGCCAGGTCAATGGGTTGGGATACCACTGTCTCTAACGTGGTCCCGATCCGCTCTTTGTCTTCCTGGGTCAGGAGGGTCGCTGTGATCAGTTCGGCCGAAATGGTCTCTTCGCCGCTGATGGAGATGCGTCCGTCCAACTGCATCGAGCGCAATTGATCCAGAAAGGCATCCAGGTAAGCCTGATGGAGTTGTGGGTTGAGGATGCCTTCCATCATGCGCCGGGTGAGTACAGTCACCAGTTCGCCGATCTTGCTGCGATGCAGGCGCAGCGCGTCGGCGCGCTGTTGTTCGAGTTCCTCTTTGGCGCGCGCACGCATGGCCTCGATCTCCTGGTAGGCCTCCTGGAGCATCTGTTGCCGCGTTTCATCAACGACTATGCGTGCTTCGTTCCTGAGCGCCGCAATTTCCGCGTCAATGTTCCCGCGCTTTTTCTCGTACTCCAGCCTCAACGCTTCGGCTTCACGAGTAGCCTTTTCTGCCTCATCCACCGCCCTGGTCACCCGGCTCGCACGCTTATCGAGCATCTCTTTCAGTGGCTTGAAGAGAAAGCGGGCCAGGATAAAGACCATGATGAGGAAATTGGCGACCTGGAGAAGCAGTGTGCTCAGGTTAATGTTCAGCATAACCACCCCCAGTCGGCGGTCAGCAGCTAGCAGTCAACGTACTTCGATGACTGCTAGCCGCTATTCGCCATTCGCTATTCGCCGATGATGTGCTTGAGCATCGGGTTGGCAAAGATCAGGATCAAGATGACCGCCAACACGTAGATGGCCAGCGACTCCAGCATAGCCAGAGAGAGCAGCACGATGCTGTTGATGCGGTCGCCCGCTTCGGGCTGCCGGGCAATTGCTTTCAGCCCGGCCGAGGCGACAACCATCTGCCCGATGGCCGGCACGACGATACCTACAATGACGCCCAGCCCAGAGATCAAGACCGTCAACAAGATAAAGATCTTATCCCACGGCAGGTTATTCCAGTCCATTTTATTCCTCCTTGTTGTGATTTGTGTTCTACTTGTGCGCTTTGACCGCTCCGCCGATATACACACAGGTCAGAAGTGTAAAGATGTACGCTTGCAGCAGGCCGGTGAAGATGCTGAACAGCATCATCGGCACCGGCACGAAGAGCGGCATCACGATAAACATGATGCTGATAATGATCTCCTCTCCCATGATATTGCCGAACAGTCGAAAGGTGAGCGAAAAGGTGCGCGCGATCTCGCCGGCGATTTCGATGGGCAGCATCAAGAAGATCGGTTCGACGTAATGCTTGAGATAACCCCACACGCCGCGCGTGCGAACCCCGAAATAGGGCACGCTGAAAAAGACGACCAGCGCCATGGACAGCGGCGTGTTGATGTCCGGCGTGGGAGATTTCAGGCCGGGGAGCAAGCCTATCAAGTTCGCGGTGCCGATGAAAAAGGCCAGCGTGCCCACGACGGGCAGGAAAATCGCCGTGTCCTCGACGCCCACCATTTCGCGGATCAACTTTTCGATGGTTTCGACGATCCACTCCAGCATGTTCTGCACCAGACCAGGTCGTGGCTTGAGGTTGCGCCCGATCAGGTAGGCCCCTACGCCGAGCAGGAGCATCATCGCCCAGGTGTTGACGACCGTCGAGGTCACCTCTAACGGCCCCACGGTAAAGACCACATAAGGAGTAATCTCTTCGGCGACGTTGGGCTCTTCGGCTTCTTCAGCCGGCCCCTGCAGCAGGTTGCTGACCACAGCCAGGCCGATGACCAGCACGATCAGGAGCACCAGGGTGCGCGGGTTACTTATTCTCTGCATGGTTCTCACTCTCTTTGGTCTTCTTCTGGCGACGTTTCTGGAGCGGTTCGGTGTCGCTGTGCTCGCTGTACATGGCGTACAGGTTGTTGAACGCCACAGCCACGCCCATAAACAGCAGTGAGAGGGTCCAGGTAAACTCCTTGTCGAACAGGTCGTCAAGGTAGCGTCCCAGCAGCACGCCGCCCACGATGGGCACTACCAGGTTCCAGCCCAGCGTGGTTGCCTGGGCAGCCAGGCGCCAAAAACTTTCGGGCCTGTCCTCTGGCTGTTGGGGCGTTGGGGGGGATCGCTCGTCGTCCATTCTTCCTCTCACGAGAGTTCGTAGTAGCGACTTCAGTCGCTTGATGTGGACGACTGAAGTCGTCACTACGAACGAATTGTTCAGATAGTTGGCTCCAGCGGAGGCAATTCCGCCGTCTCGCGCAGCGCCCGCTCCAGGGCCATCCGCGCCCGCGTGAATTCGATGTGGGCTTCCCGGGCGATCTGGTTTAGCCGAGCGCGTTGTCGCTCCAGCGCACGTTCCAACACCGCCAGGTCTTCGCCTTCTTCGGCAGCGGCCGTCAACACCAGCACGCGGTTTGGCTTGGCAGGGTGTCGCTGCACTTCAATCGTGCCCTGGTACAGGGCCACGTAGCGGGTGTCTCCCTGCCGGCGATAAAGCATGATGCCGGCAACGACGTGTGCCAGAAAGGGCGCGTGTCCCGGCAGGATACCCCACCAGCCGTCGGGGAGTTGCACGCGAATCGCCTCTACATCGGTGTTCAAGATAATCTCGTCGGGGGTGACGATCTCCAACTGCATTGTCTTAGCCATGCCGTTGCTCTCGCTTGCGCAGCACGCTGTTGATGTCGCCGGTCATATAGAAAGCCTGCTCTGGGATGTCGTCCAACTCGCCGTCAACGATCATCTTGAAACCGCGCACTGTCTCTTCGAGGGGCACAAAGACCCCCGCTTGCCCGGTAAATTCCTCGGCGACGAAGAAGGGTTGGGTGAGAAAACGTTGCACCTTGCGCGCGCGCCGCACCAGCAGCCGGTCTTCCTCGGCCAGCTCCTCGATGCCCAGGATGGCGATCACATCGCGCAGTTCCTCGTAGCGCGTCAATATCTCGCGCACGCGCGTCGCCACCCGATAGTGCTCGTCGCCGATGATGCGCGGATCGAGGAGGCGCGAATTCGATTCCAATGGGTCAACGGCCGGATAAAAGCCCTGGCTGGCCAGTTGGCGCGAGAGCACCACCGTGGCGTCGAGATGTGCAAAGGTCGAAGCGGGCGCCGGGTCAGTCAGGTCGTCGGCCGGCACGTAGATTGCCTGCACAGAGGTGATGGCGCCGCTGGACGTGGAGACGATGCGCTCCTCCAGCGCGCCCACCTCGGTGGCCAACGTGGGCTGGTAGCCCACGGCGCTGGTCAGACGCCCCAGCAGGGCCGACACTTCGCCGCCGGCCTGGATGTAGCGAAAGATGTTGTCAATAAAGAGCAATACGTCCTGATGCTCGACGTCGCGAAAGTACTCGGCCATGGTCAGGGCCGTGAACGCTGCCCGGAAACGCGCCCCCGGCGGCTCATTCATCTCCCCAAAGACCAGCACAGCGTCGTTGAGCACACCCGTGCGCTTCATCTGCAGGTAGAGTTCGTTACCCTCGCGGGTGCGTTCGCCCACGCCGGCAAAGACCGAAACGCCCCGGTGCTCGGCCGAAGTGTGGCGGATCAGTTCCATAATCAGCAGCGTCTTGCCCACGCCGGCGCCGCCCAGCAGGCCGATTTTGCCGCCGCGCACGTAAGGGGCCAGCAAATCAATGACTTTCAACCCGGTGACGAAGATCTCCGTCGAGGGCTGCTGCTGAACGAAAGGTGGCGCCGGTTGGTGGATGCTCTGCATCTGAACCTCACCCAGGGGCGGCCCTTCGTCTATAGGCTGTCCCAGCACGTTGAACACGCGCCCCAGTGTCTCTCTCCCCACTGGCACCCGTATCTGGTCTCCAGTGTCCTCGACCGTCATATTGCGGCGCAGCCCGGCCGTCGCTTCCATCGCAATGCCGCGCACCGTGTGACGGTCGAGGTGTTCCAGCACCTCAATGGTGACGCTGTGTTGGCCGTTGCGAACGACCAACGCGGTCAACAGGGCCGGCAATTCCCCGCCCTCAAAAGAGACGTCTACCACCGGGCCGATGATGCGCACGATGGTACCAAGATTAAGTTGTGGTTCGACTTTGCTCACCACAGGTTGCATACTCATAGGGTTCCTGTCAGGGCAACGTGAATGCATCACGCAGCGCATGGACGGCTTCGTCCAGGCGATGGGCCTCAATCACACAAGTGATGGTCGAGAGGGAGGTACTAATGGCACGGATGTTGATGTTGCAATCGCCCAGCGCCTTGCACATCCGGCTGGCGACGCCGCGCTGTTCGCGAAAATCAAAGCCGAAAAGGCTCACTGACGCCACTTCAGGGTCGCTGGTAACAGCTTTCCCTCCGACCTCCTCCCGTATGCGCTCGGTCACCGCCAATGCCTGGTTCAGGTCATCCCGATCTACGCCCAGGACGATGTGATCCTTCTCCTCCAGATCAATCAGGTGCACAACGAGTTCGACGTTGATTCCCTGGTCGCTCAGCGCAGAGAAGAGCTTGCCACCTATGCCCGGGCGCGATGGGATGTCCATTATACCAATCATGGCCAGGTGGTCCCTCTGGATCAGGCCACCGGCCTGGAGTTTGCCATTGGTCATCGTTGCACCTCCACACCGTATACATAAAAACAAACGCCGCTGCAACGCTGGGCTAGCGGTGCTCGGCGGCAGAGATATTGTAGCACTTAGGTCAGGTATTGTCAAGATGCCGTATCACTCACGTAAAATGGATATGTGGACAACTCTCTGCTGCACTCCAAGTTGCCCACATATCTACAGCCCCTACTACCCTCTCATGCAAACCAGTGCCCGCTGCCCGACCAACTGCTCCCAGCGCCGTCTCGAAGGCCACCTTCTCGTTAGCCGACCACTGGATGTGCACCTCCTCAGGTGCGCCGATGGCCAGCAGGTGCTCCACCACTGTCGGAGAATCTGTATGCACATCGGTAGCGCCTCAGTATAGTGATAGCCTCCTCAAGAACAGGGCGGAGAACAGAATTGAAACCGTGGTCAGGATTGTCATCAGCACATCCAGCGAAGGGCCGGCCGTGTCCTTGAAGGGGTCTCCTATGTTATCTCCAACAACCGCCGCGTGGTGTGTTGGCGAGCCTTTGCCGCCCAGGTGGCCTTCCTCGATGAATTTCTTGGCGTTATCCCAAGCTGTGCCTGAGTAAGCCATGAATATTGCCATAGGAAAGGCGGTCACGATGCTGCCAATTAACAAACCTCCTACGGCTTCCGGTCCGATGGTGAAACCTATGATGATGGGGGTAGCTATCGCTACGAGGCCAGGAGCGAGCAAATTTCTCAGGGCGGCGGCCGTGCTTATGTCCACGCACCTGGCGTAATCCGGCCTGGCCTTTCCCTCCTTCAGGCCTGGAATCTCTCTAAATTGTCTTCGTATCTCCTCAACCATCTGAAAGGCCGTCGTTCCCACCGCCTGCAGACATAGGCCGCAGTAGACAAAGGGCAAGATGCCCCCGATGAACAGCCCGATTACGACCACAGGGTCGGTGAGGAGGACTGTCTCGAGGCGCGCATGCAACATGTAGACAAAGAACAAAGCGATTGTTTCGAACCCCGCATCGCTTATGGCGAACCCCTTGCAGATGGCTTTGGTCGTGTTGCCCACTGCGTCAAGCGCATCGGTAGTCCTTCTAACCTCTGGGCCCAGGCCGGCCATCTCCGCGATCCCGCTGGCGTTATCCACGATGGGGCCAAAGGCATCCACAGCGACGATAATCCCGGCTATGGACTGCATCCCCAGTGCGGCGATTGCCACGCCGTACACGCCGGCGAACTTGTATGCCAGAAGAATCGCCCCGCAGATGACGAGGACAGGGAGAGCAGCGCTCTTCATCCCCATCGCCAGGCCGGCGAGGATGGTGGTAGCGGATCCGGTTTGAGACGACTTGGCAATCGCCCGTACCGGGGACTTATCCGATGAGGTGTAGTGTTGGGTGATCAAGCCAAGCAAGACGGCGGCCGTTATGCCCGACAGCGCGGCGTAAAACACGTTCAACCTGCCGAACATCCCTTGTGCCAGGAAACAGGCTGCTATGGTGGCCAAAATGCCAGAGGCGAACATCCCCCTATTGAGAGCTGTCTGTGGATGGGCCCCTTTCCATGCTCTCACCAAAAGCATTCCAAGGATCGTCGCAAAAATCCCCGCTGCTTGAAACGCCAAGGGGAAGGCCACGCCCTCCACTCCATATTCCCTCACCCTCATCACACCTATGAGCATGGCGGCCAGGATGCTGCCCACGTTGGATTCGAACAAATCCGCCCCCATCCCGGCCACGTCGCCGACGTTGTCGCCCACCAGGTCCGCTATCACGCCGGGATTTCTCGGATCGTCCTCCGGTATGCCTGCCTCGATCTTACCCACCAGATCGGCCCCTATATCGGCCGCCTTGGTGTAAATGCCTCCGCCCACCCGCGCAAACAAACCCACCAGACTCGCCCCGACGCCAAACCCAACGACCTCAAAGGGGTCCCCGCTGGCAAGATACAGGAGATAGACGCCTAATAGCGCCAGGCCAACGACCATCATGCCCATCACCGTTCCGCCCTGAAAGGCGGTCATCAATGCCCCACCCAACAACCCGCTCCTCACCGCCTGGGTTGTCCTGACGTTGGCCCTTACCGCCACAGCCATGCCTATGTACCCGGCTAGCGCAGAGAAAATCGCACCGGTAACGAAAGCCAAGGCGGTGAAGGCACCCAAGGTAAAGCCCAAGGCTATCGCCGATATAGTCACAAAGATGGCTATCGTTTTATACTGCTTCCTCAGATAGGTCATAGCACCATCTCGGATTGTGTCGGAAATGTCGTTCATGCGAGCGGTGCCGGTTTCCCCTTTAAGAACGCGCCAGGCCGAGTAAGCCGCAAACAACAGTGCAGAGATACTCGCCATAGGTGCCAGTAATTCATACGTCATGGTTAAACTCCTTTGTTCCGAATTTTCCCGGCAAGCCGAACTCCTCCAACCACACCTGCCACCCCACCCGGTGGCAGGTGATCCATCTTCGATACCCTTCGGGGATGATGCCCACACAGGGCAACAGCACCAGACCGATCAATGCTATCCAATGCAGCCGCTCGACCAGGCGACGGGGAATTAGCCTACTTTAATAGCTGTTTTGCAACCCCAACTGCCCGGTTTCGCCTACGGGTTGTCCCTAACTCCAAACGCTCTCGGCAGCGAGTTTATGAGCTCCTCAGCATAGCTCCGTACCTGGCCTGCCGTGGACATGGTGAGCACCTCAGCAGCCGCTTCTCGCGCCTTCTCCAGAGTTATCGCCGCGATCAGCGACTTGGCTCTGGGGATGGCGACCGCACTCATGCTGAACTCGTCCAGCCCCAGGCCCAACAGGATGGGGATGGCTTCGGGCTGACCGGCCATCTCCCCGCACATGCCGACCCACTTGCCGGCCGCGTGAGCAGCCTCGATCACCTGCTTGATCAACCGCAGGATGGCCGGGTGCAGCGGCTGGTAGAGATAAGCGACCTTCTCGTTGGTGCGGTCACAGGCCATAGTGTACTGGATCAAATCGTTGGTGCCGATGCTGAAAAAGTCCACCTCTTCAGCCAGCACATCGGCGGCCAAAGCCGCCGCCGGCACCTCCACCATGATCCCCACCTCAACTCCGGAAGCGATGGGAACGCCCTCGGCCTCTAATTCGGCCCTTGCCTCGGCCAGGATGCCCCTGGCCCGACGCACCTCCCCCACGTCGGCGATCATGGGGAACATCACCTTGACGTTATGCCCACGACCAGCCCGCAGGATGGCCCGCAGTTGGGCCTTGAAGAGGTCTGTCCGCTCCAGACAAAGCCTGATGGCCCGCCAGCCCAGGAAAGGGTTCTGTTCTTCCCCGATGTCCAGGTAGGGCAACTGCTTGTCGCCGCCGATGTCCAGGGTGCGAATGACCAGGGGCCGCTGGCCCATGAGCTCAGCGACGGCGCGGTAGGCTTCGTACTGCTCCTCCTCGCTGGGCATGGTGGTGCGGTCGAGGTAGAGGAACTCGGTGCGCAGCAGCCCCACCCCCTCGGCGCCGTGCTCCAGGGCGACCCTAGCCGAGGCCACGTCGCCGACGTTGGCCACCACCTCCACCCGCTGCCCATCGAGGGTCTGAGCGGGGCGTTGAGCCGCGCGCCTGGCAGCCACCTGCTGGGCCAGCAACGCCTCCTGGCGGGCGCGATACTCGGCGAGCGTGCTCTCATCTGGATTGACGATCACCAGGCCCCTCTTCCCATCAATGATCAAGGGGGCCTCGTCGGGAATGCTCAGTGCCACATCCCCCAGGCCAACCACCGCTGGCAGGCCCAGGCTGCGGGCCAGGATGGCGGTGTGGGAGGTCGTGCCCCCGATGGCGGTGCAAAAGCCCAGCGCTCGCTCCTTATCCAGTTGGGCGGTGTCGGAGGGGGTGAGGTCGTGGGCTACTACCACCACCGGCTTCGGCAGCTCGGCCAGAGACGTCTCCCTCACGCCCAGCAAGAGGCGCAGCACCCGCCGGCCCACGTCCTCGACATCGGCGGCTCGCTGGCGGAAGACCTCACTCTCCATGCCCCGCAGAAGATCGGCGTAGCTCGCCACCACTTCGGCTAGAGCCGCCTCAGCGTTGGAACCCTCTCCCTCGATCTGCCCTCGCACCCGATCCAGCAGGGCGGGGTCCTCCAGGAACAACTGGTGGGCCGTGAAGATCTCCGCCTCGGCCTCTCCCACCTCGGCGGCAGCCTGGGCCCGGATAGCACCGATCTCGGCCTTGGCTCGTTCGACCGCCTCGACGAAGCGGGCCCACTCGGCCTGCGGGTCATCCACCGTCCAGCATTCGACGGTCAACGCCTCCGGCTGGTAAATGTACGCCGGGCCAATGGCGATGCCAGTCGAAGCAGTGATGCCCTGAAGCTCCCGCATCTCTCCAACTTCAGAGGGCAAGATGATGGGCTGAGCTTCTGCTACTCCTGTCCTAACCAGCGCTCGCTCCAACGTGGGCACAGGGAGCGCTGTCGGAACTCCCTCCATCTCCCCAAATCCGCTCTCCACCAATTCGCCGATAGTCGCCAGGGCCTCTTCCGCATCAGGCCCGTCGGCGGCAACGGCGATCTGGTGGTTCAGTTGGGCGCCGATGCTCAGCACGCCGAACATGCTCTTGGCATTAACACAGCAATTCCCGTTTTGGTCTCCGGTTTGATATCTGCAAGTATTTCGCCTATACTTGGAGCAAGTGAAGCTTGATGGGAACCGACTGGTTCCTCTTGGGTCTTAGAGTCAGGAGGTCTTTCCAATGGCAGCAAACAAGTTTCTATCAGCAGATGGTCTATTCGCATTGGTTCGGGCCGGATTTGAGCGGGTACGAGACCAGCGTGATGAGAATGCGAAGATCTCATTGTCGGATACCCTGATGTCTGGATTTGCGATGTTCTCGCTGAAAGACCCTTCGCTGCTTGCCTTTGACGAACGTCGAACCACAGATGACAATCTGAAGAGCATCTATGGGATCGAGCATGTGCCTTGCGACACGCAGATGCGCACGAATCTCGACGATGTTGAGCCCATAGACATCAGTCCGGTGTTTAAGGATGTTTTTCGGCAACTTCAGCGGAGCAAAGAACTGGACAAGTTTGTCTTTCTGGGCGGCAGCTACCTTGTTTCTTTGGATGGCACGGGGTACTTTAGCTCGAAGAAGGTTCACTGTTCCTCCTGTCTGCAAAAGGTCAACAAGAAGACGGGTGAGGTGACCTACTATCATCAACTGATGGGTGGGGTCATCATTCACCCGGACCGACGGGAAGTGATTCCGTTGATGCCAGAACCGATTATGAAGCAGGATGGAGAGACCAAGAACGACTGTGAGCGTAACGCAGCCAAGCGTTTCCTGGCCCAGTTGAAGCAAGATCATCCTCATTTGTCCTTTACCATCACTGAGGATGCCTTGAGCCCCAATGCTCCTCATATTCGTGAGTTGGAGAAGTACGGCTTCCATTACATCCTGAGCGTCAAAAAAGGTGACCACGAATACCTGTTTGAGCAAGTGGCTCTGGCGCGTCAGGAAGGACAGACAATCGAGTTTGAGCAACGAGATGGAGAAGTAGTTCATCGTTTCTCCTTCATCAACCAGATTCCCTTGAACAAGTCCAATCCAGACATATTGGTGAACTTTGTCGAGTATTGGGAAATCAGAAAGGACAAAACTCAACACTTCAGTTGGGTCACGGACTTCACCATTTCCAAGCTGAACGTCTTCTCGATCATGCGCGGAGGACGGGCACGCTGGAAAGTCGAGAATGAGACCTTCAACACCTTGAAGAATCAAGGCTATCATTTCGAGCACAACTATGGACACGGCCAGAATAATCTGTCTGTGGTGTTTGCTGTATTGATGATGTTGGCTTTTTTGGTCGACCAGGTGCAACAACTGGCGTGTGCCTTGTTCCAAGCTGTCTTGGACAAGAAAGGCAGCAGGAAAAGATTGTGGGAGCATATGCGTGCCTTGTTCCGCACGCTCGAATTCAAATGGGTGCAGTTGCTCTCATTTACCACCACTTCCTTCTCCATTCGCAGAGATTGTCAAGTGAGTCCATAGGTTGGGAGTGGCGTCGGTTTTGTGCGTCTCAGGGAAAGGTTTCTATGTTCTCGTTGTGCCTGTTCTCTTGTCCTGTCATGAACGAATTCGATAAACGCATCCCAGTCGCCGTTCACTTCGATGCAGCGAAGTTGCAGCAAGTGCTCAGCCCGCTCTTTGATCCAGCGCATGCCACCGCTGTCGAAGCGCTTGGCAATGACGTAATTCACCGCGCCTTCCACCGCCCCCGACGAAATCTCCAAATCTTGCTCACGCAGTTCTTTGTAGTTCATCTTGTCCACCCGCTTGTCGATATAGTTGCGCACCTTTTGCAAGCGTTTTCGGACACTCTGTTTGCCTGGGTCGAGTTGAGCGAGACGTTTTTCAATCTCGGCCACGATCTCGGCCGCCCGTCCATCATACAGCGCTTCTTTTTGCGTCTCCACCCACTCGACCAGTTCAGCGCTGCCTTCTTTGTAAAGACACTGACCTGCTTCCCAGAGATATTCGGTCACATGGTAGACGTCAATGGTGTGAATTGCTTCAGGGAAGAGTTCTTCAATATAGCGCTGCAGATCGTTATCCCCATCGGTGACAATCTGTATGAGCTTTCCGCTCCCTGGCCCGAAGCCGCGCTTGTTCGCTTCACGCCGAGCGATAGCGACCGCATGACGTTTGGGGGCATAGGAGGCATACACTTTCTTGTTGATCGGCCCCTCCAACTGGCCGTCTGTACTCCGCCTCAGTGTGTACATCGTCACGATGGTGGCCATCTTCCCATTCTTGGCCTTATCTCCCTTCTTGCGCCGTTTCTTGGAGCCGCGCCGCTGACGTGCCGCTCGACCGCGATGCCGCTGAGACCCTGGATGCGGATTCGGTCTTCGCGGGCCACGCCGTTTTTCCAATTCTTCCTCCGTGGCGGTCGGGGTGGCTTTGCTGTCGATCTGGATCACCAGCACCTCCCCGTCCCCTTCCGGCGCAGGAGCGATTTCAAACCACGCCGCTGTATGCTGGCCCAGTCCCAAGACCATGTCCTCGACGGTTTCCTGGGCCGGCGTCCAGCCTAGAAACAGGCTCAAGATCAAGGTCGTTTGCGCGTAACTGACCTTGGTGGCAATCCGCGTGGCACAACTTCGCAGCAACATACTGAAGCCATCGCGGGTCAACCCCAGTTCCACATCCAGGGGATAATATCCACTACCTTTGCGGTAGAGATAGGTGCGCCAATAGCGAACTTTTCCAAAGAAGGTCCCCAACAGTCGGGCATTGGGGCTGATCTGCTTATACCCTGGCTGCGGTCGCGGGTGCGTCGCCCGAAACTGCTCTTCGCGCATACAGAGAAAGAGCTGGACAAACAGGCGTCCCAATGCCAAGACTTGGGGCACCAATTGGGTTTCGAAGGCGAAGAATGTGAGCGACTGGCAGGTCAAAACCCACGCCACCAGCGATTCCACTTCTTGAATGATACTGGCTTTCACCTCTTCCAGCGTAGGGGCGGTGGCCACATCATCTGTGACTTCCACCGGGGGAGCAGACAGACGCATTTCTGCCATTGGGCCTCCTCAACACACGTTTGAAGCCCATTATGCCATATTTCCCCCGATATGGCAATCAACAGGTAAATAAGAGCGATTACACCCGTATCATATAGGCTGCTAAATCCCAAACCGCAATCGGAGGCAGGGCAACCCTATGATACCACAACTTCAGACAGATGTCACTTCCGGTTCTTTAACAACTGTTGATGTGCCAGTCCC
>DAOUDK010000033.1:0-7619 GCA_034431315.1 Anaerolineae bacterium
CCGCTGGACATCCGAACCATGTTGATCGTAGAGCTCGACTGGCGACGCTAGCCCCTCGGCTTCCAGCAACTCTCCCTCCTCACGATTCAGCTTGTGAAGGTAGTCGAGCTTCGAGGCGAACTCCCTCGTCTCGTCCTGGCCTTCGAAGCGCACCTGGATGACCTCGAAATCGCCATATTTCGGGTTGTGGCCCGGCCGCACACCAATGACAGAGGCCAGAGCATAACCGAACGCAGGGAAGACAACCTGCTCTCCCACTTCGTAGCTATCCTTCGGTTGAAAGGGAGTCCCCCTAGCCAACTCCCCTTTGATGAGAGCTTCCTCCTTTTCACAGCTATTTCTAATTAGGGCCAAAGTAAGATCGGCACCGGTACGAGGCCTGTTGTCGTCCTCCAAGAACAATTCATACAGGTAATCGAGATCCCGATCATCAACGACGAATTCCTGCCAATACGCCGCCGTCTGGGTCTCTCTTACAATCATTAAAAGGTCCTCCTGGATTCTATGATGTCAAGACTAATTATACCAGTTTTTTCCGGCCTTGACAAATAGCCTTTTGTGAAACGTGAAGACGTGAAACGTGAAATGTGGCGCGAATCCCCTTGTTGACTAATTCGGCAGATTGTGGCATACTTCTGGTACAGGTCGAGAGGAGGGACACCATGATAGGTCACAAAAAGGTGAACAGGCCAGGGCTGACCACGGTCTACACCGCCTCCGGGCAACTGGAAGCTCATGTCATCAAGACCAAGCTGGAAAGCGCGGGCATACCCGCTCTGCTGGACTACGAGAGCGCGGGCGTCGTCCTGGGCCTCACTGTGGATGGCCTGGGCGAGGTGCGGGTGATGGTCCCAGAAGCCCTGGCCCAAGAGGCCGAAGAGCTTCTGAGCCTGCCACCGGATTGGCCGCTAGAAGAAGAGGCAGACGCGGAAGATCCAAATTCTTAGCTTTCGTTCGCCGAAGGTCTCCGACCGACGCGAAGGGGAGGACATTTTGCGAACATCGAGATTTGCGATTCTCGTGATCTTGATAGTTGTCATGCTGGTTTTCGTCTACAAACTAAACGACTACCGAGCCTATCGAAATCAGATTCCACAGGAAGTCTCGCTGGCAGGCATCCCCATGGGGGGCAAATGGGAAGCCGAAGCGATGGAACTTCTGGCAGAAGCTGTCTCACAGCCAGTAAAATTGAACTATCTAAACCAGAGCCTTCTCCTTCATCCCCAGGATGTTGGCTTTCAATTGAAGGCCGACGAGATGCTGGAGGAAGTGAACAAACTAAAGGCAGAGACCAGCTTTTGGCCGGGCTTCGCCGATTACCTCCTGAGCGCTGAGCCGCAGCCAGTGGACATCCCCCTCCAGGCCAGCTACGACGAGCAGCAGTTGAAGGACTTCCTGGCGACTATCGCCGATGAGTATGATCGCCCCCTGCAAGAGCCCAATGCCAACGCCAATACCCTGACCTTCGTACCGGGCCGGCCCGATCAGCGGCTCGACATCGCGGCCTCGCTGCCGCTGGTCGTCGGCGCGCTGAACTCAGCCGTCGTCCGCGAGGTGGATCTGGTGGTGAACCTGGGCCCGCCCCCGCGCGAGCCTGGCCTGTGGATGATGAGACAGATGATCGAAGACATCCTGGCGGACTTCCCCGGCTTTTACAGCATCTACATCAAAGACCTGGCCACCGGCGAGGAATTCGCCGACGACGCAGACGTGGCCTACGCCGGTATGAGCATCCTCAAAATCGCCATCACAATGGAAGCCTACAAGCACCTGGACGGCCCACCCGACGTGGACACCACCAAGATCCTCACCGAGACCATGACCCTCAGCGGGAACTTCACCGCCAACCTTCTGCTGCGCTACACCATCGGCGACGGCGACGCCTACGAGGGCGTGCGACGGCTCAACCAGACGATGAAGCTCATCGGGCTGGTCAACACTTTCATGGCCACCCCCTACGACGAGGACGTTCTGCCGCAGCACATCAGCACGCCGGCCAACCAGCGCACCGACGTGAGCACCAATCCCGATCCCTTCATGCAGACCACGCCGCAGGACATGGGCCGCCTGCTGGAGATGATCTATCAGTGCGCGGACGGCGGCGGCACGCTCATCGCCGCCTATCCCGACGAGCTGACCCCTGACGAGTGCCAGGCCATGATCGCGATCATGTCCGAGAACCGCATCGGCGAGCTCATCGAGGCTGGGGTGCCTGAGGGAACACCAGTGGCCCACAAACACGGCTGGGTGGGGGACTCCCACGGCGACGCCGGCATCGTCTTCACGCCGGGCGGCGACTACGTGCTGTGCGTCTACCTGTACCACACGGGTTGGCTAGAGTGGGAGGTCAGCTCCCCGCTCATGGCCCGCATCTCCGAGGCCACCTACAAATACTTCAACCGTTGACATTATGCATGGAGATTGGAGATTGGAGATTGGAGATTGGAGATTGGAGATTGGAGATTAGAGATTGGAGATTGGAGATTGGAGATTGGAATCCAACATCCAGCATCCAACATCCAACGAGAGCGATTTCAAATCCACTGAGTATATTAATCGCCCTGGCCCTGATTGTGGCCCTCATCTCCGGCTGCGCTGTGGCGACGCCGTCACCAACGCCGACACCTACCCGCGCTGCCACCGCAACACCCACGGTCACGCCCACTCGTACCGCGACGCCAACCCCATGCCCAACGGCGACACTCACGCCCACCCGTACCGCGACGCCAACTCCGACCCCAACGGCGACATCCACACCAACCAACACTGCCACCTCGACGGCCACGCCCACCCACACCTCCACCTCGACAGCAACTCCGACCCCGACTGCCACGCTAACACCCACCCCTACGCCCACTCCCACGCCCCTGACCATCGGCCAATCAGTCGAGGGTCGCCCCATTGAGGCTCACCGCTTCGGCCAGGGGCGCTACAAAGTGGCGCTGGTGGGCGACATTCACGGCGGCTGGGAGGCCAATACCCACGAACTGGCGATAGAGCTGCTGGCCCATTTCAAGGCCAATCCCCAGGACGCGCCCGACGACGTCAGCCTGTGGATCATCCCCACCCTGAACCCCGATGGCCTGGCCGCCGACACGCGGTTCAACGCCCGTGGGGTGGACCTCAACCGCAACGCCGACACCAACCTGGACGGCTGCGTCGGCAACGATTGGAGTCCCACCAGCTACACCAGCGATGGCCAGCAGCCCGGCGCAGGCGGCGCGTATCCCTTCTCTGAACCGGAGGTGCAAGCGGCGCGCGATTTCCTGGCCGACGCCCACGTCGTGGTTTTCTATCACAGCAGCGCGGGCGCGGTGTTCGCCGGCGGCTGCCGGGATAACGCCCCGTCGCTGCGACTGGCGGCGACGCTGGCAA
This sequence comes from Anaerolineae bacterium, assembly GCA_034431315.1. Lineage (GTDB taxonomy): Bacteria > Chloroflexota > Anaerolineae > VGOG01 > VGOG01 > JAUWOY01. The sequence goes on from DAOUDK010000033.1 coordinate 3,376, forward strand.
TGAGCACGGGCTACGACTTTCCGGAGGCAGGCTGGACGGGCTATCCCATAACCGGCGGTTTCAACGACTACCTGGCTGACCTGGGCATCACCGTCGCTGAGGTAGAGCTGACCAACCACCAGGACACCGAGTTCGAGCGCAACCTGGAGGGCGTGCGGGCATTGCTGGCGGCGGTGGAGGACATCGTCACCGCCCGCTCCGACGACGCGCCCGGCCAGGCGCACTGGCTCGACGGGGACAGCGTGACCGCCTACCGCTACCCGGCTGGGACGTTCCCCCACCCCGTGAGCCTGGCTGTGGCTCTCCCCCCAAAGCCTGCCCTGAGCCCTGCCCTGAGCAAGGTCGAAGGGAAGGTCGAAGGGTTGAGGGGGACCGAGGGGGGGCATGAAAACACGCTGTACATGGTGGACAGCGGCCGGCTGCTGCGCCTGGCCTTGGGCGAGGCCGAACCGCCGGTGGTGATGGCTGCGCCCGGCGATACGGTGGCCGGGCTGCCGATCCAAGAGCTAGCTGATTTGGCGTTGTCGCCGGACGGATCTCTGCTGATTGTGGATCGCTCCGGTGAGACGGTCCACTACGATGCGGTGGACGAGACCTGGCATCGTGTGGATTGGGAGACCGTGGCCGGCACCGGCGGCACTTATGTCACCGCCGTCGCCGCCGACGCAGACGCCACGTACTTCCTCGACACCAACAGCGGGCGAGTGTGGCGCGTGGCCGGCAGTCAGGCGGCGGTCGTGGCCGAGTTGCCAAGCAGCCTGGGAGTTGACATGGCGGTAGACGGCGAGAACGTGTACGTCCTCCTCCGCGAGTGGCCCGGCCAGCGGCCCGAGGTGATCAAATATCGTGGCCCAAACTGGACCAAAGCCTGGACTGTGTCGAGCGGTCTGGACTACCCGACGACGCTGTGCGCCGTCGCCGACGGACTGCTGTACATCCTGGACAGCAACGATCGCCGCGTGCTGGCTCTGGACACCGAGACGGGCGAGACGCACGCGGTGTACGCCTTCATTGACCGCGACGTAACCCTGCGCGGCTGCTGGCCGGTGGACGGCGGTTTACTCCTGATTGGGCCAGACGTTTTGTTCCAACATCCAACTTCCAATTTCCAACCTCCAACTTCCAACATCCAACTTCCAACCTCCAACCTCCAACTTCCAACTTCCAATCTCCAATCTCCAATCTCCAATCTCCAAGTGCGCGGGCTGACGATGCCCATTGCTGGCATGAGTCTGGCACACCGGCTGAACACGCTGCCCGGCGCGCCACGCCACTACCGTTACGGGGTGCATCAGGGAACAGACTTCTACATCTGGCCCAACGGCACCACAGTCACCACCAGCACTGAGGTGCTGGCTGCGCGCGACGGCATCGTCATCCGCGCCGACAATGGCTACGCGAACCCCACTCAGGCGCAGATGGACGAGTGGCTGGCTACTTGTCGCCAGGAGGGCTACACCCCTGAAGACGTGCTGGACGGTCTCCGCGGGCGGCAGGTGTGGCTGGACCACGGCGACGGCCTCATCACCCGCTATGCCCACCTGAGCGGCATCGCCGACGGACTGGAGGTCGGCAACGACGTGACCCAGGGCCAGGTCATCGGCACAGTGGGCAACTCTGGCACACCCGCGTCGCTGTACGATGCCGCCGCTGAGGTGCACCTGCACTTCGAGATCTGGCTGGATGACCGCTACGTGGGGCAATACCTGTCCACCGTCGAGATACGGCGGGTGTTGTCGAAAGTGTTGAGATAGAGGTAAAAATATGTCAACTGAAGGATCTACAAACATACCCAAAGAGACTCCTTCTTCGCCCGCGCGCCGCCTGTGGTGGCTGATCCCCGTGGCAGTGCTCATCGCGGTGCTCATCGCCGGGTGGCTGTTCGTCAACCAGCGCCGGCAGGTCTACCAGGACTACCTGGCTCGTATCCGGCCCGGGGTGACCATCGCCGGCCTAGACGTGGGCGGGATGACGCCCGACGAGGCCCAGACCCTGGTGCGCCAAAAATGGGCAGAGCCGCTGGCCCAACCCATTGAGCTTCGCTACCTCGACCGCAGCCAGGAGCTCGACCCGTCCGCCGTAGGCTTCACCGTGCTGGCGGAGGCGATGGTGAACAAAGCCGCCGCTATCGGCGCGGACGCTCGCTTCAACGATTTCCTCTTCCAAACCCCACCGCCCTTCGACGTGGACGTGCCCTTGCAGACCCAGTTCGACCAAGCGCTGCTGGTTGACCTGGTGGATGATCTCGCCGCAGGCGTTGATCGTCCGCTGCGAGACCATCGCCTCAGCGCGGAAGACCTGGCCTTCTACCCCGGCCAGACCGGGTTCGAGCTTGATCGCCTCGAGGCTGTGGACAGAATCGCCGCAGCTCTGCCCGACCCAGAGGCGCGTACCGTCACGCTGTCCGTTGCCGTCCTTGAGGTTGCGCCGCTGGACGAGGCCAACCTACATGCTGAGCTGAAGGTTATCGCCGCAGAGGTTGATCATCCGACGCGGGAGCATCGCCTCAGTGCGGAAGACCTGGCCTTCTACCCTGGCGAGGCAGGACTGGAACTCGACCGCGATGGGGCTGTGGCGAGGATCACCGCCGCCCTGGCCGACGGAGAGACGATCCCTGTCGAGTTGCCAGTTGCCCTCGTCGAGGTTGCGCCGCTGGACGAAGCCGACCTGCGTTCCGAGTTGGAGGTTATCGCCGCAGGCGTTGATCATCCGGTGCGAGAGCACCGCCTCAGCCCAGAAGACCTGGCCTTCTATCCCGGCCAGGCAGGGGTCGAGCTTGACCGCGACGAGGCTGTGGCCAGGATCGCCGCAGCCCTGGCCAACGGAGAGACGCGGCCCGTCGAGCTGCCAGTTGCCGTCGTCGAGGTTACGCCACTGGACGAGACCGACTTGCGTTCTGAGTTGGAGGCTATCGCCGTTGTCTACAACATCCCACCGAGGCCAGCCCGGGCGATGAGCACCACCCTGGAAGACGACCCGCGCTGGCCCGAGTCGTGGACGCCCTTCGACGCCGACCTGACCATCTACGACTTCGAGCCGGGGCGGATGGGCCGCGCGCTGGACGTGGAAGCCTCGCTGACGGCCATTACCATTGCCCTGGCCTCCGATGCAACTGAGCCTATCTCCCTGGTCATCACCGACGTAGCCCCGGTGCCGCTCACCCTGTCCGACCTCAAGCCGCTGCTGCTCGACATCAGCAGTGACTTCACCGGCACGACCGGCCTGTACGTGCAGGACCTCTCCACTGGCGAGGAGCTCACCCACAATATCCACGTAGTGTACGCCGGAATGAGCCTGCTCAAGGCTGGCATCCTGGTCACCGCCTACCGCACCTGGGACGGCGACCTGCCCGATGACATCCAGCTTAGCGTTTCCTACATGATCTCCGAGAGCGTCAACGCCGCCGCCAACTTGGTGCTGATGGGCATCGGCGAAGGGGACGCGACGGAGGGGGTGAAGGCGGTCAACGAGACCTTCCGCGACCTGGGCCTGGCCCGTACCTTCATGCGTCAGCCTTATTATGTCGAGGGCGGGACCCACTGGCCCTCCATCCCCAAGCCCGACCTGCCCGAGGTGGACGTGCCCGCCGCCGAGGCCGCCATTGATACCCGTCCCGATCCCATGATGCAGACCTGGCTGGCTGACCTGGCCGTGCTGTGGGAGGCGATTTACCGGGGCTGCCAGGGTGAAGGCAAGCTACTGGCGGCTTATGACAACCTGACCGCCGAGGATTGCTGCGAGATGCTGGACTGGCTGAAGATCAATCCCCTGCGCAGCGTCATCGGAGCCAGCGTCCCGCCAGAGATACCCATCGCCCACAAGCACGGCTGGGTGGGCGATACCCGCTCCGACATAGGGATCGTTTTCACTCCGCAGGGCGATTACCTGTTCGGGTTGTTCCTGTGGGAGGACACGGACTGGATCAACTGGGATCGCTGCTTCCCCATCTTCCGCCGCCTGTCGGCCACGGTCTACAATTATTTCACGAGCATCCCCAAAGTGGTGACAGATGAGTAGCTGGAAGTTGGAGGTTGGAGGTTGGAAGTTGGAGGTTGGAGGTTGGAGGTTGGAAGTTGGAGGTTGGAGGTTGGAGATTGGAGATTGGAAATTGGAAATTGGAGATTGGAAATTGGCTGGTGTCCTGGCATTGGTAGGGGTACTTCTCTTCTTTTCTCTAACCACTATCCGCTGCACGCCAGCTAGCTCCCCCAATCCCCCTGTCGTCACCCCCTCTCCCCCAATCC
>DAOUDK010000034.1:0-101686 GCA_034431315.1 Anaerolineae bacterium
GCTCATCCCCCACCAGCTTGTAAGGGCTGTCGGGCGACAGCAGTGGGCCAACTACATTGGCTGTCTCTTCAGGCATGGAGCGTGGCGGCTGAGGCTTGAGCGACATGGTCTCCCTCCGTGATAGGTCAATGGACGTTGTGATTATGAGTATACCACCAATCGTCCCAGTTTGCCAACAGTATCTTCGGAAGTCTCGAAAGACTTCCGAAGTCTTAAAGACGAAACCATCCGCGCTCTGGTGAGGCAGTACATTGAGCAGATACGCAGCGCGCCTCGCTACGACACCTACGCCCGCTACAGCAACAGCGCGTACGTGACCTGGGCCCGCGACGAAGGCCTCCTCTCCACGCGCAACTATCGCCAGACCCAGTTCGAGGGGGCCGAGCGGATTGATGGCAGTCAGATCATCAAATACGTCACCCGGCCACGCAGTTGCCATCGCTGCCCGGTGCACTGCAAGGCCGAGTTGAAAGTGCCCAGTGGCCGCTTCGCCACCGAGGGGGATCGGCCCGACATCGAGCCTATCGTCGCCCTGGGCTCCAAGTGCGGCCTGGACGACGTGGAGGCGCTGCTGTATCTCTACAACCTGGCCGGGCAGTTGGGGATTGACGTCATCTCCACCGGCGGCGTCCTGGCCTTCGCCATGGAGTTGTACGAGCGGGGCATCCTGACCGACGATGACACCGGCGGGGTTGCGCTCACCTGGGGCAACGCCGAGGCCATGGAGACGGTGATGCGTCAGATCGCTCGGCGGGAGGGGCTGGGCGTGGTGCTGGCCGAGGGGGTGCAGCGGGCGGCCCGCATCATCGGACGGGGGGCGGAGCAGTACGCCTTCCACAGCAAGGGGCTGGAACTGACCGCCTATGACCCACGCGGGGCGATGGGTACCGCGCTGGGTTACGCCGTCTCCAGCCGGGGCGCTGACTTCACCAGCGTCTATGCCATCCCTGAGTACCGCTGGGATGCGGCGCAGAGCCGGGAGGTGTTCGGCACTGAGAAGGCGGTGGATCGCCTCTCCATTGAGGGCAAGGGCGCGTTGGTCAAGCGCTCCATGATCGTCTCCGCCATCCTGGACTCGCTGGGGCTCTGCAAGGTGCCGATTCTGTCGGTGGTGGGGGACTTCAGCCTGGAGAACGAGGCGGCGCTGGCTTCGTCTCTCACCGGCTGGCCGCTCACCGCCGCCGACCTGCTGACCATCGGCGAGCGCATCCTGAACGTCGAGCGACTGTTCAACCTGCGGCACGGCGCCACGCCAGCCGACGACGACCTGCCCGACCGCTTCACCGAGGAGCCGTTACTTGATGGGCCGACACGAGGCATGACCGTCGCCATCCAGCCCATGGTGCGGGACTTCTATACCGTCATGGGCTGGGGTGACGATGGCTGGCCCACGCCGGAGAAGCTGCGGGAATTGGGGCTGGAGTAGTAGTACTTGACCAGAAACCCGATTGATGCTACACTGTAAACATCCATAGGGGAGTCTCGAGTTTTGAGTTCCGGGTTTCTCATTCCACAACTCGAAACTCGTATTGCGTAGGAGGATAATCGCTTGACTCAGAACACTGTTGCCTTTCCCCGCTTGATCATGTTGATCCACGAACAATGCGAGGTCGTCCATCGCGCCTCGCTAGAGATATTGCGGCGCACGGGCGTGCGGGTGTATCACGATGGCGCGCTGGCGCTGCTGCGCGAGACCGATGCCATGATCACCGACAGCAATCTGGTGCACATGCCCGCTGGCCTGGTGAAATGGGCGCTGAAGCAGGCGCCGTCGCGCGTCGTCCTGTGCAAGCGAGGGAGCAGTGAGGTGGCGGCGCCGCTGGAAGGGCATCGTCCTGAGCCTGTCGAAGGGCGGATGGTCAACTTCGGCCCCGGCTCCGATTGCCTTAACTACCTCGATCCCCGCAGCGGCGAGAGGCGCAGGTTCACCGCCGCCGACGTGGTGGATTGCCTACACGTCTGCGACGCCCTGCCAGAGATCGCCTTCGTGATGAGCATGGGCATTCCAGCCGATCTCAGCGCGGCCAACGTCTACCGGCAGCAGTACGCCCTGATGCTGGAGCACACCACCAAGCCCGCGGTCTTCGTCTGCGACGACCGCGCCGATTGCGAGGCCATCACCGCCATGGCCGCCGCAGCAGCCGGGGGCATAGAGCAGTTGCGGCTTAACCCCACGCTGCTCCTCTACTCCGAGCCCACCACGCCGCTGCAGCACAGCGAGACGGCCACGGGCAAGCTGCTGTACATGGCCGAGCAGGGCCTGCCCATCGTCCACTCGCCAGCGCCGATGATGGGCGGCACCGCGCCAGTCACCCTGGCTGGCGGGCTGGCGCTGGGCAACGCCGAGGTGCTGAGCAGCCTGGTGATCCACCAACTGCGGCGGCCGGGCGCTCCTTTCGTCTACGGCAGCGGGCTGCACCACATGGACATGAAGACCACCATCAGCGTCTACGGCGCGCCGGAGTTCCAGTTGGCGCGCGTGGCCGTGGCCGAGATGGGGCGCTTCTACAGCTTGCCCACCTGGGGCTACGCCGGCCACTCCGATAGCTGCGTCATGGACGAGCAGGCGGCGGCCGACGCCGACTTTTCGGTGCTGGTGGCTCTGCTGGCCGGCCACAACCTGGTGCACGACGTCGGCTACCTGGAAGCAGGGCTGACCACCTCGCCGGAGATGATCGTCTTCACCGACGAGGTCATCTCCATGATGCGCCGCTTCGTGGGGGGCTTCTCGCTGGATGCCGAATCGCTGGCGCTGGAGGTCATCCACCAGGTAGGGCCAGGGGGCGACTTCCTGACCGCCAGGCACACCCTGCGCCACTTCCGCGAACTGTGGCAGCCGATGCTGTGGGATCGGCGGCGGGCCGATGTTTGGAGCGCGGCCGGCGGCAAGCGGTTGAGCGAGCGACTGCGCGACAAGACCATCAGCCTGATGGAGAGCCATAAGCCAGAGCCGCTGCCCGATGCTGTCCGACAGGAAATCATCTACGTTTTGAGTAACTGTTCACCTGCTCCCGCTGGACCCTAGTCCAGCGGCCTCGGCAGACCATTGTGACCCTGACCAGATAGGTTCAGCGATTTTCGGCGCCCGACTGAGCGGTCGGGGCAGCTAGGGTCCGCTGCGAGCACAAGGTGAACAGATACCATTCTGAAATAAGGAGGATACCAGATGTCAAACGAAAGGCTATTCGAACAGATGACCAACGCCGTCATCGCTGGTGTGCCAGACAAGGCGCGCGAGCTGGCCAACGAGGTGCTGCGCGCAGGGATTGATCCACTGGCGGCCATCCAGCAGGGCTTCAAGCCGGGCATGGACATCGTCGGCGAGGGCTTTGCCAAGGGGGAGCTGTTCATCCCTGACCTGATGATGAGCGGCGAGGCGATGAAAGCGGCTATCGCTACCTTGGAACCGGAGCTGAAGAAGCGCAAACAAGAGATCAAGACGCTGGGCAAGGTGGTCATCGGCACGGTGCAGGGGGACATCCACGAGATCGGCAAGACGCTGGTGGCCACCATGCTGAGCGCCAACGGCTTCCAGGTGCACGATCTGGGCGTGGACGTTTCGCCCCAGCGATTCGTTGACGCCGTGCGCGAAGTGGACGCCGATGTGGTGGGCCTCTCCGCGCTGCTCACCACGACCATGCTCAACCAGGAAGCTGTGATCCTGACCCTCAAAGAGGCTGGCCTGCGCGACCAGGTCAAGGTCATCATCGGCGGCGTGCCCGCCAGCCCGGAGTGGGCCTCGGAGATCGGGGCCGATGCCTACGCGGAAAATGCTACCGAGGCGGTTGAGGTGGTTAAGGGGTTGGTGCAAGCATAGAACGTATTGCGTATCACGTATTGCGTGACGGAATACGCAATACGCACTACGCAATACGAAGGAGGAATGATGCGATTACCAATCTTGCAACGACTGGCTTCGGGCGAGGTTCTGATCGCCGACGGGGCGACGGGCACGATGCTGCTGGAGGCCGGGCTGCCCATGGGGACGCCGGGCGAGGCATGGATATTGGAACGACCCGAGGAGATCATGAAACTGCACCGCGCCTACGTGGAGGCGGGCTCCCAGATCATCCTCACCACCACCTTCGGCGGCACGCGGGTGCGGCTGAAGGCAGCCGGGCTTGACGTCCAGGTGGCGGAGATCAATCGCCGCGCCGCCGAGCTGGCCCGCCAGGTGGCAGGGGGCGATCTCTACGTCGGCGGCGACATCGGCCCCACGGGGGAGATGATGGTCCCCCTTGGCTCCCTCACCTACGAGGCCGCTGTTGAGCTGTTCGCCGAGCAGTCCCAGGCGCTGGCGGCGGGGGGCGCGGATTGCATCTACATCGAGACCATGAGCGATCTCAGCGAAGCGAAGGCCGCCGTCGAGGGGGCGCGGCAGGGGTGCGACCTGCCCGTCTTCTGCACCTTCAGCTTCGACACCCACGGGCGCACCAGCATGGGAGTCAGCCCGACGCAGGCGGCCCAGGCGATGGCCGCTTTGGGCGTGCCGGCCATCGGCGCCAACTGCGGCCACGCGCCAGAGGAGGTGTTGGACATCCTGCCCCAGATGCGCCAGGCCGCGCCCGACGCCGAAGCGATAGCCCTGATCGCCAAGCCCAACGCCGGCCTGCCGCGCCTGGTCAAGCGCCAGGTGGTCTACGACGCCACGCCGGAGAGGATGGCCGAACTGGCCCGCCGCTACGTGGAGTTGGGCGCCCGCATCGTAGGCACCTGCTGCGGATCATCGCCCGAACACATTGCAGCCATCGCCGTGGCTATACAAACAGGAGGACAATCAACATGAGAGCAAATTACCAAGTGAACGCCACCGCGCAATTTCGCGTTTTGTCCGATGATCAAATCGAGGAGATTTTCCACTCCGCCCTGGATGTCCTGGAGCGGGTGGGGACACGAGTTTACGGAGAGGAGGGGCTGGCCCTGCTGAGTGACGCTGGCTGCCTGATCAGCGATGATTTAGTGCGCATCCCGTCCTGGCTGGTCAAGGACGCGCTGAACACCGCGCCGCAACGCATCGTCGTCGCCGGGCGGGACCGCCGCCAGCGCGTCATCCTGGAGAAGGACAAGATCTACTTCGGCACCGGCTCCGATTGCCCTTCCCTCATAGACCCCTACACCGACGAGGTGCGCAAGTACACTTATCAGGATATTTATGACGCGGCCAGGATCAGCGATGCCCTGCCCCACATTGACTTCCACATGTCGCTGGGCCTGACTTCGGGCGTACCTGTACTCACCTACGACCGCCACCAATTCCTGGCCATGATGCAGGGCACGTCCAAGCCGTTGGTCATCACCACCGTGGACAAGGAGGGGCTGGCCGACCAGTATTGGATGGCGTGCGAGGTGCTGGGCGGGCCGGAGGAGTTCGCCCAAGCGCCCCTCTTCGTGGTCTACATCGAGCCCAGCTCCCCGCTGAGTAACTCCGTGGAAGCGGTGGAGAAGATCCTGTACGCGGCGGAGACGGGCATCCCCGCCATTTTCACGCCTTGCACCATGTGTGGAGCCACCGCGCCGGTGACGCTGGCCGGCGGCATGGTGCAGTGCCTGGCCGAGTGCCTGGTGGGCGTGGTGCTGGCGCAGCTCAAGCGCAGGGGCGCGGCGGTCATCATCGGTGGAGTGCAGTCCAGCATAGACATGACCACCTCCATCCTGTCCTACGGCGCGCCGGAGATGGTGCTGCTCAGCGCGGCCATGACCGACGTCGCCAAGTGGCTGCGGCTGCCCATGTTCTCCACCGCTGGCTGCTCCGACGCCAAAGTCCTCGACCAGCAGGCGGCCATCGAAGCGGCCATGTCCGTGACCATCGCCGCGCTGTCGGGCGCCAATCTGATCCACGACGTCGGCTACCTGGAATCGGGCCTGCTGGGCTCCTTCGACATGCTGGTGATGTCCAACGAGGTCATCGGTATGGCCAAGCGCATCCTGAGCGGCGTCACGGTCACTCCCGAGACGCTGGCCGTGGACGTCATCGAGCGGGTGGGCCCCGGCGGCCACTACCTGACGGAAGAGCACACGCGCCAGCACTTCAAGACCGAGCTGTGGTTCCCGACTCTGATGGACCGGCAGATGCGCCGGGGTTGGGAGGCCAGCGGCAGGAAGACCATGGCCGAGCGGGTGCGGGCCAGGGTGAAGGACATCCTGGAGCATCACCAGCCGCTGCCCATCCCTGCCGATGTGGAAGCCAGGCTGAAGGAGATCATCGCTCAGGCCGACGAGCGTCACAAAGGCAAGGGAAGAGCAGGGTAGTAGTGGGGGCCCGCGTCGAGCCGGTGATGGCCACGCTGTGGGCTGCTCTCTTCCTGGGCGAATCGCTGACCTGGCCGCAGATCGTTGGGGGCGGGCTGGTTATAGCAGGGGTGATTGCGTTGCAAAGATAAGTGCGCCAGCGATTGTCTCCGCCCTTTTTTGAGTATGCTAACGTAGTTAGATGGCACGATCGAGTAAAATCAATGTACGCAAAGATGCCTAGGAATTCCCCAACAATATGGGTGGTTGTTTTAGTTGAAAGTGGTATTCCTACTCTTGTAGAAACGTATCTCACCGAAAGTGATGCTGCAATACGAGAGCAATTCTTGCGGAACGCCATGAGACTCGACTACGACGAAACAGGCGTTTTTGAGGTCGAGATTGGGGCGGAATCAATACAGTAGCTGCGCGCCCAATAAGACGTTCCAAATGGCCACGCTGTGGGCCGCTCTTTTCCTGGGCGAATCGCTGACCTGGCCGCAGATCGTTGGGGGTGGGCTGGTGATAGCGGGGGGGGATTGCGCTGCTAAGATAGGCGCACGAGTGATTGGCTCCACCCGCGGCGGGTTTGCTCACGAGTTATGCGGAAGAATTCTATATGATCACTTGATTGTGCCAAATGTCATGTACTACTAAATGTGGATACATGCCATTTGGCAAAGTTAGGCAGGCCGCTGTGGGGTCAAAGTCATCTTCTGTTGGTTTGACTTCCAGGTCACGCTAGAGGTCCAGGCTGTGCACATCACCGGGAAGCTACGAAGTTAATCGAGAAGATAATAAGTAAATTGATGGCAAAGTCGATAATTTAGGGAGATGTACTATGTCACTATCATCCAATGCTCAGGCCATATACAGTTATCTTGTTAATGTGGTTGTTCCAAACAAACGCGTGGTGACTTATGGCGCAGTAAGTCAAGCAACCAATGTCCCCCTTGGCCCACCGGGCCAGAATCCTGTTGTAGATGCACTGTATGAGATCTTTAGGAAGTGTGATGAGCGCAGGCTGCCTCCAATTACTTCAATTGTAGTTCAACGAGACGGGCAGTATGACCCAACGGGAAGACATGGAATGCCTGGTGGAGGATACTTGGTCGCAGAGGCCGAAAGCCCTAATCGTTGTAGGCAGACGACGCGACCCCGGCTACTGCGATTGGGAAATTGTCCCTAGACCGCCTGACACTGAAACATGGAGAATGCGGGAAATGATTGAAGCTCACCAGGATTCCGTCTGGGATTACGATGCACCTTGGCCCTCCGCATTGTAAGAAACAAGCCGAATCGGCTTAGGGTCGGCACGGTTTGGCAGACGGTCCATGTCCGGCAGGGAGCCCGCCTAGCAAATCGCTCAAGCTGACGCCAACCGCTCGGCGCGTTTTCAGGTAGCTCTGGTCGGCAACTGCCTGGGTGCACAAGGGCCTCACGCTAATCCCGGCGCAGATTAGCTCCGACGTTATCTTTCTGGGCGCATCACTGATCTGACCGCCGATCATTGGGGGTGGGCTGGTAATAGCGGGCGTGGTTGCGTTGCAAAGATAAGTGCACGGGCGCTTATCTCCGCCTGCGGCGGGTTACGCACGAGTTAGGTGGCCGCACTGCCATTTGAGGCTATCTATGATTGAAGGGATGGGTATGGTCCATGAGTAGTGGTGGCAAGTTTTCCCTTTTGAGGAAGATTCTGAAAGCTTTGGGGCTCTCCCCCGAAGCAATAGACGAGTTGATACAGAGGGTGGTAGACCTGCTCTCCGACCGCGAGAAGGAGCCTGTGGATGGCTTCCCCTATCACCTACGAGATGATTTCCTGTCGCCAGCAGAGCACAATTTCTATCTCGTGCTCAGCCAGGCCGCGAGCGATTGGGCTGTAATCTGTCCCAAGGTCTCATTGGGCGATGTGTTCTACGTCAAAATCAGTGATTATGGTCAATGGCTTGCGTACACGAATAAGATTGACCGGAAGCACGTTGATTTTCTATTGTGTGAACCACGGACAATTCGGCCACTTGTGGGCATTGAGTTGGACGACAAGAGTCACAAGAGAGAGGATAGGCAGAAGCGAGACAGGTTTGTGGAAGGTGTTTTCGCTGCTGCGGAACTGCCTCTGGTTCGAGTATCAGTTCAGCTAGCGTACGATGTTGGCGAGCTGAACGCATTGTTGCGGCAGCAGGCTGGACTGAGCGACACGGGGTCTGTCAAGCCACAAGTTCCGAGAGCGCAAGAGGCTTCCGAATCCCCGCCCCCGACTTGTCCAAAGTGTGGGAGCAAAATGGTGCTCCGCACGGCCAAGAGGGGCCCGAATCGAGGCAATCAGTTCTGGGGTTGCTCAAACTACCCTCGTTGTCGTGGCATCCGAGAGTATGAGCCTGTTTCGTGATCGCCTGGGTAATCTCTTCTTCGCCGCGGCCACCTAACAACTCGTTGGTGTGTCCTGAAAGCTGTCGAAAGTCCGGTCGTAGTAACTGCCAGGAGGTCACCACATAGCAGGCATCCAGTGCTTCTGGGCGAACGGAGGTGCTGAAGCGCAGTCTGCCCCTGATGTAAGCTGAAGAAGTGGAGTCCAAGTAGTTTGCCACCAATCCGAGGCCAACCTACGGCCGAGAAGTAGCAACAACATAGTCATCATCAAACATCAAGGAGGAAGAATGGCAGAAGATCTCACAACCATCGTCAGCTCTAACACAAAGGAAGTCCTCATCAGCCGTGACCGGCCTTGCGTCATCATCGGGGAGCGGATCAACCCGACGGGGCGCAAGAAGTTGGCGGCGTCGCTGAAGGAGGGCAACTTCGACATCGTGCGCCGAGACGCGGTGGCCCAGGTCGAGGCGGGAGCCAAGATCCTGGACGTCAACGTCGGCGTCCCTGGCGCCGACGAGCCAGCCTTGCTCACCCAGGCCATCAAGGCTGTCTGCGAAGTCACCGACGTGCCCCTGTGCATTGACACCGCCGATTTGCAGGCCCTGGAAGCGGCCTTGAAGATCTACGACGGCAAGGCCCTGATCAACTCAGTCAATGGCGAGGAGGCGCGACTGGAGAGCGTGCTGCCGCTGGTCAAAGAGTACGGCGCGGCGGTGATCGGCCTGTGCATGGACGACGATGGCATCCCTCCCACGGCGGAGGCCCGGTTTGCGGTGGCCAGGAAGATCATCAAGCGCGCGGGCAAGCTGGGCATCTCACCGGAGGACGTAGTAATTGACCCGCTGGTGCTGACGCTGGGAGCGGATCACCGCGCGGGGAAGATCACCCTGGACGCCATCGAGATGATCGTCGCAGAGTTCGGGGTCAACATCACCATGGGGGCGAGCAACATCTCCTTTGGCATGCCCGACCGCAACGCCATCAACGCCGCCTTCATCGTCATGGCCATCCACGCCGGCCTGACCTGTCCCATCGTCAACCCGCTGCACGAAGAAGTGGCCACAGCCATCCTGGCCGCCGACCTCTCGATGGGGCGCGACGAATGGGGCGCGCGGTGGATCAAGGCCTATCGTCAGCGGCAGAAGGCCGCCAAGTAGAAGGGCGTTGAGGAGAAAGTGATCATCAGCTCCGGCCGCCCCGACGCGGGATTGGAAGTGATACCCCAGGATCTGCTGCGGGCCATCGCGGGTGCTCAGGTAGGCGATTTTGCCGTGAGCGCCTCGTGATGAACGAAGCTGCCTCAGTTGTCAGGGGTAGAGACTTTGTGTGATTTGACTAATCGTGCTACAATAAAAGGCGGGTCCAGGCGTCAAGGGTAAAGGTTGGCTAACGCCCCGCCTGGTTTGGATATTGGGTATTGGAAGTTGGATGTCGAATAGTCAGACCTTCCAACCTCTAACTTCTAACCTCCAATCTCCGATACTTCGACGGAGCTCAGTACAAGAATCACAGGAGGGAACATGCTGGTTAGAGACCGAATGACGCCCGATCCCATCTGCGGGCACCCGGAGATGCCGGTCGCGGAGGCCCAGGCGCTGATGAGGGAGAAGAACATCCGGCATCTGCCCGTCGTAGACGAGGAAAAGAAACTGGTGGGCCTGATCACGCAGCGCTCGTTGGCGCGAGCTCTCCCTTCGGACGTGAGCAGTTTCAGCCGATTCGAGATCAGCTACGTCCTGGCCAGGATCAAGGTTCGCGACGTCATGGCCAAGGACGTGATCACCATTGATGAGGATACGGCCATTGAGAAGGCCGCCCGCGTCATGGCCGACGAGAAGATCGGCTGCCTGCCGGTCATGCGAGAACGTGACCCTTCGACAGGCTCAGGGCAGCGCTTGGTGGGGATCATCACCGACAATGACCTGTTTACCACCATGGTGGATCTGCTGGGTGCCCGGCGAGCTGGGGTGCGTCTGGCTGTGCTGCAGCCGGACCGGCCCGGAGAGGTGGCTCGCTTATCCACAGCGATTGCCAAGGGGGGAGGCAACCTGACGGTGATCATGGGCTGCCCGGCGTCAGACCCAGGCATGTGGACCTCCGTGCTCAAGGTTACTAACATCCCTCAGGAGGACCTGGTGGAACTCGTCGGCAAGCTGGGAGATATCCAAATCCAGGATGTGCGAGAGATGTAGTGGTGGGTAGGAGCGATTATGGCGATAGAACGCACGAATCCAGAAGGCGCGGTGTTGGTCGTCGGCGGCGGTATCGGGGGGATGCGAGCCGCCATTGATTTGGCCGAGGCTGGCTTGAAAGTTTACCTGATCGAGCGGGAAACAGGGCTGGGCGGGCGGGTTGCCCAGTTGGGCTTCATGTTTCCTACTCACGACTGTGTGCTCTGCCGAGGCACCTCTGATCACGGCTATGGCTGCACACGGCCGGCCATCTCACCCGCCTTCATGGATCATAACCTGCATCCCAACATTGAGATCATGACCCTCACGGAGATCGTGGACGCCAGCGGACAGGCTGGCGACTTCACGGTCACCCTGCGGCATAATCCTCGCTACGTGACGATAGAGCGCTGCACCAACTGCGGCCTCTGCACGGCGGCCTGCCCGGTGCGATTGCCCAGCGAGTTCCAGGAGGCGTTGGTGACGCGCATGGCCATCCACAAGAGCGCACCCCGCTCGCTGCCCGATGCCTACTACGTGGACAAGGGGGATTACTGTCTGGATTGTCGTCGCTGCGAGGAGGTGTGTCCTACGGGAGCCGTCAATCTGGACGAAGAGCCCTGGAACGAGGACATCCGCGTCTCAGCCATCATTCTGGCCGTGGGATATGCGTTGTCCGATGCGCGGGAATTGGAGGAGTTCGGGTTCGGGCGCTACCCCAACGTGGTTCACAGCATGCAGTACGAGCGCTACCTCAGCCGTTCGGGGCCTACGGAGGGCCTGCTCCTGCGCCCTTCGGACAACGAGCCGCCCAAACGCATCGCCTGGCTGCAGTGCATCGGCTCTCGCGACCAGGAGCATCCCTACTGCTCGTCCATCTGCTGCATGTACGCCACCAAGGAGGCGGTGTTGGCCAAACAGCGTGTGGAGGGGTCGCATTGCCAGATCTTCATGATGGATGAGCGGGCCTTCAACAAGGAATACAACGCCTACTTCCACCGTTCGTGCGCCGAATACGGCGTCGAATACACCCGCTGTCGCATCTCCGACCTGCGGGAGGACCCCCAGACCCACGACCTGATCCTGCACTATCCTGACGATGCCGGGAAGATGAAGGAAGATCGCTTCGATATGGTGGTGCTGTCGGTGGGAGTGCAGCCGCCAGCCGGAGCGGAGGAGCTGGCCCGCAGATTGGGCTTCGACCTCAACGAGTACGGCTTCTGCGAGACGGACAAGTTCAGCCCGCTGGAGACCAGCCAGCCCGGCATCTACGTCTGCGGGGCCTTCGCCACCCCGAAAGAGATCGCCGAGACGATCATTGACGCTGCCGGGGCGGCCGGCGACGTGATGCGCCTGTTCCACGACCAACTGGGCGGGCTGCCTTCCAGCCGCGAGTATCCTTTCCTGAGCCGGGGAGATTTCCCGCCCGAACGGGACATGAGTGGCGAGCCGCCCCGCGTGGGAGTCTTCGTCTGCCGCTGCCATCCAGTCATCGAAGGGGTGGTGGACATCGAGCGCGTGGTCGCCCGCGCCGGAGAGTACCCACACGTGGTCCACGCCGCCGAGATCGGTTACGGCTGCTTCCCGGAGGGCCTGGCGGCCATCAAAGAGGCCGTGGCCGCGCATAACCTGAACCGGGTGGTCGTCGCCGGCTGCAGCCATCGCACCCACGAATCCCTCTTCCAGCGCACGGTGCGGGAGGCGGGCCTGAACGCCTATCTCCTGGAGATGGCCAACATCCGCGAGCACTGCGCCTGGGTGCATCCTCACGAGCCGGAGAAAGCCACGCGCAAGGCGATGGAACTGGTACGCATGGCCGTGGGCCGAGCCAGCACGTTGCAGCCGGTGTACAAATCGGCCGTGCAGCCAGCACAACGGACGCTGGTTATCGGCGGTGGGGTGTCGGGCATGAGCGCGGCGCTGGCCATTGCCGACGCCGGCTTCGACGTGGCCCTGGTCGAGCGGGCCGATGCCCTGGGGGGCAATCTGAACCACATCCAGTACGTTGCCGAGAGATACAACCCGCGGCGGCTGCTGCGAGACCTGGTCAATCGCGTGCGGGGGCACGAGCGCATCACCATCTACACCCGCACCGAGATGGTCGAGCACACCGGCCACGTGGGGGCCTATCAGGCAGTCTTGCGCCGGCGCGATGGCCGGGAGGAGACTGTCTCCCACGGAGTGACCATCGTGGCCACTGGCGGGCAGGAGGCACGGGGTACTCGTTACCTCCTGGGCCAGCATCCGAGGGTCATCACTCAAATGGAACTGGAGGAGGCCATCGCCTATCGTCTGGATGAGATCGCCAGGCTAAAGGACGTGGTGATGATCCAATGCGTCCGCCCCGAGGGAGCCCGATACGACTACTGCTCCCGCATCTGCTGTACCAGCACCATCAAGAACGCGCTGCGCATCAAGGTGGCCAATCCGGACTGCCGGATCACGGTGTTGTTCAAGGACATCATCACCTACGGCTTCCGCGAGCAGTATTACACCGAGGCCCGGCGGCGGGGCGTGCTCTTCGTTCGCTACACCGATGAGGACGAGCCTGTCGTCGAGAGCTTGAACGGCCAGTTGCGAGTGAAGGTGCAGGAGCCCATGCTGCGCCGGCCGATGGTACTAGAGCCTGATTTGCTGGTGCTGAGCATGGCCATCGAGCCGTCCGGAGGCGCGGTGGAGCTGGCCGAGCTGCTGGAGGTGCCGCTATCCCACGAGGGGTTCTTCCTGGAAGCGCACATCAAGATGCGCCCCATGGACTTCATGGAGGAGGGCATCTTCATCTGTGGTATGGCCCATTATCCCAAGTTCATTGAGGAGTGCATCAGTCACGCCCTGGCCACGGCGGGACGGGCCATCACCATCCTCTCCAAGCAGCCTTTCTACGTTGGCGGGACCATCGCGGTGGTGGATCAGGACAAGTGCGTGGGCTGCTTGACCTGTGTGCGCATCTGCCCCTTCCATATTCCCAAGATTGACACCAGCGTGGTCGGGGTGGGCAACTTCGTGGGTGCGGCCTACATCGAGCCGGCGCTGTGCCACGGTTGCGGCACCTGCACTTCCGAGTGCCCGGCCACGGCCATCCAGTTGGTAAACTACACGGATACACAGATCATGGTGCCTGAGGCACCTGTGTTGGGTAGTTGGGTGGCTGCAAAGGGAATTAGAGATTAGAGATTAGAAATTAGAAGTTGGAAAGAATATGGTATGATGAATCATCATACTGCAGGAGGTTAGCATGAGTACATCCAAAGTGTCCATCACAATTGATAGCGCATTGCTGAGACAGTTGGATATGCTAGTTGCTGCCCGCCATTTCCCCAGTCGAAGTAGCATCATTCAACAGGCAGCGCGAGAAAAACTGGAACGGCTCAATCGCAGCCGCCTTGCTCGTGAGTGTGCCAAACTCGATCCAGAGTTCGAAATGGCGCTTGCCGACGAGGGGTTGACTTGATATTTCGATGGATGGGTGAATTATAGATGAACGATAACGGTTTTGAACCAGAAATCACGGCCTTCTTATGCATTTACTGCGCGTACATGGCCGCCGACACCGCCGGGGCGCTGCGCATCTCATATCCGCCCAACGTCAAGTTGGTGAAGCTTCCCTGTACGGGCAAGGTGGATTCACGCTACATCCTCAAAGCCTTCGAGGATGGAGCCGACGGGGTGTACGTGGTGGCCTGTCCCATAGGGAACTGCCACCACGTGCGGGGCAACGAGCGGGCTTATGCGCGAGTTCAGTGGACGAAGAAGCTGCTCGACGACATCGGCCTGGGCGGAGAGCGCCTGGATATGTTCTTCGTGTCCGGTGGCATGGGACTCGCCTTCGCGGAAGCGGCGGAGGAGATGACGGAACGAATTCGGGCCCTGGGCCCAAGTCCCATTAAGAAGCTGGAGATTGGAGGTTAGAAGATGATCGTTGGCGAACAGAAGCCACTAGAAGAGATCAAGGAGCTTATCGGCGAGGCCGGGAAGGTGCTCGTCGCTGGCTGCGGCACCTGCGTGACGGTCTGCTTTGCCGGGGGTGAGCGGGAGGCGCAGATCCTGGCTTCCGCGCTGCGCCTGGCTTCCCAGGTGGACGGAGGCCCCAAAGAGGTGACCGACGTCACCGTGCAGCGCCAGTGCGAGTGGGAATACATTGATCCCCTGGCCGAGCAGATTGCAGAGAGCGACGTCGTGGTCTCGCTGGCCTGCGGCATCGGTGTGCAAACGCTGGTGGAGCGCTTTCCAGACGCCTGGGTCGTGCCGGGGCTGAACACGACTTTTCTGGGAATGCCCCAGGAGCAGGGCATCTGGGTGGAACGCTGCCAGGCGTGCGGCGATTGCATTCTTGGCCTGACCGGCGGCATCTGCCCCATCGCTCGCTGTTCCAAGCAGCTCCTCAACGGCCCGTGCGGTGGCTCTCAAGATGGCAAGTGCGAGATTGACCCTGAGCTGGATTGCGCCTGGCATTTGATTTACGAGCGGCTGGAGAGAATGGACAGGCTGGACCTGATGCTCGAGTACCAGCCAGCCAAGGATTGGTCCACCAGCCGCGATGGCGGCCCACGCAAGATCGTGCGCGAGGATTTGCAGATGTTGCCTGAAGAGGGTTATTGATTCCCAAGACCTGACAGGTTTCCCAATGAAGGGGGAAGACTGATGAGTGAAACAAACGGCTACAAGTCAGGTTCTCGTCTGGAGAAGCTGCTGCGCGCAGGCCACTTCGTCGTGACCGGCGAGCTGGGACCGCCGCAGGGCGCGGACGGCGAGGTGATCCGCCGCAAAGCGCGTATTTTGAGGGGCAAGTGCGATGCCGCCAACATCACCGATAACCAGACGGCCATCGTGCGCATGTCAAGCATCGGCTCCGGCGTCATCTGCTTGCAGGAGGGGCTGGAACCCGTCATCCAGATGACCTGCCGCGACCGCAACCGGCTGGCGATGCAGGCCGACCTGCTGGCCGCCTACGCCCTGGGGATACGCAACCTCCTCTGCCTGACCGGCGACCACCAGAGCTTCGGCAACCACCCCACGGCCAAGAACGTGCACGACATTGATTCCATGCAACTGATCCACATGATGGCCCAGATGCGGGATGAGAAAGTGTTCCAGTGCGGCGATCCGGTCAAGGGGGTGGAGCCGCGCTTCTTCATCGGCGCGGCGACTAATCCCTTCGCCGATCCCTTCGATTTCCGCCCCTATCGCCTGGCCAAGAAAGTGGAGGCGGGAGCCGATTTCATCCAGACCCAGCTCATCTACAACGTGGAGAGGTTCGCCGAGTACATGCGGCGGGTGCGGGAGTTGGGGCTGCACGAGCGGGTGTACATCCTGGCCGGCATCGGGCCGCTGAAGACCCCCGGCATGGCCCGCTACATGCGGGACCAGGTGCCGGGCATTGATATGCCTGATGAGCTCGTGGAGCGCATAGGGGCGGCCACCAGAGGCATCCCCAAGGAAGACAAAAAGGCGAGAAGGGCCGCCTGGCGCGAAGAGGGGATCAAGATCACAGTGGAGCTGATCGAGCAGTTGCGCCAGATCGAAGGCGTGGCGGGCGTCCACATCATGTCCATCGAGTGGGAAGAGGGAGTAGGGCTCATCGCCGAACGCGCTGGCCTGCTGCCGCGTCCTGAGCCTGTCGAAGGGCCGCGCCCGGCCATCTAGCGTTCTGGATATGGGGGATTAGATGTCCAATATCCAATCCCCAATCTCTAATCTCCAATACAGGAAGGCATATTTATGACTGACGAAGCGGCAGACGTTATCACGGCTACCAACACCCGGTTGGCCAAACTCCTCGAGAAAGAAACGGGCGAAAACGTCTATCTCTGCTATCAGTGCGTCAAGTGCACCAGCGGCTGCCCCCTGGCCGAGCATTTCGACTACGCGCCCCACCAGATCATGCGCGCCATCCAGTTGGGCCAGGAGGAGATTCTGTCATCCCGAACCATCTGGCTGTGCGCTTCCTGCCAGGTGTGCACCACCCGCTGCCCGCAGGGGTTGGACGTGGCCAAGATCATGGACTACCTGATGATGATCGCCCGCCGGCGGGGTATCAAGCCTGCCATCCCGGCCATGGACTACTTTCTCAAGGTGTTCCATCGCAATGCCAAGCTGCTGGGCCGGGCCTATGAAGTGGGGCTCATCGTCGAGTTGAATCTGCGCCTGAAGGACCCGCTGAGGGACGTGTTCGATCTGGGTCTGCCCATGATCATGAAGGGGAAGATCAACCCCCTTCCCTCCTTTGCTCGCGTGCCCAAGCGGGTCGAGCGGCGGGAGGTAGCCCCGAACGAGGTTGCCTATTACCCCGGCTGCTCCCTCCATTCCACGGCCATAGAGTACAACATGTCAACCAAAGCGGCAGCCGAGGCGGTGGGCCTGGGGTTGGTGGAGCCGAAAGGCTGGACCTGCTGCGGCTCCGCCCCGGCTCACAAGCTGAACCCCGATGACGCCGTGCGCATGCCTCTGGAGAATCTGGCCCTCATCGAGCGCAGCGGCTTTCACGAGGTGGCGGTGCCCTGCGCGGGCTGCTTCCTCCGCTTCCGATCGGTGCTGCACGAGATTCGGGAGGACGCGGCGCTGAAGGAGCGGATGGACGAGGTCATCGGCTACGAGTACCAGGATACCGTAGAGGTCAGGTCGCTGCTGAACGTCATGGCCGAGCGAGTGGGGGTGGAGGCCATCGCTGAGAAAGTGCGGAGGCCGTTGGAGGGACTGAAGGTGGCCTGCTACTACGGCTGTGCGCTGGCCCGCCCGCCGGAGATTGTCGGGACGCCCCATCACGAGTACCCAATGGGCATGGACCGGGTGGTGGATGCGCTGGGCGCGGAAGCGCTGGATTGGGACGGCAAGACCCGCTGCTGCGGGGCGGATCTGGCCATCGCCGTGCCCGAACGGGGCATCGAACTGTGCCGCTGGCTGATCGAGCAGGCGCGGGCGGTAGGCGCCGACTGCCTCGCTGTTGCCTGTCCCCTTTGCCACGCCAACCTGGACGGGCGGCAGTTGCAGATGAAAGACCTGGAGCAGAAGATGCCCATCCTCTATTTCACGCAGTTAATGGCTTTGGCCTTTGGGGTGGAGCCCAAGACTGCGGGCTTACACAAGAATCTGGTGGACCCCTTCCCTCTGATGCGGGAGAAGGGCATCATTGGGTCGGACTAGAGGCAAGCCCTCCTACTTCCGAAAACATGCCCATTCTGCAAGACGTAACCATCACCTTTACCGCCGAAGAACTGCTCGCGGCCCAGGGGCGGAATGAGGGCCGGCCAGGGTTGGTGGCCTCCACGGAGGAGGCCATCGCTCTGGGCCAGACCCTCTTCGCCCCTGTTGCTATCTACGACGAGTTCGAGGTGCGCGGCGTAACAGGCGAGCGGGTCGAACTGGCGGTGGACAGCGCGGGCCTGACCGTCGGGCCCAAGGCGGACCTGTTGGCCCCGGCGCAGCGGCTGCTGGTGGTGGTGTACACCATCGGCCCGGCGCTGCAAGCGCGGGTGGGCGAGCTGTACAGGGCGGGCGAATTGTTGATCTCCTACATGCTCGACTGCGCGGGGGTGATGGCGCTAGGCTTGATCGGCGAGAGAGTGCGCCGCCTGGCCGGGGAGCAGGCCGCCGGGCGCAACTGGGGCGTGAGCCCCTCGCTCAGTCCAGGATCACTGGTCGGCTGGCCGGTGCAGGGGCAGCGTGAACTTTGCGCCTTGCTGCCCCTGGCTGATATCGGCGTGCAGTTGAACCGGTACTGCGTGCTGGAGCCGTACAAGTCGGTCTCCCTGGTCATCGGCCTGGGGCCTGGCTACGAGTCACACGAAGTTGGATCGGTCTGCCGCTACTGCGCTCTGCGGGACACCTGCTGGCGGCGCCGAGAGAGTGAAGCATGACGGTTGCGTTGGGGATTGACACGGGCGGGACGTACACCGACGCCGTGCTGGTGGATCACGCCACGGGCGAAGTGCTGGCGGCAGCCAAGTCGCTGACCACGCGGCACGACCTGTCCATCGGCATCGGGGAAGCAATGGCGGCCGTGTTTGAAGCAGAACAGACACTGTCGCCAGAGGTCGTGGATCTGGTGGCTCTCTCGACCACGTTTGCGACCAATGCTATCGCCGAGGGGCAGGGCAGCCCTGTCTGTCTGCTGCTCATCGGTTACGACCTGGAGCTGATGGAACAGTACGGCTTTCAGCAAGAGCTTGTCACCGACGACGTGGTCTACCTGCGCGGCGGGCACGACGTGCTGGGCAACGAGGTCGCGCCACTGGACGAGGAAGCGGCGCGGGAGGCCATCCTGGCCCGGCGCGATAAAGTCGAGGCCTTTGCCGTGTCAGGCTACTTCGGGGTGCGCAATCCCACCCACGAGCTGCGGGTGCGGGCGCTGGTGGAGGAATTGACTGAGCTACCCGTCACCTGCGGCCACGAGCTGACCACTCGCCTCAACGCCGTGCGACGGGCGACGACGGTGGCCCTCAACGCCCGCCTGGTTCCGCTGCTGCGGGAGCTGATCGCCACCGTGCGCCAGACGTTGGATGAGCAGGGAGTTACCGCTCCGCTGATGGTCGTCAAAGGTGACGGCTCGCTGGTGCGGGCGGAGTGGGCCATGCAGCGCCCCATCGAGACCGTCCTCTCCGGGCCGGCGGCCAGCGCGGTGGGGGCCTGGCATCTGGCCGGACGACGCAATGTGTGGGTGGTGGATGTGGGCGGCACGACCACCGACATCGCCACGCTGAACGACGGCCAGCCTCGCCTCAATCCGGAAGGAGCGCGGGTTGGCGGCTGGCGGACGATGGTCGAGGCAGTGGACGTGCACACCACGGGGCTGGGCGGCGACAGCCATGTGCGCTTCGACCGCCAGGGGCGGCTGCTCATCGGCCCACGGCGCGTCGTGCCCCTCTGCCTGCTGGCCAGCGAGCATCCTGGGGTGGTGGACGAGCTTCGCCGCCAGGCCGCAGCGCAAAAGAAGGGAGATGAAATCGCCCAGTTTGTGATCTCGTGGCGGCGCTCCGTCAACTGGCTTTTAGATGAAGACCTGACGTTGCTGCGTCGTTTGGAGGCGGGGCCGCAATCGCTGGCTTCGCTGATCCGCGAAGCGCGCTACGGCTGGCTGCTCCGGCGGCGGATCGCGGAACTGGAGGCCCGGCGCGTGGTGCAGCGGGCCGGCTTCACGCCGACGGACGCGCTGCACGTCCTGGGCCGCTTCCAGCAGTGGAACGCGGAGGCCTCGCGGCTGGGTGCGGAACTGCTGGCTGCCCAGGCGGGCTTGACGGCGGAAGATTTCTGCGAGCAGGTGGTGCGGGGAGTGTCGGACCGAGTGGCGACGGAGTTGGTGAGCAAGGTGCTGGAGGACGAGGTCGGCCCGCCCGATTGGGAGAGGGAGCCGACAGCGGCGGCGTTGCTGGAGCGCGCGCTCAACGGTCCGCGGGACGGGGACTTGAACTGCGAATTGACACTGCGGCGGCCGCTGGTGGCCATCGGCGCGCCAGTGGAGGCCTACATGCCCCGCGTGGCCGAGCGGCTGCATACGGAGCTGATCATCCCGCCCCATGCGGAGGTGGCGAACGCGGTGGGGGCCGTGGCCGGCGGCGTCATCCAGCGGCTGCGAGTGCTGATCAGCTCGCTGGACGGAGGTGAGCGGTTCCGTCTGCACCTGCCCGACGGCGTGCGCGACTTCGTGCACCTGGAGCAGGCCGTGGGCCACGCGCAGCAGGTGATGTCCGCCCAGGCCGAAGCGCGGGCCCACCAGGCGGGCGCAGGGCAGGTGGAGGTGCGGATGGCCCGCACCGACCGAGGGGCGAAGATAGCCGCGGGCTGGGGGCAGGAAGTTTACCTGGGCACGGAGCTGATCTTCACAGCGGTGGGGCGGCCCAGCCCGGCGCGGCGCTAACAAGTGTCCGGCGATGGTAAGGCTGACGATCTGAAGTTTCTTTTGTTCGCCGAGAGTCTCTGACCGAGGCGGAACAGGGCTCAGTCCGGAGACCTTCGCACAATTGTCAAAAAAGCCCTGATTTTGGTTTTGTGCATTTGACAAGGCGAAAGTAGGAGTATATAATAGTGTCTGAGAGAAGAGCATAAAATACTGATTGAAAGGAGTGCTATTGATGAAGAAACTTTCCTGGATATTGATGCTGGTGTTGGTGGTTTTAATCGCTGGCTGCGGGGGAGGTGCTAAGCCTTCTCCAGAGGCTGAGACCAGCCCGGCGGCCACAATGCCCGCGGTGGTCGAGATATTGCCCACCCCTACACCGAAATCGCCTCCACCAGCGCCGACCGATACGCCGATCCCTCCTTCTCCTACCCCTGAGCCTACTTCCACGCCTGAGCCCACTGCCACACCTGTCCCCACCGTGGAAGGCGAGACACCTGTCCCTACTGAGGTGCCGCCTACCCCAACCCCGGCCCCGCCGACGGCCACACCTACGCCGCCCCGAAAGGTGACGGTGCCAATGGTCGCCATCCCTGCCGGAGAGTTCACCATGGGGAGCGCAAACGAGATTGAGCGACCGCCGCACCCGGTCTCCGTCGCGGCCTTTGAGATTGACAAGTTCGAGGTGACCAACGAGCAATTTGAGAAGTTCGTTGCAGAGACGGGCTATGTCACCGAGGCGGAGGAGGCAGGTGAAACGTCTTGGCGGTACTATGATAAGGACAAGCCCAGGCATCCTGTGGTGAAGGTAACTTGGAACGATGCCCAAGCTTTCTGCGAGTGGGCAGAAAAGAGGTTGCCTACCGAGGCGGAGTGGGAGAAAGCGGCTCGGGGCACCGATGGACGCACCTATCCCTGGGGGAACGATTGGGACGTGAACAAAGGGAATACCAAGGACGCGGGTTACCGAGGGACCACCATTGTGGGGAGCTTCCCGTCTGGGGGCAGCCCCTATGGGGTGATGGACATGGCGGGCAACGTAGCCGAATGGACGAGCGACTGGTTTCAGCCGTATCCAGGCTATCCGGGCGGCGACGGCGAGGCCCAGTACTTCGGCGAGAAATACCGCGTGATCCGAGGGGGCGGATGGTTCAGCGACCAGAATTTGGTGCGAACCACCGAGCGGAGTGCCAGCGGCGTCGAGTTGGCGAACGATGACGTCGGCTTCCGCTGCGCCAGATAGCTTTATGATGGTTCGCAGAAACGTGCTCCGGGCGAACCACTAGACCGAATTTAGGCACGTGGTACTTGCACAGGAGAGTGAGGTCAAGGTGGAAACGACAGGTATCGCTCAGGAAATAACTTCTTTGCCTCCTGAGGCGCAGAGGCAGGTTGTGAACTTCGTGGCTTTCCTGAAAGCGCGGTATTCAGCCCCGCGGACAGTTAGGGAAACGAAGCGTACCCGGTTGGTTGACGAACCCTTCATTGGCATGTGGCGCGGGCGTGAGGATATGCGGGATAGCACCGCCTGGGTGCGCGATCTGCGCCGGCGGGAGTGGGAGCGCAACTTGTGAGCGCCTTGATCATCGTGGACACAGACATCCTGATTGACGCGGCGTGGCAAGTCAGTGAAGCGGTGAACTGTCTGGACAGCATCGAACAAAAGTCCGCGTTGGCCATCAGCGTGGTCACCCAAATGGAGTTGGTTGTCGGCTGTCGTAACAAGACCGAATTGCAGAACATGGAGCGGTTTCTCCAACGATTTCAGGTACTCAAGCTGAATGAGCAAATCTGCGACACCGCAGTTGAGCTTTTGTGTCGGTATCGGTTGAGTCATGGTCTAGCAATGCCCGACGCGCTGATCGCGGCCACCGCTATTACATTGAATCAGCCGTTTATTACCAAGAACCAACGCGATTACCGTTTCATTAGCGGGTTGCAGTTGTTGCCGTACCCTTGCTTGGGCATACGGCACGAAAACCGATGAAGCCGCGCAGTACCTAGACAGGCAATGGAAAGGAGGCGCCTATCGCAAGAAAATGTAAGTAGTAAGTAGTAAGTAGGAAGTGGTAAGTAAGCAGGATTGTCCCATTATCACAAAAATTCAAGGAGGAGCTACAAATGTCTAGAAAGACGCTTATCAATCTGGTTCTGGTGCTCGTCATGTTGCTGACCCTGGGGTTGAGCGCAGCCGGTGCTGCGCCGCCAGCTCAGGAGGAACTGAGCTATACCATCAAGCTGGGCGATACCTTGTGGGCCCTGGGCGAGAAGTATCTCGGCTCTGGCTTTGCCTGGCCAGCCCTCATGGCCGCCACTAACCAGAAGAACATCGAAGACTCGACCTTTGCCTACATCAAGAACGCCGACGTCATCCACCCAGGGTGGAAGCTCGCGATCCCCAGCGAGGCGGAAGCCGAAGCGTTCATGGCGGCCTATGATCCCGACAAACCGGCGCTCCTGTTCGGTAAGAGGGCTAGCGGTCAGCTCGTCGTCGGCAGTTGGTGGACAGCCGGCGGTGAGGCCGAGGGCCTGGCCGGGATGTTCAGGATCTACAGAGAGAAATACCCTGACGTCGAGATCGTCAACGCCACGATGGCTGGCGGCGCGGGCACTAACTTCAAGGCAGGGCTGAAGACCCGGCTCATCGGCGGCGATCCGGAGGATACCTTCCAGTTGCACGCCGGCCTGGAGGCCGAGAGCTACAGCGCGGAGCAGTATCTCGAACCCCTGGACGACCTCTATGCCTCCGAAGGGCTCGAGGCGGTCTTCCCAGCGGACCTGGTGACGATGCTAAAGGCCTACGGCGGCCACTACTGGGGTGTCCCCGTCAACATCCACCGCTCCAACGTGCTATGGTACAACAAAGCGGTCTTTGAGGCCAACGGCCTGACGCCGCCGGCCAACTTCGATGAGTTCGTGACCGTGGCCGAGGCGCTGAGAGCCGCAGGCATCACGCCGTTCGTCCTGGGCTCCAAGGATGGCTGGGAAGCGGGACACATCTTTGAGGACATCCTGGCCGGCACCCTGGGCGCCGAGAAGTACAACGGTCTGTGGACCGGTGACACACCGTGGACCGGTGCGGACGTTGCCCAGGCGCTGGAAAACTTCACGATGATGCTCGGTTATGCCAATCCCGATCACTCGGCCCACACCTGGGATAGCGCGGGCGAGTTCTTGATCGCGGGCACGGGCGGCATGATGATCATGGGCGACTGGACCGATGGCTGGTTCACGTCCAAGGGTTTCACCGGCTACGGCTGGGCACCCCCGCCGGGCACCCAGGGCATCTTCGTCGCCCTGTCCGACAGCTTCGCCATGCCGGCGGCTGCCTCGAACGTGGAGAACGCCCTCAACTGGCTCAAGGTCTGCGGTTCTCTGGAGGGGCAGGAAGCCTTCAACCCGCAGAAAGGCTCCATCTGCGCCCGCACCGACTGCGACCCGTCTCTGTTCAACGCCTACCTGCAATCGGCTATGGTTGACTGGGGCCAGGACGCCATCGTGGCCAGCGTGGCTCACGGGGCAGCGGCCTACGAATCCTGGGCCACCGACTACAAGGACGTACTCACCCTGTTCGTCGCTTCTGGTGATGTAGCCGCCGCACAGGCTGGCTTCCAGCAAGCCTGCGTTGATGCTGAAATCTGCCAGTAAGCATCGCTAATCAGCGAGGCAGCCCAATCCTTTGGGCTGCCTCGCTCCTTGTTTTCAGGCCCTTCTGAGTAGGTCGGCGAAAGCTCTTTTGGCTTTCCCCTGCTACGGAAGGGCGTCCTGCTATGGAGGGGCGTCCCCGCCCCGATTTGTGGCCGAATCGCCTTCATACGGGGCGGGGACGCCCCTGGGTAGCAGTTTTGGTGCACGAGTGAAGTGCAAAAAAGAACTTTCGCGCAGTTACATTTAGGAGAGACCTATGCGACGTTGGAATTGGGAGCGGGTTGTCTCGATCCTGCTGATCGCGCCAGCGGTGGTTGCCATCGCTATCTTTGTGTACGGCTTCATCGGCTGGACCGCTTACACCTCGCTGACCAAGTGGGACAAGCTGCTCCCCGACTTCACCCTCGTCGGGCTAAGTAATTATCGGAAACTGTTTGCCCACCAACGTTTTCAGATTGACCTGCGCAACACCGTGGTGTTCACGGTATTATTCTTGATTTCCTGTCTTATCATCGGGTTCGTGCTGGCCATCTTGCTGGACCAGCGCGTCAGGGGCGAAGGGATCTTCCGCAGTATCTACCTGTTTCCGATGTCCATTTCCTTCATCGTCACCGGGGTGGTCTGGCGTTGGTTGCTCAACCCCGGCAGCGACGAGCTGGGCAGCACGGGGATCAATGCGCTGTTCGACATGCTCGGGCTGGGCTTCCTCAAGACGGGATGGTACACCGATCCCAAAATCGGGATCATGGCCGTGGCCATTGCCGCCACCTGGCAGATGTCCGGCTACACCATGGCCATGTACCTGGCCGGTTTGCGCGCCATACCCGAAGAACTGCGCGAGGCAGCGCGGGTGGATGGAGCCTCGGAGGTGCAGATCGTCCGGCACATCATTCTGCCTCTTCTGCAACCGATCACCCTCAGCGCGGTCATCGTCCTGGGTCACATCTCGCTCAAGATCTACGACCTCATCGTGGCTATGACCGGGCCTGGCATCGGCTTTGCCACCGACGTCCCCGCCTATTTCATGTGGGACACCACTTTCAGAGGCAACCATTTCGCCCGGGGGGCAGCGATTGCCATTATCCTGCTGGTGATGGTCGCCGTCCTCATTGTCCCCTACCTGGCGTGGAGCATCCGCACGGAGGCTGAACTATGACCACCCAAACACGCAAACTGCGTAGAAGCAAGAAACCGCCGATACGGTGGCAGCGGGTGGTACTCTATGCCGTCCTGGTTGCCTTCGCCATCTTTTACCTGATGCCGGTGTACGTCCTGATCGCCACCGGTTTGAAGAGCTTTGCCGAGGTGAATCTGCAGCGCATGTGGAACCTGCCGACGGGGCTGCATTTTGACAGCTACATCAAGGCCTGGTTCGGCAGCGAAGCGGAGGGCTTCCGTGGGCTCAACGTGAACTTCATGAACAGCGTCTACCTCACCGTGCCGGCCACCATCATTTCAGCCCTATGGGGCTCGATCAACGGCTACATCCTGGCCAAGTGGAAGTTCCGGGGTTCGGACGTGCTCTTCCCGCTGATCCTCTTCGGCATGTTCATCCCCTATCAGAGCATCCTCATCCCACTGGTGCAGGTACTTCAGAGGATAAACATCTTTGGAGTTAAGTTCTACGGCTCCATTCCGGGCCTGATCCTGGCCCACGTGATCTATGGCATCCCCATCACCACCTTGATCTTCCGCAACTACTACGCTAACATACCCACGGAGTTGATCGAAGCGGCCCGGATTGATGGGGCCAACATCTTTGGCATCTACCGGCACGTATTGTTTCCACTATCCGTGCCGGGCTTCGTGGTGGTGATGATCTGGCAATTCACCTCCATCTGGAACGATTTCCTATTCGCCGCTACGATCACCAGTCACCCCGCAAACCAGCCCATCACCGTCGGTCTGAATAACCTGGCCGGCAGCTACATCGTGGAATGGAACGTGCAGATGGCCGGCGCGCTCCTGACCGCGCTGCCCACCCTGCTGGTGTACATCTTCCTGGGCCGCTACTTCATGCGCGGGTTGATGGCGGGGTCGCTGAAAGGGTAAATCGAGAGGGACAACGGACGGGAAGGATTTAACGGACTTACTGAAATGGGACATCCCAGGGTGCCCCATTTCTTTTTTGGGGTGTCTGTGGTATAATTTGCAGAATACACTACAGCGAATTGGGAAAGGAACGAATAAAGTGGAATACATCCAGAAATACCTCGACGAGATAGGTCGGATTTTGCAAAACTTGCCCCAGGCCGAGATCGCCCGCACCGTTGACATCCTGACCCTGGCCCGAATCGAGGGGAGGCGGATCTTTGTCATGGGCAACGGCGGCAGCGCGGCCATGGCCTCGCACTTCGCCTGCGACCTGGGCAAGGGAACGGTGTGTGAGGGGGAGGCGCGCTTCAAGGTGATCTCTCTGAACGACAACGTCCCGCTGCTGACCGCCTACGCCAACGACTTTGGCTACGAGACGGTCTTCGCTGAGCCGCTGGCTTCGCTGGCCGAAGCGGGCGATGTGGCCATAGCCATCAGCTCCAGCGGCAACTCGCCCAATGTGCTGCGAGCCATGGACGTGGCGCGGGAGCGCGGCCTCACTACCATCGGCATAACGGCCTTCGAGGGCGGTCAGCTTAGAGATAAGGTGGACGCGTGCGTGATCGTGCCCGCCGATTCCCGGCACCCCGACGCCATGCAGCACGCCGAGGATGGCCAATGGGTGGTTCTCCACGCCGTTTTTGTGGTCATACGCCAGGGGATGAAGTGAACGTGGAGCGGGAGCGACTTCTGCTGGCTCTGGATTTCGGCGGCACCAAGCTGACGGCGGGCGTCGTTTCCACTTCCGAGCTGTCCGCAGCCGGCGAGCGCGGCTGGCGGGCTTACAGGATGGCCCCCTCCCCGCCCGGCAGCAACGTCCAGAGCGACCTGGAGATCATGATGGGGTTGGCGCGAGATCTGCTGGCCAGCCCTCCCTCGGTCCCCCCCAATTCTGGGGGGGAAGCCCAGCCCCCTCTGGCCGCGGTGGGGGTCAGTTTTGGCGGCCCGGTGGACGCGGCGCGGGGCCTGGTGCTGCTGTCCCACCACGTGCCCGGTTGGGAGAAGATGCCGCTGCGGGAGTGGCTGGAGGAGCGGCTGGGGGTGCCCGCCGCCGTGGACAACGACGCCAACGCGGGGGCCCTGGGCGAGCATCGCTTCGGTGCCGGGCAGGGCTACGACAGCCTGATGTATATCACCGTCAGCACTGGTGTCGGCGGGGGTTGGATCCTGAACGGGCGGCCCTGGCGCGGCGCAGACGGGATGGCCGGAGAGATCGGGCACATGGTGGTGGATCCGGCTGGCCCGGTCTGCCTGTGCGGCAAACGGGGCTGCGTCGAGCGGCTAGCTTCAGGGCCGTACATCGCTCAGCGGGCTTGCGAATGGCTGGAGGCGCAGCCAGAACGAGGCCGGATTCTGCGCGCCCTGACTGAGAACAATCTGGAGGCGATTACCGCCGAGCTGGTAGCCCAGGCAGCATCCCAGGGGGACGACCTGGCCTGGGAAGCGTTGGAAGTCGCGGCCTGGGCACTGGGAGTGGGCATCGGCAACGCGGCTAACCTGGTGAATCCGGAGTGCTTCGTGCTGGGCGGCGGCGTGACCAAAGCGGGCGAGCGCTTTTGGGAAGTAGTGCGCCGCACCGCCCGCCAGACAGCCCTGCCGGAAGTTCACTTTGACGTGGTGCCTGCCGCGCTGGGCGACGACGCGCCCCTGTGGGGAGCCATCGCCCTGGCGGAAGACCAGATCTAGCCAGGTGCAACGCACCTCCGAGGTGCGTTGCACCTGAGAAGGATAAAACGACCGTGATTGATCCTAACCTCCCACTGATTGACCTGCACCGTCATTTGGACGGCAACGTGCGCCTGGAAACAATCCTGGATCTGGCGCGTCGGCACAACCTGCCACTCCCTGCCTGGGATCTCGAAGGGTTGCGCCCCTACGTGCAGGTGACGGAACCCCAACCCGGCGTCATGGCGTTCATCGCCAAATTCAAGTGGATGATCGGCGTCCTGGTGGACTACGACGCCTGCCGCCGGGCAGCGTACGAAAACGTCGAGGACGCCCAGCGAGAGGGCCTTGACTACGTCGAACTGCGCTTCAGCCCGTGGTTCATGGCGGAGTCCCATGGCCTTGATCCGGCGGGGGTGGTGGAAGCCGTTGCCGATGGCGTGGAGGCGGGTACGCGCGACTTTGGGGTCAAAGTTAACCTGATCGGGATTCTCAGCCGCACGTATGGGCCGGAGATCGCCTGGAAGGAATTGGAAGTCCTACTGCAACACAGGGATCGGCTGGTGGCTCTGGATCTGGCGGGGGATGAGGCGAACTGGCCGGGGGACCTGTTCGTGGAGCACCTGCGGCGAGCGCGAGATGCGGGCTGGCAGGTGACGATCCACGCGGGGGAAGTCGCGGGGCCGGAGAGCGTCTGGCAGGCCATTCTCGATCTGAGGGCTATGCGCATCGGCCACGCCGTTCGGGCCATTGAGGACCCAGCATTGCTGGACTACATGGCCGAGCGCCAGATAGGCATCGAGTCGAGCCTGACCAGCAACGTGCAGACCAGCACCGTGTCCGACTATGCCAGTCATCCGCTGCGAACCTTTCTGGAGCGGGGGCTGTTGGCGACGATCAATACCGATGATCCGGGCATAAGTGGCATTGACCTGCGCCACGAATACGAGGTAGCTGCGCCGGAGGCGGGTCTGACAGTCGAGCACACACGCCAGGCCCAACGCAACGCCCTGACCATCGCCTTTCTCTCAGTCGAAGAGAAGGATGCGTTGGTTGCCCAGAGAGCACGGTAGGAAGGGTCCTCTTTGGCGAGTTCTTCAGGCGTGGCACGCGGAAGGTGTGCCTGAATGCCGATGCACGGAATCTCACCGACGCCATTCGCCTTTACGAGAAAGCTGGCATGCACGTGGAGCATCAGTACGTCACCTACGAGAAGGAACTGTGCCCCGGAGAGGAACTGAGTACTCAGTCAGTGGGGGGTTGACCATTTGGGAGGTAGTGTGAGGA
Source organism: Anaerolineae bacterium (assembly GCA_034431315.1). Taxonomy (GTDB): domain Bacteria; phylum Chloroflexota; class Anaerolineae; order VGOG01; family VGOG01; genus JAUWOY01. Next base: position 29,293 of record DAOUDK010000034.1, read on the forward strand.
AATCAAGACCAGACTCCGATGCTCCTTGGGGGTGGAACGCCGCGTAGCCAGGAGCGTCTCTGAACCATGATAGGATAGCGACTCGAAACGGACCATAGGCAGATGGCAGCCAAGCCGTCAGTCCTCTGCTATTGTAGCCCATCTCTTGAAAATAGCTGTTATTGTCTCCCAACAGAGTCCAGCGTCGTCTATCGTAACTTGAATTTTCTCTTTGAAGACCGGATTAGATTGAATCGTGTGCAGAAAAGTATCCATGTACTTGGTCATCGCGAGTGCCATAAGCACATTGGCTAAATCATCTCGGTCCATCACTTTCACACGATCAGACACAGAATCTCTGGGAAGAGATTCTTTTTCCGCCAGGTAGAATACACCAGAGACGTAGTTGTACTGGCTCATCAATTCCTGATAAACCCGCAAATCATTTACGTACTCTACCACCGTGCCCATACCGGCGTGGCGGATGCCCCCAGGATCTAAGAACTGAATTCCCCAGAAGTGGTGACCAACGAGCGTGTCTTCTCCCACAACTTCGTAACCTTGTAGAAAGAGGGCCACAGGAAACAAAGCAGTGAGATCATCGGTGGATAGTCCAGCTATGCCCATTGCCAGGCACTGCTTGATCTGCCGGAGGTCTTCTACCAAACGTGAAGATGTCAGAAAAGGCTCTGTGTTTTCTGTCAGGCTCTGTTTCACCAAGCTATGAACTATATGTATGCCATTGCTGAGATCAACCATCTTAAAGTTTCTCTTCTTCAACTGCTACAGCCAAATACTCATCGCACCAATACGCAGCGGAACCCAGTAGCACCGTGCCTTTGATTGCAAGGAAGTGCCTGGCGCATGATACACATGATCCGCCACCTTGTTAGAGCGTTGAAAGATCCGCCCCTGACCGCCCGGTCTTGGGGTGCTTGGGAATACTGCTCGCCGTAGCGCTTGAATTGGTCAGACGTCCATTCCATCACATTCCCGGCCATATCCATCACTCTGAAAGGACTGGCTCCGGCAGGGTAGATACCCACAGGGGTTGTAGTGTACAAGTCGATGTTGGCACGGTCCTCTTCCCATGTCATACCCCAAGGCCACCAACGCCCGTCGCCACCCCGGGCAGCCCATTCCCATTCCGCCTCCGTTGGTAGGCGATAGAGGTGTTCCTGACCAGTCTTTTCGGTCATATAGGCCGAGCGCCAATGGCAAAAGGCTTCTGCCTCGTACCAACTCACCCCCAAGACAGGATGGTTGGGCTTTCGAATGCCTAGCTCGTCGTGGTCCCAGTACGAGGGTTTTGGATCGGCTCCCCATCGCCACCGCCAGCCCTCCTCTGACCAGTATACTTCGTTGCTATATCCTCCGGCGTCCATAAACTGTTTGTACTGCCAGTTAGTCACGGGATAGCGATCTATCGTGAAAGCAATAACCCGCACTTTCTGTTGAGGGGTGGCGAGGGCCAGCATTCGCCGCAGATCGGGCCTATCACCAGCTTGGTGAATAATAGCCTCCGCCGCTGCTTCAGAAAGTCCCATCACCGACTCCCCTGCTGAGATTTCTAGCATCTCCCCAAGTCGAGGATCCCCAACTTCACCCAGGACATCTCCCGCATCCCTTCTAATCTCAAAGCTTTCCTCAGAGGCACTGATGACGGCTATTAGGCCAGCAAGTACTTCATCTCTGACCTTAACTCTGACTGCACCACGACCGGCATCCCCGAGACATTCTCCGATGAGAATGAAGTAAGATCCCTTCTCCCTCGTTGGGCTGCCTTCTGCCGTCTTCAACATCGCGGTGAGCAAACCTTCCAACCGCGCGCCTCGCAAGAGGCCAGCCGTGAGTCGGATGCTCTCTCTCCAGCGGAGGTCGCCCATATGTTTACAGACTAATTCACTGGTGTTCGGCTGGTTGCACATATACTCAGCCGCCAGGAATTCCTCGAAGGTTTGATGGGGAAAACTGTATTCTCCACTTCCTCGCTCGACAAGCAGCCCCGTTTGCTCAGACACAATCTCGATAAAAGCGCGGGCTTGTTCCTGAGCTCTAATTCTGCTCAGGCCCTCGTGCTCTTGCAACCAGTCGGCAACGTGCTCCTCCAATTCGGAGCGGGGAATAGTGCTCCCAGGCTCCTGTTCGTGCATCCATAGAGCAATAGGCCCCAGGACGCCGCTAACGTAGTACCTATCGAACTGGAGTTCTTCGGGCGTTACTGGGCGGTCAGCCATGCTCCGTGCCCAATCCCAGGTCTCAACCAAGGCCTTCACGCACTCGCTGTATAGTTCGGCCCGATGGTGCGGTAAGTGAGCGCCGCGATAGTAATAGAGTAAGACCATGATAGCCAAGAGCAAAGGGGTTCTGGCCAAGTCAAAGACGCCGGGATTGCGAAAGATGGTCTTGAGCAAATCATCTGCCGACCCTGCTTCCCTGCCGAAGCCGTAGTTATGAAAGACTTCAAACCAGCGTTCCACAAAGGTACGAATCTCGTGCTTGGTGAAAGGGGCTATGGAGATAACAGCAAAATCCTTCTCCAGGGGAGCCTGGCGATAGCTGGCCGGACGGCTGGTTACGATGAAGCGGTTCTTCGGATAGCGGACGACGAAATCACGGATGTGCTCTACAACCCCCCATCGCTCTCCAGTGGAGATGATCTCATCCAGGCCATCCAGCAACACCAGACAGTTGCCTCGCTCCAGCTCATAATCAAAAAGTGGCTTCAATCCCCCTTGCCCACGTCCCCTGAAATACACAGGCAGATAGTCGGCCAGAGAGATGTCTGGGTCGTCGCGTAGAGCCCTGGCGTAGGCAGAGACGGGAAATGGCAAAGGAAACCATATTCTGTCTGTAGCGAGCTCAATCCCTAACATATTTGTTACCGCCGTTGGGCCTCCAGCTAGGGCCAGGGCAATGTACCTCAACAGGGTTGTTTTTCCTGTACCAGGGTCGCCGAGCACGGCGACTTGCTTCTTGCCTAGGAGTAATTTCCTGAAATCCAGGGGCTCCGTCTGCCCTCGCTCTGCTGCCTCGAGTGGCTCCGGGGCGGGCAGGACAGACTCACTCTCGTATCTGATCCGCAAAGGGACAAAGAGCTTCGACAAAGGCAAGGAAACGAACTCTTTGAGAAACAAGAGACCCTGGAAGTCCATCTGTCCTTCGCGCTGGACGAGGTAATTGAAGTAATATTCCCGTAGCTTATCCCGCTTGTGCCGTTCGGCCGCAGCTGTCTCGGCAAGAAATTCAAATGGGCCAGCAATGCAGCTCCAGAAATCGCCGGCCGTCATTCCCATCTTGGCTGCTATATCCGGCGGGACAAAGAACACGTATGAACAACCGAAGCGACGAAGAACATCCCGTTCCTGGTTCAAGCGGGCGATGGCCAAGTCTCTTTCCTCGGGAGACAACCTGCTCCAACCCTCAACGAACAGAATGCCCGGACGTTCAGTCTCAAATGGTTCCTGCCACAAGTACGTAGCTACGCTGGGTTGGATACCGTCAATAGGCCAACTCTTGATCTCGAGTTCCTCCCGCAAGTCTGCAAAGAGATTGGCAATGATGGTATTCTCTAGCTCCCAGTCATCTACGATCACCACGATCAGGCTGCCTGCCTCTTCGTGGTGTCGCAATGTGTTGAGCAGCTTTTGGTATTCTTTATCAGCGACGAACGGCATCAGTCATGCGCTCCTCGGTCTCGACACCTTGCAATATCATGCGTACGATGGGGTGGAGGTCGTACCACACACCGTCGTTAACATAGCTCAAAATGTATAGGTTCAAGATAAGATTATCGCCAACCTCCGTACCTGAGCGCCGAGGGGACTCTAGGAATCTTTGCAGTTCCTCAAATTCGGTTCGCCCCAAAGGTCTGGAGTACTTGCGCTGTTCAGCATAAGCTGCTTTGCGCGCGGCCAGCAGATCAATCTGGCATTGGGATCTCACCTCAGCTTCGAGAATGGCGTCACGCATCAGAGCAATAAGCTGTCGCATCACCCCACCACTCATCGCCACCAAAAGATCGAGCGCCTTAGGGGCAATCACATCTTCCGTCGCCATTCCCAAGCTTTGCAACCGCTTATGCACAACCTGCTGCATGGTCTGCGAGCCCTTGTCATACCTGACATCCGGCTGGTCTTCCTCGTGGAGCTTGACGTTAGGAAACTCTATCGTGGGGAAACGGCTCCGTACCTGGCTATAGTCAGGGTGATAGCAGAGTACAATGGGCGCAGTATAGATTGCTCGGCAGGGAGGAGTATGCAACACCCAGCTATCAGCGAAAAAGGCGCGCGCGTGAGCCAAATTGTCTACTTTGTCGAGACCATCCACGATTAGAAAAACCGGCTTACCCGCTTTGTCTTCCACATCGCGCACGATGGCCTGCACTCGCAAGATGACCTCTGAAAGCCTGGGACTCAGCTCCAACTTGCGCAGCATCTTGCCAGTAGCGCCAAGGGTGAACGGTGCGCCACTCGTCAGCCCATTGATCACCTTGCCAGCGGCAGTTGCTGCTACAGGCCCTCCTACCAACCCAATCCCAAAGCAGGCGATAGCGCCCAATATCTGGCTCACGTCTATTTCAAAGTCCTCCTTTTCTGTCTCTTCTCGGATCAGTGTAGTCAGACTCTTCTCTAGCTCATTACGCAATGCCTTATCTGGCTTGTTGGACAACCCAGCCTCTGCTATCTTACAAACTGCAAAGCCCATCATCGAGAGCACGTCAAGCTGGTTTAAGCTATGAATGTCCCCGCCTGCGCTAGTTTCCAAGTCCAGCCAGATCACGAAGTATTGGTCCTGTATCAATTGAGCGAACTTGGCTAATTCCGAAGTCTTGCCACTGCCCCGGTGCCCAGTCAGCACAGTTTGGAGAGCGACCCGGTCAGGTCGCATTGCAAGCACTAGTTTCTCCAGGGGGCTGTCTTCCCGTTCCACAAAAAATGCTTCGAGATCATCTCCCCACAACGATTTCCACGGATCAAAGACATTGTAAATCGGCGTCCAATATTGTCCGATGTTTTGTTGCTCTGCCATCGACTTCCTCCTTGATTGATTGCAAACGTGCGTTAAGGTAGCATGCCTGGTGGCGCGATTAAGCTGCAAGCACACAGCAGGAAATTACTTGGGCAACGGCGGCAGTTTCTCTGCTGGTATCTCGGTGATCTCAATCCCGTCATTATAAACGGTAAAAGCTGGTCGGCCCAGCCGCACAAACTCGGTAGTCACGAATCGCTCACAATATGCCAGGTGCACCGGAGAAGGGCCCATGTTGGTAACGGTGAAGAATAGATAGCCTCTGTAACCAGGGTCGATGATCCCACCATTGTAGAGTAGCCCCTTGATGGCAAAATAGGAGCGCATTGACATCCGGCCTTTCATGTCAGAGGGTAAGTGCACCTTTTCCAAACCGTGAATCACTGCGCTGCGACCGACAGGGATCTCAAGACCACCATCGCGCTCGACGTCAATCTTGACGTATCCACCTTCTCGTTCAGGCAGCACCACGATGGCAGTTTTCCCGACCCTTATGTCGTAGGAAGCCCCCTTTAACACTTCAGGTGAGAAAGGCTCCAGTAAATTGCTTTCCATCGCTGCCCTTCGGATATCGGCGTCCAACAAAGTCTCATCTGCCATTTTCTTTTCCTCCCTGACTTGTTTTGTTGTCCAAGCGATTGAAAGGGCTGTTGCATCTTGCTGAGACGCAAAGCGTTACAATTCAAGCCCAAGGACGGCCATACATCTTGATTCGCACTTCCCTAACGATCTCTTTGAGCTTTAGCTGATAGTCCAGAGGCCCCTGCGGTACAATTATTCCAGTTGTGTAAAAATTTACCGGAATGGGCCTTTCCCGCTCGGCGTGGGTAAACAAAGCCTGATAGCCACTGTTGATGCTTCTGATTGATAGCAAAAACAGATCTTCTCTTTCTGCCGCCAAGTCACTGAAAACGGACATGAGCTGATTTGACCGCAGAAGCGCTCGCTGTTTCTGCGAGGGCAACCAGTCAGCTCCGAGAAGCGGCTCGACTCTTTGCCTGACAGAATCCCACACTTTTTCCTCCGGCAAGTCGCCCTTGACAATGTGGATGTTCTCTGCAAATTGGCGCAGACGCTCCATCACCTCCAGGTAACGATTTTTCACCATTTGCAATGCTTGAGCGTTTTCAAAGAGCTCGTAGTGAAAGCCGCGACTGCTGGTGATACGCTTCATACAGGTTTCAACCGGCACGTCCAAAAAGATTGTCAGATCCGGGTGGATGCAGCGGTAGTTCAGTTGATATATCCAACGCGTCTCAACATCAAGAGACTGATAAGCCAGCGACGACAGGTAGTAACGGTCGCAAACAACATGCCATCCGCTGGCCAGTCGGTGAGCGATGCCGTTGGTTCGACAGTAGAGGTGATCCAGCCGATCAGTGGCAAAGAGCAAGGCCAGTGTCTGGCGGTCAGCCTTCAGTCTTCCAGTGAGAATCGACCTGATTTGCGCACCGGCTGGCCCCTGACTGGGCTCCTGGGTCAAATAGGCCACTCCTGTGGCTCTCGACAACCACGCCTGCAGCAATCGGGCTTGCGTGGTCGTGCCGGCGCCATCTAGACCCTCGATGACGATGAAACGCCCTGGCCCCTCGTTAAAGATCATGCCTTCCCCTACCTCATGAGGTCAGTCACATGCCTCTTGATGTCCCGTGCAATCGCTGCGGCAGGCCGGTTGCCCTTGATGATAACGATCTTTTCTCCCTCCACGCGCAGCGACTCTATGGTCATCAGGTAATTTTCCCGCACTTTTTTAAGTCTTTTACGTTCTTGTTCAAGTTTGTCAGCTATATACGAGTTGGTTTTGACTAGGGTCTCCAAGTAAGCGTTGATTGGCGTGTCTAGGAAAAGAGTCAGATCGGGCTGGCGACACTCGGCGTTGATCCAACGCAGCCACTTCGAGTCGGAATGAAGGGCCTGGTAGGCGAGAGAAGAGAGGTAGTAGCGCAGGCAAATCACGTGCTCTTCCAACACCAAGCGCGCGAGGATACCCCCGTTCTTGTTCAGATGGTCCATCCGGTCGGTGGCAAAGAAGAGCGCCAGGGTCACCTCGTCTACGTCCAGTCGCCCATCCAGGATGAAGCGAATCTGGGAGCCAAAGGGCCCGTCGCTGGGCTCGCGGGTGAGATGTACCTTTAGTCTTTCCTCCCGCAGCCATCCATATAGCCTCTCCCCTTGCTCCTCAAGTTCCTGGCTGTCAATACCTTCTAGCACGATAAACTTGCCTGGGGTAGGGGATTCTTGCATGCCTCACTCCTCTGCTGATGACTCACTTGAGCGAAAAATGATCGGGGCAATGAGCTTTACAGTCTGCTGATGGGTTGATTCCATCGAGCCAGAACTATTCACAATTTGAATATCTTCCTTCCTCTCATCTCGCAATAGGGGAATAATCCGATTGAACTGCATGCTGACCCTCCTGAGTATCTCTGGCCGTTCATATCGCTCTGGTTCGAACTTTCGCCGGATGCGTTCCATACATACCTCAGGCGGAGATTGCAAAAAGATGGTTAGATCAGGCCGCCAGTTGCGGGCGTTGAGTTGCCACAGCCAATCCCAGCCATCTGGCAACAAATGAGACTGGTAAGCCAGGAAGGAAAGATAGTACCTATCACAAATCACATGAATGCCAGCCTCCAGCCTGGGTAGTATAAAGCGATCCAGGTGGTCTGCCCGATCGGCTGCGAAGAGAAGAGCGAGCGCTTCCTCGCCGATATTCAGTCTGCCCTGCAGGGCATGTCGTATCTCGGTCCCGGCAGGGCCCTGGCTAGGCTCGGCAGTGAAAGCAACGCGATGCATATCACAGCCACTTCGCCTCAGCCACTCGCGTAGCATCTCAACCTGTTCCGTCAGGCCAGAACCATCCAGCCCGTCGAAGGTGATGAATTTACCTCTCGATATATCTGCCATACTCTCGCTCACCCTGTGGCCATTGGCGTTGCTTCATCCGCACCGGCAAAGTATCCTCCATGTAGAACCCTATCAACCGTGCTGCTGCGGCAGGCCGCACGGAAAAGTTCACCATCCCATATCTACTCGGGACGCTACCATTATACAACATTATCCCCAAATTGCCAAACACCAATATGAAAATCTCATTCAGATAGACACGGAAACGGAGTGAAAGGCGGAAGGCCGGATAAGCGCCTGACACCGAAAGCGTCCTCTGCGTCGAACGGGGGCAGATGGATGACACCGGCTTTGTACAATCTGATGGAAATGGAGTATAATTGTGGCTACATTCCCGAAAGCTGAAGCGGTGATGCCAGAGTGGGAGAGAGGGATACGATATGGCGAAGATTAAACAAGTAGTCAAGCGAACAGGGGCTGTGGTGCCCTTTAAGAAAGAGCGCATCACCAACGCTATCTATCGAGCAGCGGTGGCCGTGGGCGGCCGCGACCGGTCCGTCGCAGAGCGGCTGGCCGACCAGGTCGTGGCTATGCTGGAGGAGATCACGCCGCCAGGCCACATCCCCACCGTCGAGGAGATCCAGGACATCGCCGAGAAGGTGTTGATTGAGAACGGCCACGCCAGAACAGCCAAGGCCTTCATCCTATACCGCGACGAACGGGCCCGTCGGCGGCGGGAGCGGGCCGAGCGCTCAGCCCATCCCTCCAAGAATATCCCCTGGCACAAGCTCTGGGAGGTGCTCAACTGGGCCGTTGATCACGACCTCCACACCGTCGAGCGCCTGAACGAGCGCATCGCCCAGGGCGAGTTCCCGGAGATCGTACGGGAAACCGATCGGGCCTACAACGAGGACATCACCACCGCGTCGGAGGTGATCGGTGAGCGCCGGGACAGCGTAAAGATTGTCATCATCGCCGGGCCCTCCTCCTCTGGCAAGACTACCACGACCATCAAGCTCAGCCATCTGCTGACGAAGATGGGCCTCAGCCTGGTCCCGCTCACTGTTGACAACTACTACCTCGACCTGGAACTCCATCCCAAAGACGAGTACGGAGATTACGACTTTGAGACGCCCCAGGCTCTCGATCTGGAACTCATTAACGAGCACCTGGCACGCCTGATCGCCGGGGAGGAGGTGTGGATTCCGCTCTACGACTTCAAAACCGGCAAGCGGCACGACGCCCAGGCTCCCATGCGGGTCGGGCCCGACGACGTTATCCTCATTGATAGCCTGCACGGCTTGTTCGCCGACATGACGCGGAGCGTGGACGATGAATTGAAGTTCAAGCTGTACATCGAACCGTTGCTGCAAATGAAGGGGCCTGATGGGAAATTCGTTCGCTGGACAGACCTGCGGTTGATGCGCCGCATGGTCCGCGACGCCACTCACCGCGCCTACAAACCACAGCAGACGCTGGAACACTGGCATTACGTTCGCAGCAGCGAGATGCGCCACATCATCCCCTACGTCAACACGACCGACTACATCGTCAACAGCGGCCTGCCGTACGAACTCCCTGTCATGCGGGCCAGGATGTTCGGCCATTTCGAGGAGTGGGTGGAACAGTACAGGGACGATCCGCTGCGCGAAGATGCTTCCACGCGCGCCGAGCGCGTGTATCATCTTCTGAAGTCCGTCACCCCGGTCGAGGACGATGGCCGGCCTACGGGCGGCTCGGCCATACCGCCCGACTCGCTCCTGCGGGAGTTCATCGGCGGCAGTTGCTACGAGTATTGATGACATTTTTAGAGAACACCCACGTCGAAATCATCAACCCCCACGTCCCGCGCGGCCGCATCCGCCACGCCCTGTTCGATTTCGACGGCACGGTGTCGCTCATCCGCGAGGGCTGGCAGGGGGTGATGATCCCTATGATGGTCGAGGTGCTGTTGCAGACGCCCAAGCACGAAGGCGAAGCCGAATTGCGCACTCTCGTCACCGAGTTCGTGGACCAGTTGACGGGCAAGCAAACCATCTATCAGATGATCCAGCTTTGCGAGGAGGTGCGGCAGCGTGGGGGGGAGCCGCTGGATCCCCTGGAGTACAAATGGATGTACCTGGATCGGCTATGGGAGCGCATCGAGGGGCGCGTGGCCGGGCTGAAGAGCGGCCAAATCGAGCCGGAAGAGATGATGGTGCCCGGAGCGGTGCCGATGCTGGAGGCCCTGCGTGCTCGTGGCGTTTCTTGCTATTTGGCTTCAGGTACTGACGAGGTCTACGTGCTGGATGAGGCGGCGGCCCTGGGACTGTCGTCCTACTTTGCCAGCATCTACGGCGCGCTGGACGATTACCAGAATTACTCCAAGAGGATGGTCATTGAGCGCATCCTCGCCGAGAACCGTATGAGCGGCCCCGAACTTGTGACCTTTGGCGATGGCTATGTGGAGATCGAGGACACCAGGGCCGTGGGCGGCATTGCCGTGGGGGTCGCTTCCGACGAGGTCAACCGCCAGGGGATCAACGAATGGAAGCGGAGGCGGCTGATCGAGGCTGGGGCCGACCTCATCATCCCCGACTTTCGTCAGCACGAGTGCTTGATGACCTATCTGTTTGGGTCTGGCTAAAATCTGTGGAAGGTAGTAGCGACTTCAGTCGCTTGGAACGACTAAAGTCGTCACTACCACAAGTTTAAGCCACACCCTATCTGTTTGCGGAGGATTGACCAATGCTCTACCCCCTTTTCGACCGGAGCAAGCTGAAACTCAGATCTTTGTCGGAGCGAGTGCACGACATGGCTTTGGCCGAGGTCTTGAACCTGGACGACGATGTTCTACCCTTTGACGACCCCGGCCTGGATCAAGTGGCCGAGCGCGTGACGCAAGCGCATCAGGCCGGAGCTCAGGTGATCATGATGATGGGCGCGCACGTCATCAAGCGCGGCCTGTCGCGTTTCGTCGTTGACCTGATGGAGCGGGGCATCATCACCCATGTCGGCATGAACGGCGCCGGGCCCATCCACGATTTCGAGCTGGCCCTCATCGGCGCGACCACCGAGAGCGTGGCCCGCTACATCCAGGAAGGGCAGTTCGGGCTGTGGGAGGAGACCGGCCGCCTCAATGAGGCCATCCGGCAGGGGGCGTGCGATGGCCTGGGGCTGGGCGAGGCGGTCGGGCGGATGATCGAGGAGGAGCGATTCCCCCATCGCGACGCGAGCATCCTGGCGGCGGGCTACCGGCTGCGGGTGCCGGTGACGGCGCACGTGGGCATCGGCTACGACATCATCCACGAGCACCCCAACTGCGACGGGGCGGCCCTGGGCGAGACCTCCTACCGCGATTTCCTGGCCCTGGCCCACAGCGTCTCCAATTTGCAAAACGGGGTGCTCCTGAACTTCGGCACGGCGGTGATGGGGCCGGAGGTCTTCCTCAAGGCCCTGGCCATGTCTCGCAACGTGGCTCACCAGGAGGGGCGGCGCATCAACTGCTTCACCACCGCCGTCTTCGACCTCGTGCACCTCGGCTCCTATCACCGCGAAGCGTCCAGGGCTGATGCGCGTTACTACTTCCGGCCCTACAAGACCCTCCTGGTGCGCACCGTCCAGGACGGCGGCGAGAGTTTCTACATCCAGGGCGACCACCGAGCCACGCTGCCGAACCTGTATCGCCTCGTTACCGAGAGATGATGGACGAGAGACGCCTCGACGAATTGCTGAACCGATTCCCTCACCTCCACGTGCTGGTGGTGGGCGACTTTTTTCTGGACAAGTACTTGATCATTGACCGGCGGCTGAGCGAGGTCTCGCTGGAGACGGGCCTGGAGGCCTATCAGGTCGTGGAGGTGCGATGCAGCCCCGGCGCGGCCGGGACCATCACCTCCAACCTGCGGGCACTGGGAGTCCAGGTCGCGGCGCTAGGCGTCATCGGCGACGACGGCGGGGGCTACGAGCTGAGGCGGGGCCTGGCGGAGAGGGGGGTGGACATCGAGTCGCTCATCCAGCGGGCCGACCTCTTCACGCCGACGTACACCAAGCCGATGGTGCGGGAACCCGACGGCCGGGAGCACGAGATCCAACGGCTCGACATAAAGAACCGTGCACCATTGCCGACGGAAGTGGAGGAGGAGGTCATCGCCCATCTGCGGGCCCTGGCGCCCAAAGTAGACGCGGTGGTCGTCGCCGACCAGGCGCAGGAGCGCAACTGCGGCGTGATCACCGACCGGGTGCGGGAGGAGATTGGGCGACTGGCGCTCCGCCATCCGGGCAAAGTCTTCGCCGCCGACTCCCGCGAGCACATCGGGATCTTCCGGCACGTTATCGTCAAGCCCAACCGACAGGAGGCAACCCTGGCCGTGCGACCGGATTGGAAAGGCGAGTTCACCCTGGAGGCGGCCAGGGAGTGTGGCGCGGAGCTCTTCCGCCGCAACCAGAAGCCGGTCTTCCTCACTGCTGGAGATCATGGCATCCTCCTGTTCACTGAAAAGGGATGCCAGCACATTCCGGCCGTGCCGGTAGAGGGCGAGATAGACATCGTCGGGGCGGGGGACAGCGTGATGGCCGGCATCGTGTCGGCCCTGTGCAGCGGAGCCGAGCCTGAGGAAGCGGCCTTGCTGGGCAACGTCGTCGCCTCCGTCACCATCCAGCAGATAGGCGCCACAGGTACGGCCTCGCCGGCGCAGGTGAGGGAACGATTTAGAACACGGATTCGCAGGATTGGCGGATTTCTACTCAGTCCGAGCTGTTTGATCCGTTAATCCTGCCCATCCGCTGTTCTGATTTGGAGAATTTGCCGAGAAGGGGTATAATAGCCGCGAACCCTGCAAGGGACAAAATTCGAAAGGGGAGTGACGATGAAAATTATGGTTACGGGAGGCGCGGGCTTCATCGGCTCGCACGTGGTGGATGCTTTGATCGAAAGGGGGCACGAGGTGGTCGTGGTGGACGACCTCTCCACGGGAAAGCGCGAGCATCTCAACCCACGAGCGAAGTTCTATCACCTCGACATCCGCGATGCCCAGCAGTTGGAAGAGGTCTTCGCCGCCGAGCGCCCTGAGATCGTCAACCACCAGGCGGCGCGCGCCAACGTGCGCGAATCTATGGCCAAGCCCGTCCTCTACGCCGAGGTCAATGTCATTGGCTCGCTCAACTTGCTAGAACTGAGCCGGAAGTATGAGGTCGAGAAATTCATCTACGCCTCCACCGGTGGGGCTGTCTACGGCGAGCCGGAGCACCTCCCCGCTGACGAGTCCCATCCCATCAATCCGCTCGATCCCTACGGAGCCAGCAAGCATTTTGTGGAGCACTACCTCTACCTCTACGGCGTCAACTACGGCTTGTGCTACACTACCTTGCGCTACCCCAACGTCTACGGGCCGCGCCAGGACCCCTACGGCGAGGCAGGCGTGGTGGCCATCTTCACCGGCCAGATGCTCAAGGGCGGGGAGCCGGTGATCAACGGCAGCGGCGAGCAAGAGCGCGACTTCGTCTACGTTGGCGACATCGCGGAGGCCAACATCAAGGCTATGGAAAGGGGCGATGGACAAATCTACAACGTCGGCTGGGGGGTCGGCACCTCTATAAACGAGATCTTCGCCAAGCTGAAGGAGATCACTGGCTATGAAAGGAAGGTCGTTCACGGCCCTCCAAAGCTGGGCGAGGTTTTCAAAATCTACCTGGATGCCAGCAAGTCCCAGCACGAGCTAGGCTGGGCGCCACGGGTCGGATTGGACGAAGGAATGAGGATGACGGTGGAGTATTTCAGAAATGCGCATAGGGATTAACGCCCTCTTCCTGGATCGCCCTGAAACGGGCAGCGGGCAGTACACGCGCAACTTGCTGGAGGCGCTGGCTAAAGGGGATCCAACGAACGAATACCTTCTTTTCAGCCTAGGCCTACCGCCTCTGATGTTTGAGTGCCAGCCTCCAACCTCCAATATCCAATATCCAATATCCAACCTGGCCAAGCTCTGGTTCGAGCAGGTGTCTTTTCCCCTGGCTTGTCGTCGCGAGGGCATAGACCTGGCCCACGCTCCCTACTTCGCCTCTCCTCTCTTCCCAACGGTACCGACAGTGGTCACCGTCCACGACCTCATCCCCCTCATCTTGCCCGCCTATCGTGGCTCACTCCTGGTGCGATTATACACTCGATTGGTGGCCGCCGCAGCCCGAAGGGCCGAGGCCATCATCACCGTTTCCCAGGCATCCGAGAGGGACATCGTGCGTTACCTGCACATCCCGCCAGAGCGGGTCCACGTCACCTACGAGGCCGCAGGGGAGGAATTCCAGCCCGTGGAGGACGAGGCTCAATTGGCTGCTATCCGTCAAAAGTATGCGCTGCCCCAGCGTTACCTTCTCTATCTGGGTGGCTTTGATCAGCGCAAGAACCTCTCTACCTTGCTGAGGGCCTTTGCTCTGCTGGTCAATAAACAGCAGCAGGCCAGGCTTGTTATTGCCGGCAAGTTGCCTGGACGGGACAGCCCGCTATTCCCAGACCCCCGCCGCCTGGTCAGGGAATTGGGGGTGGAGGGAAGCGTGATCTTCACGGGCTGGGTAGCCGAGGAGGACAAGCCGGCTCTTCTCAGCGGGGCCACGGCTTTCGTTTTCCCCTCACTCTACGAGGGGTTCGGTTTGCCAGTTGTGGAAGCGATGGCCTGTGGCACCCCCGTTATAGCCTCCAACCGTTCGTCGCTGCCGGAGGTGGTGGGCAAAGGGGGGATACTGGTCGAACCCACGGACGTGGAAGCCCTGGCCGAAGCCATGGAGGTGCTCCTGGTTGATGACGCTCTCAGGGCTGAGCTGAGGCAAAGGGCTTTGGCCCAGGCAGCTAAGTTCAGTTGGGAGCAAACGGCGCTGGAGACATTGGCCGTTTATCGGAAGGTAATTGGCGGCAGGAATGTCTAATGATGTCCAATAATGAAGCTGGCTCGCCCGGAGCTGGAAGCTCCGGGCTGAGAGAACAAAGCCCCCTTCGGGGGCTAAATTGCAGCCCGAAGGGCTTTGTTCTTTCAGCGTCGAGCTTTAGCTCGGCGCTCAACTCCGTTCTCCTGGGCCTCGGCCTGGGGCTGTATCTGAGCCGGATCATCGCTGAGGCGACGACGATAATCTGGCCCTGGCTGGCTTCGCTGGCTTTGATCATCGTGTGCAGCGTTATCGGAGTCGGGCTGGCTGCTCTTGGGAACCGCCACGGCTTGACGCTCACCCCCTTGGCGACGCTATACGCCTACGTCTTGTATCCTCGCATTGAGCCTATCCTCGCCTGGTCTGTGGCCTTCGTGGCCGTGACCGCCCTGGTCATCGCCAACGTCCCGCAGGCGTGGGAGCCTGCCCTGCTACAAAACCGTAAGGGCAAGCGATCCTTCCCTGTGGACTCCATCGTATTCGTCCTGGGCCTCGGCCTGTATGTGCGCACTCTGGCCCCCACTGTTCTTCCGTCGAATAGTGGCGAGTTCCAGTTCGTGGCCGACATTCTGGGCATCGCCCACCCGCCTGGGTATCCGCTTTACACCATGCTGGGCAAGCTTTTCACCTTGATCCCCGTCGGCGACGTAGCCTACAGGGTCAACCTGATGTCAGCCTTTTTCGCTGCCTTGACCCTGGCCCTGGTGAGCCGGACGGTGCGGCGTGCTACCGACTCGGCTTGGGGGGGCGTGGTGGGCGCTTTAGCTCTGGGCACGTCCACCACCTTTTGGGCGCAGGCCACAACTGCCAACACCCGAAGCTTGACGGCTTTTTTCACCGCCCTCATGCTGTTCGCCCTCGTCAGTTATGCTAAGGTAACCATCCAGCGAAGCTCCACCTCAAACCGACAAGTAATGGGACGCAGATACACGCAGATTTCCGCAGATAAAAGGGAAAGTCAGCGTGCATCTGCGTTAATCTGCGTCCAGAATAGGGAAGTTTACCTCATTTTGTTCGCTCTAGCTTTTGGGCTAGGGATCACCCACCACGGCTCCTTGGTCTTCCTGATTCTCCCCTTCGTAGCTTTTCTATTAGTGACCAAACTCGAAACTCGAAACGGCTCGACTGAGCTCGCCGAAGTCTCGAAACTCGAAACTTCATCGTTTACCGGGCCTCGTCCTCTTCTGAAGCCTCTCCTCGCTTTCCTCCTCTCGCTGAGCGTGCTCCTCTATCTTCCCATCAGAGGAATCCTGGGTGCTCCCTTTGGTCCGTCCAACATCGCTACGCCGACCGGGTTCTTGAACCACGTCCTGGCCCGTGGCTTCCGGGGCGATATGTTCTACTTTGCCAGCTCCGGCCTCCTGCTTGAGCGATTCGCCGTGCTGACTAACATCCTGGATTTCCAGTTCAGCCTGGGTTTGCTCATTGCTGCCGCTTTGGGGGCTCTGATCATGCTGGGCAAAGACCGGCGGCTTTTGCTCCTCTGCGGTGGGGCCATAGCTGTTCAAGCCGTTATCGCTATTACCTATCGCGCCCCGGAGACAGTGGAGTATTTGATACCTGCCTATGTGCCCCTGGCCATCATCATTGGCTACGGCGCGGCGACGTTGGGCCGCTGGAGCAGGTTCAGAGCTCTTAATGCCTGTCTGGTGTCCCTCGTCATGTTGCTCGGTGCTATACAGTTAGTTAATCATTATCCCAGCTTCGCCTGGCTGAGCGAGGACCGCTCGACGCGCCAGTATGCAGAAAGTGTGCTGTCCGACGCCCCCCCTGAGACGCTGGTCTTGGCTAACTGGCACTGGGCCACCCCGCTGTGGTATCTGCAATACAGCGAAGGTGTGCGCCCCGACGTGGAAGTGAGGTACGTTTATCCGGAGGGCGCGGAACCGATCTCCGCTACCTGGCTGCGGCGTGTAGAGGAGAACGTGGGGGAGCGCCCCCTGATCGTCACCAATTATTATCAGGAGTTCGGCGTCACGCCGTATCGCTTCACTCCCGTGGGCGAGGCTTTTGCCGTATTCACTTCCAAGCTGGTGCAAAGCGAGCCAGCCCCCCTAACTTTGGGGGGGAAGCCTGGCGACGTCGCCAGACTTGACGCGACTTTCGAGGGCAAGATCAGGCTCTTGGGCTATCGTTTGCCGGAAGACAGGGTCCCCTCAGGTCAACCTCTGTACTTGGACCTTTACTGGCAGCCCATGGTCGAGCTGGATGGCAACTACTCCTTTTTCGTCCACCTGGTGGGCGATGGCGGGCGAGTTCTGGGACAGATGGACATCGCTCACGATATGGCTGGCTTCAAAACAGGGGGGGGCTCTGTTGATCGCTACGAGATACAGGTGCTGCCCACGACTCCAGCGGGCTCTTACCAGCTCATCGCCGGCGTGTACATCACTCTCCCCGAAGGGGGCTGGCAACGCCTGACGACCGAGGAGGGCGGTGAGACCGTGCTCCTGGCCGAAGTGGAGGTAGTGTCACCTGCCCTGCCACCTGTCACCCTACACCCTCTACATCAGCCCTTCGCCAGCGGGTTAACCCTGATCGGAGTTGATTACGACACTAGCCTGGAGGGCAGCCGGCGGGTCTATCTCCACTGGCATCGCTTCAGGGTTGACGACGGAGACTACGATGTGCTTTTGTATGCTAACGACGATGTGGTAGCCGGGAGCCGCCTGCCACAAGTGCCCCTGGGCACCTATCTCACCACGGCCCACGACTTGCCGCT
Source organism: Anaerolineae bacterium (assembly GCA_034431315.1). Lineage (GTDB taxonomy): Bacteria > Chloroflexota > Anaerolineae > VGOG01 > VGOG01 > JAUWOY01. The sequence continues at coordinate 46,766 of DAOUDK010000034.1, forward strand.
GCGTCCTGAGCTTGTCGAAGGACATTTGCAAGTGGAGCTGCGTTCGACCGACAATGTAGTAAGCCGGTGGCTGGGGCCTTGGCATTGGCCTGGGGGAGGCCGTTTGACCCTGCCGCCCCCGCCTCCGCGAAGCCGTTACGTGGACTTGGGAGGGGAGATGCTGCTGGCGGGTGTTGAATACCAGAGGCTGCCAGGGGATACGGTGCGGGTGGAGCTGCGCCTGGTGGCGAAAAAGCCCATCCTCCGCGACTACGTGGTCTCCGTGCGTTTGACCGATGGCGCTGGGCGACCCCTCTCTCAGGACGATACCGTCCCTGCGCTGGGGGCCATCCCCACCTTGAAGTGGATACGAGGCTCATCTATCGCCGATGTGCATTTTGTACCCGTTCCCACAGACGCCCAGGCGGGCCCTTTCAGACTGAGCTTGATCGTCTACGATGCCTTCACCATGCGGAAGCTGGGTGTCCTCGACGACCGATTGGTTAAGCTGGGTCCGAGCGTGCCCCTGGCACAACTGGAGCTTCAGCAAGACTGAATTGCCGTAGTTTGTGATGAAAAAACCCAAACTTGCGTGAAATCAGGAGAAGTGTTATAATCTTCCAAGATAGCCGTCATAACGAGCATCATTATTAACAGTTAGAAAGGAGCATTGAAATGAGCGAAGAAGTACCTCTTGAGCCGAAGGTCAATCCCAGTCCGACCTGGAAGGTGAACACCAAGGCGCGGCTAAGTGCCTGTGATAATCGCCCTGGCCTGAAGAAGATTTACGTCAGGATCTTAGACGACAAGGGCGAGCCCCTGGGTGGGATCAAAGTGCGCTTCGATGTCGAGCCCTCCCAGGGCACGGCTTACGATCACCCGAACGTCTGGGGGCTGACTGGCGAGGACGGGTACCTGGAGTGGAACCACCTCGGCGTGCCCACCCGCTACATGCTCTGGATGGAGGATGATGAGACTCCCCTCGTCGAGAACATCCGAACCGACCTGGGGTACGAGTACTGTCGTCCTTCGGGCGCGACACATGGCGGCTGGAGGCCTGTGAACAAGCCGGGTGTCTACTCCTATCGGATCGAAGTCCAGAGGAAGGGAGAGGGCGACTAGGGTCTAGCCTGTCGTTCCGACTCCTTGCACATTGCTCTGAAAAGTAAGCGTTCATTGAGGATGGCCAACGGGGGCCATGAAGATTAGCCTGCAAATGGATGCTTGGCTAGGTGGAGCTAAGAGCATAACCGGCCGTTGACGTGATGTCTGCAAACGGTCGGTTTTTGTATTTTTGGGGGAGGTGTCACGCCAGAGGAGGGCTAGCCCGCGGGAGGAAAACGTTAACTGAATCTTAACCTTACCGTCTTTTTTGCCCTTGACAAAGGAGGAAAAATCTGGTATAATGTAATTGGATAAGTAAAAGTATCGTTGCAATTGCATAAGGTCCGAGAAAGGTAAACCCATCGAAAGGTGGGGGCGCAAAGCCACAGGTCTACGTTAGCAGATAGCAAATCGCTATCAGTTAATATGACAGCCGGGTTGCCGAAGACAGATATCAAGGAGCGTGCTGTTTGGAAGCAGGTCGGCCGATAGCACGCTTTTTGGTTGAGCTTGACGAATGTAGTAACACAAAAAAATCCACAAAGGAGGTAAGAACCAATGAGAATGAATACGAGGTATTTCAGGATGGCGCTGACCGCGCTGACGCTGCTGGTGTTGCTGTTTTTAGTGTCTGGAGCAACGCCTGTAAGGGGGCAGATGGCCTTCTTGTTTGTGGATGACGACAACTGCCCAGGGCCTGGCTCAGGGACTCTAGTTAATCCTTTCTGTAAGATTCAAGACGCCATTGATGCAGCTTCGCCAGGCGCCTTGATCAGTGTTGCAGAGGGGAGATACACCGAGTACCTGGACATTCCGACCGAGTATCTCACCATGGTTGTGAGCGATCTAGCGGATGAGATAGTGTCCTTTGACGTACCCGAAGGTTCTGAGGAGCCGGAGGTCCATCCCAACCCGACCTGGAAGGTGAACACCAAGGAACGGCTGAGTGCCTGCGACAACCGCCCCGGCCTGAAGAAGATTTACGTCACGGTTTTGGACGACAGGGGCGAGCCGTTGCGAGGCGTCAAGGTGCGTTTCGACACCGAGCCTAGCGAGGGCATAGCCTACGATCACTCGAACGTCTGGGGTATGACCAACGAACAGGGATACGTGGAATGGAACCACCTGGGCGTGCCCACCCGTTATCGCCTCTGGATGGAGGATGACGACGAACCGCTGGTCGAGAACATCCGAACTGATTTAGGCAACGAGTACTGTTACATTGGCGGAATGCCGACGAGTTGGAGGCCAGTCAACCGTCCAGGCATCTACTCCTATCGAATCGAAATCCAGAGGAAGGGAGAGGGCGAGTAGGGCTTAGTCTGCGATTTCGCCCTGACGATCTCAAGCTTTAGGCCTCGAGGGCCTCAGGCCAAAGGCCCGAAGGATTTCGATCCTTGGCACATTGCTCTGAAAAACTGAATGGAGGGATTTGACCGGCTAGGTATTCATTGCCCTTCCCCAGCGGCAGTTGAGACCTGATCTTGCCAGGTAACAAGTATTGCGCTGGCAGTCTTCAGATGCTGGCGCGATGATCTACGAAACGGCGGCGTCCGTATAGATGCCCGCCGTTTTTCGTTTCCGTCACTTGCGGGTTTTGCCATTCCATCAAAGATGTGCTAGAATCGGCTAGCACAACGCAAAGCCGGGATCTGGCGATCCCTGGCGAGCAGGTCAACGAGGAAGTGAGTTTGGCTGAGAAATTGGGCAGGGCGATTGTAAGATTGGGATGGAAGCTCCTCCTGATTTGTCTACTAGGGTTGGTGGCCGTTCAACCCCTGCTTAAACCCGCTATGACCTGCAGCGACGACGGGGGGCATTACCTCGTTCGCTTTGTGGAGCTCGATCATTGCCTGCGCCAGGGCTCTCTCTGGCCTCGCTGGACCCCCGACCTGGTCTATGGCTACGGCTACCCTCTCTTCAACTTTTTCCCTCCCCTGTCCTTCTATCCCGCCGAGTTCTTTCACCTGCTGGGCCTCAGCTTCGCCCAGGCCTGGAACACTGCCCTCGCGCTCTATATCTTACTCGCCGGGATGACCATGTACCTCTTTGCCAAAGATGCCTTCGGCGAGACGGCGGCCTGGGTGGCGGCGGCGGCCTACATGTACGCGCCTTATCAACTTTACAATGCTCTCAACCGGGGCAACCTCGGTGAGTCCCTGGCCTTGCCGCTGCTGCCCCTGATACTCTGGGCCTTTCGCCGTCTCCTCATCAGGGGCAAAATCCGCTACCTGGTCTTGAGTGCCCTGTCCTACGCCGCCCTGGTTCTCACCCACAACGTCATCAGCCTGGTCTTCACCCCCTTTCTCCTCCTTTACGTTGGCGGTTTGTGGTGGTTAAAGAAAAGAGCACCCAGGCCGCTGGTGCTCGTCGGCGCGGCGCTGTTGCTTGCCCTGGGTATCAGCGCTTTCTTCTGGCTGCCGGCTTTCTTCGAGAAGCAGTGGGTTAAGATCCACCTGGCGTTTACACCGGCTGGCATGAACTATCGCTATAATTTCCTCTCCCTGGGCGAGCTCCTCTCCCCGCCAACTCCTGTCCACACCTCTCTCATGAATCCCGCTCCACCTCGCAGCCTGGGGCTGGCGCAGTTGATCCTGGCCCTGCTGGCTGTGGCTGGCTGGTGGGGCTTCAAGGACAGGGAAGAGCGTTTCAATGTCTTGTTCTTCTCCCTGGTTCTAATAAGCCTGACTTTCATGGTCCTGCCGCAGTCAGTGGCGGTCTGGGATTACCTGCCCCTGCTCGAATACGTTCAGTTCCCTTTTCGTTTCCTGGGGATAGCCAGCCTGGCTGCCGCTGTACTGGCCGGGGCAGCTATTAGCCTGCTCTTAGACCGAGTCAGGACAGCTTTGCCCGCCTTCGTTATCGTGCTGGCAGTCGAAGCTCTGATTATCGCCTTCAGCCTGCCCTGGCTCTACCCGCGCTACTGCTATACCACCGAGGGCCTGTCCATAGCCACTCTGGCCCAGTTGGAACGCGGCCTGGGCGTTATCGGAGCCACTTCCGCCGGCGAGTACCTGCCCATCTGGGTGAAAGAAGTGCCCTCGGAATCTGGCCTGGAAGCCATGTATCGCGCCGGAGCTCCCATTGAGCGACTGGAACCGTCTTCCTTGCCCGAGGGGACAGTGGTTGAATCAGCGGAGTACGGCCTGACCTCAGCCGACATTTTAATAGAAAGCCCTCAGCCTTTCCGAGCGGTCTTCAACACCTTCTATTTCCCCGGCTGGCGGGTCTACGTGGACGGGAAGAAGGTGCCCATCGTTCCCACCGAGCCCTACGGCCTGGTCAGCTTCGAGGTTCCTGCGGGGGAGAGCAACCTTCAGGTGCGTTTTCAGGACACACCCTTGCGTCTCGCTGGCAAAGTCCTTTCGACCCTCAGCGCTCTCATCGTCCTAGCGTTGATCATTTATGGGTTGGAGATTGGGGATTGGAGATTAGAGATTGGAAGATCGTCAGGGGAGGGTGCAATCCGAAATCCATTGTGGGGCTTTCAGGCGGCTTTGGCTGTGGCTCTGCTCCTGGTCAAAGTGGGCTACGTTGATCGCCACGATAACTGGTTCAGGCGGGGGGGCTTCGATGGGGCTCGGGTGGAGGGGGTGCAGGCGCCGCTGGAGGTCAACTTCGGTGGGGAGATGGCGCTCCTGGGCTACGATCTTCGCCCCGCTACGGTTGAGGCCGGGGAGACCCTTCGCCTGGACCTCTACTGGAAAGCGCAGCGGAAGCTGGATACCGAGTACAGTGCCTATGCCCGCCTCCAAGATGCCGAGTCAAACCTCTGGAGCCCGAAGGATAGCCGGCGACCTGGGGGCTATCGGGACTATCCTGCCACGACCATCTGGCCCCTGGACGAATACGCCCAGGACTCCCACCAGATACTGGTGCTGCCGGGCACGCCCCCCGGCGAATACGACTTGGTAGTTGGAGCCTTCTCTAAAGACACCCTGGAAGAACTGGATGTTCTGGACGAACGGGGGATCGCTGTGGGCACCTCATTGGCCGTAGGCAAGTTGACGGTGGTGCGGCCGAGGAAGCCGCCTTCCATCGAAGAACTGGAGATACAACACCCCGTAACTATCGGGTTCAGGGCTCGGTCGGAGACCTTCGCCCAACAGTTGGAGCTACGGGGCTACGATATTGATCGCTCTGCCGTCCAGGCGGGAGAAGGTGTGCACTTGACCCTTTTGTGGCGAAGCCTGAGGAAGATGAACCAGCCCTACGCTGTCTGTCTGCAACTGGCGGACGAGGGAGGAGGGATTGCATCAAAGAAGATTTTTCCGATTGCTACTGATTCTTACCCCACAACCCGGTGGCAGGCTGGGGAGGTAGTTCGCAGCCAGCACTACTTCCCCGTGCCGGCGGAGACTTCAGCCGGCCGCCATCGGCTCCAGTTGGCGGTTGTTGACCAAGAGGGAAAACCGCTCGCGGCGGCGATTGACCTGATCGAGCTGGAGATCGAGGTGCCAGAGCGCAGGATGGCGCTCCCCAGTGTCGAAAATCCCATGGAAATCAACCTGGGCGATGAGGTGACCTTCCTGGGCTATGACCTGGGGACCGCGTCCGTCAGGCCCGGCGACACCCTGCGCCTGACTTTGTACTGGCAGGCCAGAAGGGAAATAGTCGGCTGGTACAAGGTTTTCACCCATCTCTTGGACAAAGAAGGCCGCATCTGGGCGCAGAAAGACAGCGTACCAGTGGGGGGCACGCGGCCAACGACGGGGTGGGTGAGAGGCGAGGTCATCGTAGATGAGTACGAGCTGGCGGTGGACGCCGACGCTCCCGGCGGTGACTACATTTTGGAAGTCGGGATGTACGAAGAGGGCACAGGCCTGCGCTTGAGGGTGCTCAACGAGGGGGGGCAAGTCGTGGGGGATCACATTCTGCTGGGGAAGGTGAGGATCGAACTATAAGACCTGACAGGTTTCGGAAACCTGTCAGGTCTGGCCGGGGCGCGACTTTTTACAAACTCTTTACATTAGCCTCAACAATTCCTAACATCCCTGTGCTATAATAAAGGCAAAAGTGAAAGGAGAAAGTCCTATGTTCACCCCGAAGAAATTCGCCTTACTGACCATCGTAGCCCTCTGCTTACTGGCCTGGACATTGCCCGCGTCGTGCCAAGCCGGGGCCGACGTCCCGCCCTCTCCCCTGCATCTCCCCCACGACGTGGACCGCCTGCCGGACGGCCACACCCTGATCACCGACGGCGGCCAACACGGCAGTGGTAGCAAGATCATTGAAGTAGACGCCGACGGCAACGTCGTCTGGGTATTCAACCAGGGCCTCGACTGGGCCCACAACGCCGACCGGCTTCCCAGTGGGAATACCCTCATCTCCGACACCGGCCACGACCGCGTCATTGAGATTGACGCTGCGGGGAGCATCGTCTGGAACAGCGACGACGTCACCTTCAGCGATGGCTCAGCGTTGGACTATCCCAACGATGCCAACTGGCTGCCCGGCGATCATTTGCTGATCACCGACCGCGACAACCACCGCGTCATCGAGATCGCCCGAGACGGCGCCATCGTCTGGCAGTTCGGCGAGACCGGCGTGCCAGGCAACGACGACAGTCACCTCGGCGGCCCCCACAACGCCGACCGACTCTCCAGCGGCAACACCATCATCGCCGACTCCATCAACAACCGCATCCTGGAAATAGCACCCGACGGCAGCATCGTCTGGCAGTACCCTTCGCTTCCCCCTGCTCGCTCGCGCCTGCGCACCGGAGCTTCGTCACTTCTTGACTGGCCCCGCGACGCTGATAGGCTGTCCAACGGCAACACCCTGATCACCGACTCCCGCCACAACCGGATCATTGAGGTGATGCCGACCGGCCAGGTGGTCTGGGAATACGATGGCCTCGAGCACCCCTACGACGCCGACCGCCTAGACAGCGGCCATACCCTTATTGCCAGCGGCCGCGTCATCGAGGTTGATTTTGCCGGCGCCATCGTCTGGCAGTATCCGCCGGCCCCCACATCCATCCTCGCCAGCATCGTCATGCACAACGAAGAGCCGCTTAGTGGACGGTACGCCGACTTTGTTAACGACGAGCCGGCCTTCTGGCAGCACCGGTTCGCTCTCGTCCAGTTCGTGAATATGCTCCACGACAGCGGCGTGATGTTCAACTACCAATCGGACTGGAACTTCCTGATGGCGGCAGGGCTGTACGACACCGGCACGCCCGAGACTAACGGCAAGAACGTCGTCCGCTACATCAAAGACCTGGGCTTCGAGGTGGACCCCCACGCTCACGAGACCCAGTACAACTACGCCGACGTCGCCTACTTGATCGATGCGCTGGGTGTGACCCCGTCCCACACAGCGGGCGGCTTTCTGGCTGGCCCACCTGAGGACTCCAAGCTGGAATACCTATGGCAGCCCCTCACGGCCACCTTGTCCCCCACCTACACCTGGCAGGCCGAGATCCTGTGGGGAGGCGCTACCTCTTTGCATCAGAATGAGGAAGCCCTCTGGGCATCCGGTGTCTGGAAGCCGAAGGACAACGAGCACTTTATGGAGCACGACGCCGGCGCACCGCTGCCGCACGTGGGTGGCTATGGCCGCGATTGCGAGCGGCTCGTCCAGAAGCAGCAAAACGGCGAACTGGAAGAGGACAAGATTCACACCTGCACCATTTTCGTAGGCCAAAACAAACTGCTGCAACCGGGCTTCATCCCAGGTTTTGCGCAACGAATCCAGGCCCTCGACGCCGCCGGTGATGTCCGTTGGGTGGGGCTGGCAGAGGTGATCGAGATCTGGCAGACAGAGTATGACTCAGAGCCCAACATCCTGCGCTATCTCACGCCGCCCCCGACGCCCCCGACGCCGCAGCCGCGCGTTTACCTGCCCCTGATCCTCAAATCCTTCGTCACCCCCACGCCGACGCCCACCCCGACACCAGAGCCAGGCACTTGCGATGCCATCACTCCGGTGGATAACGGCCTGTACTACCAAGGCAGCGACGATGAGTGCTGGCACAAGGAAGACCTGCCGTCCCCTCAACCCTGGTTCGAGGAGGCGATCCCGCCCGATGTGGGCTCCACGACCACGCCCCTCTACTTCGGGATAGGCGTGCACATTGAGCCGCAGGCCCAGTACATGGACGATGTCGTGTACCAGCGGGACCGCGAGCGGCTGCGCCGCCTGGCGGAGACCGTGGCCGAGCACGGCGGGGTGCTCACCATCCAGACCCAGACTCCCTTCGACACCAAGGCCCAGCAGTTGGGCGACGCCATCTTCGCCGACCTGGCCGCCCAGGGGCACGAGATCGCCCTGCACTTCCACGAGGACGCCCACATCCCCAACGCCGACGACCAGCCGGTCGAGGAGTGGGTGACGACTCTGGAAGAGGAGATTGACCTCATTGAGGAGCTGAGCGGCACGGAGGTGCGCACCTGGAGCGGGGGCAACGTCTACGACCATCTGTACGAGGCAGCCGAGGCGGTGGGGCTGGAGGTCAACATGAACTACAAGAACCCCCAGACCCAGCAGTCGGACGAGCGCTACACCATCCTCACTCCCTGGCGGCCGGCCGGCGCGTCTAGCATGGAGGAGCGCACTACCCACGACCCGGGTGGGGCGGTCATCTACATCCCGTCGGGCGTGTTCCCCGCCCATTGCGACAAACTGGAGGCCTTCCCCCGCCCCTACTGCCACGAAGCCTTCGATTACGTGACCGTGGCGCTGCGCAACTCGTTGGACGCCGTGACCGAGGGCAAGGTCAACGCTTTCTACGGCACGTTGCACCCCAGCGACTTCTTCGGGCCGGGCACTGACGAGGAGAAGCTGCAAGTCTGGGACCAGTGGCTGACGACGGTGGTGGACCCGCTGGTGGCCGATGGGCGCATCCAGTGGGCCACCATGTCCGACATCGCGGACGCGTTTGTGGCCTGGGAGGAGTCGTGTGGTGGATAAGCGGGAAGTTATATTTAATGAACCCTTAGGGTCTCCCCAGCCACTAGCCAGAACCTGAGATTACCGCTGCTGACTGCAATATTTGTGATTGCAGTCAGCAGCGGTAATATTTGCGCTTTTCTCCTGGCCGTGCTATAATATCCACCAGGAGGTGCGATCATGTTCTTGAACTGAACCCGCGAATTGGGCTATCTGGACGACCGCTACCAGCTCCGCCGGGCTGAGATCGTGGTGCTCTACGGACGACGACGGGTGGGCAAGACCGCACTCCTCTTTGAGTGGTCCGAAGACAAGCCACGCATTTTCTTCTTCGCCCGCCGGGCCGATAAGTCCATCCTCTTGGCCGAGTTCTCCCAGGAGATACAGGCCTTTGCCACCGGTGGGGGGTACGGTCGGGAGACCGGCCCCAGCAGTGGAGCTACGTTCACCTATCCCTCATGGGCCGCGGCCTTTCAGTCCATTGCCGAACTGGCGGCCCGGCAACGAGTGGTGGTGGTGCTGGACGAGTTCCCCTACCTGATGGAGGCCGACCCCGAACTGCCTACGCTGATTCAGCGTGAATGGGATATGCGCCTCCAGCATACCCAGGTCTTCCTGGTGCTCACCGGGTCTCTGCAAAGTGTGATTCGCCAGCAGGTGCTGGACCCGGCTGCCCCCCTCTATCGGCGGCACACCTGGCCCTTCGAGCTCAAGCCGCTTACCCTGGCCGACCTGCCGGCCTTCTTCCCTCACTACACGCCAGAGCAATTGGTAGAGACCTACGCCGTGCTGGGCGGGATGCCCTACTATCTGATCTCAGTAGACCCGGCGGCCAGTCTGATGACGAACATCAGACGGCACATCCTGGCTCCCCAGGGCAGTCTCTTTGCTGAGATCCGCCTGCAACTGCACGAGGAACTGCGCGGCAACATCGAGAATAGCCTGGTCATCCTGCGAGCCATTGCCAGCGGCGCCCATCGCCGGGCCGAGATCGCCCGGCTGTCCGGCCTTCCCACCCGGTCCACCGATCATCACCTGACAACGCTGGTGGATCTAGGCATCCTGGAATATCGCCAGGCGGTGGGGCGCATCCGCAATCCCAGGCGATGGGGCACCTACCACCTGCGCGATCCCTTCTTCCGCTTCTGGCACCGATGGGTCTTACCTCACGAGGACTACCTGACCATCGGCCGCCGCCAGGATGAGGTGGCCGACCAGATCCGACGGGCCATGCCCCATATTGTAGCCCCGGTGTGGGAAGAAGTTGCACGCCGACACCTGCTGGTGGCATCGGCTGAAGGCGCCATCCCCATCCACTTCGAGGAGATCGGGTCGTGGTGGAGTGGCCAAGCTCAAATTGACGTGGTGGGCGTCAATAGGGCCGAGCGCAGGGTGCTTTTTGGCGAGGCCAAATGGACACGTGAGCCCCTGACCGAGGGCGTGCTGGATACGCTGATTGACCGGAGCAACCGCTGGCTGGGTGGTGACACCGGATGGGACGTACACTACGCCCTCTTTGGCCGGGAGTTCGGCCAGGTGCGGGAGCGAGCGGGCCAGGAGCCAGGCATCTACTTCTTCACGCCGGCCGACATCGTGAAGGCGTGATGCGTGAGCGGTGGAGGCCATCCCCATCACTTCTGTCGAAAGACCCTCTATTCCAGTCAGTGCAGCGGCATGATCAACTTCTTGCTTTGCGTTTGAGAATCAAGGGCCGGCGCCAACTTGTCTCTACAGACAAAGTGTGCTATACTTGGTTTGTCGGTCACTATCTCCCAGCAGGTAAACCATAGGAGCCGCACTGTGTCCAGGTGGACAGCCCATGACCGCTACGGCAACGAAATCTACATGACGCAGGAACGATGGGACTACATTCTTCGCTATCACGATGAACTCGATGGTCTCTTGAAAGAATACACCTGGCCTACGAAGAGGTGGGCGATATCCTTGAGATCGTGTTCGGCGACGTCAAGGCCACATGTGCCGTCGAACTGACGGACAACATCGCACTGCGTTTTCACCGTGAACAAGCCCGCGCCGCTGGCCTCACCATCCTTGACTTCTCCATTCTCGCCTCGCCGACGGAATTCGGAGTTCGCAGCTTCGCCCTCACCGGCCTGGACGACCTGCCAGAAGAGCTACGGGAGACGGTCGCGCGTATCATCACCACGCCGCCCGTCAACCTGTTCCTCAAGGTCACGACCTTCTACGCCTCCCCTGCCAACCAAATCCCCCTGACCTATGTCGAAGGCCCCAGCGAGCTGGTCCAGGTGGCATAGGCAGCATCTCCAGATATTACACTTTCTTTACAATTCCTTTACCCCTCTCTAACAACTCTGTGCTATACTGTTTGGTGAAGGTTTGGCACAAGAAACACAACACCTGGCAGTCGGCCACACCCATGCCGATCCCGACAACAACTCCACAAGCCGGGCTGGGGGTTATCTACCTTCTATCATCCTGAAGGACGCTCACTCCGCCCCAAGGGGGCGCCAAATATAAAACTGGAGGTTAAACAATGTACACCATTCGCTTGACAATTCTCATCGCTTTGTTGATCGGCACACTGGCCCTGGTCAGTTGCGGCGGCCAGCAGCCCAGCAGGACACCTGGTGGCACGCCGGTCCCGGTCACCGTCGAGGTCGGGGAAAAGGTGTCTGAATACGATGCCAGCGAGGCTATCCGCAGCTACGCCAGTAGCGTGCTTGGCATCAACGTTACCGTGGAATGGGCTAGCGGCCAAGCTGTCACCATCACCCTGCCCAGCGAAGCGCAGGAGAGCGTGGACGCCGCCGCCACCCTGGCCGGCGCTACCTACTACGGCATCCTCGAAGACGCGCTAGCCTCGGTCAGTCTCGGCGACGGTGAGATCAGCGGCGACATGACGGCCGACATCGAATCGGCGTCGCTGGGCGTGTTTGTGCTGACTCAGCAAGGAGCGCTACCGGCCAGTGAGGCTGATGCCCTGTCGCGGATCAAGAGCACCTTCCCAGGCATTGCCAACCTCGACTACGTAGCCAAACCGCAAGAGGGCAAGGGCTATTCCTTCCAGGCCACCACCACTACCCAGGGCCTCGATGCCAGCAGTGGGAAGATCGTCGCCGTCGCCCAGTCGGTCCTGGTCTCGGTCACTCCGGCCCTGCGCCAGAGGCGGGTGCTGGTTTGGGCGGTGGTGGCCAACGGCACGCTGACCAAGGCTCTGATGTTCTGAGGAGTAACGAGGAACGAGTAACAAGTCAACGAGGGGTTGCAGTTTTTCGGCAAGTGACCATACTCCCCGCCTCGTTTTACAGACATTTTACAAAACGACAATACGGCCTTAACATGGGTGTTGTATAATGGGGACGAATCCGCGGAACAGAAATGACGCGCTGTGAGGAATGAGATGAGGAAAACTCTGCGAGCATACTGGCCGGACCCTGCCATTGCCGTGCCAACTTCGTTGGCCTTCATCTTCGCTCTGGCTCTGGCCGTCTACAACGTCACCTTGACTCCCAGCCTCTCCTACAAGAGCGCGGACGGGAACGAGCTGGCCACGGTGTGCTACACCCTGGGCCTGGCCCACTCCACGGGCTATCCCCTCTATACCTGGCTGGGCAAGCTCTTCACCTTCATTCCTGTAGGCGACGTGGCCCACCGGGTAAACCTGATGTCGGCGGTTCTGGGGGCGGTAGCAGTGGCATTGCTGTATCTGATCATGCTGACTATCACCAACCGCCGTCTGCCTTCGGCCTTCACCGCCTTGCTCTTCGCCTTCTCCCTCACCTTCTGGTCGCAGGCCGTCATCGCCGAGGTCTACGCGCCGAATGTGTTCATGATCGCCCTCACCGTGTGGCTGCTGCTGAGCCCCCCCCTCGGTCCCCCCCAACCCTTCGACCTTGCTCAGGGCAGGCTTTTTTGGGGAAGTAGGCCGCAACAGTCTGCCCCGGGCGGCCTGCTTGTTGCTCGCTGCCCTCGCTTTCGGCCTCAGCCTGGGCGCCCACCTGTCGAATCTGGGCTTTGCCCTGGCCTTCGCCCTCTACGTTCTGCTGGTTGATTGGCGGATGCTGAAGAGGCCGGCAGTGATAGGGGGTGCTTTGGCGCTTTTCCTCCTGGGCTGCTTGCAGTTCCTCTGGCTGCCCTACAAGGCCTCGACTCTGAACGACGCCTTTATGCTCCGCAACGCGCCGCGCACTTTACAGAGTATCTACCGCTATACCCTGGGCGCGTTTCCAGAGTTCAAGTTCGCCTTCCCTCTCCAGGCCATCCCCGACCGCATCGTCCTCTACCTGGAACTCCTGCGCCAGAACTTCGGCCTGGCTGGCATCGCGCTCGGCGTCTACGGGATGTGGGAGATGCTCTTCCGCCACACCAGGAAGTTCTATCTCTTCATCGCCATGTATTTGGTCCACGTTTTCTTCTTCATTCAATATCGCGTCTTCGACCTGGACGTCTTTTTCATCCCAGCGCACTTCATCTACGTGATTTTCATCGGGTATGGAGTGCACCGGCTGGTCGAGTACGTTCGCATCTTGTTGAGAAGAAAAGCTGCAGTGAACGTGGGGCTGGCCATGCTTCTCTGCCTGCCCATCGCCAGGGAAGTACAGGCCAACTACGAGAGGAACGACTACTCTGACGAAACGGCCATCAACGATTTCTACCAGAACGCCTTCGAGATTCTGCCAGAGGGGAGCGTCCTCTTGGGTCGGGGCGGTGTCTTCGGCCACGATATGTTCTACTTCCGCCTGGTCTACGATGTGCGCCCCGACGTTTTGATGCCCCACCTCACCGATCCTCGTCCGTCGCCAGAAGATGTGAGGGGACGCGAGATCTATACCACCATGCGCCTCGATTTCCCCCAGGCTGGCCGCGGGCCCTGGGCGCTCCCGCCCGGCCTGGTGGAACCCGACGCCTGGCACATCCCCGTTTTGATGGGCCAGAGCGACGGCGCGATACCCGGCGGCAGGGGACGCGACTTGGTCATCTACCGGGTCAGCGCAGAGCCGCCGGAGTTGGCGGTGAGAGAAGCGGAGCCAGAGTATCAAATCGGTCAGCGGTTGGGCGGGCTGGAACTGGTGGGCTATGACCTGGACGGTGAGGAGGTAGACCGAGGCGGCCTCTTGCACCTGACTTTCTACTGGCGGGTACTGAGGCCGGAGCAAGCCCTCATCGTCACCATGCTTGGAGATGAGCCGCTGGAGGCCCACCCCTTGGGCCTGGGCAACCTGTCCCGCTACACGCAGGAATTTCGTCCGCCACGGGACGCCATTATCGTCGAGGATTACCTGCTCGTTGTGCCCTCCCAGACGCCCGTGGGCTGGCAGACCTTGAAGGTGGGGCTACAGCATCCCTTGCGGCCTGGGCAAGGGGGCCAGTCCAACGGAGAAGTGCTTGAGATCGGGGAGATTCTCGTTACATAGGCAGTTTGGAGTTTCGGGTTGAATGAACTCGAAACCCGAAATGGCTCGACTGAGCTCGCCGAAGTCTCAAAACTCGAAACTCATGGAGGTATTCATGTCTAAGAGTCAGAAGTTATTGATCAGTTTCGGGGCTTTCATCATCGTAGCCGTCATGGTCATCGGGGCTTTTTCCATGGGGATATACGTGGGGGAGAGGGGCTGGACGGCCGAACCTCCCTCGATAGCGGGTGCTGGTAGGGCTCAACCTCCGCAGGGCCAAAGGGTAGAGCCTGGCAAGCAACCTCCCGCTCCAGCGGAGCCGTTGCCGAAGGGCACCGTCCTGAGCTTGCCGAAGGGCAAGCCCGACTTGATCGGACTCGTACAGAGCGTGGCGGGGAGGAGCGTGACCATTAAGACGGGCGAGGGGTCGCGCCTGGTGTTGGTCAGCGACGAGACGCGAGTCAGGTGGCATGACGACAGAGAGGCCAGCCTGGCCGATCTCCGACGCAACATGGCTGTCGCTGTCTTCGGCCAGTTCGGCGACGACGGCCGCACCCTCGTGGCCAACGTGATCGTCATATTGCCGCCGAAGACGTGAAATCAGTCGCAGTAGCTATCCCTTTCCCCGCTTCCTGAAACTCAACCTCAGCGGCGTTCCCAGAAAACCGTAATGCTCCCTCAGCCGGTTCTCCAGGTAGCGTTTGTAGGAGAAGTGCACCAGGCGTGGGTCGTTGACGAAGAAGACGAAGGTAGGAGGATCAACGGCAGCCTGGGTGGCGTAGTAGAACTTCAGCCGCTTGCCGGCCTTGCTGGGCGGGGAGTGGCGAGCTACAGCTTCCCGCAGGATGCGGTTTAGCTCGGCGGTGGAGATGCGGATCAGGCGCGCATCCTGGACGCGCAGGGAGGTGGGCAACACCTGATCCACCCGCTGGCCGGTCAGCGCCGAGATGAAGAGCATGGGCACGTAGTCAAGAAAGCGCAGGACAGTGTACACATGCTCTACGTAAATCTGCATGGTGTAGGTATCCTTCTCCACCAAGTCCCATTTGTTGACCACCACTACCACGCTTTTGGCTTCCTCCAGGATATAGCCGGCGATGTGAGCATCCTGGGCGGTGGCTCCCTCCACGGCATCTATGAGGAGCAGCACCACGTCGGCTCGATTTATGGCCCTCAGTGCTCTCAGCACACTGTATTTTTCCACCCCTCGCTGGATACTACCCTTCCTGCGAATGCCGGCCGTGTCTATGAGCACCAGCGGCTCGCCCTCCCATTCCAACTGGGTATCAATCGCGTCCCGAGTGGTGCCTGGGACATCGTGGACGATGGACCGCTCCTGGCCCAGGATTTTGTTGAGCAGGGAGGACTTGCCCACGTTGGGCCGCCCGACAATGGCGATTTTGACTGCCTCCAGTTCCTCCTCTTCCTCCTCGACAGGGAAGGCAGCCACTACCTGATCCAACAGGTCGCCGGTGCCTGTGCCGTGCAGGGCCGAGATGGGATACAGCTCGCCCAGGCCCAGGGCGTAGAACTCCACCGCCGCCTCTCGGCGGGCCTGGCTTTCGGCCTTGTTGACGGCCAGCAACACCGGCTTGGCTGTGCGGCGAAGCACCTGAGCCACCTCCTCATCGTTTGCTGTCAGCCCGTCCTTGACATCAACCAGGAAGAGAATCACATCGGCCTCGGCAATGGCCGTCTGCACCTGGGCTCGCACCTGGGCCATGAGATCATTCCCCAACATCTTTTGAGCTTTGAGCTTTGAACTTTGAAGTTCAAGTCCCCCCGTGTCCACCAGGGTGAAGCTCACCCCGCCCCACTCGGCTTCGGCGTAGAGGCGGTCGCGGGTCGTGCCTGGAACCTCATGGGTGATGGCCAGGCGCTTCCCCACCAGCCTGTTGAATAGAGTTGACTTGCCAACGTTGGGCCTACCAACGATGGCTACGATGGGTTTAGGCATACTTGCTCACTTGCTCACTTTCACTGGCACCTCGCAAGGCTCGAGGTAGTTTCCGTCTTTCTTGACTACCACCAAACGGAACCAGTAATTTCCAGCAGGTAAGTCCGAAGTGTCCCAAACGCCCAGGAGGTCATCAGTCACAGGTTCCCCAAACTGTTGCAGGAACGACCAGTCGGATACCCCCTCGCGGCGATACTCGAACTTGTAATAGCCGAAGCCATCGTTGATGGCGTCAACGTGGGCAGAACCAAGAATCTGGACTTGGCCCTTCAACACGGCGTTCACTGTGGGATAAGTGAGGCGAGCTCCGGGATCGGGGCACTCGGCCAGGAGGGCAGGCGTGGGTGTGGGGGAGGGTACAGGTGTGGGGGTAGGATGCGGCGGCGTTGGGGTAAGCGTCTCCATGGGTTCTGGCGTCTCGGCAGGTTCTGGCGTCTCGGTAGGTTCTGGCGTCTCAGTAGGTTGCGGCGTCTCGGTAGGTTGCGGCGTCTCGGTAGGTTCTAGCGTCTTGGTCGGGGCGAGGGAGGGGCCGATGTTTATCTCTACCTCGATGGTATCCGGCAGGATGCTCTCTACCTTGAGTCCTTCAGGCACGACGACTTCGGGCGTTATCTTGTAGGTACCCGACTGCAGGTCGAAGAGGCCCAGGATGACCTGCACATCCTCCGGCTTCAGCGCATCCAGCTTGGGCACGGGGCCTGAGAGGATGACGTCCACCACTTCGGGCGACGGCGTGGCGTTCAGGCCTGGCTGTAATCCCTGGATGACCATTTCCCGCTGCACCGTCAGACTGCTTTCGATGGCCGTCACGCTGATTGTAACGAGGACAGATTGTTCACCCAGCACGGTGACGCCCTGGGGCAGGGTCAGAGTGACCCGCTCGACGACATCGGCGCTGGCCTCGCTGACGACGATGGGAGTTGTTTCCAGATAGCCGGGTATCCCCTCGATGGCCAGCGGGCTGCCGAAGATAATCGCGTTGGAAGGCTCGACAGAAACGCTGCTGATGCTGTGGCCGGGAGCTACTTCGCCCTCCACGATGGGTCTCACTGTTACTTCTTTATAGCCACGCCTCTGATCAATGGGCACTCGCACCTCGACCTCAGGCGGGTCAACGTCTACCCAACCCACGGCCTCGCCTTCCTCGTTCCGTGCTGAGAGGTCTACCGGCCGCTCCAGGGTCTCTTTAGCTCCCCCCAGATAGATCTCAGCCACTAACTCACTCACCTGATCAACCATAGAGGCTGGCCCGCTCACCTTCGCTCTGGAAGGAGTGACGGCAGGAGCCCGAGCAACGTAGCCCAGGGGGGGATTATCCATGACCCTGGCCTGCACTCCTAACTCTTTCTCCCTATATTCTTCCAGTCGGATGCTGACCTCAGGGGGCTGCACCTCCAGGATGTTGACGAACCGATCGGTGCAGGTGACCTGGATCTCAATGTCATGCCGTCCGGCGGGCAATCCTTCCAGGTCAACAAAGGCTTCGAACTTCTCGGTACCCAACCTGTCCCAACTGATCTGAGGCGCTCGGACAACGACCCTGACACTCTTGACGACTTCGGGGAAGATGACCATGCCCTCGGCCTTGTTCAACACCTGGACAGGTATATTTTCGGGGAAGGTGCGCCTGGTGCTGGGGTTCTGTTCGTTGGTGGCTACCACCCAGACAGTGATCGCCAGGGCTATAGCCAAGGCCACTGAACCGAAATCGTTAAAAACCCGACGAATCATATCCTAAACCCTACTTGTCAATCGCCCAATCCAATCCAACCAGCGAGGCAACGCCCTGGGGAGCCGTGGCTTGAAAAAAGCCTGCAGGATCTTCCCCAGCCGCTTCACATCGAGGCGACGGATCATGCGGGCGTTGTGGGCGATGGAGATGATGCCTGTCTCCTCGGAGACGATGATGGCAACGGCGTCGGTCTCCTCGGTTACACCCACCGCTGCCCGATGGCGGAGGCCCAGTTGACGATCAGGCATAATATCGCCTGCCAGAGGCAACACGCAGCCGGCTGCTACTATCTGGTCCTCGCGGATGATGACCGCCCCATCGTGCAGGGCGGTGTTGGGGAAGAAGATGGTCAAGAGGAGCTCAGTGGAGACTTTCCCACCTACCCTTATCCCCGTGTCAATGTACTCTTGCAGCCCCGTCTCCCGCTCCAGGACAATGAGAGCTCCGTGACGACGCTCCGCCAGGTGCTGGCAGGCCTGGCAGACTTCTTCGATCACTCGATCGCCGGTGGATTCCTGGCGGTTCGTTAAGAACCCTGCCCGCCCCACGCGCTCCAGAGCCCGCCGCAGCTCGGGCTGGAAAATCACGGGGATGGCCACCAAAAGGGCAGAGAGCGAGCTCCGGATAAGCCAACTAAAGGCCGTTAACTTCAGGACGCTAGTGATGAGGATAGTCAGCAAGACCACGATGATCACGCCCCGCAGTAACTGAACGGCCTGAGTGCCCTGCATCAAGCGGAACAGCGCGTAGAAAATCAGAGCTACCAGTAAGATATCAATTACGCTCAGCAGATTTAGGCGTGTAAACACCCAAAGAATATCGGACAAGCCTGTTCTCCAGCTTGAAGCTCAAAGTTCAAAGTTCAAAGTTCAAAGTTCAAAAACAACGCCAGGATCGCTTTCTGGGCGTGCATACGATTCTCGGCCTGGTCGAAGAGCACCGAGTGCGGGCCGTCGGCTACCTCGTCGGTGATCTCCTGGCCACGGTGGGCGGGCAAGCAGTGCAGCACGATAGCGTCGGGCCTGGCTTGAGCCACCAGGGCGGCGTTGACCTGATAAGGAGAGAGGTCCTTCAGTCGCCCCTCGGTCTCCTCCTCCTGCCCCATGCTCACCCAAACGTCGGTGTAGATCACGTCGGCTCCGCGCACGGCGGCGGTGGGATCGGTCAGCAGCTCAATCTTACTTCCGCTCTGAGCGGCGAATTCCCAGCCCAACTTCACCACGTCGTCGCCCAGCTCGTACCCTTCTGGCGAGGCCAAAGCTATATCCATGCCCACCTTGGCGGCGGCGAACAGTAGGGAGGCGGCCACGTTGTTGCCGTCGCCCACGTAGGCCAGCTTCGCACCCTTTAGCTCCCCCCGTTTCTCCCAGATGGTGAAGAGGTCCGACAAAGCCTGGCAGGGATGGTTGTAATCGGACAGGCCATTGATGACCGGCACCCGCGAATAAGCGGCCAGATCTTCAATATGTCTATGTGCGAACACCCGCGCCATGATGCCATCCACGTAGCGGGACAACACCCTGGCCACGTCCGCCACACTCTCCCGCGCTCCCAGCTTGATCTCGGCCGGCGAGAGATAGAGGGCCTGGCCTCCCAGGTGAATCATCCCCATCTCGAAGGACACCCGTGTTCGCAGGCTGGGCTTCTGGAAAATCATGCCCAGGGTCTTCCCTTTCAGAATGGGCTCGTTGCCGCCCTTCCGCCACTCCTCTTTTAGCTCCCTGGCCAGGTTCAATATCTGCCAGACCTCGTCCGCCGACAGGTCAGCGATGCTAATCAAGTGTTTCATGATCTGCCTCCTAAAAGCTGCTGATAACAGTATAGCGCTTAAGGCGAGGAATGTCAAGCATAAATAGACCCTTAGAGTTTTTGAAACCCTAAGGGTCTGAGTCTGCAGGAACAAACATCAAGCCCATTTATTCAAGTACATGGACCGAAGGTGCTCGAATAGAAGTGATGAGCGCATAACGGTAATCGTGCTCCAACCAGGCCAGTTCAAAGTCTCCGCGTGGCACAGCAATAGGCGCTTCAGAGTAATAGGGGTCGTTGACATACAACTGGCTTTCATCGTAACCCACGACCAACAGAGCATGGTCGGTGCTGTACGTCCAGTAAGGCAGTTCACCAGTGCGCACAAACACAATCGCCGGATGGCCCTGTTGCAGCATAGCCTCCAGGCCCACCATGTCGGTTTTGCTATAAACGACGTTCAAATTCAAGCTTGCCAGCAGACGGATGTTCCCAGCGGGAGCGCCGTGGGGTCTGATCTTCAGCAGACTCAGCAGTGCGGCATAATCCATCACGCGATCCAGATACGCTAGCACCATGGAGACGCAGGTGACCAGGCAATCGCCGTCACTCCGTTGCAGCAGATGCGGCACTGAGAGCAAGATTTTTGGCACGGGCATTTATCTCCGCAATCAATTGAGGGGCAACGTGCATCTGGCCGGTTTCCACATCCACGTCAATCGCGCCCACTTCTCCCACATCACCTCGGGAAGTGAGCGAAAGGATAACCGGCACGCGCCAGCAGATTCGCTCGCCTACGACAAGCATTGAGTCGCCGGCGTGCAGCATGTAGCTGATATCACTCAATACGAAGTCGTTGACCTTTTGTTTGGCGGCATAAGCAGAGATGTGTATGTCTGCCGCCACCTTGATATCTACTTCCAGCCGTCCCGTTTTAGGCAAGGATTCTATTAGTGATACCATACCATAGCCAACGTGGCCTTCCCGCACAGCCTGCACCGTGGTGGCTGCGTTGCGGGCGATCTCGGCTCGTCGTCGCTCTACTAGACGGCGCTGAATCAGGTCTGTCAACGTCTCCTGATCTTCCGGCGGCAGTTTATCCACCACGTCCAGTGCTTGCTGAAATAACGAAGTCTTCGCCTGTTCCATAATCACCTCCTGCCCGCGCCCCAGGCGCAGTTGCCTGTTGACATGCCTTAATTGAACTCAGTGTACCACAGAAAAGACTAAACGTCAAACACCAAGTAGGGTCTGCTGGCCTAGCGGATTGCCAATGCTGCCAGCAGCATCCCGGCCATCAGAAAGGGGCGTGTCCGCCGCAAGTACCACAGCTCCACCTGGCCTTGGCCAAGAAAGGGCTGCAAGAGCATCTGGGGCAATAGCAGGAGGCCCATCACCCCGGCCACGACAGGCTGCCTCAGGAAGATGAGGAGGACGATGACAGCAGCTTGTGACGCTTTCAGCAGGACTAGCGAGGGCTTCCCACTATTCCTGGCCAACTTGAGACAGCTATGATAGACCACTGTGTAGAGAGTTGCTAATAAGAACGACCACAAGGTGAGAGGCCCGAAAGCGATGTGCCCGGCCAGCCAGGCAAATCCCATTTCCAGGATGGCTCGTAGGGACAGGGGAGGTGGGCTGTGTCGGTGGGCGCGAAGAAGGGCCAGCACCATGATGGCCAAGGCCGCCACGGTCAGGATGATGACGCGCTGCCCCAGGATAATGGCCAGGATCAGCGTCAAAGGCAAGGCAACTACGAGGCCAACAAATGCTGGGCCCTGTCGCGGCCAAAAGACCGCTCGCCACCAGGCCAGCTTATGCCCCAGCCGACTGAAGATACGGTGGCTGGGCGAGCCCGGCGCGGTGTAGGGCAGGGCAGTCAGGCTGGCCTCCTGAGTTTGCGAGGGCCAATTGGAGGAGACAAACCAATCCCTCTCAGCGATCAGATGCCATAGGGTACCCCAGAGGGCGTCGGCCAGGAACAAAACTATCAGCAAGAACAGTAGGTTCTCGCCACTGAGCGTCAGCCAGCCGGAGGCCACAGCGCCGCACAGCGCCGCCCAAGCCGGGCCTAGCCAGGTAAGTGGCCGATTAACTTGCACCTCTAACTTCACCAGTGGCCCCAACACTCGATGCACCAATCTTCTCCCTTCGGGATGAAGTTGGGCATATTATACCACATTTTTCTTATCTTGTCGCATTTGAGCAAAGAGTAATGAGGCAATGAGTAACGGGGCAACGAGTTGCCTGTTACAGCGCGAAGTTAAAAGGGAGGGCGAAGAGCCCTCCCTTTTCGCAGGCAGTACCGGGTGTAACCTCAACGCTAGTCTTCAGAAGCCCCTTCCTCTTCAGACTCAGGTTCAGCTTCCTCGCCCTCGGCCTCAATCTCGGCCTCAATCTCAACCAGGGCAGGTGGAACGCGGGTTGACAGAGGATAAGTCTGCCTGCCGAAGCGGGTCAGCACCACAGCCCCCAGGCCCGCGCAGCCCACGACGAAGCCAAAGATAGCCCCTAGACAGGGGATGGCGCGAAGCACAGAGATAAGCAATGTACCCGCCGCCACAGCCATCAGAGAGGTGATACCCCTGACATTGAAGGCTTCCAGTAACTTCCGGCCTACCAGCAACCCAATGGCGATCCAGCCGAAGATGCCTGCCACAAGCATAGCCACTCCCAGAAGGAAAGCCACCGGCGACAGGCAGATGGTGATGGCTAACAAGACTATCAAGACTACAGCCACCACGCCGGTCAACAGTCCGACGCCCGCACTCGGCAAGGGGGCGGCGAGGACGGCCTGGCCCATCACCTCCGTCTGCTTCGGCCAGAAGAGGACGACCAACAAGCCCAGGGCGGCCAGGGCCAGGGCCACAAAAATGTCCCTGAAGATATTGAAGATGGAGTGGGACCAGAGGTCAACATCTCTGTCAAAGCCGAATCTTGTGGGGAAGGCCCCAAAACGAGGGAAGCCTTCGAATTCCAGGCCCTCCACCTGACTGCCACCAACGACAGCCCTATCGTCTCGCACGATATTGGCGCCGATGTTAACCAAATCCCCTTCCACGACGGCTGTTGCCCGGAGCACCAGGTTACCGCCGAAGGTGACCACATCACCATTTACCTCTCCGGCAACCCTGGCGCTACCTCCCATGACCACCACATTACCGTCAACCCGACTATTCTCCTCCAGGATCGCATTACCGAAGAAGATCACCAGATCGCCATCCAGTTCCTTCCCCGACCCCAGGGTGAAATCACCGCCGAAGATAACCCTTCCACCATCTCCATCTGCAAAGACAGGCGTGGCCGAGAAGGCCAACAACAGTCCCAGCAGACAAGCAAGCAATACCTTTTTCATCGTAAGTACCTCCTTTGTTTTTGATAGTTCTCTTGGAAGGAGTAATGAGTCAACGAGTAACAGGTAACGAGTTTGCACTTTCCTCGTCACTTATTTCCCGTTCCTCATTACCCATTCCTCGTTCCTCACTCATTTCCCGTTGCCTCGTTACTTCCTTTCGCTTCACACCACCTCCTACCCATTATTGATCACTGGCTGATACCCGCCACGGCGCCCGGTCACCAGGCGAATCCAAAGGGCGGTCAAGGCGAGAACGAGGAAGGAATAGCCTAGCAGGGCTGGCTGGTTGAGGGAGGAGGAAAGGGCGGTGATTACCAGCCAGCAAGCCCCACCCAGGGATTCGGCCAGGTTGAGGAGTTGGGCCACTAATTTCGCCCCGTGGCTCAACAGAGAGGGCTCGGTGACCACCTGCCAGAGCAGGGCCAGCCACCTGACGATCTCAGGCAGAGCCAAGGCCCCCAGGCTCAGGCAGACTACCAGCAGCGCCGCCCCTGCCAAAAGCCTCTGCCGGCGGGCCTGGCGTCGAGCCAATCGCTGCATCACCCTGTCCGCAAAGCCTGCGGGCGGCCCTATCAACGGCGCATCAGTGAAGAGTCGTGAGACTCGCTGCATGGCCTCCCATTCCCCCTGGCAAGTTGGGCACTGCCTGAGATGCTCTTCCAGGCCACGGGCCTCAACCTGAGTTAAACTCTGATCCAGCGCTAACGACATCAACAGACCTACATCCTGACAATTTGCCATCTTTCATCCCTCCGCCACAGTCCTCTGAGCCAGGGTCATCGCCTGCCTGCTCTGATGAGCCAGGGTCCCCTGGGCCAACATTCGCCGCGCTCGGTACAGCGTGGACTTCACCGCGCTCTCGGTGGTCTCCGTCGCCTCGGCGATCTCTTGATAGGAAAGGTCATACCAGTAGTGCAGGATCACTGCCGCCCGGTAGTGAGGGGGCAGTTGGTCCAACAACTGGTGTACCCCGTCGCGCTCCTGTCTTCGGATGACGATCTCCTCAGGCCGGCTGCTGCTGGACAGCCAGCGCCAGGGGGGCAGTTCATCCAGTGACAACGCAAACCGCCGCTGGCGCAAACGGTCTATGCAATGATGCGAAGCGATGGCCAGAAGCCAGGAGGAGAACTTCCTCTCCGAATCGTAGGTGTTCAGGCGGGTGTAGGCCTTGAGGAAAGCCTCCTGGGCGGCGTCCTCGGCTTCGGCTGCGTTACCCAACATGCGATAGGCCAGGTTGTAGACCGCAGTCTGGTAGGCTTTCACCAGGCAAGTAAAGGCTTCTTGATCGCCCGCCAGAGCTCTTTGAATCCAGACCTTCTCCTCTTCCATCTGTCTCCCCCTATATATACGTATTATACCGCAAAAAGTTGCACCTTAAAAATTCCAGAGTGGGGCTCAAAACGCTTGACTTTTCAAAGCAAACAGAGTATCCTATATCCAATACTCGATATCTACTATCCAACATCTACAGGCAGTTCTGAGGAGGTTCATTTGCCCGAAAACGTATACATCGCTATCGAAGGGGCTATTGGGGTGGGCAAGACGACCCTGGCCCGCCTGATAAGAGATGAGTTCGACGCCGAGCTGCTCCTGGAGGTCTTCGAGGAAAACCCCTTTTTGAGCGATTTCTACACTGACCGAGATAGGTACGCCTTCCAGACCCAGATCTTCTTCTTGCTGAGCCGCTATCGGCATCAGCAGCAAGTCGTCCCGGCGACTCTGCAGCGCGGCCCTCTCATTAGCGACTACACCTTCGCCAAGGACCGGCTCTTCGCCCACCTGAATTTGAGAGACGACGAACTGGAGATGTACGAGCGGGTTCACGCCATCCTGGCGGAGAAGATCACCCTTCCCGACCTGATCGTCTATCTCAAAGCCGACACTGACACGTTGATGAATCGTATCACCTTCCGCGACCGCACCTACGAGCGGGAGATGGACAGGGACTACATGGAGGCGCTACGCATCACGTACGAGCGGTTCTTCGCCGATTACGACCGGGTCCCTGTCCTGCCCATAGACACCAACGAGATAAATATTGTTCACAATCCCCAGGATTTGGCCCAGGTGGTGGGCCGTATCAAGTCGGCTCTGGAAAAAGGCATTTACCAGCGGCCTCTCCCGCGAATGGACGATGGAAAACGGAAGATGGAGGACTGCCTGACCAACCGACCACCTGACCAAAGGAGGATGCAGGGATGAAAAGATTCATCGCTATTGCTGGCAACATGGGCGTGGGCAAGTCTGCCCTGACCAAGCTCTTGAGCGAGAAGTTGGGTTGGGAGCCCTTCTATGAGGCCGTGGACGATAATCCATATTTGGCCGACTTTTACAAGGACATGCAAAAGTGGGCCTTCCACTCCCAGGTCTTCTTCCTCTCCCGGCGTTTGCGCCACCACCACCAGGTGCTCAACCGCCCCAACTCTGTGATCCAGGATCGAACGGTGTACGAGGACGCCGAGATCTTCGCCGAGAACCTCTACCGCCAGGGGCACATGGGGGAGCGGGATTATCGTAGCTATCGCGAGCTGTACGAAGTTTTGACCATGTTCCTGCCTCCTCCTGACCTGGTCGTTTACCTGCGGGCTTCGGTGCCCACGCTGAAACACCGCATCGCCAGTCGAGGGCGCGATTTCGAGCAAGACATCCCTACCGAGTACCTGGAGCAGCTTAACAAACTATACGAGGAGTGGGCCCACAGTTTTACTCTCTGCCCAGTGCTTACCGTACCCTCTGACAGCCTGGACTTCGTCAGATACAACTCCCACATGGAGCTGATCACGGCCAAAATCATGGAGAAGCTGCACGGGAAGGAGACCGTCGTTTTCGCTTGAGAACAAAACAAATTCTAGGAGGTAAAGAGGTGAGCATCAAATGGGACGCCAACAAGAATGTGGCAGGAAACATGTTCGAGGCCATCGGCCGCACGCCGCTGGTGAGGCTCAATAGTGTGACCAAAGGAGTGCAGCCGCAGATTTTGGGCAAGATAGACTATTTCACCCCCACCGGCAGCTTGAAGGACCGCATCTACTACCGCATGATCACCGAGGCTCTCAAGCGCGGCGACCTGAGGCCGGAGATGACCATCATCGAAAGCTCCACCGGCAACGCCGGTATCGCTTGTGCCTTCGTGGGTGGGATGCTGGGCTATCCGGTCGTCGTCGTCATGCCCGCTGGGATGAGCGAGGAGCGCAAAATGATCATGCGCGCCTACGGGGCCCAGATCATCGAGACGCCAGGGGGGGAGAGCGACGTTGATCTCTGCCTGGAGAAAGTCGCGGAGATCAAAGCTGCCGAGCCGGGGAAGTACTGGGAAGCTAACCAATTTGCCAATCCGGATAACATCGCGGCCCATTTCGCCACCACTGGCCCCGAGATCTGGGAGCAGACCGGCGGCGAGGTGGACATCTTCCTCGCCACCCAGGGCACCGGCGGAACGCTGACCGGCATCGGCCGCTATCTCAGGAAGATGAAGCCTGAGGTCAAGCTCTTCGCTGTGGAGCCAACCGAGGCCCCTATGCTCGCCAGGGGGGAGTGGGGCTCCCACGGGATCGAGGGCATCGGCGACGGTTTCGTGCCCCGCAATCTGGACCTCTCCATCCTCGACGGCATCGTTCTCACCACCTCAAATGAGGCCATTGAGATGGGCAAAAGGCTGGCCCTGGAGGAAGGCATCTTTTGCGGCATCTCCTCCGGCAGCAACGTAGCAGCGGCTCTCAAGGTGGCCCAGCGCTATCCTGAGGCGGGGGTCATCGTCACCATGATCAACGACACCGGCCAGCGCTACTTCTCCACCGAACTCTGCGGGGTGGCGAAAGAGATCGAGATCCCAGAGCGCGAGCACCCCATGGACGAATATACCAGGGAGCAGTTGGACAAGTACCAGGCGGGGTGGGTCATCATCGAGTAGATAGCCGCCAGCTTGAGCTCCCTGAGGTGCAGCGGCCGGAGAATCAGGGTCATTCAGTTCTCAGCCAGGAGGTGGGCAATCGCTGAAGGGATGATCCCGCGTTGTTATTATCTGTTGAAAGAGACTTGGAGGTATGTCTAGATGAGAGCAGTCCAACTTGTGGTCAGTGTCCCGCGCTATGTTTTCACCCTGATAGCCGGCCGACTCTACCAGCCCGCCTTCTACGGCCCGCTATCGTTGGTGCAGTATCGTGAGGTGCCAGAGCCCCAGTTGCCGGGCCCCGACTGGGCCAAGGTCAAGGTCCGCTACGGGGGCATCTGCGCCAGCGATGTGGGCGGCATGGTCTGCCTGAAAGATAGCCCCTCGCTTTCACCCTTCGCCTCAGAGCGATTCACCATCGGTCACGAGAACGTGGGCACCCTGGTCGAAGTAGGAGAACAGGTGGAGGGCTTCGCCATGGGCGATCGGGTGGTGGCCGATCCATTGTTGACGTGTGCCGCACGCGGGATTGACCTTCCCTGTAGAGCGTGCCAGGAGGGGCAGTTCCCCCGCTGCGAAAATATCACCGAGGGCAATCTCTCACGGGGGGTGCAGATTGGAGCCTGCGCCGACACGGGGGGAAGCTGGAGCCCCTACTTTGTAGCCCACCGCTCCCAGTTGTTCCACGTCCCTGAGGATGTCAGCGACGAGAACGCCATCTTGGTGGATGCCTTCTGTTCAACCCTGCATCCCGTCATCCGCAACTTGCCCCGCGATGAGGACACGGCGCTGATCATCGGGGCCGGCGCCATCAGCATCTGCACACTGGCCGCCCTACGAGCCCTGGACAGTCATGCCCGGATCATTGTGCTGGCCAAGTATCCTTTCCAGGGAGAACTGGCTCGGCGGTACGGCGCTGACGAAGTGGTCTACTGGGACAAAGGGGGGAAATACTACACCGCGATTGCCGAGTTGGTAGGCGGGAAGTTGTTCCAGCCAATGCTGGGCAAACCGGTGATGATCGGGGGCGCCGACGTGACTTATGACTGCGTGGGCTCCGAGGTCAGTGTCCGTGACGCTCTGTGGTTTACCCGGGCAGGCGGCACGATCGTTCAGATAGGCTTGTTGGGGCCAACTGGGAAAATGGACTGGACGCCCCTGTGGTTTAAGGAGCTTACGATGGCGGGCACCGTTTGTTCCAGCACCGAAGAGTACCAGGGCCAACGGATCCGCTGCTACCAACTGGCTCTGGATTTCATCGCTCAGGGCAAGGTGGATCTGGCTCCTCTATTGACCCATACCTTTCGGCTGGAAGACTACCGTCAGGCCCTGGCTATGAACATGAACAAGAGTCGCCATCGGCTGGTGCATTCGGCTTTTACCTTCGACTAATTAAGAGGGGACATCGGAGATCAAAAAGCGGGGAGACTCAGCCTGAGCCCCACTCTCTGCGCACCCATCACTGTTCAGGAGATGATTCCCTGCTCCTTGCCCACCTTCTCAAAGATCTCCAGCAGCCGATCCAGTTGCTCATCAGTGTGGGTGGCCATGTAGCTGGTGCGCAGTAGGGATTTGCCCTCTGGTACAGCAGGCGGGAGGGCGACGTTAGTGTAGATGCCGGCCTCAAAAAGCGCCTTCCAGATCATCATGGTCATCATCTGATCGCCGATGATGACCGGGATGATGGGTGTCTGGCTGTTGCCGATATCCAATCCCAGTTTCTGATAGCGCTGGCGCATCTTCTCGCCGATGGCGTTCACGCGCTCGATCCGCTCTGGCTCACTTTTCATGACTTCCAGAGCGGCCAGAGCAGCGGCCACGTTAGGCGCGGGCAGGCTGGCGCTGAAGATGAGGGAGCGGCCGAAGTGCTGGATCCAGTGGATGGTGGGCTCGTCGCCGGCAATGAAACCCCCGATGGAGGCGAAGGACTTGCTGAAGGTGCCCATGATGAGATCAACGTCATCGGTCAGGCCGAAGTGAGCCGCGGTCCCCCGTCCGCCGCCCAGGACGCCCATGGCGTGAGCATCGTCCACCATCAGACGGGCCCCATATTCTTGGCAAAGGGGGACGATCTCCGGCAGAGGGGCGATGTCTCCTCCCATGCTGAACACACCGTCCACGATCACCAATCTGCCAGCCTTTTCAGGACAGCTTTTCAAGACCCGTTCCAGGCTGGCCATGTCGTTGTGACGGAAGCGCTTCATTCGACCAAGGGCCAGGCGACAACCATCTATGATACTGGCGTGGTCTTCCCGGTCGGTGATGACCACGTCGCCCTTGCCAATCAGGGCCGAGATGGTGCCCAGATTGGTCTGGTAGCCAGTGCTGAACACCAGGGCCTTCTCCTTGCCCACGTACTCGGCCAGTTTGTTCTCCAGTTCGCCGTGCATGGCCAGGGTGCCGTTGAGGAAGCGCGAGCCTGTACAACTGGTGCCGAACTCGCGAACAGCATCAATAGCTGCCTGGCGAACCCTGGGGTGAGTGGTCAGCCCCAGGTAGTTGTTGGAACCGATCATGATCATCCGCCGGCCCTGGATGGTCACCTCCGTTCCCTCGGTCTGATCCAGGGGGATGAAGAAAGGATACAATCCCAGGGCCTGAGCCGTGCGGGGATTAGTAGCGTACCCCATAGCCTGAGCTACCTCTGGGTCAGAGAAAAAACCCTTACATTTTTCGAATAGGTCCATCTCACTACCTCCTGTTGAAGATGAAGTACCAGTTGGTCCTGGCCTTAGCAATGATTATACCACTTTTCCGATTTTTGAACAATGTTTCTCGCTTCTGTCACCAGAGCCAATTGATAGCCCAAGTGTTAGCCGTCTTTGCCGAGAATTGTGCAACGAGATTGCCTCGAAAGGAGATCACAATGAGAACAAACAAAGCGATCATTGGACTAGTACTGATAGCGATATTCCTATCTTTGCTATCAACCAGTGTTGCGGCTGCACCGCTTGGGGCCAGGGATGGAAGTGCGAGCGCGGGATGCAACCCCGCTGCGTCAGCAAGCATTTCCGCAGCAACGTGGGGGACGTGGGTGAGCACTATCAGGCGAATGGCCACAGGTACGGCCACCACGACGCCGACGAGCACGCCTACGGGTACGCCTACGGCCACGCCTACGGAAACACCGACCAGCACCTTCACGCCGACATCAACCATCACCCCCACGGCCACATCTACGCAGACGCCAACCAGCACCTTCACGCCGACATCAACCGCCACGCCCACGGCCACACCTACGGAAAAACCGACCAGTACTTTCACGCCGACATCAACCATCACCCCCACGGCCACCGCGACGCCAACTCACACCTCTACACCAACGTCAACTGCAACCCCCACACTCACCGCCACTCCCAGTCCAACAAATACGCCCACCCCAACCAGCACTCCGACGCCAACTCCTTGCGATGATCTGATTCGCAACGGCGGCTTTGAAACGCCAGGGGACTGGACCAACTGGATCCCTGGGAACACCTCACGCCCGGCGGCCTACTCCACTGCTGAGTTTCGTTCGGGTTCCTGGGCCATGCGCCTGGGGATCACCGACCAGAGCGACGCCAACAGCTATTCCTCCATCTATCAAGAGGTGACTATTCCTGAGGACGCAGCGAGCGCGGTCCTGTCGTTTTGGTACTATCCCCTTTGCCAAGATGACGTCGAGTACGATTGGCAAGGGGCGATCATCTATGACCCCACTTTGATTGATATATTAGACTGGGCGATGCCGAAAATCTGCTCTGACAGCCAGGCCTGGACGCACCATACTTTCGACCTGACGGCCTACACGGGGCAGACGATCATAGTTTACTTCAATGTCTACAACGACGGAGGGGGCAATCTCAAGACAGCTATGTACCTGGATGATGTGTCGGTGCAGGTATGGTGCTCGACAATCACCCCAACTCCTACGTCCACACCTACTGCCACCACGACGCTGACGGGTACGCCCACAGAAACGCCGACCAGCACGCCCACCCCGACTGGCACATCACCTTCTACCCCGACCTGGACACCTACGCCAACCGAAACTCCCGTGACTTACTCCCTATATTTGCCGCTGATCTGGAAACACTATTACCCGCCGGAAGCTCGGGCTCTCTGGGTGAGCCGCTACGATTACGCAGATCTCGAGGACGTTCAAGAAATTGTAGAGCAGGCTGCCTACGCCAACTTCAACATCATATTCTTCCAGGCGCGCGCCCAGGCCGATGCCTATTACCATTCCAACTACGAGCCCTGGGCGAAGAGGCTAACGGGCACCTTAGGTCAAGATCCTGGCTGGGACCCTTTGGCCACCGCAGTAAAGCTGGCCCACGCCGCCGGCCTGGAGCTACACGCCTGGGTCAACGTCTATCCCGCCTGGCTGGGCGAGACTCCTCCGCCCTCCACAATCCCTGAGCACATGTACAACCTCTTCAACGAGCTCTACGGTGACAACTGGGTGCAGTGGAACGATCAGGGCCAGCCCATGCGACTGACCAGCGACTACCTCTGGGCCAGCCCTGGCCATGAAGCTGTGTCCGAACGCATCGTGCACGTCTGTGAGGATATCGTGGCCAATTACGATGTGGACGGCCTGCATCTGGATAACATTCGTTACGCTGGCCCTGCATTCTCCCACGATCCCATCAGCGAAGCCCGCTTCGCCGAGGCTCAGATTCTCGATCCGGATCTCACTTGGGAAGACTGGCAACGAGCACAGGTGACGGACTTAGTGAGCCAAATCTACGAGCAAGTTGTTCTCCCCAATCAGGATGTGACACTGACCGCGGCGGTGTGGCCCATCTACCGGGATTACTGGGACTGGATTATCAACGACGGTTACGATGGCTATTATCAGGATTCCCAGGGCTGGATGGGGGGAGAGTTGATTGATGGCATCGCTCCCATGCTCTACACCATCACTACCAAGGATTACCCGGACCGCTTCGACGTCCTGGTTCGCGACTTCATGTCCAATGCCAATGGGCGCTACGTTTGGCCGGGGATCATCGCCGATTATGCTTCTTTCGATGAAATCTGGTTGAGAATCGAGATTGCTCGTCAGGCTGGAGCATCAGGGCAAGCCATCTTCCGCTATGCCCTGATCAACGAGCGTGATTACTGGGACGACTTCTTGAGCGGGCCCTACGCCTGGCCTAGCGATGTCCCACCCATGCCCTGGAAATGACGCCAGACGCAAAAGAGCCGCTGATCGCGATCAGCGGCTCTCGCCATTTTCTGCTCGGCCTGGATCGCCAGATCCAGGCCAAAAGCGGGGAATTGGCAATCCACTCAGAGCAACTTTAGTTCCACTGGGTCCGGCAAAATCTCCCCGGCCACGAGACAATGATGGCCGGTGAAGCCCTGGCAGACCTGGGGCACGTCCACAGTCAATGTCACGCCGAATTGGGCCAAAGCCCTGGCCAGGTGACAAAGGGGCAATCCCATAACGTTGGCGTAGCAGCCCCCGATACGCTCCACGGGGCTGAAGTCGTGGTGCTGGATGGCATAGGCCCCAGCCTTGTCCAGGGGATCGCCGCTAGCTGCGTAGCGAGTCATTTCCTCGTCGGAGTAGGCCCTCATCAAAACGGTACTCTCGGCCAGCTCCGTGATGGCCCGCCCCCCCCAGCCCCCCCAACCTTGGGGGGGAGAGAGGGGGGGCGCTGGCTGGTAGACCGTCACTCCGCTGAGGACGGTGTGCTCTCGTCCCCGCAATCGCCGCAGCATAGCTACAGCCTCGGCTTCATCGGCGGGCTTGCCCAACACGTCACCATCCAGGGCGACGGTGGTATCGGCGGCGACGATCAGACCCCCAGGGTAGGAGGGAGCCACCGCCCTGGCCTTGAGCAGGCTCAGGCGGCAGACCATCTCCTGGGGGCTCTCTCCCTCTTCGATCTTCTCGTCCACATCGGCCGCCGCGGCTACGAAAGGTACGTTCAAGAGGGAGAAGAGTTCTCGCCGTCGCGGCGAGGCCGAGGCCAAAATCAATCGTTCTGGGATCAATCTATCTCCTCTGTGCTCGCTCACCTATCGGGGGCGCGGCAGGCGATGCCGTATTCTCCCGGCCCAGGCCAGCAACTGTTGCAGGAGATGCAGGCGGCGGCTTCGGTGCGGCCCTCCCGCCACCGATTGGGCAGGTCAGGTTCCCGAATCAGGGGCCGAGACATGGAGATGAAGTCAGCGGCACCTTCCTCGAGGATGCTCTCCATGACCTCAAGCGATCTCATCCCCCCTACCAGGATGAGCGGCAGGTCGGTCTCCTCCCGCGCCCGCCTGGCCTGGAGCAAAAAGTAAGCTTCATCCTCAGGCCTCAGGATGTCCTTTCGGACACTGGTCCCGCCCACCCCACCACTGATCTCCACGGCGTCAAGGCCCCAATCGGCCAGGTGGCGTACTATCTCGACTCCATCGTCCAGGGTCAGGCCATCCCGTACGAAGTCCTGGATGCCCAGCTTGATGAGCAGCGGGTAATCGCCCCCCACTTCGTCCCGCGCCGCTGCGGCCACTTCCTCGAGGAATCGCAGCCGCCGGGCGATGCTGCCGCCCCACCGATCGCGGCGCCAATTGCTGGCTGGCGAGCAAAACTGGTTAATCAGATAGCCATGCGCCCCATGCAGTTGGACGCCATCGAATCCCGCCGCCTTCGCCCGACCGGCGGCCCTGCCGAAGGCAGCGATCAGCTCTTCGGTTTCCGCCCCCGTCAATTCGTGGGGGCGAGGGCCTCCTTTGACCTGAGACACTGGCGATGGAGCCACCGGCGTCCGACTGGTCACCTTCTCTGAGGCCTTGCGGCCGGCGTGGTTGATCTGCATGACCACCTTGCCGCCCTCCCGGTGCACAACCTCGCTCAGAGCTCGCAGCGAGGGGACGAGGTCATCCCGATGGACGGCCGTCATCGTTGAGTGAGCCTTGCCGCTCTCGTGGACAAAGGCGTGGCCGGTGATGGTCAGCCCCACCCCACCTCGGGCCAGGTCGGCGTAGAGGTCAATCATAGCTTGCTCAGGCCGGCCATCTTCGTCACACATCCTCTCCGCGGTAGCGGAACGAACGAGCCGGTTCTTCAGCTCCAGGCCAGCGATATTACCAGCTTCAAACAAGATGGACATGCGCTTCTCCTTTGGCTTCGTCGTGAGCTCAGCCGAACGGCAAACAAAGAGCGGGAACTTCTTCCCGCTCCAGATGGCTCCTCGGGTAGGACTTGAACCTACAACCAACCGGTTAACAGCCGGTTGCTCTGCCAATTGAGCTACCGAGGATCGCTGTTTTATTATACACAACCTGGCCCAATTAGTCAAACGCTCCCAGATAATCCTGTAACTGGCGGCGGCGCGTGGGGTGACGGAGTTTTCTCAGGGCTTTGGCCTCGATCTGACGGACGCGCTCCCTCGTCACCCCAAGGGACTCACCCACCTCCTCCAGGCTGCGACTCTGCCCATCCTCCAGGCCAAAGCGCTTCTCCAGCACCTCGCGCTCCCGATCTGTCAACTGATTGAGCATCTCCTTTATCTGTTCCTTCAACAAGTGATGAGAGGTGGTATCCACCGGGCCGGGGACGGTCTCGTCCTCGATGAAATCGCCCAAGAAGCTATCCTGTTCCGATCCCACGGGCATCTCCAAGGACATGGGCTCCTGAGCCACCCGGAGGATGCGCCTGACCTCGGCTGTCTCCCGCCGCAACTTCCGCTGGAGAGCCGGGTCAAGACGCTTGTCCGCAGCCCAAGCTGCCTCAATGGCCTGCTTCTCCTGGTTGGATAGCTGGCCCATCTCCAGAGCGATTTCTTCTGGAGTGGGCTCCCGCTCCAACTCTTGAGTCAGCTTGCGTGAAACCTGTGATACTCGGTTTATGATCTCCACTACGTGCACCGGGATGCGGATAGTGCGCGCTTTATCGGCGATGGATCGGTTTATGGCCTGTCGAATCCACCAGGTGGCATAGGTACTGAATTTATATCCTTTGGTGTGATCGAATCTGTCTACCGCCTTGAGCAGACCTAAGTTGCCTTCCTGGATGAGATCCAAGATGGATATACCACGCCCCATGTATTTCTTGGCCACACTGACCACTAAACGTAAATTAGCCCTGGTCAGTGCTTGTTTAGCCTCCAGGGAACGCTCGCGAACCCACGATATCTCCTCGGCCAGGCTATCCTCATCTTCCAGCCCTTTGGTGAAAAGCTCAACCGACGGCAATTGCTTGCTTTGCTCATAGTAGGTTCTTAGAAACCGTAAACTCTCATAGGGCATGATGTATAATCCTGTGCAGACGTCAAATAGCTTGCCCGCAAGCTCATCCCATTTCCCGTTGTCTTCCTGTTCCATCCCATCGAGAAAGGGATGCAAGTAGGGTTCTTGATCCCCAACGGGACCGCTACGCAGGACTTGGGCCTCCTCAATCAGGGAGAGTATACTCGGCGGTGTTATCGAATGCTCTCTACAATCCTTTTGCACCGCTTTCCAGTCGTTGGTCAGGGATCTGAACACCTTGGTCATCACCTCCGACCCTGTCGGAGACCTCTTCAGCTTCTTGGCCAACTGCTCCTGGATCTTCCCTAGATACTTCTCAGCCGTCATCTTGATGGACAATTGCATCTCTTGATTGGCATTGAGCAAAGGCACTCTGCCGATTTCTCTAAAATACATCCTGACCGGATCGCTAGTCAGCCCAGGGCCACCCAACGGTAGGACTGCCAGCTCGCTTTCAGTTCTATCTTCTGGCGCCTCCGGTTCTGAATCGCCCGCCTCCTCGGGCAACTCGCCAGCTTCCGCGATTTCGATGTCCATATCGAGCAGACGACGATAAAAGTCCTCGAGCTCTTCCACATGTGATTCGGCGTCGGGGAAGACCCTCAAGATATCCTCTAGAGTTAAGTATCCCTGCTCAGCACCTTGGGCGAGCAGTTTTTTCACATCTGGCCTTTCTTCAAGAGGCTCAGCCATTGTCCTTCTCATCTACACAGGTTCAAGCTACGAGTCCAGGAATTCTGGCCTCGCGTCGTCCGAAAAATGAACGGGCAGCCAGGGCCTGAGAGATGCCCCATAGAGCGCTGCGATAGGAGTCAACTATCTGGCCATATTCTTCAACTGCAATCTCCCCCAAGCCTTCGGCGTCCGCCTGGAGGAAACGCAACTCCTCAACCAACCTCTGAAGCCTCCGCTGGCGCAGACGCAGCCCTCCCTCAATCAGGGCCTTTTCTGCCTGGTCGTCGTTGGCGGATGGGGCGCCTCTTGGCCCTTCCAACAGAAGGTCGAAGCGAGGATGCAGCGTCAAGTCAAGCTCCGCCCGAAGGCTTCCTAAATCCTTCGGGCTCGAACTCTCTTGCCAGGAGGCGAATATCGCCCGGTTCCCGGCCTGGGCGAAATCATCCGCGTTCAGTCCATCCGCCCCCACGTCCCGCAGCGCATCATCCAAGCTATGAAGCAAGTGTGGTCTTTTGAGTAAAGTGAAGAGGCAATATTCTTCCAGCCCAAAAGCGAATTCCTCTCTGTCCGGCAGCACCTCTTTCTTTGGTTCGCGCCTTTTCGCCCTTTTACCTTTTACGCCGGCCTGATGCAGAAGCGTTTTCTCGTCCACTCGAACCAGACGCGCCAGCTTCTGGACGTAGTGGGTGCGTTCGACGGCGTTACCGATCTCTTGGATCACAGGCATGAGCCTGCGCACAGCCTCCGCCTTGCCTTTGGGCGAATCCAGATCCAGCTCCGAAGTGATGATCTTGAAATAGTATTCCACTATCGGCAGGGCGCGCTCAACCAACTCGGCCCACAGAGCGGGGTTCTCCCTGATCACCTGGTCGGGATCCTGCCCCTGGGGCAGGGTGATGATGCGGATATCTACGTCCAGACGGCTTTCGTATTTGATCAGGCCGCGAGCGGTGGGCACAGGCACCACTCGCTGGGCCAGGGTTTCTTGAGCCAGGGCCATGCTGCGCAGGGTGGCCTGATGGCCGGCGGCGTCGGCGTCCAGGGCCAGGGCGAACCGCTGACCGAATCTGGCGAGCAGCCTGAGCTGGGTCTCGGTTAGAGCCGTGCCCATGGAAGCCACCACGTTGGCTATCCCGTGTTGGTGGGCCGTCAGCACGTCCATGTAGCCCTCGACGATGACGGCCAGTCCCTCCCGGCGGATGGCCCCCTTGGCCAAATCCAGGCCAAAGAGGATGGCGCTCTTGTCGAAGATAGGGGTCTGAGGCGAGTTGATATACTTGGGAGTGGAATCATCCAGCGCCCTGGCTCCAAAACCCACCACCCCGCCCCGCTCGTCGCGGATGGGAATGACCAACCGTCCCCGAAAGCGGTCGTAGTGGCCGCCGTCCTCCCGCTCAATGATCAGTCCCGCTGCAAGGAGGTCCTCTTGTTGGTATCCCCTCCCTTGTAGATAATCGCCCAGGGCCTGCCAATCGTCGCGAGCGTAACCCAACTGGAATCTGCCGATGGTCTCTCGGTTGATCTCCCGCTGGTCGAGGTAGCTGCGCGCCGTCTCGCCCTCGGTCGAATTCAGGAGCAGGTTGTGAAAATACTCGGCGGCCCTCTCGTTGATCTCGCGCAATCGTTTCTTGAGCTTATCCTCAGCCTGGTCGGCCTCGGTGCGGGGTTTCAGACTCACCCCTGCCTGCCGGGCCAGGAGGCGCAGCGCGCCGGAGAAATCCATGTTCTCCTGCTGCATGACGAAGCTGAACACATCGCCGCCTGTGCCGCAGGCCCCGAAGCAGTGCCAGCTCTGGGTGTCGGGGAAGACGACGAAGGAGGGCGTCTTCTCAGCATGGAAAGGACAGAGGCCCTTATAGTTCCGCCCCGCCTTCTTCAGGGCCACATAGCTGGAAACCACCTCGACTATGTCCAGTCTCTGTTTGATTTCGTCAACCACGCTCATACTGACAGCCTTCCCAACCACGGCTTAATCCTTCAAGCGGTTTCGTCGCGTTGTTTCCGAATCCGCCTGTAGCCCTCTCCCACCTGTGCAGGGGAAACACCACCATTGCTTTACAAGCCCCCCTTTTTCCGGATCTCCCGCACTAGCTTCCACGCCAGCTTCAAATCGGCCTCTATCTCCTCGCGGCTGTATTCGGTAGGAGGCCCTGGAGGATAGCGGTCCTCAATATAGTATCTCGTGGCCTTCTCACAAAGCTCGATGAAAGGCTCGTACAGATCAGCCTCGAAGCCAGCCGCAAGGTTAAGCAGGGTATCCAACTCGTGGACCCACGGTGGTTTCTCTCCTTGGAGGACGAGATAACCTTTCAGGTGCTTTTCGATGGCCTGCTGGATGTGGTAGGCGATCGCGTCCGTGTATCCCCACTCGTCGTAGAGCAACTGGGCCGTTTCGATATCGTGGTCCCCTCGTTCGAACCATTCCAGCGCCTGTTGCTTCAGCCCTTCATCGTTCGACGGCTCGACTGAGCCCCGCCCTGAGCGGGACGAAGGGCTCGCCGAAGTCCGAGGGTCACAAACGTCCATAGAGCACCTTTCCCTTCTCTACTACCTCTTGGATGAAAAAATCCTTGATGGCAAGCCTTTCTTCAAGCTCTTTGGGGGTGTAGACGAGAGGTGATACGGACGTCGTTCTGCTGCGATCCCTCAGCAGCCGCTTTACCTCCATCCACCTTTCGATGGGGCGCTTATCGGTATCCTTGACGATAAGCAAGTCAATGTCGCTGTTCTCATCCGGTTCGCCGTAGGCGTAGGAGCCGAAGAGGATAACCCTTTGCGGCGCGTAGCCGGCAACGAGTTTTTCCAGAATGTCTTGGATGACATCCCATGCTTCATGCCTGTTATTCATCTTGCCTGCCTCCGCACAAGAGAAAATCATAGTTTCAGATAGACTCCGCTCATTACTCATTCCCTCCCCTTGGCTGAGCAATTGGTAATTGGAGCCACTTTCCTCTGCTGGTATTTTATCACAAACAACATGCTAAAGCAAATCTGTTGTCCCCGGTTGGTCTCACGCCCAATACAAAACAGTGGCAGCCCCGCGCCAACAGGGACTGCCACCTGTCTGGTTTTTGTTTCAGGCGAAGATAGGTCTCAAAAGTTACCTACTTGCGCCCGTATTCGTGCTCCAGCGCTGCCTGGGCCGCCGCCAGCCGGGCGATGGGCACGCGGAACGGTGAGCAGGAGACGTAGTTGAGGCCGATGATATGGCAGAACTCCACGCTGCTGGGCTCGCCACCATGCTCGCCGCAGATGCCAACCTCCAGTCCGGGCTTGGTGGCGCGGCCCTTCTCCACGCACATCTTCATCAGCACGCCCACGCCGTCCCGATCCAGCACCTCGAAGGGGTTGTTGGGCAGGATCTTGCGATCCACGTAGTCCAGCAGGAACTTCCCTTCAGCGTCGTCCCTCGAGATTCCATACGTCATCTGGGTCAGATCGTTGGTGCCAAAGGAGAAGAAATCGGCGTACTCAGCGATCTCGTCGGCGGTGATGGCCGCTCTTGGGATCTCGATCATGGTACCGATCTTGCAGTCCACCTCGATGCCCTTCTCGGCCATCACATCTTTGGCCACCTTCTCCAGTTTCTCCCGTTCGATGCGCAGCTCGTTCACGTCGGATGTCAGCGGGATCATGATCTCTGGGTGCACGTCCACGCCTTCTTGGGCCACGTTGCAGGCCGCCTCGATGATGGCCCGCGTCTGCATCTCGGTCAGGCCCGGGTACATCAGCCCGGCGCGGCAGCCACGCAACCCCAGCATCGGGTTGACCTCCCACATGGCTTTGACCACCACTAGCATTTCCTCCAGATTGGCCAGCTTCTCCGGGTCCTCGCCGGTGCAGCGCAGACGGGTGACTTCCTCGATCAGATCCTCGCGCGGGGGCAAAAACTCGTGCATGGGCGGATCAATCAGCCGGATGATGACCGGATAACCGTCCATGGCTCGGAAGATGCCCTCAAAGTCCTTTCGCTGGAAGGGAAGCAATTCCTTCAGATTCTTTCGATACTCCTGTACATCTGTGGAGGCATCGACTTTTTGCCGCGCTTCTTCCAACTCCCGGTGAATTTTCTCGTTGTCGGGGTTAGCTTCCAGCTTCGCCTGGCATTGGATTAGTTTCCTCTCCAGGGGTGCTGCTTCCCTTGAGTTCAGGATCATCGCCACCACGATTTCTCGCCGACTTGCTTCTTCCCCCTCTTGGTCAAAGAACATGTGCTCGGTGCGGCATAGCCCGATGCCCTCGGCACCGAAAACACGAGCGCGGGCAGCGTCCGGAGGATTATCGGCGTTGGTCCACACACCCAGCTTGCGGACCTCGTCAGCCCATCCTAACAAGGTGATCAAATCGTGCTCTTCCTCAAATTTGGCCTCAATGGTAGCGATAGAACCTTCAAATACCTCACCGGCAGCGCCGTTGACGGAGATTAAATCCCCCTCTTTGATCTCCTTGCCACTTACGCTGAACTTGCGAGCGGCCAGGTCAATCTCGATAGCCTCGCAGCCGGCCACGCAGGGCTTACCCCAGCCGCGAGCTACGACAGCAGCGTGCGAGGTCATACCTCCGTGCTGGGTCAGGATGCCCTGGGCCTGCACCATACCATGCACGTCGTCGGGGTTGGTCTCCGGACGTACCAGTATGACCGCCTCACCAGCCTTGCCCCGTTCTTCGGCCGTGTCGGCGTCAAAGACGACGATGCCAGTGGCCGCGCCTGGGGAGGCATTAAGCCCCTTAGCCAGCAAATCGCCCCGCTCCTTGGCTTCTAACACAGCCTGCGGGTCGAACCGGGGATGCAAGAACTGATCCACTTGCCCCGGGGGCACTCGCATCAGAGCTTCTTCCTTGGTGATCAGACCCTCGTTGACCATGTCCACCGCGATCTTGACCGCTGCCGCTGCGGTGCGCTTGCCCGTGCGGGTCTGGAGCATCCACAGCTTGCCCTGCTCGATGGTGAATTCCATATCCTGCATATCGCGATAATGGTTCTCCAGCAGATCGCAAAACTCCAAGAACAGCTTATAGTTTTCGGGAAATTCTTTCTCCATTTCGGCGATCTGACTGGGGGTGCGGGTGCCAGCCACCACGTCCTCGCCCTGGGCGTTCATCAGATACTCGCCATAGAGCTTGTTCTCACCAGTGGAGGGGTTGCGGGTGAAGGCCACGCCGGTGCCGCTGCCCTCGCCCATGTTGCCAAAGACCATGGTCTGCACGTTGACAGCGGTGCCCCAGTCGTGGGCCAGGCCCTCGGCGTTGCGATAGGCCATGGCCGGTGCTCCGAACCAGGAGTCAAATACAGCAGCGGTGGCCTGGCGCACTTGCTCGTAGGGATCGTCGGGGAAGTACTCGCCCAGCTCTTTCTTGTACAGAGCCTTGAAGTCCTTGACCACGTCCTTGAGCATGTCGGTGGTCAGGTCAGTGTCCTTACCACCCTCGGTCTTGGCTTTGTACTCGTCCAGGATGGCTTCGAACTTGTGACGGGCCACCCCCTTTACGATATTGCCGAACATCTGCACCAGGCGGCGGTAGGCGTCCCAGGCGAATCGCTCGTTGCCGGTCAACTCGACCATGCCCTTGAGCGTATCGGCATTGAGGCCGATGTTGAGCACGGTGTCCATCATGCCCGGCATGGAGACCCGTGCCCCAGAGCGGCAGGAGACCAGCAAAGGGTTGGCCTGATCGCCAAGCTTTTTGCCGGCCTGTTTTTCGACCTCCTTCATCGCCTCCAGCACCTGATCCCACATCCCTTCGGGGAACTGCTTGCCAGCCTCGAAGTAGGCGTTACAAGCCTCGGTGGTAACGGTGAACCCTGGGGGGACGGGCAATCCAATGTTCGTCATCTCGGCCAGGTTTGCGCCCTTCCCGCCCAAGAGATCGCGCATGTCTTTGTTCCCTTCTTCAAACAGATAGACCCACTTCTTCGTCATTGTTATTGAAACCTCCTAAAGTTTTGATTATAGCCCAAAGGCTTTTTTACACTTTTTCCTCTAAATGAGGGTGGTGGATCATGAGCCCAATTTGGCTGCCTTGTCCCTGATCCACATTTCAACCTCCTCCTTGGTCGAGACGGAGGAGGCCACGTCAATGGTGAATTGGTAGAGTTCGTCGTTGGTGGCGCTGAGGGTGTAGCCGTTGATATTGAGAAAACGCATCAGGGCGAGAAAAGCCGTTCGCTTGTTGCCATCAAGAAAGGGATGATTCTTGATCAGCAGGTAGAACAGAATGGTTGCTTTTGAAAGGACATCGGGATAAAGCTCCTCGCCGAACATTGTCTGACGAGGGGCAGCCAGTGTGGCCTCTAATCGGCCCAGGTTAAGTAGCTCTGGCGCGCCCCCGTATTCCCGAATGGCCCGGTCGTGGATGGCGAAGATTTCGTCAATGGTGAGGTATCGCACTCCGTCCCCCTAGGAGTTGGCCAGGCGCTCCAGCACATCGCCGTATCGCTTCATCGCATCATCTAACCAAGCATTCAACTCCCGTCGCTGAGGGTCGTGAGGACGAATAATTACCTCGCTGTGCAAAAAGAGAACCTCCAACTTCCCCTTCTCGGTGACACCAGGGACGCTCATCCATTCCTGCATCATATCTAAGAACTTCTCCCGCTCCACCACCACACTGGTCATCTCCCTACCTCCTGGCCTGAATTATATCCCCATCGGACGATTTTGGCAAGGCTAGAATCCCTCTACCCTGGTCAAATCCACGATCCCTTCTGTCAAGGCGGCGATGCGCTGCAAGAGGGCCAGGCGATTTTCCCGAAGCGTCTCGTCCTCGGCCATGACCAGCACGTCGTCGAAGAAGGCAGTGATGGGTTCGATCATCGGCTGGAAGGCGGTGAAGAACTGGTCAATGCTGCCCTGGAGGCCTACTTGCTCCTGACAGGTCAGATATGCCTCGTAGAGACGCTGAGTGGAGGGTTCGACGAACCGGTCTGGCTGCAGCTCGAACTCGGTTTCGAAGCTCCGCACGATGCGCACACAACGGGAATAGGCGTTGAGCAGACTCATCCAGTCGTCGCGCAGCGTCCAGGCAACGAACTCTTGCACGGTCTGATGTGCCAGGTAGGGATCGTGGCCGCGCTCGGCTAGAACAGCATCCACCAAGTCGTAACGGAAGGATTGCTCCAGAAGCCAGACTCGCAAGCGTTGCGCGATGAAAGCCAACGTCTCAGCCTGGGCTCCTTCATCGGCAGCCACAGGGAGCAGGGCCGCTGCCTCGCACAGGCCCTCTCTCAGGTCGAAGGAGATGCCTGCCCCGGCCAGAACTTGCACGATGCCCAGGGCCGCCCGCCTCAGGCCGTAGGGGTCGGCTGAGCCGCTTGGTTTCAGGCCAACTGAGAAGAGGCCCGCTAAGCTGTCCAGCCGGTCGGCCAGCCCCACGACGATGCCCGGCAAGGTTTCGGGAAGCCAATCGCCGGCGAAGCGGGGCAGATAGTGCTCGAAGATGGCCTGGGCGACAGCAGGATCCTCGCCGGAGCGCAAGGCGTACTCCTTCCCCATCGCCCCCTGAAGCGAGGTCAGCTCCACCACCATCTGGGTGGCCAAATCCGCCTTGCAGAGGTGAGCGGCTCGCCTGGCCGTGGCTGTCTCTGCCTCCGAAAGGCCAAGCACCGCGCTCAAGCGAGGAGCCAGTTGTCCCAACCGCTTCGTCTTGTCCAAGACGGAACCCAACTGCTCCTGAAAGGTCAAGGTGTCCAGACGGGGCAAAAAGTCTTCCAACGGCTTCTTCGTATCGGCCTGGTAGAAGAACCCGGCGTCGGCGAAGCGGGCCCGAAGCACCTCCTCGTTGCC
This sequence comes from Anaerolineae bacterium, assembly GCA_034431315.1. GTDB lineage: Bacteria > Chloroflexota > Anaerolineae > VGOG01 > VGOG01 > JAUWOY01. Next base: position 90,487 of record DAOUDK010000034.1, read on the forward strand.
GTGCTGCACGATGTCCAGGTGCTCGTCATCCCCATTGCGCACGGCGATGAAATACGGCAGGAGTTCTCCATCCTCTTTCACCACGGAGAAGTAGCGCTGATGCTTCTTCATCACCGTGACGAGGACTTCCTTGGGCAGCTCCAAGTAATCTGGCTCAAAGGCGCCCAAGAGGGCAGTGGGGCACTCCACCAGATTGGTCACCTCGTCCAAGAGCCCAGGGTCGTCGGGGATTCGCCCGCCCACCTCGGCGGCCAGCTTATCCACCTGCTGGCGGATCATCTGGCGCCGCTTTTCCACGTCAACCACGATGCTGTTGGCCTCCATGAGGGCGAAGAAGTCCTCAGCCCTCCGGATCACGATTTCGGGCGAGCGCAGCGGCCTGAGTCCGCGCGAGGTACAGCCGCTGTTCACGCCCGCGTACTCGAAGGGGATGACACTGTCGCCCAGAAGGGCCACGATCCAGCGGACGGGGCGGGAGAAGGCTATGTTAGTGGCGTTCCAGCGCATGGAGAGGGAAAAGCGCAGGCTGGCGATCAGGTCGGGCAGGAGGTTAGCCAGCACCTCGGCTGCTGGTTGCCCCTTCTCCACCCTGGCGGCGACAGTGTACTGGCCGCCATCCAATTCGCGAACCTCCAGGCTCTCGACAGCCACTCCCTGGCTCCTGGCGAAACCCTCGGCCGCTCTGGTAGGTTGCCCCTCTTTGTCGAAGGCTACCTTCGCCGGTGGCCCCTTGGCAAACCCTTCTTCGTCGCGCTGCCTGGCAGCCAGTTCCTCGACGTAGACGACCAGTCGCCGGGGCGTGCCCGTGACCTGAATCTCGCCGTGCTCCAATCGCGCCTCGGCCAACAACTTGGGTGTGGCCTTCTCCAGTTGGGCAATAGCAGAGTCAAGATCGCCTGCTGGCAACTCCTCGGTCCCGATTTCGAGTAAGAAGGGTAATGAGGTATGAGGCAATGAGGTAACGAGGACTTCTCGTTGCCTCGTTGCCTTGTTGTCTTGTTGCCTGACTTCCCTAAGCAAGGGGAATCCCATCTCCTCCCGCTGCCTCACATACGCCTCGGACACGGCTCGCGCTAGATCCCGCATCCTGGCGAAGTACCTGGCCCGTTCGGTGACGCCAACAGCGCCGCGGGCGTCCAGCACGTTGAAGGCGTGAGAGCACTTTAGGACATAATCGTGAGCCGGGATCACCAGTCCTCTCTCCAGAGCGTTCTGGGCCTCGGCCTCGTACAGATTGTAAAGCTGGGTCAATCTCCCCACATCAGCCTGCTCAAAGTTGTAGATGCAGTGTTCGATCTCGCTCTTAAGAAGGACGTCCCCGTAGGTGAGGCCATCGAGCCACTCGATTTCGGTGAAGCCCTGCACCCCCTGCAATGGGAGCATGATGCGCTCTAAGCCATAAGTGATCTCCACTGAGACGGGGTCGAGGGAGAAGCCCCCGGCCTGTTGGAAATACGTGAACTGGGTGATCTCCTGCCCGTCGAGCCAGACCTCCCAACCCAGGCCCCAGGCTCCCAGGGCTGGCGACGCCCAGTTATCCTCCACGAAGCGGATGTCGTGCTGGCGGCGGTTGATGCCCAGGGCCTCCAGGCTGTCCAGGTAGATTTCCTGTGGGCTACCTGGATCGGGCTTGAGGATGACCTGGTATTGATACCACTGCTGCCAGCGGTTGGGGTTCTTGCCATAGCGTCCGTCGGCAGGGCGAACCGAAGGCTCAACGTAGGCCACGTTCCAGGGCTCCGGCCCCAGGACGCGGAGCACAGTGGCCGGGTTCATGGTACCTGCTCCGACCTGCACGTTGTAAGGCTGCCAGATGAGGCAGCCGTGGTCGGCCCAGAACTGGTTCAGGCATAAGATAGCTTCTTGAAAGGTCAGTGGTTTTCCCATAATCTCCCTCGTTAGATTTCCAGATAGGCTTCGCTTCTGTTGACCGAAAAGCAGACATCTGCCCTGTCCAGCAGGCCGCTGAAGCCCAGGAGCAGCGGGATATCGTCGGTATGGGCCAAGTGAGCCCGGATGGTCAATGGCTCCGACATGCTCTCCCCATCTGTCAGTATGGTGCCGATCACACCGTCAATAACCTCCAGAGCACATTCGGGCCGGTCAATGATGCCCCTGATAGTCGTGTCCTTCAGCTTGAGTACGGGGTAGCCTTGCCACATCCTCTTGGGAATCAGCGAAACCGGAGCTCCTGTGTCGAGGATTCCGTACCACTCTGGACCAAGTTCACCCCCCTCTCCGCAGAATGTCACTCGACAAATCAACCTTGTGACGACGACCAAGGGGTCATCCCGAACAGGTTGTTGAGAGATGTGTAACTTGATCCTAGTAGACATATGGCTTGCTCTCCAGGAAATAGGTCACTAACCGCTCCCCATCGCTGACTATGTGTTGGGCTTGCTCTATGGCTTCCGTTAACCCCTTGTGTCCACCGCCTATCCCGACCACTTGCTTTTTATAGACCACTACCCATTGATCAGGATACTGCTCCGTAAGTTCGGCCACGTGCTCGAACAGCCAGCGTTCGTCTTCCCAGAAACGGGCGGGTAATGGTTCAAACTTGACCGGATGTTGGCGCACCATCTCGGTGAACTCCTCAATGCTCATCTCATCAGTTGTGTAAATCGGCATTTGCACACCTCCCCACTTCGGACGCTAAATGCGCTCTAATCCCCGTTCCCCGCCCATTGCCTGCGCAGGGTCTTGAGAAACTTCACTGACTTCAAACTCCGCTCCAAGGTGTAGGTTATATAGTGATACATCATCGTTTCTAGCTCTCTGTGCAGTGGATGGCTGAGACGAAGCCGGCGGCAGGTATCGTAATCCCTGGTCTGCAGGAAACGCAACACTTTTAGAGCGTTCAGAGTTATCTCCTGTGCTCCCCGATGGTTCTGGCCACAGTCAGCACAGAGGATACCGCCATCGCCAGCGCTGAAGAAATTGGGCGCCGGTTCGATTTGACGGCGGCAGGCCACGCACTGGAAGAGCTGAGGGCGATAGCCCAGCAAAGACAAAAGGCGCAGCTCGAAGAAGCGGGTAGTCAGATTCAGATCGGAAGCGTCGCCCAGCCAGCCCAACATGGCCAACAGAAGGTCGAAGAGAGGGCGGTTCTCAATCCCTTCTTTCACAAAGAGATCCATCAGTTCAGCGGCATAGTAGGCGTAGGTGATACGCAACAGGTCCTCTCGCAGGGGGCGGAAGGCGTGAATGGTCTCGGCCTGGGTCACGATGTCCAGGTTGCGCCCCTTGGCGATGAGGAGTTGGCTATGGGTGAACAGCTCCACGTGTCCGCTCTTGCGGCTGGTGGGCTTGCGCACCCCCTTGGCAATGGCCCTGATCTTGCCCAGCTTGGGCGTGTAAAGGGTCAACAGGCGGTCGGCCTCGCCGAAGTCGCTTCGCTTCAACACGATAGCCTCAGTGCGATAGACACGGTCTCTTCTCATGACCAACCCAATATCCAATAGCTGTCATGTAGCAGGCATCGTTAACAGGCGAAATGTAGCACTGAATCGTTAACACTACACAATGAGCAGTATATTTCAACAAAACAGTACACAATATGTAGTAGTTATTGCGTTATGGTAAGTGTAAACCTTTGACTGCTACATGACAAATAGCTAATAGCTAATACCCAACAGCTATTGGATATTGGGTATTGGATATTACCCTCCCCTAACCGTACCATATTTATACGGTCTCTCCCAATTCTTGGCCATCTTCTCCTGATAGAGCCTCTCAGCATCCAGATCCAGGGCTGAGAGGAGGTGCAGGATGCGGATGATGGCGTCAATAAGCTCCTCTCCCACGGCTTCCAGGGGCTGGCCCTTTTTGTAGCAGTCGCTGGCCTCGGAGATTTCGCTGTGGATCAGGGCCAGCATCTCCCAGATGCGTCCGTGCTCGGCAGAGAACCCCTTGGCCTCGCACAGGGCTCTGACCTCGGCCATTTTGACGTTCAGCCCCACCTGCTCCATGTCCGCTTCCCCACGCCTTCCCAATCGGGCTTAATTATACCATCGGCTTCACCAAGACGCAAGTATCTACCCACCTTGCTCACAGCGGACCCTAGTCCGCTGCTCCAACAGCAATGACCAGCGCTGAAAACCTTGAAACACACACCTGACGGTCAAAACAGGCCGCCGAGGCCGCTGGACTAGGGTCCAGCGGGAGCAGGTAAGCTGCAAATAAAAAGCCGCTCTTAGCGAGAGCGGCCCTGGCCTCTACTCCTTCACGCCAAATCCTCGGAGTTGAAAGCCTCTGGCAGCAGTTCTTGCAGGCCGAAAACTCGATATCTGCCCGTTTCATCGGCCACTATCACCTGGATGTCTTCTCCAAATTCCAGCAGCACCTGGCGGCAGGCACCACAGGGGGTGACGCCTTTATCGGTGACGACGGCAAGGGCCTGGAAATCGCGCTCGCCCTCGGAGACGGCCTTGAAGACCGCCACGCGCTCGGCGCAGATCGAGAGTCCATAAGAAGCGTTCTCCACGTTGCAGCCCGTGTAGACGCGGCCCGACCTGGCCAGCAGCGCGGCTCCCACCGCGAAATGCGAATAGGGGGCATGAGCCTTCTTCCGCGCTTTCATTGCTTTGGCGATCAGGTCCTCGTGGTCCATTTATTCCTCCTTCACCTCGCCCTTCACCCGCGCCGGGACGCCGTAGGCCACGCTGCCTGGAGGGATGTCGTGAGTCACCACCGAACCGGCGCCGATCTTCGCCCCGGCTCCCACCCGCACGGGAGCCACCAGCATGGTGTCGCTGCCGATGAAAGCGCCGTCCTCAATGATGGTGGGGTGTTTGCGCTGACCATCGTAGTTGCAGGTGATGGTCCCCGCCCCGATGTTAACATCCTGGCCCACCGTGGCATCGCCCAGATAGCTGAAATGCCCCATCTTGGAGCCTGGGCCCAGGTACGAGTTCTTGACCTCAGCGAAGTTGCCCACGTGTACGCCCTGGGCCAGGTGCGTGCCCTTACGCAGATGGGAAAAGGGCCCGACGTCCGCGCCGTCCTCCAGAACAGCGCCTTCGACCACCGAGGCCTCGATGGTGCATCCATTGCCGACGGTCGAGTCGCGAACGATGGTGTTGGGGCCTAAACGGCACTGGCGGCCAATGGTCATCGCGCCCTGAAGGTAGGTGTTGGGGTAGATGGTCGTATCCTGGCCGATCTCGACGGTGGCATCTATGAAAGTCAGAGCAGGGGCAAGCAGTGTTACTCCTTCCAGCATCCACTTCTGGTTTATGCGCTGCCGCATGGCCGCTTCCGCCTGGGCCAGATGCGTACGATCGTTAATCCCTAAGACCTCAGCGACGTCGCTGATCTTCAGTGCTTCCACCACCTGCCCCTCGGCCACGGCCATAGCTACCAGATCGGTCAGGTAATACTCGCCCTTGGGGCTGAGGGGCAGTTGGGCCAGGTGGGGCCAGAGCCAATCGCCGTCGAAGCAATAGACACCGCAGTTGAGCTCGCGGATTGCCTTCTGAGCATCGGTGGCTACCGCCTCCTCCACGATGCCAACCACCTGGCCGGCGTCGTCGCGCAGGATACGCCCAAAGCCCATAGGATCGTCGGCCTCGACAGTGAGCATGGCGATAGGGCCTTTCCCCTCTGCCTGAAGCTCCAACAATCGCCTCAAGGTGTCGGCAGATAGAAGGGGCATATCGGCGTACCAGACTGCAACCGTCTCACTTCGGCCTTCTAACAGCGGCCGGGCCTGGAGGAGAGCATGGCCCGTGCCCAACTGTTCCCGCTGCTCCACATAGATGACTTGATCGCCCACCGCCCGACGCACTTGATCTGCGCCGTTGCCCACTACCAGCAGCGGCCTCTCCGAGGTGAGCTCGGCCGCCATTTCCACAGCGTATTGGACCATAGGTTTGCCAGCCAGATGGTGTAGCACCTTTGGCAGCTCTGATTTCATGCGCTTGCTCTGGCCAGCGGCCAGAATGACGATTGATAGTTTATTCATTTCTCGCGGTGATTTCACTCCTCACTCTCGTGGTTCGGGGCATCCCTCACAGCCACCCCCTGGCGCCTGATCTGCCCATAGCCGTACGACTGCCGCGATGGCCGGAATACCAGGAGGAATCGCTCCGGATGCTCCAGTGCTTCCAACTCAATATCGGCATCCAGCTCTGGCCAGTGGAATTGCGTGGGGCCCAGACGCTGAACGGCGTATATTTGAGCGACGGTTGCCTCTCGAAAAACGGGATAGTCGTCAAAGGGAACGAAGTATTCCACATCATCCACCAGTAGCCAAAAACCGGTCGTGTGAATACTGGTCACCTCACTGTGAGAAATGGCGATGCCAGGTATACTTGAATTCATCTTCATGCTCCTTGATAATGGTTTCAATCTTGCGCAGATCCTTGGTTTTCAAGTTGTAGAAATTGGCCAGGGCGACTATCGGCTCTAACCAGAACTTTGCCACGCCGTCGGACGTTGCAACGTGAACGTGTAGCCGGCTTTCCTCACGACTGTTGAAGAAGAACCGATATGGGCCAACTCTGTATATGGTGGGAGACATCCTCTTTTCTCCTCTGGTTTACCTGCTTCCTGCCATACCTCTTATCCGCTAGAAGAAAAAATGGTCTGGTGTTGGGCAGCCGGGAGCACAGCCAAGGATTCATAATCCCTCCGCAACCCCAGCCAGTGCCTTTCTCGAATGTCCAGTTCCTCGCGAGCTGTATGCACAAAGTAGAACTCGCGCAGGGGATGCTGCCGGTGTAACTCGCGGTACCTCTGGAACGCCTCTGCTCCGTCCGGGCAAACTTCGACCACGGTTATCTGGTCCAGCTTGCGGCGATCCCCCTCGGTGTGTGCCTCCAGCGCATCTATGATAAGCCACTGATCAGGGTACTGCTGGCAAATCTCCGCCCAACGCATAGTAATCTCCTTTCACATCCTTCGCTTTTGTCCACGCCTGTTTTTCATTTGCGCCACAATATCTCAAGGTCTGCCGTGTGGGTCACGCCCTCCAGGTCCAGCAAATTAGAAACCAAACGCCAGGGCGTCTATCATTGCCTTGCCCCTTTCCTTGCCCACCTCTTGGTAGATCTCCGGTAGTTCTTCATACGTTCCCTCCCCGCCAACCAATGTCCAAAAATCTGCCCCCAATTGTATCACACTCCTAACTTCCAGACAAATCAAAGGACAGGCGGAAGCCCATGGCTGTTTTGTTGTCGCAACAACGGCTTCCCAATTCCCTAACAAAACTACCGTTTTCGGCGCCGCAGTCCTTCACATGACTTGCACGGGGATGAAATTCGTGTATAATCCAGATAGATTGAATGAACAAGGAGACAACCGATGTTGACACTTCAAGGTGGGAATGGGTATGTTTGGTCTAAATCTTAGCACCATCCGCGCACGTTTGCTCGTGGGATTTGTGTTGATGGCCTTGTTGCCGGCGATAGGCATCAGTGTCGGCTCTGTTGTTCTGGGTTATTACAATGGGCAGCAGCAAGCACTGGACCGCCTCGAGTCGGTGGCCGCGCTCAAAGAGAGCGAGATTGGCGCCTGGATGGACTCTCTACGAAACGAATTGGTCGCTCCGTTGAGCCCAGAGTACGCACAGGAGCGCCCACGCGTTGTGCTAACCCTGGCGCGGGATCACATGTACTACGATTTCTATCACAAAGCGACGCGCAGACACTTCCGGCGGTATATTGAACAAACGGAGCAGCTCCAAGAACTGTTTTTGCTGGGTCTCCAGGGGCGGGTGGTCCTATCCACGGACATCGCGCAAGAGGGCAAGGATTACAGTAACCAGCCCTTTTTCCAACAGGGTTTGACTGGTCCTTATGCACAGCCACCGTTCTATCCCGTCACGCCGGACGCAGACAGTGCTACCGAGCCAGGCGTACCTGCTCGCGTAGCAGGTGAGGACCCATCCAGCAGCAGGACCGAGGAGGAGGGCCGGAGAGCGATGATAACTGCCATCCCAGTTATCAGCCGTGACGGGCAGCCGTTGGGTGTCATGGCGAGCCGTTCGAGTACAGAAAGGATCGGCGAAATTCTGCGCGAGCGGACCGGGCTGGGCAGGACGGGAAAGTCCTATCTGGTTAGCCTGGACAATGACCTGCTTGTCGAGTCGCGCTTTTCCTCTACGGCTATGGGGCTTCCGAGCGAGGAACAGCTCGATGTACATTCAATGGGGATTGACGCCGTGATACAAAACCACGTCAATGGTTCTGGTGTTTACGACGATTATGGAGGAGGTCGGGTCATCGGGGCCTATCGCTGGCTGCCGGAGCTCCAGATGGCGCTGCTGGTAGAACAAGATGTGTCGGAAGCGTTTCGCGCAGTAGTCACCACTCTGGGCGTCAACGTGGGCATCGCCCTGTGTGCTGTCTTTCTCGCCGTAGGCGCCTCGCTGGTCATCACGCGGGGCATTACGGCTCCATTGATGGGTCTGGTCGAAACCGCCACGCGAATCGCGGCCGGCGACCTGGATCGGGAAGCAAGGGTGGAGCGGGAGGACGAAGTTGGGGTGTTGGCGCGGGCCTTTAACACTATGACGGCCCAACTGCGCGACTTGATCAGCAATCTGGAAGAACGCGTCAGAGAACGCACGTGGGCGCTCCGGCGACGAGCGGTGCAATTGGAAACCAACGCCCAGGTGAGCCGGGAGATTACGTCCATCTTGAACATTGACGAACTACTGACGAGGGTGGTGGAGCTGATCCGGGATGCCTTTGGCTATTACCACGTGCTCATCTTTTTGGTGGACAAGGAAACAAACCGGCTGGCCTTACGCGCCAGCAGCGGCGAGATAGGCCTGCGAATCCAAGATCTGGAGATTGAGGGGAGCAGTCTAAACAGCGAAGCGGCGCAAAAGGGTGAGGCCGTGTTGGTCAACGACGTGGAGCAGCATCCGCGTTTCCTGGCCGACGAATCGCTGCCCGACACCCATTCGGAACTGGTGGTTCCCCTGCGTGTGGGCGGCCAGGTGATCGGCACCCTGGACGTGCAGAGCGCGGAGGTCAACGCTTTTTATCCAGAGGACGTGCTGGTCATCCAAAGCCTGGGTGATCAGGTGGCTGTCGCCATCGAGAACGCGCGCCTGTACGACCGCAGCCGCGAGTTGGCTGTCGTGCAAGAACGCAACCGCCTGGCCCGCGAGCTTCACGACTCGATGACGCAGTCATTGTACAGCCTGGTCCTTTTTGCGGGCGCAGGGCGCAAAGCGGTCGAAGCTGGTAGACTGGAACGCGTTAAACGACACCTGATCCGCGTAGAGCAGAGCGCGCAGCAGGTACTCAAAGAGATGCGATTGCTGGTTTTCGAGTTACGACCGCCCACTCTGGAGGAGGAAGGGTTTGCAGGCGCTCTACGCCAGCGGCTGAATGCCGTCGAGGATCGCGTTGGGGTCGAGACCCACCTGTTGGTGGAAGGAACCGTCGAGCTGCCGGCGTTCCTGGAAGAGGGACTCTATCGCATCGCGCAGGAGGCGCTGAACAACGCTCTGAAGCACGCGGCGGCGACCTCGGTGACGGTGCGGGTTCGCGCCGACGAAGAGTGGGTGACACTGGAAGTGGCCGACGACGGCGTCGGCTTTGACCCTGATGCTGTGGGCGAAATGGGTGGCATCGGGCTGGCCAGCATGCGCGAGCGAGCGGAGGAGCTGGGTGGATCGTTGACCATCGCGTCGGCGTCCGGGCAGGGGACGAGGGTGAAGGCGACCGTTAAACGTGATGCGTGACCGTAGAGTCGTTCTGGGCCATCAGGAGGTACGCTAATGACTGAACCGATCCGTGTCCTCGTCGTAGACGATCACAACGTCGTACGGGAGGGGTTGTGTGCGTTGATCCAGGAATGGCCAGGATTGGAGGTGGTGGGCCAAGCCGCAGACGGTGACCAAGCGGTGCGCCAGGCGCGCGCCCTGCAGCCCGACGTCACCCTGATGGACCTGGTGATGCCCCACAAGGACGGCGTGCAGGCCATCAGAGAGATCAGGGATGAGAATCCGGACGCGCGCATCCTGGTGCTCACCAGTTTTGCCGAGGACAAAAAGGCCTACCAGGCGGTCAAGTCGGGTGCGCTGGGATACCTCCTCAAGGACTCGTCGTCCGACGAACTGATCCAGGCAATCCGCGACGTGTACCGGGGCGAGTTGTCACTGCACCCCAACATTGCGCTAAAGGTGATTCGCGAACTCAACCGGTCGTCGAGCTTGCCGCCTGCCGAGGAGCCGCTGACGGCCCGCGAGGTGGAGGTGTTGCAACTGGTGGCGCAAGGTCAGACCAATCAGCAGATTGGCCACGAGTTGTGCATTACCGAGCGCACCGTGCGTAGCCACATGAGCAACATCCTGGGGAAGTTGCACCTGGCGAACCGCACTCAAGCGGCGCTCTACGCGCTGCGAAAAGGGCTGGCCAGCCTGGACGAAGAGTAGGCGGCGCCTATGGGGCCCATACCTCATCTCAGTCATTTGACGTAGAAAAGACAGCTCCGGGAGCAGTCTTTTTGTTTGAGCTAAAAACTGGCTTTTGCGCCGATGTGCGCAGGGCTCAAGCGTGGTATAATGGAATCGGATATTGGCATCTCGGACTTTAGATGAGCGTAGGAGGTGTTAGCGCGGTGGTATTGGGCGGCGGTGCGTCGGCGTTGATCGTGGCCAATCCGGGGCCGTGGCGAGACGGTCTGCAGGCTACGCTGATGGAGATCTCTCAGATAAAGACGATACATTTGGCGAGCGACGCTTCGCTGGCGTTGAATGTGGTTTCCACGCACCGCCCGGCGCTGGTATTGCTGGATACCAGCCTGCCCGGCGAGGAGGTCTGGCTCCTCGTGGAGCGGCTGAGGGCCAAGTGGCCTCAGACCATCTGTCTCGCCCTGGTGGACGATAACCAGCAGCGAGGGAAGGCCAAAGCGGCCGGCGCCGACGCGGTGCTGGTCAAAGGATGCCCGGCGGCCGTTCTTTTCGAGGTTCTAGAATCGCTGCTGCCAGAGCAAATAGCGTGATTCTCAGCGTGGGAGCGAGCATGTCTGGCAGATTGAGGAGGTGATGCGATCGAAAAAAGAGAAGTGAGCGTTTTCAAGAGATATCAGCCAGTTTAGGTCCGAAAATAAGAAGGAGGAAATCCAAATGAAGAAGCAAGCAATATGGTTGTTTCTGGGCCTGTTGGTCATCGTCAGCATACTGGCGGTGGCCTGCGCCGCGCCCACCCCTGAGGTGGTCAAAGAGGAGGTAGTGGTCGAG
>DAOUDK010000035.1:0-19979 GCA_034431315.1 Anaerolineae bacterium
GGTCGATCAGCGGCCATTTGTGGGGATTTATAGCCACAAAATAGCCGTAAATGCCCGTTTTGTGGGGCCATGGCCCAGATTTGCGGCACAATTAGGACTTTTAAAACACGCTCTTAGCGAACTCTACCTGACCATTGGTGACCTGACCCAGGCCGTGGCAACCGCCCAACAGAGCGTAGACCTGGCCGACCGCAGCGGCGGTAAGTTTGAGCGATTGAAACAACGAGGAAAGCTAGCCAATGCCCTGCACCACGCGGGTTGCCTGCCGGAGGCCGAAGCCATCTTCCGCAAGGCCGAGGGGATGCAACGGGAGGTGGATCCGCAGCACACGCTCCTCTACTCCCTTGGTGGCTTTCAGTACTGCGACCTGCTGCTTGACCAAGGGAAGTATCTAGAGGTGCAGAGTCGGGCTGGGCAGACGCTGGAATGGGCCAAGCAGTACTTGGGGCGGGGCTTAGGGCTTCTTGACATCGCCCTGGACCACCTCTCCCTGGGGCGGGGCCACCTGCTTCAGGCTCAGCAGGAAGAAAGCCACGATTTCACCCAGGCCACAACCCACCTGAAGCGGGCAGTGGACGGCCTGCGGCAGGCAGGGCAGCAGGATGACTTGCCTCGTGGCCTGCTGGCCCGAGCAGAGTTGTGCCGGGTCACGGGCGACATGGACCGGGCCTGGGCAGACCTTGACGAAGCGCTGTCCATCGCCACGCGCGGAGGGATGCGGTTGCACGAGGCGGACTGCCACCTGGAGTACGCCCGGCTGCACCTGGCCTGTGGTGACAAGGAAAAGGCTCGGGAGAGTCTGGCCAAAGCGAAGGGGATGATCGAGGAGATGGGGTATCATCGGAGGGATGGGGAAGTGGCGGAGTTGGAGGGGAGGGTGTGAGTTTCGAGTTGCGAGTTTCGGGTTTCGAGTTGAGCCCGTAGGGCTTTGATCTCTCAGCACGGCGGTTCAGCGCCGTGCCTCGTCGGAGGCATCTACATGAACGCTCGCGAGCGACTGCTGACTGCGCTAGATGGAGGGGAACCAGACCGCGTACCCTGCGCGCTGAGCTTTTACCACGTGGACCTCAAGAGCCTGGTCCCGCCCGGCCAATATCGGCACGATCTCGTGGACGTGCGTTTTGTCGAGTTCCCCCTTTCGTCGGAGGAGAAGGAACTGGCTCGCCTGGCCCGGCCTTTTGCGCCGGACACGCGGCTGGGCACTCCCGCCCAGGTGACGACCTACACCCGCTGGGACTACCGCCCCCTGACTCCCGACCAACGCAATCCCCTGGCCCGCGCCCGCTCGCTGGACGACGTACGGAACTTCCCCTTTCCCGACGTCAGCCGGCCCTACCGCGTCGAGACTCTGGCCCACCAGGTGCAGGCGTTGCACGCCCGCGGCCTGGCTGCTGGCGGCAACCTGCCCCACCTGGGCGGCGAATTGTTCGAGGCTGCCTGGCGGCTGCGCGGTCTGGAGAATTTCCTCATAGACCTGCTCGAACGCCCCACCTGGGCGCACTTTCTCCTCGACCAGTTGGCCGACCTGGCCCGCCGCAACGCCGAAACGCTGGCCCGCGCCGGCGTGGACGTGTTGGCTCTGGACGATGACGTGGGGATGCCGGGGACGATGATGATCAGCCCGGCCACCTGGCGCGAGTTCTTCAAGCCGCGCCTGACGATGATCATCCAGGCGGCCCAGGCCATCAAGCCCGACCTCCGCGTCGTATACCACAGCGACGGCTACTTCGAGCCTATCGTGGGCGACCTGATGGACATTGGCATGAACGCCATCAACCCGCTGCAGCCGGACCACATGGACGCCGCCCGCATCCGCCAGCGGTTCGGCTCCCAGTTGGCGCTGTGGGGCACGGTGGGCCACCAGACCACCTTCAGCTTTGCCAAACCCGACGCCATCCGCAGGGAGGTCAAGCACCGCATCGAGACCCTGGGGCGCGCCGGGCTCATCCTCTGTCCCGCCTACGACATTGACGAGCCGGACATCCCGTGGGAGAACATCGCCGCCTTCCTGGAAGCGGTCGAGGCGTACGGTTAGAACAGATTGAATTGGAGGACATTCATGGCCATACTGATCACCGTTATCAAGGAGTGGGTCGAAAGCCTGGTTGTTGGGATGGGATACCCAGGGATCATCTTTGTCATGGCGCTGGAAAATGTGTTCCCGCCCATCCCCTCCGAAGCCATCATGCCCCTGGCGGGCTACCTGGCCGTAACGCAACCAGCGAAGTTTCACCTCCTGTGGGTTACCGTTGCCGGCACCATCGGCTCGGTCGTTGGGGCGATAGCGCTGTATGCCTTCGGCTATTGGGCTGACGAACCGATCGTGCGCCGCTTCATTCGTCGCTTCGGCAAGTTCCTCCTCATTTCAGAAGGAGACCTGGACCGGGCCATCGAATGGTTCACCCGCTATGGCGACTGGGTGATCTTCTTCGGACGGCTGGTGCCGATCATTCGCAGCCTGGTCTCCATCCCGGCTGGCTTTCGCCGCGAGGGCAAACCGATGCCGATGGGCCGCTTCCTGGCCTTCACTATTGTAGGCACGGCGGCCTGGAGCTTTCTGCTGGCTTATGCCGGGATGGTCCTGGGCGAGCACTGGGAGTCAATCATCGGGATCGTTGACCGCTACGAGCAGGTCGTGATCGTCGTGCTGATCGTGCTGATCGGCACCTTCCTATGGAAGCGGGCCATCTCGCCGCTGCTGCGCCGTCGCACCATAGATTGAGGTTGGCGTTTTTTCGCTTCCAGTAGTATAATTAGGGCTATAGCCTTTCGGCCCCATTGGAGGGGCAAGTTTGGAAGGAGGTGCAAACATGTCAGGACATTCTAAATGGTCAACGATCAAACGCAAGAAGGGGGCAACGGACGCCAAGCGAGGTAAGCTCTTCACCAAGCTGGGGCGCGAGATCGTCCTGGCGGCGCGGGAGGGCGGCGACCCTGCCGTCAACTTCAAGCTGCGCCTGGCTGTAGACAAGGCCAAGGCAGCCAACATGCCCAAGGACAACATCGAGCGGGCCATCAGGCGGGGCACCGGCGCCGAAAAGGGTGCGGATCTGGTGGAGATCCGCTACGAAGGCTACGGCCCCCACGGGGTGGCGCTGCTGGTGCACGTGCTGACGGACAATCGCAACCGGGCAGTGTCCGATGTGCGCCGCGCTTTCAACCGCTACGGTGGCAGCCTGGGTGAGAGCGGCTGCGTAGCCTGGCTCTTCGAGTCCAAAGGCTACATCACCATCTCCCCCAACGATTCCGATCCCGACGAGCTGGCGCTGCTGGCCATAGATGCCGGCGCCGATGATGTCACCGTCGGGAGCGACCTGGTGGAGGTCTTCACCGTGGCCAATGACTTCCAAAGGGTCAAAGAGGAATTGGAGAAGAATGGGATCGCCCTGAATTCGGCGGAGATCTCCATGCTTCCCAAGAGTGTGGCGGAGTTGGGGGAGAAGGAAACCATCAAGGCCATGATCCTCATTGATGCCCTGGAGGAGCTGGAGGATGTCCAGCAGGTCTCCTCCAACCTGAACATCACCGATGAGATGATGGCCAAATACGAATTGGTCGGATAGTCGGGTGGTCGGGTGGCCAGATGGTCGGGTGGTCAGATGGTCGGGTGGTCGGGCCTGCTCCCCTGCTCCCTTTGAGCTTTGGACTTTGAGCTTTGAGCTTTAGGGCTCTCCTGCTTCCTTGATTGGATAACTACCGATGAGCGAAAACGAGAACCTGGTCCTGGGGATTGATCCCGGCACGGCCATCACCGGCTACGGCCTGGTATGGGGTGAGAGCGGTGATCTGAGGCTAGTGGATTACGGGGTGATAACCACTCCTTCGGATAAATCACAGCCCCAGCGCCTGCAGGAGATCTACCGCCAGTTGACGGCTCTCATCCAAGAGCGGCAGCCTGCGGAGGCGGCGGTGGAGAAGCTCTTCTTCAGCCGCAACGTTCGCACCGCTCTGAGCGTGGGACAGGCGCGAGGGGTGGTCCTGCTTGCCATAGCCAACGCTGGGATCGCTGTCCACGAGTACACACCCCTGGAGGTCAAGCAGGCGGTGGTCGGCTACGGGCGAGCCACCAAGGAGCAGGTGCAGGAAATGGTCAAGGTGCTCCTGGGCCTGGATACTGTGCCCCAACCCGACGACGCCGCCGACGCCATCGCCGTGGCCATCTGCCACATCCACTCCGCTCGGATGCTGAGCCTGGCCAGACAAGCTGAGGAAATCGAGAGAAGATGATCGCCAACCTGAAGGGGAGGATCGAGGCCATAGGGAAGGATTACCTCGTCGTCGGCGCGGGGGGGATCGGCTTCAAGGTCTACGTCCCAACCTCGGTACTGGAGACTGCGGAAGGGCTGGGCCGCCAGGTGGAGCTCTCCACCCACCTGCACGTGCGGGAGAACGAGCTGACCCTCTACGGCTGCGGCAGCGAGGACGCGCTGGCCCTTTTCGAGCTGCTGCTGGGCGTCTCGGGCGTGGGCCCCAGGGTGGCCCTGGCCATGCTCTCCACCATGCCAGCCGATTCGCTCCGCCTGGCCATCGCCCAGGGGAACGCCGCAGCGTTGACCAGAGTGCCTGGCATCGGCCCCAAGATGGCCAAGAAGATCGTCTTTCACCTCAAGGACAAGATTGCGGTCGAGGTCGGCCCAGAGGCGGTGCCCTTTCTCACCGACGCCGACGCCGAAGTCATCGCCGCCCTCACCAGCCTGGGCTACAGCGTGGTCGAAGCCCAATCCGCCATTCAGTCCCTGCCCGCTGAGGAAATGGAAATCGAGGAAAGAGTGAGGTTGGCGCTGGGTTACTTCGCCAGGGGGTAATTGTTGAGGAGGATGAACCATGCAAGCAGTCCGCATTATGACCAAGCCGGAAAAGGACGGCGAACTAATTCTCAAGGACCTGCCAGTGAGGGAGGGGGTTCCTGTGGAGGTGATCATCTTGACTCAAGCGGTGATTGACGAGACCGCCCTGATCCTCTCAGCGCTCCAGCACGATCCCGGCTACGCCTTTTTGCGCGATCCGGCTGAAGACCTCTACACCGAAGCCGATGTGAGAAAGGTTTCCTGATGACTCAGCGCGGTGATGTGGTGCTGGCCCGCTTCCCCTTCACAGACCGGATCGGCACCAAGATCCGTCCCGTATTGGTGCTGGCAGAGGTTCCGGGGCCGTATCGGGATTTTCTGGTCATGTTCATCTCCTCGCAGCAGAGACAGGCTATCTCCGGAGTTGACGTTGTTCTGGAGCCGACCGACCCTGTTTTTGCTAGAACAGGCCTCAAAACCGCCTCAGTGTTCAAGGTGGCAAAAGTGGCTACTCTTTCCGAGGCGTTGCTCATCGGAGCCATCGGACGGTTGGATGGTGAATTGTTCAGGAAGTTGATCAAGCAACTGGTGCACCTGTTGCAAACTGGTCGGTTGCCCTGAGCGATACAGGGAGGCTAGGACTAGAAGCCGACGCCGAAGTCATCGCCGCCCTCACCAGCCTGGGCTACAGCGTGGTCGAGGCCCAAGCCGCCATTCAGTCCCTGCCCGCTGAAGAGATGGCGATAGAAGAAAGGGTAAGGTTAGCGCTGGCTTACTTTGCTCGAGGATGAACATGGTCGCCTTTGGGGCAGTGAATTCGCGGGGGTAAGAGCTATGAGCGAGTACCTGATGAAACAGTTCCGGAAGCGCTGGCAGGCAGTAGCGGCCCTCGAGAGGGAAGAACAACGAGAGGCCTCTGTCGCCTTGCGCTGGCAACAGTTGAATGCCATCCTGAGGCTAGCGATGGGCCTGGGGTTGCCCCTGAGAGAGCAATTCGAGGAAGAAATCGTTCGCCAGCGCTGGGCCAAGTTGAAAGGCACTCAGCTATGACCGCATCCAAAGAGATCGCACCGTTGTTAGGCCCCATAGCAGCCTTGCAGCGGCTGCTGGCGCGTTTCGGTGATCAAGGCATGGTTATTGGCGGCGTCGCTGCCAGCCTGCTGGGCAAGCCCCGCCTGACCGCTGATGTAGATGCAGTTATCCTCCTGTCTGTAGAGGATCTGCCACACCTGGTGGAAGCAGCCGCACAGGAAGGACTCTTGCCGCGCATTGCCAATGCAGAAGACTTCGCCCGGCGGCATCGGGTTCTCCTCCTGCGCCATCAGGAGAGCGGCATCCACGTGGACATCTCCCTGGGAGTGTTGCCTTTCGAGGTGGAGGCTGTGGAACGCAGCATCGTTCATCATGTTGGTTCGCTCGCCATCCGTCTCCCCACCCCAGAGGATCTGATCATTTTCAAGGCAGTCGCCCATCGGCCCCAAGACCTGCTGGATATTCAGGCGATCATCGAGAGCCATCCCGACCTGGATCAAGAGCGGATTCGGTATTGGGTCGGCGAGTTCGCCCAGGTTTTGGAGATGCCAGAGCTCTGGGAGGACATCGCTTCCTGGCTCATTTCCCCACACAGAACTCGCTAAAGATAGTCTCCAAAAGATCTTCGGTGACCGTCTCGCCAGTGATCTCGCCCAAAACATTCGCGGCCGAGGTGAGATCAATGGCCACGAAGTCGGCGGGCATCCCTCGCGCGTGAGCCTCCTGGGCACTGGCCAGGTGATCCGAAGCCCGCTTCAAGATGTCCTTGTGGCGGGGGCTGGAGACCAAGGGCTCATCGGAGGCCAGCACCTGGCCAGAGAAGACGACCTCCACAATCGCCTCCTCCAACTCCTCTAATCCCTCTCCTGTCAGAGCCGATATCTCCACCCGCGTCGCCTCAGGCAGAATGTCAAAGTCACCCCCCGCTCGAGGCAGATCAATCTTGTTGACCACCAGGATGGCGGTCTTGCCCGCGGCCAGGCCAGCGATCTGGTGGTCAGCTTCGGCGATAGGCTCGCTGCCGTCTACGACCAGGAGGGCCAGGTCGGCCTGATCCAGCGCGCTCCGGCTGCGCTCGATGCCCAACTGCTCGATGACGTCTTCCGTCTCGGCGACGATGCCAGCGGTGTCCACCAGAACCAAAGGGATGCCCTGCAAGTTGAGGGTCTCCTCCAGGGTGTCGCGGGTTGTGCCGGGTATGGGGGTGACGATGGCCCGGCTGGTGCGCAAGAGGGCGTTGAGCAAAGACGACTTGCCCACGTTCGGCCTGCCGACGATGGCGGTGCGGATTCCCTGGCGGTAGATGATCCCCCGGTCGGCGTGGGCCAGCAGCTTCTCCAACTGCCGGCGCGCGCCTTCCAGATCGGGCGCGATGTCCCGCTCTGGGATCTCATCATCCTCGAAATCAATGGTCGCCTCCAGGTAGGCCAAAACGTCTATGAGCTGTCCGCGCACAGCCCGAACCTGGTCGGAGAGCCGCCCTTCTAACTGGCCCACGGCCACCCTGAGCCCGGCCTCGGTCTTGGCGCGCACGATGTCCAGCACCGCTTCGGCCTGGGCCAGGTCTATCCTGCCGTTGATGAAGGCCCGCAGCGTGAACTCGCCTGCGGAGGCCAGCCGCGCCCCCTGGCGCAGGCAGAGCTCCAGAGTACGGCGCAGGGGAACGATGCCGCCGTGGCAGTTGATCTCGGCTACGTCCTGGCGGGTGTAGGTGCGGGGAGCCTTCATGTAGGAAGCCAGCACTTCGTCAACGACCTCGGCGGTTTCGGGGTCAACGACGTGGCCGTAGTGGAGGTAGTTTGGAGTTTGGAGTTTGAAGTTTGGAGTTTGAAGTTTGGTAGGTTTGCCCTTGACGAAAATTTTCTGCAGGATGGCTAGAGCCTCAGGCCCGCTCATCCTGACGATGCCGATCCCTCCCTCGCCGATGGGGGTAGAGATGGCGGCGATTGTGTCATCTAAGCTATACATGTTGCACCCTCAACGAACAGAATGCGTATTGCGTAGTGCGTATTGCGTGGGTCTCAACGGAATACGAAATACGCAATACGCCCCGCAACACGCAATACATCACTACTCTCCGCTATTCTTCTCCATAAAGCTCACAATACTTTGCATAGTGCTCATAGACCTTTTCAACGTAGAGGCTGGTCTCGGCCTTGGATATGCTCTCCACGAAGAGGTCTTCGTCACCATTCCCTGTTAGCTCCAGCCAACGTCTTGCATTGCCAGGCCCGCCATTGTAGGCGGCCAGGGCAGCGAAAATGCTATTGTCAAAATCCCTCAATTGTCGGGCCAGGTACCAGGCCCCGAACTTCACATTAAGGTAAGGCCGATAGAGATGCACGTTTTTGTAGTCTGGCCAGCGCAACTGGAGGGCAATCCACTCCCCAGTGGCGGGGATAACCTGAGTTAGACCTTGCGCACTAGCCCAGGAGGTGGCCTGCCCTTCGAAGAGGCTCTCCTGCCAGATGAGAGCGAAGAGAACCAAAGGATCAAAGCCATTAGCCTGGGCCTCGGCCAGCACCAGATCATGGAAGTAGAGGGGGTAAATCAAGCGTTGCAAAAAGCGCGGCGCCTGGCTGACCGACTCGGCGGGGGAAAGCATGATCAGCCGCCTGGCACAAAGGATGGATAGACGATACACACCCCGCTCGCGGAAAGCTAAAGCCAGTTGATAGAGAGTCAAGGGATCAGTAAGCACTTCTTTGCGCAAGACATCGAATTCTGCTCTGGTTTCCCCCAGCAGGCCCACCGCCAGCAACTCCTGGCCCCGCTGGAAGCGCGAATCCTCTTCTGTCGCGGGGCTCAGACTAGCCAGCTCATCATCGCTGCCAATACCCTCTACCCAAGTAGCCAGCCAGGCTTCGGCCGCCTCTCGCTCGGCCGCCTCGTCAGGCGAGACCACAACACCGCTATCGGAAGGCCAGAGAGCGCTCCCCTTCTGATATAAGTGTCTGGCTCGTAGGCCGTAATACCCCTCCTTGTCTGCAGACGCCACCTTCTCCAGGTAAGTACGAGCCTCCCCTACTCTGTCCAGCTTGATCAGCGCCTTTCCTACCCAAAAGAGGGTTGGAGTACGTAGGTCGGATTCCTCGTAAGTATCCAGCAGTTTCTGCCAGGCTTCAATGGCTTTCTCGCCTTCATCCAAACGATAATGGCACAGTCCCGCCTGGAAGAGGGCGGTTGCGGCGTGCTTTCCCTGAGGGTATCTGGCCTGCAAATCCAGGTAACCGCGGGCGGCTTCGGCGTAATCCTTATCCGCCTCGGAGAGGGAGGCCGCCCGCCAAAGCGCCTCCTCCGCCAAGTCGTGACCTGGGTAGAGCTGCGCAAACTCTCGATAGGTGCTCAGAGCCTCGTCATGCCGACCTTGGCTGACGAGAGCCTTAGCCTTCCCCAGCCAGGCGTAGCCAAAATAGCTGCTCGTGGGGTAAGAGTCAAGGAGAGCGTCAAACGCGCTCATGGCCGATTCATAAGAACCTACCGCCAGGTAAGCAAAACCGATGTAGTAGTAAGCATCGCCCGTATGATTTGGGTTACTCTCGATGTAGCGGAAGAAGGCCCGGATAGCTGGCCAGTAAGCGCCAGCATAGTAATCCACCAGCCCTCGCTGGTAGTCATCCACCTCGACGCCGGCTTCCACCAACTCCACTAACGCCTGATAAGCATACCAGGCCTGAGGGTAGCGATCCACCGCTTGCAAGAAGTGCTGGTGGGCCTCCTGTGTCTTCCCCCACTTCAGGTAGGCCTGGCCGACCCGGTACTCAAACTTGGCCCGCTGGTCGTTCTTCTCCGCTTTTCTGAGAAGGGCCTCATACCAGGTGATGGCCTCAGCATACCTGGCAGCGGTTGAATAAGTATCGGCCACCTTCTCCATGAGCTGAATTTCCCGATCAGAGCCTGGGGATTCTCTGAGAGCTTCCCTATAGGCCGCGATAGCTGGAGGGTAATCCTCCAGGTTCACGTAGCAGTCGCCGATGAGCTCGTGTACGTAGCCGGCTATGACATCTCTCTGAGCCAGGTACTGGCGGTAGTATTCGATGGCCGTCGTGCAATCGCCCATCCGTTCATAACTTGTAGCCATACGAAAGATAGCTTGGGCGCCGCGCTCATCGTCAGGATAATCCTGCAGGAATCTCTCGAGGGCCTCCTCCGCCAGTTGATAGTCCCCATTCAGAAAGTGAGTTTCGCCGATGAGGAAACTGGCCTCCCTGGTTCCCTCCTCCGCAGCCTTGTTAGATAGAACTGCCTCGTATTCAGCGATGGCCCGTTCGTAGTCGCCATTTCTCTGGTAAGTCCGCCCTGCCTCCAGGCGCTCGGCTGGCCGAGGCGTCGGGGTGGGGGTAAGGGTGGGTGTGGGGGTGGGGGTGAGAGTAGAAGTGGGCGTTAGCGTAGGTGTAGGGGTAAGCGTAGGTGTGGGGGTGAGAGTAGAAGTGGGCGTTAGCGTAGGTGTAGGGGTGCGGGTGGAGGTGGGCGTAGATGTATGTGTAGAAGTGAGAGTAGGTGTGGGTGTGCGGGTGGTAGTAGGAGTAGAGGTAGGAGTAAGAATGAGCGTGGGTGTAGGTGCAGACGTGGGCGTGACTATCGGTACTGGCGTAGTTGTAGGGGATGGTGCGTTCTTCTGTCTCCGGCAACCCATGACCGTGCAAGCCAAAGCCAATGAGATTGCTATGATTTTCCAATATGACAGCGAATTTCGAGGATTTACCGAATTTGGCGTCGTGAATTCGGTGAATCCTTTCGATTCGCTGTCATATCCGCCCAACAGCCATCTAATAATACTCAACAGAGAGACCGCCGTTCTCCAATTCATACCCTTATTATCCCCACATTGGCGAGGATTGTCAACTTACGTGAGTTTGACAAAATGCCCTAGATATGTTACTATAAGCCCCAACAACTTGATAATCTGGACACTCTTATCCAGAGGGGTGGAGGGACCGGCCCTGCGAAACCCCGGCAACCGGTTTGGAGATTAGATATTGGATATTGGAGGTTGGATACGTAGAAAGTTCCCGTTCTCCAACTTCCAACTTCCAAACAAGGTGCCAATTCCGGCAGAGCGCTGCTCCGGCGCTCTGGAAGATGAGGGGTAATCTTAACTTTCTCTCTCATCAATAGAGAGATTTTTTGTTGTCTGGTGAGGATGTGCAATTATGAGAACTATCGAATGGGATGACGGCGTGGTGAAGATGATTGACCAGCGCAAACTGCCCGGAGAGTACGTGGTGGTTCAGTTCACGGACTATCGGGAGGTGGCGCGGGCTATCAAGGAAATGTACATCCGTGGCGCACCAGCCATCGGGGCGGCGGCGGCCTTCGGTCTGGCCTTGTGCGCCCAAGAGAGCGAGGCGAAGACCCAAGCCGAACTGCTGGCCGACCTGGAGAACGCAGCCGCTACTCTACGAAAGACCCGCCCTACAGCCGTCAACCTCTCGTGGGGACTGGAGCGGATGTTGGAGAAGACGCGAGAAGCCCAGTATACCCAGGCAGTTAGTCCTGTAGGTCCTAACTACAGGGTGGAGCAGCTAGTGAACACCCTGGTGGCCGAGGCCCAGCGCATCGCCGACGAGGACGTGGAGATCAACAGGCGCATGGCCGCTCACGGAGCGGAGCTAATTGAGGACGGGTACAACGTCCTGACCCACTGCAACACTGGCTCCCTGGCCACAGTGGACTACGGCACCGCTTTGGGGGTGATCCGCACCGCCCACGAGCAGGGCAAGCGCGTGCACGTCTGGGTGGACGAGACCAGGCCGAGGTTGCAGGGGGCGCGCCTGACGGCCTGGGAGTTGATGCGCTACGGCATCCCCATGACGCTCATCGCCGACAACGCCGCTGGCCACCTCATGCTCACGGGGCAGGTTGACCTCGTCCTGGTGGGAGCCGACCGGGTGGCCGCCAACGGTGACGTGGCCAACAAGATCGGCACCTACAAGCTGGCCGTACTGGCCACGGAGAACAACATCCCCTTCTACTCGGTCTGCCCCACCTCGACCGTTGACCTGTCGCTGCCCTCAGGCGAGCACATCACCATCGAGGAGCGGGATCCGGCTGAGGTGACTCACGTGGGCGGAGTGCGCATCGCTCCTGAGGGAGTGCCCGTCTACAACCCCGCCTTCGATGTCACCCCTCACCGCTACATCACTGGCATCGTGACCGAGGAGGGGATCATCGCTCCACCCTTCGCGCCAGGCCTGAGGAAGGCCAAAGGCCCTTCGGCGAGCTCAGGACAAGGAGTTGCCGATGAGAAAGTTTGAACCCAAGCTGTTGCCCCTGCACCTCGGCAGCCTCCCCCACACTGATCCACAAGCCGCTTGTGACCTGATATTGGAGAGTTTTGCCCAGATCTCCACCTGGCCACAACTGCCCAGGCGCGCCTTCCTGGAGAACATGTACGCTCAGTTCAGTGAGGGCTTCCCCGGCGTGGTGCTGGAGGACGAGCGAATCTACGTGGATCGGAGTCGAGACCTGGACCCCGACCTGGAGCGTCTTTACCTGGCCTACCTGGAAAACGATTTGAGCTACGGCGCCCTCGGCGCTGACTACGCGGCTGGCCTGGCGACATTCTCCCAGGCGCTATCGACCAGCGACCGCCAGCCGATGGTGGTGAAGGGCCAGGTGACGGGGCCCATCAGTTGGGGGCTCACCGTGGTTGATCAAGATCGCCGCCCCGTGCTCTACGACGACATCCTGGCCGACGCCCTGGCCAAGCACCTCCGCCTCAAGGCCGCCTGGCAGGAGCAAGAGCTGCGCCAGATAGCGCCGACGACCATAGTTTTCATTGACGAGCCATACATGAGCGCGTTCGGCTCGGCCTACATTTCGCTGAACAGAGATCAGGTGGTCATGCTCCTGGAGGAGGTTTTCGCCGGCCTGACGGGGCTCAAAGGCACCCACTGCTGCGGCAACACCGACTGGTCCGTCCTGCTCTCCACCTCAGCAGAGATAATCAGCTTCGACACCTACCATTACGCCCAGGTCTTTGCCCTGTACGCCGAAGAAGTGAGGGCCTTCCTGAAGCGCGGGGGCATCATCGCCTGGGGCATCGTCCCTGCGGATAACGAAGAGGCTTTGATGAGTGAGACAGTGGAGAGCCTGGTGGCACGATTGTACGAGGCGATGGACCTTTTGGTGAGGAAGGGCATCAGCTTTGATGATCTCATCAACTCCTCGCTGATCACTCCTTCCTGTGGCCTGCGCACCCTCTCGGAGGAAGCAGCGAAGCGCGCCTTCGAGCTGACAGTGGGGGTCTCGGAAACGATGAGGGAGAAATATGGTGCTTAACCCAAAGAAAGTGGTCATACTCTGCGGCGGGAAGGGTACCCGCATGGAACACGAGACTGAGTTTCGGCCCAAGCCGCTGGTGCCTATCGGCGGCAAGCCCATCCTGTGGCACATCATGAAGACCTATGCCCACCACGGCTACAACGATTTCGTGCTGTGCCTGGGCTACAAAGGCGAGATGGTCAAGCGCTACTTCCTGGACTACGAGTGCATGACCAGGGACTTCACCATCGCCCTGGGGGCCGAGCGTGAGCTTGCCTTCCATGACGCCCATGGGGAGGAGGACTTCACCGTCACCCTGGCCAATACCGGCCTGGAGACCTACACTGGCGGCCGCATCAAGCGGATCGAGAAGTACATCGAAGAGGACATCTTCTTCGCCAGCTACGGCGACGGCGTGGCCAACATAGACATCGCCGCCCTGCTGAGGCTCCACAAGGAGATGGGAAGAATCGCCACCGTGACCGGAGTGCACCCCTTCTCTCGTTTCGGCGTAGTGCAAAGCGATGGCCGGGGCCTGGTCACGGCCTTCAAAGAGAAGCCACAAGTGAACGGCCTGGTGAGTGGCGGCTTCTTTGTCTTCAACCGAGAGGTGTTCGACTACCTCAATGAGAACAGCGTCCTCGAAAAGGAGCCTCTGGAGCAACTGGCCGCCGATGGGCAACTGGCCGTCTATCGTCACGACGGCTTCTGGCAGTGCATGGACACGAGAACTGATCTGCGCATCCTGAACGAGCTGTGGGCGTCGGGTAACGCGCCGTGGAAGATTTGGGAACGATGAAGTTCAAAGCTCAAAGTTCAAAGTCGCTTCCCCCCCAGAGTTGGGGGGGACTGAGGGGGGGCTTAATCCCATGTTCAAATGGCAGGATAGAAACGTCTTCGTCACCGGCTGCACTGGCATCCTGGGTTCCTGGCTGACCAGGGCCTTGGTTGATCGGGGGGCCAACGTGGTGGGGCTGATCTACGACGAGGACCCCCGATCGCAACTCGTCCGCTCTGGCTACGACAAGCGTATCATCCGCGTGCGCGGCTCGGTTACTGACTACGCCCTGATGGAGCGGGTCTTCAACGAATACGAAGTGGACACCTGCTTCCACCTGGCGGCCCAGGCCCTGGTCACCGTCGCCAACCGTGCTCCGCTGTCCACCTTTGAGACCAACGTCAAGGGAACGTGGACCGTGCTGGAAGCTGCCCGCCGCTGCCCAACCCTCACACGATTGGTGATCGCTTCCAGCGATAAAGCCTACGGGGAACACGAGGTTCTACCCTACAGCGAGGACGCGCCGCTGCAGGGGCGGCATCCCTACGACGTCTCCAAGTCCTGCGCCGATCTCATCGCCCTGGCCTACGTCGAGACCTACGGCCTGCCGCTGGGCATCACTCGCTGCGGGAACATCTACGGCGGCGGCGACCTGCATTGGGATCGGGTAGTGCCGTGCACCATCCGCTCCGTGCTGCAGGGCGAACGCCCCATCGTGCGCAGCGATGGCACACTGACGCGCGATTATCTCTACATCGAGGACATCGTCAGCGCCTACATCCTGCTAGCCGAGCACCTGGACGACCCCGCGATCCGGGGGCAAGCCTTCAACTTCGGCCTCAACGATCCCAAGACGGTGTTGGAGGTCATCGAGGCCATCCTGGAGGCGGCTGGCCGTACGGACCTGGAGCCCATCATTCTCAACCAGTCCCTCCACGAGATACGTCATCAATACCTTAGCAGCGAGAAGGCTCAACGGCTGCTGGGCTGGGAGCCACAGTGGACGCTGGAGGCTGGTTTGCGGGAGACCCTGGACTGGTATCGGGAGTTCTTTGCTGATGAGGAAGAGGAGAATACGAGATGACTGAAGAAAAGCAGGCGAAAGAAGCGCGGCTAGCCTACAGGGCTGCGCCCGCAGACTGGGTAGAGCCGATCATCCTCAAACGGGATGGGCAACCGGTATTTGTAGTTCTTCCCTTTGAGGAGTATCGTCGGCTGCGGGATCTGGCAGAGCGCGCGCGGGTTGAAGCAGAGACCGGGTGGAAGGAGCGGTTTGACCGTCTCCTGGCAGATGTTCACAGCCGCCCAACTCAGTACTCGCCCGAAGAGATAGAAGCTGAAATCACCATTGCCATGAACGAAGTCAAGGAGATGCGTCGTGCCCGTCGTGGTGGTCGTTGATACTGAGGTTGGGGAATGACATCGCTGGAGGGCGTGCGCGTTCTGATCACCGGCACCACCGGCTTCATCGGCTCGCACCTGACTGAGCGACTAGTAGCCGAGGGGGCTGAGGCCACCCTCGCCGTCGAGCCTGGAGCACGCCAAGCCAACGTCGCGAGCATCCTGGACAAGGTACGCGTCCACGAGGTTGACCTGCGTGAGGGGCAAACGGTGCAGCGGTTGGTGCGAGAGTGTCAGCCCTCCAAGGTCTATCACCTGGCCGCCGTGGGCGTCACCGATCCCGGCGTGGATCCGACGCTGGCCGCGCAGGTCAACGTGCTGGGGACGCTGAACCTCCTGGAGGCGCTCAAAGAGACGGAGTTCAACTGCTTCGTCAACACCGGCACCTGCTACGAGTACGGCCACAATGATCCACCCATGCGCGAAGATCAGATGGTTGATCCCATCAACGCCTACGCCGCCTCCAAGTCGGCGGCCTGGCTCTTTTGCAACATGTATCACAGGACACGCGGCTACCCCATCGTCACCGTGCGGCCCTTCACCGTCTACGGCCCGCGCCAGAGCGCACGAGCCCTCATCCCCCAGACGGTCCTCTCCGCCCTACGAGGCGAAGACTTTGCAACGACCGGGGGAGAGCAGACCCGCGACTTCACTTACGTTGATGACGTGGTCGAGGGCTATATCAGGGCCTCCCTTTCAGAAAAGGCCATTGGGCAGACCATCAACCTGGGCACGGGGGAAGAGCACCCTATAAAGGACGTGGTGCTGAAGACGTTAGAGCTGATGGGTAATCCCGTGAAACCCTTGATTGGGGCGTTGCCGTATCGTCCCAGGGAGATATGGCGACTCTACTCCGACAGCAGCAAAGCCAGGGAGCTGTTGGGATGGCAGCCGCAAGTGGGTCTGGAAGATGGACTGAGAAAAACCATTGAGTGGTACACTGAGAAGTTCAAAGCTCAAAGCTCAAAGTTCAAAGCGGGAGCTTTCGATGAATGATGCTGATTCCCAGCGAATCCAAAATTGCTCTGAGGGGATTGCCAAATCTCCGTCTTCGGCCTGGATCTGGCGATCCAGGCCGAGCAAAACCGGGTCCGCCGATTCTCTAAAGCGCGAGATTTTCGAGAAGGTCGCGGAATTCTACAGCCTGGAGCACGGCGAACAGCCCTTTGTGCCGGGTGAGACCAAGATTCACTACGCAGGGCGAGTTTACGACCAGCGAGAGATGATGGCCATGGTGGATTCTGTGCTGGAGTTCTGGCTGACCATGGGGCGCTACGCCGAGACATTCGAGGAAGAGCTCGGCAAGTTCCTGGGTGTCTCGGAAGTCGTATTTGTGAACTCCGGCTCCTCGGCCAACCTGCTGGCCGTGGCGACGCTCTGTTCCAACGAATTGAAGGGCCATTTAGAACAGGGCGACGAGGTGATCACCCCTGCGGTCACTTTCCCCACCACTGTTGCCCCCCTGATTCAAAACGGCCTGATCCCCGTTTTCGTGGACTGCGAGCTAGGTACCTACAACCTCGATGTCTCCATATTAAAAGAATCTATCTCCGAGAGAACAAAGGCTATCTTCGTACCCCACACCCTGGGCAACCCTTGTGAGATGGATGAGATCATGAGGTTGGCCGAAGAATGGGGACTCTTCGTCATCGAGGACGCCTGCGACGCCCTGGGCTCCCGCTTCGATAGCAGGCACGTAGGCACCTTTGGCGACCTGGGCACTCTGAGCTTCTACCCGGCCCACCACATCACCACCGGAGAAGGGGGGGCGGTCATCACCAACGACAAGAAACTGGCCAAGATCGCCCGCTCCATCCGAGACTGGGGCCGCGCCTGCTGGTGCGAGTACAGCACCGCAGACCCTAACGGCGCTTGCGGGCGGCGCTTCGAGTGGGAGATACCCGGACTGGCCGGCAGTTACGACCACAAGTACCTCTACACCAACGTCGGCTACAACCTCAGGCCCACCGACATCCAGGCGGCCCTGGGAACTGTCCAACTGGAGAAACTGCCAGGCTTCATAAAGAAGCGGAAACACAACTTCCAGAGGCTCTTCGAAGGATTGAAGCCTTACGAAGAGCATCTAATCCTCCCCCACTGGAGCGAGCGGGCCGACGTGTCCTGGTTCGCCTTTCCCATCACCGTGAGGCCCGAAGCACCCTTCAACCGCCAGGAGTTGGTGCGCTGGCTGGAGGATGCTCGCATCGAGACCAGGCTCCTCTTCGCTGGCAACATCATCAAGCAGCCCGGCTATCGAGACATGAAGTGCAGACTGGTGGGGAAACTGGCAAACTCCGACTTGGTGATGAGGAACTCCTTCTTCATCGGGGTTTATCCGGGTCTGGACGATGTGCGGATAAACTACGTGCTGGGTAAGTTCGAGGAGTTCTTTTCAAAGCCCCCCCTCAGTCCCCCCCAACCCTGGGGGGGAAGCGACAAGGGGGTGCCATGAAACTGTCGGTTATCATGTCTGCTTACAACGAGAGGGACACCATTCTGGCCGCCCTGGAGAGAGTGAAGGCAGTGGAGATCGAGAAGGAGATCATCATCGTAGACAACTGCTCCACCGATGGAACGCGGGAACTGCTCCAGCAGATAGACGATGACGGCATCCCTTCGACAGGCGCCGTCCTGAGCCTGTCGAAGGGCTCAGGACACTGCCGCATCATCTTCCAGCCAGAGAACTTCGGCAAGGGAACATCCATCAGGACGGCCATCCCCTACTGCACGGGCGATTACACCATCATCCAGGATGCCGATCTGGAGTACGATCCTCAGGACTGGCACAAACTCGTTGATGTCGCCCTGGAGAAGGACCTGGACGCCGTCTACGGATCGCGGGTGCTGGGTGGTCCTAAAGCTATCTACACCCACTTCTATTGGGGTGTGAGCTTCCTGACGTTTTTGACTAACCTGTTATTTGGAGCTAACCTGACTGACGCGGCCACAGCCTGCAAGATGGTGAGAACAAGCGTGCTCCAGGAGTTGGAACTAAACTGCGCGGGCTTCGACCTGGACTTCGAGCTGACGAACAAGCTTCTCAAGAATGGCTACCGTATCGTTGAGGTACCCATCTCTTACCAGCCAAGGTCCTTCGAGGAGGGGAAGAAGATCAGGGCCAAGGATGGATTGAAGGCCCTTTTCACGATCCTCAGGGATCGTTTCTTGGCCTAGCGTCCGCCAGGGGCTCCGCTCCGCTCAAGCCCCTGGCTCAGTCTACAAAGCCCCGTTGGGGCTGGATTTGTCAGGCTGAGGTGAACTTCGAAGACAGGAGGGAAACATGCCCTATTGGCGACTGTTCTACCATTTCACATGGGGCACCAAGTTGCGTGAGCCACTGATTGATCCGGCCTTCGAAGCGGATCTACATCGGGTCATCGCGGCCAAGGTGATCGAATTGCAAGCCGTGGTTCACGCCATCGGCGGCATCGAGGATCATATACATCTCGTTGTCTCTGTACCGCCCAAACTCGCCCTCTCTACCTTCATTGGCCAGGTGAAGGGTAACAGTTCCCACTTCGTCAACCATGTGGTGCGGCCTAGCTACACCTTCGCCTGGCAGGCTGAGTACGGTGTCATATCATTTGGTGAGCGACACCTTGGATGGGTCGTGCAGTACACACTGCGGCAACGTGAACACCACGAAGCAGGCACGACTATAGCGCGGCTGGAGCAGGTTTCGGGGTAATGGGACCCAGCCCAGCGGCGTCCGCCAGGGGCTCCGCTTCGCTCAAGCCCCTGGCTCAGTCCACAAAGCCCCGTTGGGGCTGGATTTGCCAGGCCGATAGGCCTTTGTAGCTGAGCCCGATGGCTTCAGCCCCGGGCGGGATGGCGACTGAAAGCAACCTTTATCGCGCGAAACAACATTAGACAGGAAAGCGAGCCGTGTGGCAAGTCAAGACCCTCAGCGACAAGGAGCAAATCCTGGCTTTTCTACAGCAGGATCGCATCTACGCTGCCTACGCCATCGGCGACCTGGAGCCGAGTCTCTTTGCCCACTGCCAATGGTTTGGAGCCGAGAACGACGGCGAGATGAAAGCTCTAGCCCTGTTCTTCACCGGCCTCCAACCTCCCGCCCTCTTCACCATGGGAGACACTAATGGCGTGGCCGCTATCCTGGCTTCGGCCCTGCAACCAGGGCGGGCCTACTATACCTGTCTGGCGGAGCATCTGCCGGTGGTGGAGGCGTCCTATGCCCTGGACGAGGTTGAGAGGATGTTTCGCATGGCCATAGCCTCAGCGGACTTTCAGCCTGTCCCTGGCCCGACTATCAAGCTCGATCTATCCCACCTGGACGCTCTACGTCAGCTCTACCGGCTGGGCGGCGGGGACGCCTTTGCCCCTTACCAGTTGCGCGATGGCGTCTACTACGGCGTCGAGGCCGACGGTCAGTTGGTCTCTGCGGCGGGCACCCACCTGGTCTCGCCGACCTTCGGCGTGGCGGGAGTAGGCAACATCTTTACCCACCCCAATCATCGGCGCCGAGGCTACGCCACAGCCTGCACCAGCCACGTAGTGGAAGAGCTTCTGGCTCAGAACCTCAACGTCGTGCTCAACGTGAATCAAGAGAACACTGAAGCCATCGGAATCTACGAGAAACTAGTACTCTGTCAACCGTGATTTGATGGGTAAACTTTGTTCACTGGAGTCTGGACAAGCTCGCTTCCTCCTACCACATATAGTAGCAATTGATTGGAATGCACCTGCATATAGTG
>DAOUDK010000036.1:0-17056 GCA_034431315.1 Anaerolineae bacterium
TGGTGTCATGGCTATCCTTCAAAATCAAGATGTTATGCCACATTGTCATGCGGCGGTTACCACCATGATTATACTTCCCAATCTTGGATTTGGTCAAATTTTTAAGCGAACCGAAAGCAAATGAACAAAAAAGAGGGCTTGGGAGCCTCACGGCTCTTCCAAGCCCCTGATGATTCAGATTACCCGCCGACAAATTCGAATCTTACCGCCCTTTCGCAAAACGGTAACCGATCCCCCGCTCGGTGAGGATGTACTGGGGTTGGTGGGAATCTTCCTCTATCTTCTGACGAAGACGCCAGATGTACAGCTTTACGTAGTCCGCCTCATCCACGTATTCCGCCCCCCAGACAGCTTCCAGTATCTGCTCATTCGCCAGCACCCGGCCAGCATTCTCAGCCAGGTAAAAGAGCAGCCGTTGCTCGGTGGCTGTCAACTGCACCCGCTCCCCTCCCCTGCTGACCTCTAATCTCTCTGAATCAATCACCAGTTCGTCGTCGGCGTACAGGATGCGTCCCTGGTCGGGAGGAGGTAACCTGGTTCGGCGCAGAACAGCCCCCACCCGGGCCTCCAGTTCCTTAAGGCTGAAGGGCTTGGCCACGTAATCGTCCGCACCCAGCTTCAGCCCCATTACCCTGTCAGACTCTTGCCCCCTGGCGGTGAGCATGATGACGGGCACGTCGGAAATCTCCCGAATGCGGCGGCAAGTCTCCCAGCCATCCATCGTGGGCATCATTACGTCCAGGATGATCAGGTCTGGTCGTTGGCTGTACATCTGCTGCATTCCTTGAAGCCCATCGGCGGCGGTAACGATATCATAGCCCACCCTGTTCAAATACAGCTCGATGGCCTCGACTAGCTTGTTGTCATCGTCTATGATCAACAACTTGCCTTTTCTACTGCTCATCAGCTTGCTCCCCAATCGGCAAGGTCACGATGAAGCGGCTGCCCACGCCCAGTTCGCTCTCCACTTCGATCTGGCCTCCATGAGCTTCAGCAGCTTCTTTGGCTAGCACGAGGCCCAGGCCCACACCCTTGATACCCGATTCCGTCGTTGACCACACCCGATAGAATTTCTCGAAGATATGGGGTAAGTCGTCGGGTGGAATGCCCATCCCCTGATCAATTACGCTGAGGGTGAGGTTGGCACCTTCTTCCCGCGCCACCACATCCACCCGCTCCCCCTCGTTACTGAACTTGATGGCGTTGCCCACCAGGTTCTTGATCAGCACGTTCACCAGTTCTCTGTCGCCCAGGATGGGGGGTAGATCAGGCTGGATGTCGGCGTGAAGAGAGATTCTGCTCCCCTGAGCCTGGAT
This sequence comes from Anaerolineae bacterium, assembly GCA_034431315.1. Lineage (GTDB taxonomy): Bacteria > Chloroflexota > Anaerolineae > VGOG01 > VGOG01 > JAUWOY01. The sequence goes on from DAOUDK010000036.1 coordinate 1,317, forward strand.
GTCGAAAAGACCAAAGATGTCGGCAACCATTTCACCCACTTGTAGAGGCTCTTTTTTCATAACAAACTGCCCCGCTTCTAGTCGCGAGAGGTCGAGGAGGCCACCAATCAACTCAGTGAGCCGATCTGTTTCCTGGTCAATGACCTTCAAGAAGCGCTGGCGCAGGTCACGGTCATCGCCCTCCAACTCGTCCAGCAGAAGCTCGGTATAGGCTTTGATGGAAGCCAAAGGGGCGCGCAGTTCGTGGGAGACATTGGCCACGATGTTCGATTTGAGGCGATCCACCTCCTTCAGGTGAGTGATGTCGGCGAAGCTGAGGAGGTAGCCAAAGACCTTGCCCCCACTATCGTACAGAGGAGTGATCCCCAACAGAGCGTCACGCGACCCCAGCTTACCAGAGATAACCACTTCATGGGGAGCAACCCGCTCCCCTGTAGATGCCGCCTTCTGCAAGAGGCTATCGTCTCCCCACACCTCCGGGCCAAAGACCTCGGTCAAGCGTCTACCCAAGACCTGGCTGGCAGCATGGCCAGTGATAGCTTCTGCCCCTGGGTTAAAGCTGGTTATCCGCATGTCGTTATCAATGACTACCAGGCCGTCGAAGGTCCCTTCCAGAATGGTCTCCGTTTTCCTCTTCTCGTCAATAGCCTCCCGATAGAGCCGCGCATTCTCGATGGCGATGGCGGCCTCCCCCCCCAGGATGGATATGAACTCCAGATCGCCCTGGGTAAAGGCCGGGCCTTCTCCCAACTTGCTGAGATTGAGCACCCCGATGACTTTGTCCTTAACTACAAGCGGCACACAAAGGGCAGAGGCGATTTCTCCCCTGGTCATCGCCTCCCTGATCTGAGGGTTGAGCGATGCCCCATCGGCCAACAGCAGTGGCTCCCCCCTACCTGCGACCCAGCCAGCAATCCCCTGGCCGACTTTGTCCCTGGCCGCCGCAGCAATCTCCGAGGGAAGCCCTACGGAGGCTTTGACCACCAACTCCTGCCCCTCCAGCAACATCAGAGAAGCCCTATCGGCCTTGGTCTCCTGCAAGCCCGTCTGCACTATCTGATCCAACAAACTGTTCAGGTCCAAGGTTGTCAGGAAGGCTTTGCTTAACTCGAATAGGGGCATCAACGTCCACAGGCGGACGTTCTCCCTCTCCAGTCGCCTCTTATTCAAAGCCTTGGCCACGGTCGAGCTCAACCAGTCCGGGGTGAAGGGTTTAACGACAAAATCATCGAAGCCCAACTGAAGGGCCTTGATGATTTCCTCCGTCCTCTCGGAACCAGTGATGATCACCCCGACCATCTCCGGGGTGAACTCTTTGATGGCCTGATAAACCTCCAGACCGTTCAGCATGATGTCTACCAGCAGGAGGTCAAATTGCTCCTGCCGGGCCACCTCGATGGCCTGGTGACCGCTGGTTACTCCCTCAACCACGTAGCCCTCCGCCCTCAAGCTTTGTAAGCAAAGCTCAAGGACATCGGGATCACTATCAACAACCAGGATCCTCTCTTGGGCCATAGTCACGGACCTCTTTCTCCCGGAGTCTGAACAAAGCAAGAGAAACCAGGTTTTTGGGAAAAACCTGGTTTCTGGCCAGTTGCCCTACTCTTCCAAGAACTCTTCCTCCGCCAGGGGTGGCTCGGCTGCCGGGCGAGCTCGCCGATGCCGATAGAGAATTATAGCGCCTGAGACCACAATGGCTATCGCGGCGAAGATCTGAGCGGCGGCGATACCGCGAATTAACCAGGCATCCGGGCGCAGAGCCTCGACGAAGATGCGCCCCACTGGGTACCAGATCGCATACAGGCAGAGCACGTCGCCGTCTAACAGACGATCCGCGTAACGACGGGTCACGTACATCAAAAGGAGAAAACCCAGTAAGTTCCACAACGACTCGTAAAGAAAGACGGGGTGAAAGCGCGTGTCGGCCGGGTACACGGTCAGGTCGTTATAGGGAGGGATGCGATAAGGAATCCCAATAGTGATGCCCCAGGGCAAACTGGTAGGAGGGCCATAAAGCTCCTGGTTGACAAAGTTGCCCCAGCGCCCGATGACTTGGGCCAGGATGAGGCCCGGCGTGCCAATGTCTACCCACTGCAAGAAGCTCAGTTTGTTCAGGCGAGCGTAGATGTACACCCCCAGGATACCACCAATCACTGCTCCGTAGATACCCAGGCCACCGTGCCAAATCTGCAGGATGGCGATGGGGTTCTGCCGGTAGTAATCCCAACCCAACATCCCGCCCTGTGGGCTGGAGAAGACGTGATACAGCCGCGCTCCGATGATGCCCAGGATCAGGCAGAGGAGCAAGGCGTTCCACACGTGATCGGTATCCTGGCCACGCCGCCTGGCCTCCAGACTGGCCACGTAAGCGCCGACCAGGGTAGCCACTACAATGATGATGCCGTACCAATGTACAGCCAAAGGGCCTAAGCGAAAAGCGATGGGATTCATGATTTCTACCTCCTCTTTCCTTAAAGTTTAACAATTCATTGGAAAAACCACCACTTCTTTCCCAGCCAGCTTATCTTCGATGCGCTCGACGATGACTTCCAGGTGGTCTTTGTGGTGGACGAAGTCCAGGCGATCGGCCGGGATGGTGAGCACCGGACACAGATCGAAGTCCGCCAGCCAGTCCTCGTAGAAGGAGTCGAGGAGGGCCAGGTAATCGGCCGTGATCCCCGCTTCGATATCTCGACTGCGGTTGCGGATGCGGTGCACCAGGGTAGGCACAGAAGTTTGCAGATATAGAAGCAGGGCAGGTACGGGCAAGCCATTCACTACCAATTCGAAGAGGCGGCGATAGGCATAATAATCTCGCTCGGTCATGTTGCCCAATTGGTACAGAGCGCGGGCGAAGACATAGCCATCTTCGTAGATGCTGCGGTCAATGATGGCCGAGGTGGGTGCGGCGGCCAGAGTTCGGTGTTGGACGGCTCTGTGGCCCAGGAAGAAGATCTGGAGATGAAAGCTCCAGACTCGCATGTCTTTATAGAAGTCAGCCAGGTAGGGGTTATCGGCTACAGATTCGTAGGCGGCCTGCCAGCCGAGGCGGGCCGCGAGCCGCTCCGTCAGGCTCGTCTTGCCAGCGCCGATGTTTCCAGCCACCAAGATGAGATGTTTAGCCATGCCATCCACTCCCTGACATTGAGCGAAAACTCAACGCTACTTGGCGCAACGGAATCCGATGTATTCGTCCTTGACAGTAGGAGCGTACCAGAGGCGGTAAGTGCTGCGGGCAACTGGTATATTGCTGCGCCATGAGCCGCCCCGCAACGCCCTGCCAATACCAGAACTCGGCCCCGGCGGATTGCGGTCGGGAGCATTTACGTAGTAGTCAGGAGCGTACCAATCAGCCGTCCACTCACGGACGTTCCCCCCCATGTTATAAACACCATAGGGACTTTTACCCGCCTCGAAGCTCCCGACAGGAGCCGTGTCCGAGTAGCCATCATCAAGGTGCGATTCTTTCCACTCGTATGTGCAATTCACGTCGCACAGATTTACTTTGCTGCCATCGGGCTCGCTGTCACCCCAGGGCCAGAGGCGTTCATCGGTCCCCCGCGCCGCCTTCTCCCACTCCGCTTCGGTTGGCAGCCGCTTGCCTCCCCACTGGCAATAAGTCTGAGCATCATCCCAGGTGACCCAGATAACGGGGTAATAATCAAACTCTGGATTGTCATAGTATGAAAGATGGCTGGGTGACGACGTACGAGCTGGGGGATTGCAAGCCCCGGCATCCACGCACTCTTTGTACTGGACGTTGGTCACCTCGTACTCGTCAATGCAGAACTCATCGAGGAAGACCGTCCGTTCCGGCTTCTCGTCATCGTCGCCTTCATCATCGCCCATGATGAATTCCCCCGCAGGAATGAAGACCATACCCGGCTCCACCTTCCCTTCTTTACAAACAGGTTTACTGCTGCAACCAGCGATCAAGGCCAGGATAAACAACAGCAGGCCAAGTTTTCCTATCACACCTCTCTCTTTCTTCATAATCGTAACCTCCTCGTTGATATGTTGCTGTGACCATCGGAATCAGATTCAGGCCAATGAGCATCATCCAGCCTGGCAGGTGACCTCCAGTGGTCTCAGCCCGACGGGGTTAATTATACTCCATTCAAGTGATACGAGCAAGTTTCTTGATAGAGCATCGTGTTTTCTGACGGATTCCGGGAGGCTGCTATGTTATAGGGTTCAGCATATCAGCCGCTTCACAACGTCACATCCCCGGCCAATATCCGCTTGCGCTGGCCGTCGGGGGTGCGCAGGATGAGGGCTCCGTCGGCGTCCACCCCCTCGGCCCAGCCCGCCAGCGCTCCCTGAGGCGTGGTCACCTGCACCTGCCGGCCCAGGTTGATGAGGCGAGCCGCCCACTCCTCATGGGGCGATTCTCCTCTCCTCAGGGAGTTGTACCTGGTCTCGATTCCCGCCAGGATTTTCCACAATAGCTCCAGCCGCGAGACCTCCCGGCCTAGCTCTTGAGAGAGGCTGGTGGCCATGCCTCTCAACTCTGGCAGGGCAGAAATGGCCAGGTTGACGTTCAGGCCCATCCCCACGACGACGTAGTCGAGTCGCCCACCTATCGTCCCCGATTCTGTCAGGATGCCGCCCGCCTTCCTGCCACGGATGAAAATGTCGTTGGGCCACTTCAGACCCGCTGGCAGGCCCGTGAGCCCTTCGATGGCGTCGGCGATGGCCAGGGAGCAGAGCATGGTCAATCGCGGAGCCTGGCAGGGAGCGAAGTCGGGGCGGAAGAGCAGGGACAGGAGAAGGCTGGCGCCTGGCGGGGCCAACCATTTCCTGCCCAGCCGCCCCTTCCCCGCCGTCTGCTCGTCGGCGATGACCAGCGTACCTTCTGGCGCGCTCTGGGCGGCCAATCCCTTGAGCAGCTCATTGGTCGAGCCGAGGGAGGAAGAGTACACTATCCTCTGGCCGATGAGGTCTGTCTTTAATCCCCTTTTGATGCTTTCAACTGATAACTCGCTCAAGTTCAGCTTTGCCCCTCCTGGGTCAAAGTTACCACGAAAAGGGAACAAAGTCAAGCCTTGCTGACGTAGTCGTTCCAGGGGATCAGAAACTCCTCCCCCTCGCAGGGGGAGGCTGGGAGGGGTGGATTTTCGATGTTGACTAGAAAGGCGATTTCTGGTAAACTATAGTGGAGAAAGCAAAGGGCAGGAGGATGAGTCCTGCCTTATTCTTTGCCACTACTGACTGAGAAAAGAGGGCAAGTTATGGAGAGGCTGTGGTCGCCGTGGCGTATGGAATACATACTGAGCGAGAAGGGCGAGGGATGCATTTTCTGCGATAAAATCGCCGACGACGATGACCAGGCCAATTATATCCTCCACCGGGGCGCGAAGTGCTATGTGATGCTCAATCTCTATCCCTACAACAACGGCCACTTGATGATCATCCCTTATCAGCACGTGCCAAGCCTAGAGCAGTTGGAAGAAGACGTGTTAACCGAGATGATGCTCATGGTGAGCAAGGGCCTCAAGGCGTTGCGTCGAGCTATAAACCCGGATGGTTTCAACGTGGGGATCAATATCGGCAAGGCGGCAGGGGCGGGGATCGAGGGGCACGTCCACATTCACGTTGTCCCTCGCTGGAGGGCGGATACCAATTTCATGCCCGTCTTTTCACACACCCGCGTTATTCCAGAGCTTATGGACGACACTTATCGAAAACTGAAGGCGGCCTGGGAAGAGTCCGATGACTAAGCGGAGTAGTGGTAGATTGCGATCAAGGTTCAGCTTAGCTTATTTCCGTCTCAAACATCGCCTGGCCTGGGCGATGTTCCCTGTCAGAGTGAGGGGCGTCAGGGTCGTTCCCTCGATTCTTTGGGGGAGCGTTCGCCGCCTTTGGCGCCAGGTGTTTCGGCGGCGGGAGACGGTCGAGGAACAGAACAACCGGAATCTGTATCTGGACGTCACCTGGTTCGGCGTCCTGAGCGGCATCACGTCCACTTTCGTCAGCGTGTTCGCCATCCGCCTGGGGGCCTCCAATACCCTGGTGGGACTGCTGGTCTCGCTGCCAGCGCTGATCAACATCTTCTGGCTGATACCATCGGCGCGGATCATCGAGCGTCAACGACGCCGCCTGCCTATCATCGTGCTGGCGGGCTTCCTGCAGCGTGTGGGCTACCTGCTCGTCGCGCTGATGCCCTTCGTGCTTCGCACCCATCGGCCAGAGGCCCTGGTCGCCCTGGTGGCTCTCATCACTCTCCCCACAGCTACGCTCAGCGTGGCCTTCACATCGCTGATCGCGGAGGTGGTGCCCATTGGCAAGCGCGCTCAGGTGGTCAGCACCCGCAACGTGCTCGTCTCCATCATCAGCACCGTAACTATGCTCATCAGCGGGAAGCTCCTCGACCTTCTGCCCTTCCCTCTGAACTACCAGCTCCTCTTCGGCGCTGGCTTCGCTGCCTCTTTGGTCAGCCTATACTACGTGAGCCGTATTCAGATAGCTGATGCCAGCGTGGCCGAATTCCGGCCCCGGCACAAGACACCACTCGTTACTCGCCTGCGCCGCTCCTTGAAACAGATAGCCAGCCAGCGCGATTTCGTGCGCTTTTCCGCCAGTGCTTTCGTCCTCCAATGGGGCCTCTATCTGCCCTCAGCTCTCTACGCCATCTATCGAGTGAAGAACCTGGGCGCTTCCGATACCTGGATTGGCCTGCTCTCTATGGTGCAGAACGCGGTTACGATAGTGACCTATCTCTATTGGGGGAGAGTAGCCAGCCGAAAGGGCAACCGCCGGGTGCTGCTTATCTCTAGCTTGGGCGTGGTGCTCTACCCCGTCCTCACCGGCCTCTCGCCGAGGGTCGAGCTCCTTCTCCTCCCATCCATCGTCGCCGGCATCTTTGGAGCAGGGTTTAACCTGTCCTTCTTCAACACCTTGCTGGAGGTCTGTCCGCAGGAGCGACGCCCCAGCTACGTAGCCCTTAACACCACCGTGATCAACGTGGCCGCTTTCCTGGCCCCTCTGTTGGGCACTTCCCTGGCCAACTTCCTGGACATCAGAATCGCCCTCTTCATCGCCGGGGGCGTGCGCTTGTTGGGAGCGGGCCTTTTCTACCAATTGATTGTCCGTAAGAGATAGCCAAATTCCGCCCTCTCCCTCCCCCCTGCCCGAAGGGCGGGGGTGGGTGAGGGCCAAAGGAGGAAAGCTAAATGAGTAACGAGCGCGAGGTTGTCATCGTCAGTGCAGCGCGCACTCCCATCGGCCGCTTCCAGGGTACGCTGTCCAACGTCCCTGCCTCAGAGCTGGGGGCGGTGGCCATCAAGGCGGCGGTGGAGCGGGCGGGCATCAACCCAGCCGACATCGCCGAGGTGCTGATGGGCAATGTGGTGCAGGCCGGGCAAGGCCAGGCACCTGCTCGTCAGGCAGCCATCAAAGCCGGCCTCCCGCCCTTCGTCGGGGCGACGACGGTGAACAAGATCTGCGGTTCGGGCCTGAAGACGGTGATGCTGGCGGCGGCGATGATCCAGGTTGGCGACGGCGAGATTTTCGTCGCCGGGGGGATGGAGAGCATGGACCTGGGGCCTTACATCTTACCGAAGGCCCGCGTTGGCTACCGCCTGGGCAATGGCCAGCTCGTGGACGCGATGATCCACGACGGACTGTGGTGCACTTTCACCAACCAGCACGTGGGCAATTCGGCTGAGTGGATCGCCAAAGAGTACGGCCTCACCCGCCAGGAGCTGGACGAGTTCGCTCACCACAGCCACAAAAAGGCCATCGCTGCCATTGATGCGGGGAAGTTCGAGGAGGAGATCGTGCCGGTGGAGGTTTCCCAGCGCAAGAGGCCGCCCATCATCTTCGATACCGATGAGTGCCCCCGCCGTGATACCTCGCTGGAGGCTCTGGCCAGGCTCAGGCCCGCTTTCCAAAAGGACGGCCTGGTGACGGCTGGCAACTCGCCGGGCATCACCGATGGGGCGGCCGCGGTGGTGGTGATGAGCCGGGGGAAGGCTGATGAGCTGGGGATAGAGCCGCTGGCGCGGATCATCGGCTACGATCAGGCGGCTGTGGAACCGCTGGAGGTTTTCACCGCCCCCATCTTCGCCACGCGCAAACTGCTGGAGAAGACCGGCTACAGCCTGGACGATCTCGACCTCATCGAGGCCAACGAGGCCTTCGCCGCCCAGATGGTGGCCGACGGCAAGGCGCTGGGCTGGGACTGGGACAAGGTCAACGTCAACGGCGGGGCCATCGCCCTGGGCCATCCCATTGGCTGCAGCGGCACTCGCGTATTAGTCACCCTCATCTACGCCCTGAAGGATCGCGGCCTGAGGGCCGGCCTGGCCACCCTCTGTCTGGGGGGAGGGGGAGCGGTGGCGATGATTATCGAGCTGACCTGAACGTCTCAAATCTATCACTGGAAGTTGGATGTTGGATGTTCCAACCTCTAATTTCTAATCTCTAATTTCCAAAGCCACCCACCCCAACCCCAATTCCTCCAGCTTCTCCCGGCCTGGCTTGCCCGTTTCCGTATCCCAGCCCCTGACCGCGTAGTACTCCTTGAGCATCAGTTCCAGGTTGGGCACGTGGCCCTGAGTACCGCCCTCAGCGAGGGGCTGCAAGAGCAGTTGGGGCAGCCTGTCGTCGGCGCGGGTCAGCCCCAGGCGATTGTTGAAAGCTCGCTTCAGGTTCCAGATACGCTCCCCCGCGAGCAATATGTCGTCAGGGGTCACTTCCCAGCCGGTGGCTGCTGCCAGCAGGTCAACATAGCTCTGGACAGGGGCATTGGAGAAGTAGCACACGATGAGGGCATTGCAGAAGCTGCGCCAGTCCTGATGGCGAGCCACAATCTGGGCCTTGCCGTCCGCCTGAAAACGGTCGGTCATAGGAATCCCCAACTCATCCACCGATCGCCCGCTCTCTACCCAATACATATCACCCTGATTGTGGCTTCCCCCAAGGGGAGAGGTGGCGTAGACCAGGGCCATGGCCGGAAAGGCACGGGGATCGTGCATACCTACCTCCAGACCGTTGACCTGGACGGCCTGCTCCTCCACTCCATACCGCTGACCCAGCCGTCGCGAGCCCTCGGCCAAGGCATCGCCAAAGCCCTCTCTTCGCGCGATCATCCCGATCAGATCGGCCACTGTGTCCGGATCGCCCCATCGCAGAGCCAGGCCGCCCGTCTCGGCGGGGCCGATTACACCGCCCTCGAAGAGATAATGGGCGAAGGCAATGGTAGAGCCAGTGCTGATGGTGTCCAGGCCATAGGCGTCGCAGAGGTGACCCAGGTAGGAGACGGCTGGGAGGTCGTCAATGAGCAGCATAGTGCCCAAAGCAGCAACGGTCTCGTACTCTGGTCCCTTGGTCTCCTTTAGCTTATACCTACCCTCTTTCACCTCCACCTTGCGTCCGCAGGCGATGGGGCAGCCGTAGCAGGTGGAGCGGCCGGTGAGGATGGTCTCGGCCATGGTCGAGCCGCTGAGGGCATACGCCTCGGGAAACTCCCCTTCGGTAAAATAGCGGTTGGGAACGCTCCCCAAAAGCATGAGGTAATCGAGAGTTCCGGCCGTTCCTGTGACCCGAAGCACCTCGGTGAGGGCATCATTCTTGAGGATGCTCAGCATCTCCCGGACGACGGTCTTGAAACGCGCCTCCTCGGCCAGAGGCACTTGTCCGTTGCCGCGCACGGCCACAGCCTTGAGGTTCTTGGAGCCCATGACCGTACCCATGCCGGTTCGGCCTGCTGCTCGCCCTTTATCGCTCATGATGGCCGCGTACTTCACCAGGTTCTCACCCGCCGGGCCGATGCAGGCCACTCTGGTCTTAGCGTCGCCCACTTCTTCCTTGATGGCTTCCTGGGTTTCGTAGGTACCCTTGCCCCAGAAGCGACTGGCGTCTCGGAGGCTGGCCTTGCCATCGGCGATGTGCAGGTAGATCGGCTCTGACGCCTGGCCCTTGACGATGATGCCGTCGTAGCCGGCAAAGCGCATCTCCGGCCCGAAGAAGCCGCCGCAATTGGACTCGCCCCAGAGGCCGGTGAGGGGCGAGCGGGCGCAGATCACGAAGCGGCCACAGGAAGGGGCGCGGGTGCCCGTGAGCGGGCCGGCCATGAAGAACAGCGGATTGGCAGGATTTAACGGATCGAGGTCAGGATCAGGATCCAGCAGGTCATAAAGATAGCGGGCAGCCAGGCCGCTGCCGCCGATGAATTGGCGGGCGTAGTTTTCATTCAGGGGTTCGTCTTCGATCTTGCCGCTGGTCAAGTCCACGACCAGCAGTTTGCTCATGTAGCCGTTCATAGCGTTCTCCTTTCTTCCTTGCTACGAAGGAGCGTCCCCGCCCATACGCATCAAGTTAAGGATTATGTTGCGCTTGCCGAGGCCGCACGGCGATGAAGTCGCCGTGCTACGGAGCTTCCGCCCGATGAATCGGGCTCAAGAACCCCGTTTACGGGGTGGCAGCTTCGTAGCCGTGGCACTTTATGCCACGGCGGGGCTGGCCAGCAACCGTTTTCCCACAGGTAGCCGTCTTAGCTTAATGCATATAGCGTCCCCGCCCCGGTCTCATCCCCCCTAGAAATCAACAACCCTGCCCTCGTAGGCGTAGCGGTAGAGCCTCTCAAACTCCTCGGTGCTGGGGATGCGGGGGCTGGTGACAGCGCAGGAGTCGTTCTCGGCGTTCTCGACCAGCTTCGGAAGCTCCCTCTCGAACTCGTCCGGTGAGATGCCCAATTCCCCGATGGTGGTCGGCTGGCTCAACATCTTGAGCAGACCTCGGATGGCGGATACCAGGCTCGCCGCTCCATCCTCTTCGCTCTCCGCCGCCAGCCCCAGGAAGCGGGCTATCTCCGCGTAGCGCGTCCCCCCGCCTCTGACGACGAACTCGATAGTGTAGGGTAAGAAGAGGCCCACGGCTCGACCGTGGGGGACGTGGAAGACGCCCCCCAGGGAATGGCCCATGCTGTGAGCCAGGGCGGCCAGGGCGTTGCCGAAACCCAGCCCGGCGATGGTGGCCGCGTTGTGCATCTTCTCTCGCGCCTCCCGGTCGCCTTTTGCGTAAGCAGGCGGCAGGTAATCGAAGACCAACTGGACGGCCTTGAGGCACAGGCCATTGGAGAAGTCGTTGCGCCAGGTGCAGGTGTAACCTTCGATGGCATGGGTTAGAGCATCCATGCCCGTGTCGGCGGTGATCTGAGGGGGCAGATCGGCCACGAAGGCGGGGTCAACGATGGCGATGTCGGCCACGTTCTCCCGCGAGCCCAGGCCCAGCTTGCGTCTCTCCTTGGTATCGGTGAGCACGACGGCCCAGGTGACCTCGGCCCCGGTGCCCGAAGTGGTGGGAATGGCGATGAGGCGGGCTTTTTTGCGCAGGCCCAGCATCTCCGCGGGGCTGATCGCATCGGGCTCCAAGTCGGGCCGCTCGTAGAGCACCCACACGGCCTTGGCGGCGTCCATCGCCGAGCCACCGCCCAGCCCGACGATCCAATCAGGCTCGTAGGCCAGCGCGACCTGCGCTCCCCGCTTCACTGTCTCCAGCGACGGATCAGGCTCCACCTCAGCGAAGACCCGCGTCTCGATCCCCGCCTTCTCGAAGTGGCCGATCACCCTGTCCACAAAGCCCAGCCTCACCATGTTTTCGTCAGTGATGATGAGGGCTCGCACGCCCTCGATCTCGTCCAGATAGCCCAGGGCATCCTCGCCGAAGACGATCTCCGGACTATTGAAGAACCACATCTTTCTCCTCCTAACAGGTGCCTACTCGCCTGGGAACTCCGTCGGGACGAGCGTGCAGCAGTTGACCAGTTCCTGGGCGGCCTTAACGTTGCGCATGATCATGGCCATGTTGCCCTTGAGCTTCAGTTGACGGGTCATCAGCCCCTGGATGGGGTCCAGCTTCTTCTCGATGACCTTGCGCCAGGAGCTCAGCGACGCACTCATCCTGAAGACCGGCTGCTCCTCCTTCTCGTCGCCGATGAGCCTGGCCCCGCGGCACTTTCCGTGCCAGAGGTCAATGTAGAAGATGCCCTGCTCTTCTATCTCGCCCCCTGGCTCGACGATGAAGTAGAAATCGCCCTCCCAGTTCTTGGCCGCCTGGGCGTAGGCCTCGCTCTGGTTGAGCTCCTGGCAAACAGCCTTGATCCATTCGTCCGAAATAAAGTTTGGCATTTTCTTCCTCCTTCTTAAAGTTTTGTTATCGTTTGGCACTACATCGAATTGAGAAAGGAACGAATTCTTTGCTTTCAATTCGCTTTTTTCCAAATTCGCTGTAGTGTTTCGGCATCTGCCCCCCACTTCACCTGTTGCACCTGGCCCCGTTCGCCGATCAGCCTCTCCACCATTGCTGCGAAGGCCTTCGGGTCGCCGCTGGTGTAGAATAAATGCTTGCCCACCCTGCCCCCCCTCTTTCCCCCCCAACTTTGGGGTGGAGGAAGGTTGGCCAGCCCTTTCGCCTCCAACACCCGGCCAGTTTGACGGGCCACGGCCGGGCTGGGATCTATCACCTTCACCCCTGGCCCCACCACCCGCTCGATGGTTTTCCGCAGGAAGGGGTAGTGAGTGCAGCCCAGCACCAGCGAGTCAATGCCCGCCTCCAGCATCGGCTTCAGATAGTCCGCCAAAAGCGCCTCGGTCTCGACATCCTCGATAAGCCCCGCCTCGACCCTCTCCACCAGGCCGGGGCAGACCTGGGTGTAAACGTCTACGTTGGCGGCGAAGCGTTCCACCAGCCTGGCGAAGAGCCTCCCCTGAAAAGTGACCTGAGTGGCGATGACTCCTAGCTTCTTGCTCTCGGTCATCTCCGCCGCCGGCTTGATGGCTGGCTCCATCCCCACGATGGGTACTGGAAAGATCGCCCGCAGGTGATGCAAACTGGCTGCTGAGGCGGTGTTGCAGGCCACCACCACGATCTTAGCCCCCTGTTGGACCAGAAAGGCCGTAACAGCCTCGGACAGTTTTCTGACCTCTTCCAGAGGGCGGGGACCGTAGGGACAGTTCGCGCCGTCGGCGAAATAGAGGATGTCCTCGTGGGGCAACTGCCTGGCAATCTCCCGCATCACCGAGAGACCGCCCACGCCGGAGTCAAAGACCCCGATAGCTCGCTGCTGGCTGGAGGTGCCAGGCACTTCCGAAAAAGCTGTCTGGCCCAGGGCCGAAGACGATTGGGGAGCGCTTTTCGCCTTGGGATCTTCGATGAAAGTGCCTGGCACCTGGATGCTCATGCTAGCTCCTCGCTGCTGAGACAAACTCTTCGAACAGTCGCCGCATGGGTGGGGCATCCTCCACCAGCTCCTCAGGGTGCCACTGCACCCCCAGGGCAAAGGGGTGATCGTGGTCCTCAATGGCTTCTATCAGGCCATCGGGAGCCCGGGCCACAACCCTGAAGCCTGGTGCCAGGTCTTTGACGGCCTGGTGATGCGTGCTGTTGACGCCTACCCGGCTCTGGCCCAAAATAGCGGCCAACTGCGAATCGCCGTTGACCGTCACTTGATGGGCCAGGTAGTTGCGGGGATAGTCAGGCCGAAAGTCGTGTTTGAGGGAACCCGGCACCTGGGAAGCAATATCCTGGTAGAGAGTGCCCCCGGTCGCCACGTTCAGTACCTGGATGCCCCGGCAGATACCCAGAATTGGCAGGCCCTCAGCCAGAGCCCAGCCAGCCAACGTCAACTCCACCGTGTCCCGCGCCTCATCGCTCTGGCCGCACTTTTCGTGGATCGCCTCGCCGTAGTGCTTCGGGTGCAGATCTCCACCGCCGGCCAGGAGCAGGCCATCGAGCCGCTCATAGATAGCCCGCAGGGCTTCCTCGTCCAAGTTCAGGGGGATCAGCACTGGGGCTCCACTGGCTATTGCTACAGCCTCCACGTATGTTCGGTTCTGAGTGAAGATAGGGGTGCTGGAGCGACTTGTTTGATCGCTGCGGCTTGGGATGCCGACCAGGGGATAAACAGCGGGCTTGTCCATTCCTGCTCCTACTTGTGCTGTGGATGCTGCCTTTGTGGCTTCGACGCAGCAGCCTTGAGATTATACATCTGAAGTCAGTAATGGTCAAGAAGGGGTAGGCAGACTGCTTGGAAAGCAACAAAAAAGGGCCAGCAGAACTGAAGTGCTGGCCCTTCGACCTGGCTCAGGACATACATTTCGATTGAATGTGCGAGCTAACGTTGCGGTTCAGGCGCTCGTGCGAGCGCGCAGCGAAGCGGAGCGCGAAGCGCAAGTCGCCTGCAACCGCGTGTTAGACCGCCGCTCAACACCCTGCGATAATCGCCTCGACGGATTCATCCGATTGTTTCATCGATGAGATTGATAAAGCGGAGGCAGAACTCGCGCAGATGTTTAGCCGTGATTTTCGCAGACCACTTTAGTTGTTTATATTGAGGCGGTTGATAATTCTCGACCTCAATATCCACCTCATCACTATTGCGGCTCTCAGACGAGAATCGTATGTTGCCGTGTGCTACAGAATGTCTAAGATTCTTTATAAGCTCACCAAGCGTTTCACTTGAGCCGTGCGTGACTGTCCATTCAGGCCAACCATGTTTTTGTAGGTCAACTAGACGATTAGTCCGTATTGAATCAACAAAGTTTTTCTCCAACGGAAATACTATGAGTCCCAATAGAGAGTTTACAAGCTGGGTAATTACATGAACATCGGCTCCATTTGCGAATGCTGTCTCGATATGTTCAAGATTCTTGCGAGTCCGATTAGCAAAACCTAGCGCATGTCCTCGACTTGCGTATTTCATCGCGCTATCTCCATCAAATATAACAGCTAGGCGTGAATTCAGGGCGGTCTAACGCCAGCTTCACCCGCCTGCGAGCAGAAACCAGCTACTTCACGGGCGAGACGACCTCAACAACCAAAGCCTTAAAGGGCAAATGAGCCTCAGGCTCGCAGGTCGGCGTGAAAGCATTGTTAGGCTGCTATTTGTGTGATTTGGTTGCTTGAATCAATTTCCAAAGCAGTCCTTGCTCTCCAAGCACCAATTCTCGGCAGTTCTCGAAGTCCTGATGTCTTAACTCATCGATATGTGCAGCAGGATTACGGAAATCCTTTATAAGCAACAAAAGTGACGAATGCAATCCGTTCAAGTCGAGAATCCAATTGGTATTCGGCCAGTTGCGCATTTGACCATCAAACGCTGACATAAGTACGCTTGTTGATCTTCGTTTTTTGCTGTTGATAAGCGTTTGCAGAAAATGGGCAAACGTGCCCAATTCAGGCGGCTTGCCTGTACCATCCCTAATGAACTTGGCGATTCGACCCACATCCTTGTCTTTAACATCATCGTTTAGAGATGGATCACCCTGCATCGTAGTCAACGGCATAATCAACCGTTCAACAATTTCAAGTTCAACGGCCTTACAGTAGCCAATAATAGCGGGTGACCACTCAAGATTCGTTTCGTCACTCAAAGAACGTGCAACGTGATCAGCGGTGGAAAGAAACCGAATGGTGCTATTCGACAGCAATTCAGCTCGCTTTTCGGAAAGCCTAAAGAGGCGTTTGGCTTCCTGTTCTTGATCATGATTGAATAAGGAAAGTAAAAGCTCAGCTAATGCCTCTGTCTTCTCATCATCTGCTGAGCTACCCGCTTTAATTTCATAAATTGAGAGTAACCACCCGTAGCACCCATTACAGAGTCGCCGATTCCAGTCATCCCCATAGAGAGTGTATCGGAGAATAGTAGACAGATCTCTGCTAAGTGCACTTGGGGCTTTTTTTTAACATAAGTAGCTCTTTTACATCTGAATAGCATCTCTTTCCTGCTGGTTATCGCC
>DAOUDK010000037.1:0-56773 GCA_034431315.1 Anaerolineae bacterium
GGTTGGCAGTGCCGATGGTGTCCGCCGACGGTGCGATGCCCAGCTCCGCCATCTGCTGTTCCAGGTTGTAGCTGGTCTCACCGGTCACCGCCACGCGGATGGCGTCCGGCGGCGGGGTAATGGCCTGAACGCGAGTGAGGATGGGCAAGAAGTCCTCCGTGCCCAACTCGACGAAGAAGACCTCAACGGACTCGATGCCTAGACTGTCAAAGAACTGGAGGTCTTTCTCGTTCTGGCCGATGCCGTAGTCGGTGTTCTCGACGATGCTGACTACTGTCTCTACCCCTACAGCGGCGAACCATTCGGCTGTGGCGCGGGAGTTCATGGACGAGGCCGGCGCAATACGGAAGACCTCTGGATAGCCGGTCTCGGTGATCTTGTCGGACCAGGTCTCAGAGAAGACGACCGGGATGCCGTATTCGTGGCACACGTCGGCGATGGGCAGCCCGACGGCGCTGTGATACTCCCCGACGATGGCCACGACTTCATTCTCTGTGATCAGCCGCTTAGCGACGGAGACGCCGCGCTCCGGCAACCCCTCGGTGTCAGCGAAGACGAGCTCGACGGGCCGGCCCAGCACTCCACCGGCTTCGTTGATGTCCTTCACTGCCAGGTTCATGGCGAACTGCATGGCGATGCCGCCCACCACGCTGCCTGGCGCCGAGAGCGGCCCAATGCCGCCGATGCGGATGGTCTCCCCTTCCGGCTTGGGGGCCGGCGTAGCGGTGACGACCACCTCCTTCTCGACGACCACCTCCTTCTCCACCTCGACGGTGACCGGGACCTCTTTTTCGACTACTACCTCTTTCTCGATCACCTCGGGGGTGGGCTGAGAGCAGGCTGCAATGAGGGAACTCAGGATGAGCATTGTCATCAGCAGCCCAAAGATTCTTTTGCCGTTCATTGTTTTTCCTCCTCCTTAATGATATAACATGGTATTGCTGTTGCACGGTTGCAGCAGCTTCTTCTCCGGATACACATTCTTGTCAAGTTAGTCTCATTACATAAACGCGCCTCCTTTCTGTCTGGGGTCTTGGTGAGACCGGGCCAATGTCGGGGATAGCCTTACCCGCTTGCGACAAGTGAAGGCCATCAGAGAACTGCGTCAGCTAGAAACGTACCTTTGGGTTATATCATGAATTCGCCCGATTGTCAAGTTAGCGTACGACTTCGCTCAGGGTAGGTATCATGGGCAGGCTCAAGACCCTGTCAGCGATACAGCCCCTGCGGGTCCAGCTCCTCACGCAGCAAGCGCAGTTCCTCCTCCGCTGGCGGTTCCGTCTCTGAGAGGTCCGGGGCCACCTTAAGCTCCCAATTCACTTCCTCCTGCACCTCGGCCAGGTTCACGCCTGGATGCAGGCTCTCCAGCATCATCTCTCCCATCTCTTTGTCGAAGCGGAAGACGCACCGGTCGGTGACCACCAACTGGGGGCCGCTTCCCGGCAGCCCCAGTTTGGCTCGCTCGCCCGCGCCTCCCAGGTGGCCGGGGCTGGTGAGGAAGTGCAACTGCTCGACGAAGGCTCGCCGCCGGAGTCGCATGATCACGAAAATTCGCTGGGCGTTGATGGCGATCTCGCACGCGCCCCCGCTGCCCGGCAGGCGCACCTTGGGGTGCTCCCAGACTTCGGCGAGCTCAGTCGAGCCGTCGCCGATGACGGTGGTGTTCAGATTGCCGAAGCGGTCAATCTGCGCCCCGCCCAGGAAGGCCACCTCCACCCGCCCACCCTGCAGGTACAGCCCAAAAAGGTCAGCCATCGAGCAGACCGAGGTCGCCCCGCTGATGAGGGTGGGGTCGCCGATGGAGAGGGGCAGCCGGGCCGGTCGGGCGCCATAGACGCCGCTCTCGTAGATCAACTCCAGGGCTGGTGCTATCGTTCGCTGTGCCAGGTTGCAGGCGATGTTGGGCAGCCCCACGCCGACGAAAACGGTGCGAACCCCCGCCAACGCCCGCGCTGCTGCCACGATCATCATTTCAGAAGGGGTGTAGTCTGTCATCGGTACGCTCCATAGTTCACCGGCCCGGCCCAGGCTTCCCCGGCCCGCAGCCGCTCCCAGGTCTCTGAACCCATCTTTTCCACGTACTCCGCCCGGTTGCGCACGCCGTAGACCCACTCCTCCAGCCAGGCCTGCGTGGCCGCCTCGTCCCGGCTGATCTCGTCCCATCGCAGGTAGAATTCGTTGTCCCGGTCGTAGCACCCCTGCGCGTACGAGGGATGGGCGCCGTAGGGCTCGTGGACCAGCGCGTCCACCACCAGGCCTGGGATGATGGTGCGATTCGGGTCGGCGCGGATCACCGCCTCGTCCACGATCTCCTCCACGACGACGATGACGTGACTGGCGGCGAAGGCGGCCTCTTTTTGCACCCCCAGCAGCCCCCACAGTTGGGTGTTCCCCTCCCGATCGGCCCGCTGGGCGTGGACGATGGCTACGTCGGGGTTGAGGGGCGGGACGACGGCGATGGGGCCATCGCCATAGGGGCTCTCGACGAAGCGGATGCGGGGGTTGACCTTGGGCAGGTCGCTTCCTAGATAGGAGCGCAGGGGGAAGAAGGGCAGCCGATAGGCCCCCGCCAGGTAACGCCCCACCGTCCCGAAGTGGGAGTACTCCTCCAGCTCAATGGCCCGCGGGATACCCTTCTCCACCGCCCGGCGAACACAGTGCAGCGAACCGACGCCGGGGTTGCCCAGGTAGGAGAAGATCATCTTGCGAGCGCACCCGACGGCGATCATCTGGTCGTAGATCAGGTCGGGCGTCATGCGGCACAGGGTCAGGTCGCGGCGGCCCTGGCGGATGATCTCGTGGGCGGCGGCGAAACAGATGCAGGCGGTGAAGCCCTCGATGGCCACGGTGTCGCCGTCGTGGACAAACCGAGCCACCGCTTCGTGCATAGAGAGCAATTTGTTGGACATAATGACCTCAAATGATGCGTGGTGCGTAGCAGTGAACGAAACACGGAAATGCCTCACGTTCTCGTCTCTATCAATACGGAGAGCCGGTAGAACTTGGGCAGCATCTGATCCTAACGCTGGTATACCACTCGCCCGTCAAAGACGGTCATCACCACCTGCGCCTGGGCAATTTCCATCGGCTCGATGGCGAAGATGTCGCGGTCGAGGACGACCAGGTCCGCCAGTTTGCCGGGGGTGATGCTGCCCAACTCGGCCTCTCGGCCGCTGGCCAGGGCCGGGCCCATGGTGAAGCCCCACACCGCCTCGGCTACGGTCAGCCGCTGCGCCGGGTACCAGCCGCCCGGCGGGGTGCCGTCTCGCCGCTGGCGGGTGACGGCGGCGTGGATGCCCCACAGAGGATTGGGATCGGCCACCGGCGAGTCGGAGCCGAAGGCCAGGGTCACGCCAGCGTCCAGCATGTCGCGGAAGGGGTAGGCGAAGCGCCCCCGCTGGCCCACCGACTGCTCGATCATGGGGATGTCGTCGGTGACGTGGATGGGCTGCACCGAGGCCACGATGCCCAGGCGGGCCAGCCGGGTCACGTCGTCGGGGCGGATCATCTGGACGTGTTCGATGCGGTGGGGGATATTGCGTATTGCGTATTGCGTATTCCGTGTTTCGTGTTCCACCAGAACTTGTTCAAAGACGGTAAGCAATTCCCGGTTGGCGCGGTCGCCGATGGAGTGGACGGCCACGGCCAGCCCAGCCTGATCGGCGCGGCGCACGGCCTCGGCGATCTCTGCCATCGGCGTCAGGGGCATGCCGCACTCGCCTGTGTCCTCGTAGGGCTCCAGCATCCAGGCCGTGCGGGCGCCCTGGCCACCGTCGGCGAAGAGTTTGACGTGTCCCACACGCAAAGTGTCATCGCCGAAGCCGGTGCGCAGGCCCAGGGCGATAGCCTCGCTCAGATGCTCGCCGGCGATGTTCATCCATAGCCGCAGGGCCAGTTCGCCTGCCGCTTGCAGGCGTTGGTAGGCGCGGAAAGCCGGCGGCCCATCGGCACCGCTCATGCCTCGATGGTCGTGAACGCCGGTCAGGCCCAGACGGTGGAGAAGGGGGAATCCTTCACGCATGGCTTCGACGGTCTCTTCTTCGGTGGGCGGGGGGATGACGTTTCGTATCAGGGTGATGGCCCGTTCGCGCAGCACGCCGGTTGGCTGCCCCGACTCATCTCGGTCAATGACGCCCTGGGGCGGATCCGGCGTGTCGCCGGTGATGCCTGCCTCCCGCAGCGCCCGCGAGTTGACCACGGCCAGGTGCATGTCGCTGCGCCACAGGATGACGGGGTAAGCAGGAGCCACGTCGTCCAGATCGGCGCGGGTGGGGATGCACGGATCGGGCCAGCGGGTCTCGTTCCAGCCCTGGCCCAGAATCCAGTGATCGGGGGACGTCTCGCTTGCCCTTTGAGCCAGCCGCTGTCGCAGGTCGGATAGCGAGGTCGTGTCTGCCAGGGGCAGCCGCCGCAGACCGAGCGCCCAATCGTAGAAGTGAAAGTGGGCGTCGGTCAGGCCGGGCAGCGCCAAGCGGCCGCCCAGGTCAATCGTCTGGGTGTTGCTCCTAGCCAGCGCTCGAATCTCGGCATCGCTCCCGACAGCCAGAAAACGGCCATCGCCGATAGCGACGGCGGTGGCCCGGGGAAAGTCAGAATCCTGGGTGAGCAGCTTACCGTTGTAGAGAATGAGATTGAGCATAGGCATTTCAGCTTCCGAATTCCTCTCTCACTCTCCGAGCAACACCCGCTTAGCCTTGCGCCAAGCCTTGCGTGGATTGGCGTAGCGCGTCCAGTTACGGCGCGCCCATCGCCTGAAGGTGTTCCAGGGCTTGCGGCGCTGAGATTCCGCCAGGGCCCAGTTCAGGAACTCAGGATCCTGCCCCTTGATCTTCGTCTCGGTGGGGTTGCGGCGATATTGGTCGTGGCTGGCGATGAGGGAGAGGTCGTTTTCGATGCAGTAGGTGTAAAGGTCGCTGCCGGGGTGGGGGGTGTAGAAGGCCGGACTGTAGTAGTCGGGGTCAATCTCCTTGAGCATGGAGATGGTATCCAGCATCTCTTCTTTGGTCTCGGTGGGGAGGCCCAACATGTAATTGGCCCAGACGGAGATGCCGTACTTCCGGCAGACCTGGGCCGCTTTCAGGTTCACTTCTCTGGTAGTGCCCTTGCGCAAGAAGCGCAGTACTCTGTCGTTGCCGCTCTCGAAGCCGATAAGGTAGCCTCGGCAGCCGGCATCGGCCATCAGCTCCGCCAACTCCTCGTGGCGGACGATGATGTCGGCCCGGCTCTGGCAGAAAAAGGGCTGAGTGAACCCCTCCCGCTTGTAAGCCTCACAGAACTCGGCCACCCAGTCCCGGTCGTTGGTCAAACAGTCATCGTGGAACATGAAGCTGGCGAAGTGATACTTTTCCTGCAGGAGCTTCAACTCCTCGGTGACGCTGGACACGCTCCGCTGGCGGAACCGGCCGAAGATGATGCGCTCGGCGGGCTGGCAGAAGTTGCAGTTATAAATGCAGCCGCGCCCGGCGATGATGGTCAGAAAGGGTGGCGGCAGCTCCGGCACGAAGGGCGCCTCAGGGGAATCGGGGACGTAGCCGCACCGGTGCCACTCATCCAAGAACAGCTCCCGATCCACGGAGGGTATGGCGTCCAGGTTGGGCCTTTCCCCGACCAGCACTCGTTCCTTCGGCGGCTCGCCTCCCTCAATGGCGGCCAGCAGCCAGGGGAAGGTGATCTCCGCCTCGTGGGTGACGATGTAGTCAATCTTGGGATTTGCCGCCACCTCGTCCAGCACCAGCGTTGGATGGGGGCCGCCGACGACGGTGATGATCGAAGGGTCCACGTCCTTGATCACTTCTAAAGCCCGCGTCACCGGGTTGTAGTCCACGCTCATCATCGTCAGCCCCGTGACGTCCGGTCGGCGCTGCTCCAACTCTGCCCGGAACTCGTCCCAGTCCTTGAGACCTCTCAGGTCAATGAGGTCTACGTCGAACCCCTCGGCCTTGGCGCAGGCAGAGAGTTGGGCCAGGCCGTGGTTTATCCAGCCCGCCTCCATCCCCTTGCCCAGGCTCTCGAACCCGTAGCCGGCTATGCCGGCGTAGATTAGCGTCGTCTTCACTTTTTCCCTCTCTAAAGTATCCCCACCTTGCTGTGATCCCCCAGCACCATCTTGTAGGCGCGGGGCTTGGCGGGTGAGCGGACTATCTCTACGTGGCGCCCGATCAGGCTGTCCTCGATGCGGTGGTGGATGTCCTCGATCTTGCAGTGCTCCATGATCATGGAGTGCTCGATCTCGCAGTCGGCGATGAGGCAGTCGTGATAGATGGAGGTGAAAGGGCCGATGTAGGCGTTCACCACCCTGGTTCGCTCCCCGATGATGGCCGGCCCGCGCACGGTGCTGTTGATGATCTCGGCGTCCTTCTCGATAACGACCTTGCCATTGATCTTAGAGTCGGCGTCAACAAATCCCTCCATTCGAGACTCGTTGGTGTCCAGAATTAGGCGGTTGGCCTCCAGCATGTCCTCCATCTTGCCAGTGTCAATCCACCAACCCTCATGGACGTAGGGATAGACCCGATACCCTTTGTCTATGAGGTACTGTATGGCATCGGTTATCTCCAACTCACCTCGCCAGGAGGGCTTTATGGCATTGACGGCCTCAAAGACGTGATGGTCGAACATATAGATGCCCACCACGGCTAGATTGCTAGGAGGGTGCTTTGGTTTCTCCACCAGGCGGACTATCCGTCCATCCCGTAGCTCGGCCACACCGAACTGTTGGGGATTCTCCACCTGCTTGAGGACGATCTGAGCGTTCCAGCCGCTGGCAGTGAACTGCTCCACCAGGGAGGTGATGCCGCCTTCGATGACGTTGTCGCCCAGAAACATCACGAAGCGATCGTTTGTGAGATAGTCCTCAGAGATCTTGACGGCATGGGCCAGGCCCAAAGGTGCCTCCTGGTGGACGTAGGTCACTTTAGCTCCCCAGGCCGAGCCATCGCCCACGGCGGCCTCAATAATCGGTGCTGTGTCGCCCACCACGATGCCGATATCGGTGATGCCTGCCTCCACCATGGCATCGAGGACGCGAAACAGCACCGGACGATTAGCCACCGGCACCAGTTGCTTGGCGCTGGTGTAGGTAATGGGCCTGAGGCGCTTGCCCTTGCCCCCGCTGAGAATCAAACCTTTCATTGCAACTCCCATGTTTAAGTTTTATGCGGCGCGTATTGCGTGTTGCGTATTCCGTTGAGACCTACGCAACACGCAATACGTCTTCACGTTTCACGCCCATCGGCAGTCCTGATTTCATGTCCCTATTTCTTCCTGCGTCTTTGCCAACGAGTCTTCTTCAGTCGCTTCTTGTGCTTATGCTTGGCTATCTTTTTCTTTCGCCATTTCTTGACAGAACCCATGCAAATCCCTCCTTTCCTGGCGATTTTGGCTAATGCTGGTTCTTCAACACCAGCGGCAGATACACAAAACTCAGCCCGACCCCTTCCGAGGGGGGACTGCTGTTGCCCGAGCTGTCATAGGCGCTGACGGCCATGTATGCGGTCTCTGGCGGCCGTCCGTTCCCTGATCGGCCTGGATGTTGGGCAGGAAGAACTCACCCTCCCCCTCTATTCGGTTCCCGCTATCGCAGAGGCAGGCGCTGGTGGGGTAGATGATGAAGGTGTCGGTGATCGGGATGGGCCCCAGCCAATCGGTGGGCACGGATACACAGCTTTCGTCCACGCACACGTTATCGCAAGGACTGTCGGCTGTGATAGCCAGCGCTGCCATAGACGAGGCCAGCAGCAAGGCTGTCATCCCGGCTACGAGAAGCATTCGAGTAATGGCCCTTGGCTCCATATTTCTTTATCCTCCGGTTTCATGTACCACGACACTTCAATGGCAAGCGGCCTTTGCCCACAAGAAAGCGGTGGGTTTGGGCGAAGCCGCCAACGGCGCGTTAGGCTATGCAAATCTATTTGCAGTCACTGCAGGTTTCACAGTCCCTTCCAAATCGCTAGGGCGAGCAGACCAAGAAGGACCCCAAAGCTCAACCACTGGAAGACACGAAACAGACGCCCGGCCCATAATTGAAGCCCCTTTGTGACATTTGCGTCCAAGAAAGCTTTAGATGATTCATACTTTTTGCGACTTTCGATATGCCTGTGTGGAATGATCGGTTCTGATCGCCAATAGTAGTCAAGATCTTCGGCACCGCTTGGTTGCCTACTCGTTAGACCCAGTTCCTGTTCAATCTTGGCACGGACTGTGATAGTTTCCAAGAGACGCTGGTACACTCGAAAAGTACCCTGAATCGCAATGCTTGAAACTGCAAAGATCAGAACTGGGGCGATGCACAGGAACGCAAAATGGTACCACTCTGAGGCCTGGAAAAGACCAATTCCCGTTCCAGTCAACAGTGCCGATAGAATACTGGTATAGAAATCAATGCGCTTCTGGTGGGCATCCAAATAGCAATGCTCCTCATTGATAGCTAACTCATAGAGCTTCAGGAGCTCTTCACGTTCTGATTCTATCGCTGCCATCATCTCCTGTTCTCCTTGATTTATGTTGCCTAACGTCCAGGCGTTTGCGAAGGCCCGCCGCAGGCCGGCTTTGGGCGGAGCGCCGAAGGCGCAAACGCCTTCTATGATCTCGTTAGCGAAAAGCTGGCAATAGGCAATGCCTCAGCCTCCAGACGTGATGGGTTAGCTGCCTTATCCTCAACCCTAGAAAAGCCTCATCTGCCGTTCTTCTAAGAGCACGTCTCTCGGATTCTGTTGTTTCCAGATTGTCTCAACGGTCACGCCCATCTCATTTTCGATAGAACGTGAGTAACTGAGAATCTTTTCCAGATCCCGTGCACGGGACAAAGTTGTTATCAGGCGGGCCATCATGATGACGGTTATGTCGCTGCGGCTCAACCTCCTGTTCGACCTGTTGAACGCTTCGACGATCTCGCTGGTTTCCTCAACACATTCGCTGAACAGGTCTAGCGGAACCTGCGGGAAGGGCTCTATCAAAGCGAGTTTGCGGCCAACGATGATGATATCAATGTCTATCGGGCTTTTGGCTTGCTGCTTCGGTATCGCGACCGACATTTCTGATTTCACGGGATGGGCGGCCTCGATGTAAAATCCCGCTTCGTGGATGGCTTCCAGGATCGCTGACCAGCCTTCTGGCCGCGAGTGATGATAGGTGAAGATAAGCAACCCGTTATCTTTCAATACTCGGAGGCAGTCCCTGAATACGGCGATCAGATTGTCTGTGAAACGTTGCGAGTCTGTTTGCTGAACTTCCTCAGATGAGCGGGTAGTTTCTGCTTGAAAGACACCCTCACGGCCCATCATCTCTCGTATCCAGACGTAAAAGAAATCGGCCAACTGAGAGTAGTGCACGTTGTCAAAGAAAGGCGGATCCGTTATGACGGCATCAACGACACCATCTTCAATATCTGTCTGGCTGGAACCTCCGCACGACAGATAGATGTCGAAGTCGCCTCTTTGAAAATCGTCGTAAACTGGTGCTATCTCGCCGCCCATCTTGCGGTTGATATTGAACACCTTCCTGCTCTGTCTTCTCCCGTTCACCCTGTCAGAAAGCTGCAATTCAAAGGGGTTGTCCTTGTATTCGAGGGCCCGAAGAACACGCCGCTCGAACAGAGTTGAAAACGAGCCCGAAGATTCAGGTGTTCCCCACAGGTTCGCTTCCAGTGGCGTGCGTTCGGGTTTCAGGATGTGATGAGAAAAGGTGTGTCGCACCGCTCCCGTTCCCTCTCCCTTGAAGGAACAGAACATGCTGTTAAACTCGAGACATCCCGACAGCAGACAGGCAAACAGAGCGCGAAGGGGGTCTTTCTCGATATTACGAATCCGCTCGCTCAGAATACTCAAGCACAGCAGTTGACGGTCGTTGAACATCTGGTGCCAGTGGGTATAATTGTAATTCAGCACTTGATCTGTATTGTAGCCTGGTTCAATCGTCACCTGAGGATATGCATAGTTACCCGTTCTGAGTTCCGAAGATGCTCTCCCATAGAGAGCCTGATCGTACTCATCAACGGGGAGATATTCTTTACCTCCATCGGGCTTGAGAATCATCTTGGCGTACATGCGGTGACGGGGCGGATGATCCAGAGCACCTACAGCTTCGATAATTGGGAACGTGCTTTGGCAATCAGGGCACGTTGCCTTTGTTCTGCCCGTTGAACCCTCTTGGGGATTGTAAGATGTGCCGCATTGGTCACACGTGACTTCTGTCTGATATACCATTATGAAATTGATTGCCTCGCAAGCGGGGCACAGGGACTTTGCCTCTGGTTGTTTGCTGGGATTAGCGTGTTTGGCAAAGATGCGGCTATTGAACAAATCAATTTGCGCGCCGCAGCAGGGACAGGGAACAACCTTCACCCAAAAGTAATAGAGCACATCCACCAGACCGTGATGCTCGACCTGCGCTTTGTAGTAGTCCTTGATTCTGTGGCTCACGTCCCTTTCAATAGCCTTGAAAGTCTGCCGCACTTCGGAGACGTCGTGCGTGCTCAACGCATTCCTGACCATGAAGTAGGAAACCGGGTTGATGTCTCGTCCAATGACACGGCATCCCAACTTGTACGCTTCCCCAACCGTCGTTCCGCTTCCCATGAATGGATTGTAGATGAGTGTGTCTGGAAATTGGTTGGGTTTGTAGAACAAGTCGAGTATACCGTCTGATCCTCTGGCAGCCACGCCTTCCACAGGGACGCAGGCCCCCAACACAATGGCGCGAAACACACTGCTGAGACGCCTGGCCCACCACTTGTGAATGTAGTAAACGGGTTGGTAAACATCTTTACGCCACGACTGCCGCTCGGCGATCTCGCTGATTTCCACGAACGGAAAGGAACATTCGATGGCTTTTCGCTGTTTGGGATCCCATTCCATGGCTAATTCTTGTTCCGCGTAGAGCGATGCAGGCTGACGTGGGCCTCTGCTGGCGTCAGCAAGTTCGGCCGTTTGCACTCTACGCAGACGTCTCGGGCCAGATCAGTCTGTGCAATTGCTCATCACCCAGTTGCCAGTACTCGATATGAGTCGGCCTGACCTGCGCTACTTTGCCCATGCGGGCCCTCTTGGTGCGGAACTCAGGTAGCCGTAGCAAGCGCCGGAGCAACCCTGGCAACTCGTATTGCTTATCGTTGCGTAAAGGAAAACAGAGGATGCAATACCTGGCATCCCGCAGCCCTCTATTCCAGAATCCCATGTCTATTGTCACAAAGGTGGGTTGACGCAACTGTCGCAGTAGAACTGGCACGCGGTCGTCCTTTAT
Source organism: Anaerolineae bacterium (assembly GCA_034431315.1). Lineage (GTDB taxonomy): Bacteria > Chloroflexota > Anaerolineae > VGOG01 > VGOG01 > JAUWOY01. The sequence continues at coordinate 11,239 of DAOUDK010000037.1, forward strand.
GACCTCGCCTGGACGCAGGTCACGCAGACGCTGGACAGTGATCCAGCGTGCAATAGGAACCAGTACTTCCAGGTCAAAGAGTTGATCGTCCAGAATGATCTGGCTCATGCGATGACCTCAGTGGCGACCTGAAGGAGCGTGGAATAGTGTGTCTGTAGCGATTGCGAGGCCAGAGAGATTGCCTCCTCAACCGCCGGACGGGTGAGTTCGGGCCAGCTTCTGAGCAGTTGATCCACCGAATAGCCTTTTGCCAAAAAGGTCAACACTGTGTCCACTGGCACGCGTGTACCTTTGAAGGTCATCTGTCCATGACAAATCTCCGGGTCAATTACCAGGTAATTACCGATTTCAACTTTTCGCATTGTTCCCATTTTCGCTCTCCTCAACCAAAGTGAAGTTACTGATCCTCAGGCTCATTCTTGTTCGGCATAGTAACGATGCAGGCTGATGTCGAAGGTAACGTTGTTGAGCACGGATCCTATCAGCCGCGCGTTGACTTTTTCCAGCAGGGCTTTGGCCCGCTGAGCGTGATCCCTTTTGGTACCGCCAGCTTTGAAGACCAGCAGCACTCCGTCAACTTTGGAGGCTAACACGGCCGCATCGGTCACGGCGATGATGGGGGGGACGTCGAAGAGGAGCATGTCGGCTTGCTCCAGCAGGGCGGCGATGATTTCCTCCATGCGGCGCGAGCCCAGGAGCTCCGAAGGATTGGGCGGCAAGGGGCCGCTGGGAAGGAGCCAAAAGTCGGCGACACCAATCTCCTGCAGAGGGGGCTCCTTCATGGCCCTATCTTCACGGACCATTGTGGTGAGCCCCGCCCCGTTGGAAACACCGAAGATCGTGTGCTGGGAGGGGCGTCGCAAATCGCAATCAACCAGGATCACCCTCTTTCCTCCCTGGGCGATGGTGATAGCCAGGTTGGCCAGGGTCGTGGATTTGCCCTCCTCAGGGCCTGGGGAGGTGACCACCATGGTCCTGATGGGCTTATCCAGGCTGGAGAATTCCAGATTGGTGCGCAGCGTGCGATAGGCCTCGCTGGCGGGCGAACGGGGATTGGCTAAAGTAATCAAACTCTCTTTGCGGTCAGTTGTCATCGTAAATCTATCCTCCTACACTCATTTGAAACTCTTCAAGAAAGCCCAACGGCGTTTTCGCCTGGTCCTGGCGGGCGCGGCCTCCTCCGAGGTGATAGTGGGTATGGAACCCAGCACGGCCACGCCGACGTGGCGCTCCACGTCCTCGGCGGTGCGCACGATGTCCGACTCCAGCCACTCCAGGAAGAAGGCTATCACCACCCCCAGCATCAGGCCGAAGATGCCCCCGGCCAGGGTGTTTATTTTCGTCCTGGGTTTGAAGAGACTGACTCGGGCCTCGTTCCAGAGGTATACATGTACTTGATCGCGTTTGTCCTGACGCTGATTCCACTCGTCTTGTTGCTCCTTGAACACCTGGGCGAAGGTCCGAGCTATGTCGCTGGCCGTCTTTGTATAGTGATCACGGGCATCAATCTGGATGCCAAAGGTCGCTTCGTCGGCGCTGGTGGTGACCTTAGCCAGCAGGGAATCGTTGGACATGTCCAAGCTCAGGCGGTCTATGACTTGAGCGGCAGTTTTGTCGTTCGTTATGAATTCCCTGTAACTGGGGAGCAACCCCTTGGCTGCGTTTTGCAGCCCCCAATCGGCTCGGGCGGTCCTGAATTGCAGCTTGATGCTGCCTTTGTATTCCTTCATCTGCATCTTGCTGAAGCCGTAGGCGCTGGCGACGGTGATGAAGGCCACCAAGACAATGATCCAACCCCGCTTCCACAATATCCTGAAATACTCTTGTATTTCCACACTTCCCTCCTCGATAGTGGTCAGTCTAATTGTACCATAGCCACCGCTTTTGGGCAAAACGGCGCTACGCTAGGGCAATTTCTTCTCCCAGGGAAACCGCCGACGACCGGGCAAGGGCGGTATCTCGCCCAGGACGGCCAGCCCCAGGGCCTCCACCTCGGCCCGATCGCGCACGGTGTCGTCCAGGTAGTCCAGCAGGAAGGCCAGGGCCACTCCTGCCACGAGTGCCAGGAACAGGCGGATGGGCAGGTCCAGCTTGTCCTTCAGGCTGCGAGCCACCGGTAACACCATCGGCGGGTCAATGAGGCGGATGTCGGCATCGGTGGCGCCAAGCTGGCCCAGGAAATCGGCGCTGCGCTCCCGGAGCACTTTGGCTGCGGCGTTAGCTATTTCCTCAAGCTGCGCCTGATCCCCCCAGGTGAGGTGCACAGTTAAGATGCGATGCTTTCTATCGGCTCCCAGTGAACCGCGCAGGGTGCTGGCGGGGATGTCGAGGCCGTTATTGGCCAGCTCCTCACTAACCGCCCTGGCGAAGGCTTCGCTTCCCGCTATCTCCGTGAGCTCGTCAACCAGGTACTCCGAGGCCATCCAGGTGTAGTAACGGTCGTAGGCGTAGTAATCGTCACTTCTGGACTCAGGCAGCACGGCGACGGTGAAGCGCATGGAGGTTTGATAGAGAGCCGGGCGCCCTGGTCGAAAGACCAGACTACTAGCCAGGACGGTAGCAACCAAGGCGATGAGAATCCAAAGTCGCTTGAAGACGATCCTCCAATATTGACGAAGCTCCATGATGGCCTCCTGGGTGGGTGACGAGTATGCCTCGTTCCTCGTTACCTCATTGACTCGTTACTCATTCCTCACTCGTTTCTGATGCTCGGCGTATTTCTCCTTGATGAAAGCACTAAGCCGCTCCTTGAAGACCCGCTTGTCAAACCGCTCGGCGTGGCGGCGGATGACGGCTGGAGCGTAGCCAGTTTCATCGAATTCTTTGATCGCCTTGATCAGGGCCTCAGGTGTCTGCTCGTAGAAGAAGGCTCCTGTCACTCCTTCCCGTACTGTGTCCAGGGCACCGCCGGCGGCATAGGCAATGACTGGCCGCCCCGCCGCCTGGGCCTCCACGGGGGCGATGCAGAAGTCCTCCTGGCCGGGCAGGATGAAAGCCCGGCAGCGGGCGAAGTAGTCGCCAATCTTCTCGTCGGGTACGTGACCCAGGAACTCGATATTGGGCCTGGCCAAGGCCCGCAGGCTATCACGATCTCTCCCGTCCCCGATGATCACCAGAGGTAGGCCCAGCTCGTTGAAAGCCCGCACAGCAAGGTCAATGCGTTTGTAGGGAACAAGGCGCGAGACGATGAGAAAGTAATTGTCGCGAGAGTCGCCCGGAGCGAACTTGGTTGTATCTACCGGGGGGTAGATTACAGCAGAATCGCGGCGGTAGTATTTAGCGATGCGCCGCTGGACCGTCCGAGAGATGGCGACGAAGTGATCTACTCGATCGGCGGCAGCCCGGTCCCACAGCCGCAAGTAGTTCAAAAAAGGCGGCAGGGCCAGGCGAGCTAGCCTTCTCAGCCTCTCGCGCTCGGCGTAGCCGGAGTAATCCCAGAGGAAGCGGGTGGGAGTCAGGCAATAGCAGATGTGCAGGGTGTCGGGTGAGGTGATGACACCGTGGCAGAAGCCGCTCTTGTTGCTGATGACCAGGTCGTAGCCTGTGAAATCAAAGTTCTCAAACGCGAGGGGATACAGAGGGAGGAAGGGCTGGTGGTATCTCTTGACGAAGGGCAGCCTGTCCATGAACGAGGTGCGGATGTCCCAGGAGCGATATTCCTGGGGCATGGCCTGAGGCCAATACATAGCAGTGTATACTGGAGCCTGGGGATACATCTCCACCAGCGCCTCCAGAACCACCTCCGCCCCTCCCATTTGATTGAGCCAATCGTGCACAATGGCCACTCTCAAATCTGACCTTCTCCCACTCTCATGTCGGCATAAGTATACCAGAAATGAGGAAAATAAACAAGGGAAGATGGCATTTGACAAGTCCACAGAGGCGTGATACAATGCAAAAGGTTTTGAGACCTCTGGCTGACATTTTAACCTCGACCCTTGCCAAGGGTCCAACCAAATCACGAGAGAGGAGGTGAAAATAATGGGCAAAAGAAAACTGAGACTGGTGGTGATAGCCTTCGTGCTTGCTGTCATGATGACGCTGGCTCTAGCCCCGGTGGCTTCGGCTGGACCACCGGCCGGAGGGTATTGGTACCAGGTAGTGCCTGGGGATACCTGGTACGCGGTCTCCCGTAAGACGGGCGTCAGCTACTATACACTGTGGAGCGCAAACCCGGCTCACCAACATTGGAACAACTGGCTGTACTACGGCCATTGGCTGTGGATTCCGTACCCCCCTGCGCCGTCAGGTTATTGGTACCAGGTAGTGCCTGGAGATACCTGGTACGGGCTCTCCCGTAAAACGGGCCATAGCTGGTGGACACTGTGGAGCGCAAACCCGGCTCACCAACATTGGAACAACTGGCTGTATGCCGGGCATTGGGTGTGGATTCCCTAACTGAGAGAATCCTCCACCTGGGCAGTACTGCCAACCTTGACCATATCTGCGTCAGCCAGAGGTCTGGCATTATTTTGTCCATCTGGACAGGAAAGAACCGGGTTTTCTCCAAAAGCGTGGGGAAACCGAGGGACACGAACAAAAGCCAGGGGCAATGCCCTGGCTTTGTTTTGTTGCACTGGTCGTGACTAATCAGGCATATCCGGAGAACACGGGAACACGGAATCACGGAGAACATGGAATCACGGAGTTTCCGCGACTCCGTACCTTCCGTGATTCCGTGTTCCAAACTCTAACGGAGATTGCTTCGGCGGAAAAGCGCCGCCTCGCAATGACAGGCTGGGTGGTTACCACTGGTCAAGTCTCCCCACCGCGCTCCTCCCGCCTATGCGGATTACCCCAGTTCGATGGGCTTCGAGAGCAACGCTACGAACAACCTGACGGCGTTAAGCACGTCGTTATGATCAACCATCTCCGAGGGTGTGTGCACGTAGCGGCAGGGGATGGAGAGACAGCCAGCCGGCACGCCCTCCCGCGAAACCTGGATGGCCATGGCATCGGTGGTTCCCCCTACCAAGACCTCTAATTGATAGGGAATTCCAAGCTCTTCGGCGGTCTCGACCAGCAGGTTCTTGACCGCTGGATGGGCCAACATTCCCCCATCTTTGACCTTGACGGCCGGCCCCTTGCCCAGGGAGACGGCCATGGTGCGAGCCTCCGGAGTATCACCGGTGCGTGTCACATCAACGGAGATGCCCAGGTCGGGATGGATGCCGTAAGTCGAGGTGATGGCCCCCCGCAATCCCACCTCCTCCTGCACGCTGAAGACGAAGTAGACATCGTGGGGTGAGGCCTCCAGGTCCCGCATAACCTGGATCAGGACAGCGCAGCCGATGCGGTCGTCGAAACTCTTGGCCATGAGGCGGTCCCCTTGAGCAGTGAACGGTCGCTGAAAACAGGCGATGTCCCCCACGCCAACCGGCGCCGACTCCTTGTCCTTGGCTCCCACATCCAAATAGAGCTTGTCCAACCCAGGTATCTTGTTTTCCTCAGAAGACTCTCGCTTCTCCAGGCCAAAGGTGCCCACCGTGCCATTGGCAAAGACGGCCCGTCCGCCCAGCAAAGCGAGGGGGCGCACCCCGCCGACACGGGTAAAGCGGAGAAAGCCCTTCTCGTCCACGTGGGTGACGATGATGCCGATCTCGTCCATGTGGGCAGCCAGCATCACCTTCAATCCATCGCCGCCGCCGCGCTTGAGGGCGATGAGGTTGCCCATGACATCAACCCGCACCTCGTCGGCCAGCCCCTCGATTTCCCCTTTGATCACCTCTCTGATCTGCTCCTCGCGCCCCGAAGGGCCGTAGGTCTCGGTTAGTCTCTTGATCAGCTCTTTCACGGATAACACCTCCTCCCCTTTTAGGGCTTACCTGGTTTTGAATTGAAAGGATCCCTTGCTCCATTTAACATTACCTTCTTTATCTATCTCTACTCCTTTTGATTGTGATATGTAATATTCAAACACACCATTAAGTGCCTTTACAAAGGCAGCGAAACCACCTCGAATGCGCTCTACAAGCTCGTCTATTGTTAAGGATGGTTCATCTCCTCCTCCAAAAGTAAGCAGGTGCCCTGAGTTCCGTTTTAACCATCTCTTGCGCCTATCAAATACGATTCCCACTCCTTGTAGTTGAGGGCGTTGGTCATGTACCCACTTATTTCTGTAGCCCATTGTGCGACACCAACTCTCATTTTCGACTAACTCTTGCACGATTTGAGTGATTTGATGTTCTGGCTTCTCCTTAAGAAGGAAGTGCCCAAGAATTGATGCTTTGCTAACGCGACCGTTTTTGTGCGGCTCTAAATCATCATCAGATATGTTTAGGAATATCTGGATAAAATTAGCAAGATGCTCCGCTGCAGAGTAAAGTCTCAACGCAACACCATCAGCATAGAATCTGCCATGAAAGATAGCCGCAGTCTCATTGGAAGGGTTATATTCTTCCCGATACCAAATTATGCTTGCAGTGCATTCATGCAACGCATAGCGAGCTTCTTGGAGATATTCTGCTGCATCCTGAAGGCATACGATCCCTATAGGCATATCGCTTTCAGGCCCATAGAACAGAGCCACCGCATTTGGCATAAACCCAATTATTTTTCTGCATAATAGGCTTGTTTCCGGTATAGAATTATCGATTTCAAGTAGCCTTTCTTTGGACAAAAGCCCTCGCATTGCTTTATCCCCTTTGGATAACTAAGGATGCAAAGTTAAACACCTTTTAACGTTAAATTTCTAACCTTCGGCAGAGCCTTGGTCATCAGCTTCACAGTGTTATCGAGATCGGTCAGGCTCAGCAGGCAGACTGGCGAGTGAATGTAGCGGCAGGGCACGGATACGGTGACCGAAGGTATGCCCTCTTTTGCCAGGTGGATGGCTCCGGCATCGGTCCCGCCAATGCCAGGCTGCTTGAACTGATAGGGGATGCCTAGCTCCTCGGCTGTCTCCACCAGCAGCTTGACCAAACCTCTGTCGGCGATGAAGGAGCGGTCCATGATGGTGATGGCTGGGCCGGCCCCTAGCCTGGTGGAGGGACTCACGTCCTTCTTCTTGGGCATGTCGTCGCAGATGGTGCCCTCCAGGACGAAGGCCACGTCAGGCTCGATGGCGTAGGCCGCCACCCGCGCCCCTCTGAGGCCGACCTCCTCTTGAACGGTGAACACTGGATAGAGGTCGAAAGGATAGCGCTCCTTCAACACCTCTATCAGCACCACACAACCAACCCGGTCGTCGAAAGCCTTGCCTTTGACCGTTCGCAGACCGTCCTCTGTCAATTGGCGGAAGTCGGTGGCGAAGATAGCGTAGTCGCCTACCCTGACCGCTTTCTCCGCCTCTTCCTTGCTCTTGGCGCCGATGTCTATGGTCATCTGGTCTACCTTGACCACCTGCTTGCGCTCTTTCTCTTTCAGCAGATGTACAGGCTTGACGCCGATGATGCCAGGCAGCCGATCTTTGCCGATGAGCACAGCTTTAGACAGCAGGATGCGATCATCAATCCCGCCCACTGGCCGGAAGCGCAGGCTGCCGTTCTCCTTCTCGATGTGGGTGATCATCAGCCCCACCTCGTCCATGTGGGCTGCCACCATCACCTTGAGCTCGGACTCCTCCGTCCCCCTCTTCAGGGCGATGAGGTTGCCGATGCTGTCCACGCGGTACTCGTCCACGTGGTCTTTGATGGCCTCGATGATGATCTCGCGGACCTCATCCTCGCAGCCCGATACTCCAAAAGCCTCAGATAGTTCCTTTAACACCAATTCGCCCTCCTCGAAATATCCAATCTCCAGTATCTAACCTCCACCCCCCACCCTCCACCTCAGCTTCTCCATAAACTCCTCATTTAACCTCCCGATGAACCCCGCCATCAGCCTCCCCGTCCGCTCTACGTCCTTGAGGGAGACGGTCTCCACCGAGGTGTGCATGTAGCGCAGGGGGATGGAGAGCAGGGCGGTGGGGATGCCCTCCCGCGTGACCTGGATGGCCCAGGCGTCGGTGCCGCTTCGGCCGGGAATAGGCTCGACCTGGTAGGGGATCTCCAATTCCTTGGCCACCTTCACCAGTGTCTCATGCAGCCTGGGGTGGACGTTGGGGCCGAAGGCGATGGCTGGCCCCTTGCCCATCTTAACGGTCTCCGCCTCGGAGACGCCGGGCTGATCGCCGAAGGTGGCGTCAATGGCGATGGCCGCGTCGGGGGCCAGGCCGTAGGCGCTGGTGATAGCGCCGCGCAGCCCCACCTCCTCCTGCACCGTAGCCACAGCGTAGACGTCCCAGGCATGTCTAACGGAGGCCAGCCCCTCCAGGCAGACCACGATGGCGGCCACCGCCGTTCGGTCGTCGAAGGCCTTCCCGGTGACCAGGTCTCCCCGAAGCTGAGTGAACTCTCGCTGCATAGTCACCAGATCGCCCACTTGCACCAGGCGCGCCAATTCCTCTGCCCCCATTCCCACGTCTATGAACAGCTTATCTATGGGTATGGTCTTCTCGCGCTCCTCCTGTGGAAGCACGTGAGGAGGCCGGCTGCCGATGATGCCCGGCAGGTCCTCTCGGCCATGCACCGTCACTTCCTGACCCAGGAGAGTCCGCTCGTCGAAACCACCAACTGAAGTGAAACGAAGGAACCCTTTCTCCAGCGTGGTCACCATCAGCCCGATCTCGTCCATGTGGCCGGCCAGCATGATGCGGCGGCGCGGCTCATCGCCCTCTCCCTTCTTCAGGGCGATGACGTTGCCCAGCTTGTCGGTCTGCACCTCATCGGCGTATCGCCCAAATTCCTCGACCACTATCTCCCGAACCTCGGCCTCGTAGCCTGAGACCCCTCTGGCCTCGGAAAGCTTCTTCAACAACGGCGCTATCTGCACTGTTTGTGGCCTCCTAAAAATTCTAAGGTGCCAGGCACTTCCGCAAAGGCCGTCTTGCCCAACTCCGAAGACGATTGGAAAACGCCTCTGCTTTGAAATCCTCGGTGAAAGTGCCTGGCACCTGAACGCTCACTGCTCGTGAACGATCCTGGGATATTATAACCCGATCTTTCCTTCTGTCAAACATAGAAAGCAGGTTTTTCTGTCTAAGGCGGCGCCTCCGTGGGCGTGGATGTGACCGTGCTGGTGGCCGTCGGCGTCGTTGTTGGTGTTACCGTGGGCGTCCACGTAGGCGTTACTGTGCTTGTTGGTGTATACGTCGCTGTAGCCGTCGGCGACGCTGTCAGCGTGGCCGTGGGCGTGTCGGTTGAGGTCGGGGTGGCTGGTGGCGGCTCTGTCGGCGTCTCCGTAGCGGTGGGAACTTCTGTCGCGGTTTCTGTGGGCGTGGCTGTACTCGTCGGTGTGCCCGTGCTGGTAGGTGAGGGCGACGTCGTCGGCGTCTCGGTGGGAGTCGCGGTGCTGGTCGGTGTTACTGTGCCAGTGGGGGTGTCGGTTGGGGTAGCCGTTGGGGTAGCCGTCAGCGTAGCTGTACCAGTGGGGGTGTTGGTCGGAGTGGGCGTCAAAGTAGCCGTCGGCGAAGGCAGCCATGGGGTAGGCGTCGGTTCAAGCGGAGTAGGGCTGGGGGTAGGCGTGGGTGATGGTGTAAAGGTGGGGCTAGGGGTAGAGGTAAACGCCGTCGGGGGAGGTGGCGCAAGGGACAAGGCCACCAATCCCAGACAATAGCAGGGCAAGGTGAGGATGATGATGGCGAACAAAAGCCCATAGGTCGTCCTCTGCCTGTCGGATAAATTCAGATACCAATTGCGCAATTCGTCCATTTGACTCGGTTGAGTATGATAGCATTGATTGGGCCTATTGTCAAAAACGCCCGGCGGGTTGCATATTTAGCCCACTCGTGATAATATTATACGGGCTGCTCTGCCGGTATTCAGCCCAAACTCGCAAGGAAGGAGAATTTGAAAATGAGCAAGTCATCGTCCAAAATGAGCTCTGTGGAGAGGGTTCGGGAACATCTGAAAAACTGTGGGCTAACCATCGAGGTGATGGAGTTGGCGGAGAGCACCCGCACGGCAGCGATGGCCGCCCAGGCTGTGGGATCACCGTTGGGCGCTATCGTCAAATCATTGGTTTTCACGGCTGACGGGAAGCCGGTCCTCGTCTTGGTGTCCGGCGATAAGCGGGCTGATCGTAAGAAGCTGGAGAAGATCCTCAAAGCCAGGCGGGTGAAGATCGCCAACGCCGACCAGGTGCGCGAGGCTACTGGCTTCGCCATTGGCGGTGTGCCTCCGGTGGCACACAAGACCGAATTGCTCACTTTAGTTGATAAGAACCTGGGACGATTCGAGAACCTTTATGCGGCGGCAGGCTCTCCTCGCGCTGTCTTCCCCATCCCCTACGAAACGCTGTTGGAGATAACGGGGGGGCGGTCGGCAGACGTGACCGAGGATTGACCTCCAGGAAAGTATGATTAAGGAGATTGTCATGAGGCGAATTGGCGTATTGACCAGTGGCGGCGACGGGCCGGGCTTGAACCCCTGTATCCGCGCCGTGACCAGGATGGCCCTGGGATACGGCCTGGAGGTGATAGGCATCGAACGGGGCTATGCTGGGCTGATGGATGGCGAGATGATCCCCCTTAATGCTCGCGCGGTGGGGGGCATCATCGGCAGGGGAGGCACCTTCTTGGGCACTGCACGCGCGCCTGAGTTTAAAACACCCAAAGGCCAGCGAGAAGCCCTGCGTTGCCTGAACCGGCACGGCATCGAGGGTCTGGTGGTCATCGGCGGCAACGGCTCCTTGATCGGAGCTTGCGCCCTCCACCAACGTGGCTTTCCAGTGGTAGGCGTGCCGGCCACTATTGACAACGACGTGGTTGGCACTGACATAGCCATAGGCGTGGACACCGCTCTCAACACCATCCTGGATGCCGTTGATAAAATCAAGGACACCGCCTCCTCTCACCAAAGGGCCTTTCTGATCGAGACCATGGGGCGCGACTCCGGATACCTGGCCCTTATGGGTGGAATAGCTGGCGGAGCAGAGATGGTCTTGATCCCTGAGCTTGAAACGACTCTGGAAGAGGTGGCCCAGGGCTTGCTGGATGCCTACGTACGGGGGAAAGCCCACTGCATCGTTGTAGCGGCTGAGGGGTATAAGCCTGGCACCCAGGCGGTGGCTGCTTATCTCCAGGAGAGGCGGGAGGAGTTGGGCTTTGGAGTGCGGGTCACCGTTCTGGGGCACATCCAGCGGGGCGGCTCGCCAATGGCCTTCGACCGAATCCTGGCTACCCGGCTCGGTGCCGCCGCCGTCAGAGAACTCCACCAGGGCAACCACGGTCACATCGTGGGCCTGATCGGTAACGAGATTGTTCTCACGCCCTTGGAGGATGTGTTGACTCGTCGCAAAGAGCTCGATCTGAGCCTCTGCGAACTGAGCAAAATAATGGAGAAGTGAAAGTTGGAGGTTGGAGATTAGAGGTTGGAGGTTGGAGATTGAAGGTTAGACCGTTCCAACATCCAACATCCAACTTCTAACTTCCAGCTTAATGGGTCAGAATCTGGCTCAGGAACAGCTTGGTGCGTTCCTCGCGCGGATTTGTGAAGAATTCCTCGGTCGTGTTCTGCTCGACGATGTTCCCCTCCGCGAAGAAGATGATGCGGTTCGCCACCTCTTTGGCGAACCCCATCTCGTGGGTGACGACGATCATGGTTATCCCGGAGCGGGCCAGTTCGATCATCACGTCGAGCACCTCTTTGATCATCTCCGGGTCCAGCGCGGAGGTCGGCTCGTCGAAGAGCATGATCTTGGGCTGCATGGCCAGGGCGCGGGCGATGGCGACCCGCTGCTGCTGCCCACCGGACAACTGACCGGGGTACTTGTTGGCCTGCTCCGGAATGCCCACCCGCTCCAGGAGCTCCATGGCCACCTTCACTGCCTTTTCCTTCGGCCACTTCCGCGCCCAGATGGGGGCCAGCGTGACGTTGTCAATGACCTTCAGGTGCGGAAACAGGTTGAACGACTGGAACACCATCCCGATCTCGCGCTGAACGGCGTGAATATTGCGCAGGTCGCTGGTCAGTTCGATGCCGTCTACGATGATGGTGCCCCGTTGGTGTTCTTCCAGGCGGTTGATGGTGCGGATAAAGGTGGACTTGCCGCCCCCCGATGGTCCGCAGACGACGACCACCTCGCCTCTCTTGACAGTCAGGTTCACCCCCCGCAGTACGTGGAAATCGCCGAACCACTTATGCACGTCTCGGTAGATAATGATCTCTTCCGTCGTGTTCATTTTCTCGTTCTGCATGATCCCCTACCCCAGGTATATTGGTAGTTGGTAGATTGGTCAGCTCCCCAGTTTCCCAATTTACCAATCTACCATTCTAGCGCTCCCCCACGCCCAGCGCCTGCTCCAGGCGACGGCTGGCGTAGGACATGGTATAACAAAAAATAAAGAATATGACCGCAGCGAAGGCGTAGACCTCCTTGTGCAGGCCGATGAACTCTTTCTGACCGGTCACAGCCTTGGCAATGCCCAACAGGTCCAGGAGGCCGACGATGGCCACCAGCGTGGTGTCTTTGAACAGGCTGATGAACTGTCCGACGATGGCCGGGATCACGGCGCGGAGTGCCTGGGGCAACACAATCAACCCCATCACCAGTGCCTCGTTCAACCCCACCGCCCTGGCGGCTTCGTACTGGCCTATGGGAATCGCGGCCAGCCCTCCGCGCACGTTCTCGGCGGTGTAGGCCGCGCTGAACAGGGTCATGCCGGTGAGCGCGCGCATGACGGTGCCAAGCCGGATCTCCGGGGGGAGGAAGAGCGGCAGCATCAACTGGCTCATAAAGAGCACGCTGATGAGCGGGACACCCCGGATGGTCTCGATGTACACCGTGCAGAGCACCTTGACCACCGGCAGCTTGCTGCGGCGGCCCAAGGCCAGCACGATGCCCAGCGGAAACGAGGCCCCGATTCCGACGATGGACAACACGAGTGTCAGCAGCACCCCGCTCCACACGTCCACCGACACCAGCGGCAGAAACGGGCTCTCCCGCGAGAATCCCCGCAGCAGGATGCCGATCAGGGGAAAGGACAGCAACCAGCCGATCACCAGCCAACGCCGCGGGTTGCCCTCCGCCCTCCGGAATACCCAGGTGAGCATCGCTAGAAACACGACGATGCCCAGGCTGACCAACACGCGCCAGGCCTCCTTGCCGGGATAGCGACCGATCATAAAGACCCTGAAGTTGACCGTGACTACTGCCCAGCGCGCATCCCGCACGACCCAGGTGATGATCCCACGCAACACGACGTAGATAAAGGCCACCGAGAAGATGGTGAGCAGCGCGTTGTACCACGTGCTGAACAGGTTCTTTTTTAGCCAGCCCAGCAGGCCAACTTCGGTGCGAGGCGGCCTGAGTACCTCGGATTGCACGGTCATGTTCATCTCTCCACGATCTGAATGCGCCGGTTGACGACGTTCATGATCAACGAGATGGTCAGGCTCATTGACAGATAACTGGCCATAATCATCAAAAAGACCTCGACCACGCGACCGGACTGGTTCAGCATGGTGCTGGAGACGGCGTATAGATCCAGGAAACCGATGCCGACAGCCAGGCTGGAGTTCTTGGTGAGGTTCAAGTACTGGCTGATCAGCGGTGGAATGATCACCCGCAGGGCCTGAGGCAGAACGATCAGGCGCAGGATCTGCCCATTGGTGAACCCCTGCGCCCTGGCCGCCTCGGTCTGACCCTTTGGCACGGCCAGGATGCCGGCCCGCACGACCTCGGCGATGAAAGCGCCGGTGTAGACCACCAGACCAAACGTCAAGGCCACGAATTCTGGCGAAAGAACGGTGCCACCCCTGACTCTCAGGCCCTTTACAACCGGCACATCGAGGGCCAGCGGGTTCCCTGGCGCTACGAGCCAGCCAATGACAGGGATGGTGAAGAAGGCGATGACCACCCACAGAAAATTAAAGCTGGGGCGTCCTGTACGCTGCACACCGCGAGCCCGCAGGATCCACAGAACCACAGCCACGACGAGGGCCACCACGAGAAAGGGCCACCACGAGCCAAAGGACTCTGAGGGACGCGGCCAGGGCATGGCCAGACCACGGTTGCTCAGGTAGGTGGGACCGGGCAGGGTGAAGGCCGTGATTTCATCCTTCACCTTGAGCTGGGGCAGCTTGAGGATGACGGCGAAATACAGGAAGAAGAGTTGCACCAGCAACGGGGTATTACGGATGATCTCGATGTAGACGCTGGCGATCTTGCTGAGGAGCCAGTTGTCGGACAACCGGGCAATGCCGGTCACCAGGCCCAAGAGAGTGGCAAAGACGATGCCCAGGCTGGCGACCCGCGCCGTGTTGACCACACCGACCAGAAAAGCGCGCGCATACGAATCAGTAGGACTGAACGCGATCCCCTCCGCCAGGTCAAAACTGGCCTCCTCGTCCAGAAAGCTAAAACTAAACTTGAGCCCCCGTTCTCTGTAGTTCGAGAGCGCCCACCAGCCTATGGCGAGCACCAGAACCACGAATGCGATCTGGGCCAGCACTTTGAGCACGCGCTCGTCGCGCCAGAACGGCACCGCTGTTCGGCGTTCCACTATCGCTGCACCTCGGCTCACACCTGCCCCCTAATTCAAGGGAATGCAGCCCGACACGGCCTCGCCGGGTATGTCGGGCTGCACCCGTTCTATCCCTATCGGGACTGTCTGGTCTAGCGCCAGGCCATGGGGTATATCAATCCGCCGTTGATCCACAATTCGTTGGGTCCGCGCGGAATGTATATGCCCTCCGGCCCCAGGTGTCGGTTGTACACTTCCTCGTAGTTGCCTACCTGCTTGAGGACTTTGACCATGAAGTCGTTGGGGAGGCCCAGCGAGTCGCCCACTTCGCCCTCGACGCCCAGGAGGCGCTTGATGGTCGGGTTGTCGCTGGCGAGCATCTGGTCCACGTTCTCGGAGCTGACGCCCGATTCCTCAGCCTCCTGCATCCCCCAGACTACCCAGCGCACCACGTCGTTCCACTGATTGTCGCCGTGGGCGGTCAGCGGCCCCAGGGGCTCCTTCGACATCGTGACGTCGAGGATGATGTGTTCTTCGGGATTGGCCATGGCCGAACGGAGCACGGCCAACTGCGACTTGTCGGACGTCTCTCCGTCGCAACGCCCCTCTTCGTAGGCCGTATTTGTGTCCACGGTACTCTCGAAGAGCAGGGGGGTGTACTCGATGCCCCGCATGCGGAACTGGTCGGCCAGGTTCATCTCCGTGGTGGTGCCGGTGGTGGTGCAGATTGTGGCTCCCTCCATGTCCTCCAGCGTCTGGAAACCACTGTCCACCCGGACCAGCATGCCCTGGCCGTCGTAGAAGTTTATCGCAGCCCAGTCAAGCTCGTTCGCCGTATCGCGGGTGAGGGTCCAGGTCGTGTTGCGGATCAAGACGTCAATCTCACCGGTCTGAAGGGCCGGCAGTCGCTTGGCCGCGACCAGCGGGCGGTACTCCACCTTGGTGGCGTCGCCAAAGACCGCAGCAGCGATGGCCTTGCAGAAGTCAACGTCGAACCCCTCAAACTCACCCTCAGGGTTGATGTAGCCAAAGCCCGGCAGCTCTTGGTTGACGCCGCAGATGACATATCCCCGGTCCTTGATGAGCTGGAAACGCTCCCCGCCAACCGCAGGCACCTCGGGACATGGGGGGCATTCGGCCTCAGGACATGGGGGGCACTCAGGGCACTCCTGGGCAGGAGCGCAGGCGGTCATGACCAGGACCAACACCAAAAGCAGAGCCCACAATTTCTTGCTAAACATTTTAGTCTCCTCCTTCTATTTTTATGGGAATTTTGTCCGAGAAATCGCGATTTCCCGGACCGTGAGGGAATAAGGTAGGGGGGACATCCCTGTATTACGGGCTTTCGTGTCCGTGATCACCTCCTTTGTGAAGAACGCGGATTGGCAGGATTGGCGGATCGGGATTCCCGAACTTGTTCGGGGATTAGGGGGAGGGAAGAATCGCATCAGGCTGATGATAGCCCGCCGATTCTGGAACGTTCTCCTGGATATTATACCGTATGAGGCGAGATTTGTCAATAGCGCGCATTCATGTATGGATGCCCGCTAGTCCCTTACAGCGTTCTCCCGACTGCTGCGGCCACTGGCCGAAGGCTCCGCATCAGCGCGGCAAAACGGGCCGGCTTGAGGGACTGGGTCCCATCCGACAGGGCGTCTTTGGGGTGCGGATGGACCTCAATGAGCAGCCCATCGGCTCCGGCTGCCACTGCTGCCCGAGACATCGGCTCTACCAGTTCCCACTTGCCCGTCCCGTGGCTGGGGTCCACGATGACTGGCAGGTGGCTGACTTGCTTGAGTAGCGGCACGGCGCTGATGTCGAGCGTGTTGCGGGTGTATTTTTCAAAGGTGCGGATGCCGCGCTCACACAGCATAACGCGGTCATTGCCGTGTGTCAGGATGTACTCGGCTGCCATCAGCAACTCCTCGATGGTGGACATCATGCCGCGCTTGAGCAGTACCGGCCGCTGCGCCTTACCAACAGCGTGCAATAGAGTGTAGTTCTGCATATTCCGCGCGCCGATTTGCAGGATGTCGGCATAGGTGGTGACCAGCGGTATCTGTTGAGGGTCCATCACTTCGGTGATGACCAGTAGCTCCGTCTCCTCACGCACTTCGGCCAGGAGTCGCAATCCCTTCTCCCTTAGTCCCTGGAAGCTATAAGGGGAGGTGCGTGGCTTGAAGACCCCGCCACGCAACACATGGGCTCCGGCCTCCTTCACGGCCTGTGCAGTCTCCAGCAATTGGTCACGGCTCTCGACAGAGCAAGGGCCTGCCATCACGACCAACTGTCCGCCGCCGATCGTCAGCCCATTGACCTGGACGAGGGTATCCTGCGGGTGAAAATCGCGGCTGGCCAGCTTGAAAGGCCGCAGGATGGGCGCCGTTCGCTCAACCCCGTCCATCCGTTCGATTAGCTCGCCATCCAGTGGACGCCCATTACCGATGACGCCGATGACGGTGCGCTCTTCGCCTTCCGATATGTGCACCCGGCAGCCCAACTGCTCGATTCGGGCAGTGACGTTGACAATCTGGGTCCTGGTTGCACCTTGCTTCATCACAACGATCATATCATCCCCCCCTTTGGCGCCACAACTGCATTGTCAAGAACCGGCGTCGTAGCGGCCGGGTAGGAGCCCAGCAGTTTGACGAACGAGGAGCGCCGCAACAACCCCATGATTGCCGTTTCGCACTGCGGGTCTTGCCAATGTCCTTCAAAGTCCAGATAAAAAATGTATTGCCAGGGACGGTTGAGACGCGGACGCGACTCTATCTTGGTCAGATTGATGCCCCGTGTGGCGAATTCTCCCAGGCACTCGTACAACGCCCCTGGTTGGTGACGGGTGGAGAAGACGAGGGATGTCTTGTTTCGCTGTGCGCGGGGGGGATCATCGAGGGAAAGGACAAAGAAGCGCGTGTAGTTGAAAGGGAAGTCCTCAATGCCCGAACCGAGGACTTCCAGGCCGTATAGCTCGGCGGCCAATGCACTGGCAATTGCGGCCACGCCGGGTTCCGGGTTGGCCGCCAGATCGCGAGCGCTGCCGGCGGTGTCGAACGCGGGCTTGGGCTCTAGCCCGTGGCGGCTCAGGTAGCGCTGGCATTGGGCCAGTGCCTGCGGGTGCGACCGCACACACTTCAGATCCTCCAACGCGGTGCCTGGAAGAACAAGCAGCGTATGTCGCACGTGCAAAATCGTCTCGGCGTAGATGCGAAGATCGCGCTCCATCAGCAGTTCATAAGAACGAGCCACGGAGCCAGCGACGGCGTTCTCCACCGGCACCATCCCGTAGTCGGCATCGCCATTTTCCACGACGGGGAATACGTCATCCAGCGTCCTGCAGGGAACGCTTTCCACCTCCGGGCCGAAGAACTGGCGGATGGCCTCTTCCGAATAAGCTCCGGCGATACCTTGAAATGCTACTCTAGTCATATTTCTCACTCCTCCATAATTGGGTTTCAATGCACGAGCATTGCCCAGGTAAGCGTGCCGAATTCGGTCGGGAGAAAGGCTGGTCTGCCCACAGGTACAAAAAAAGGACGTGAAGCGAGTTGCTCCACGTCCTTGTGCCATTCTCAGGATTTCGCCTATCCTACGTCAGCCGTCAGCCTCCATCCATAGCAGAGCAACCGCCCTCTCCGAAGACGCACCAAAACAAAAAGTTGAAATAGGCGAAATTGGCTTCATGCTGATGGTATATCATCTGCGTCGTCCCATTCAGTGATACTCGGTAGGTCCAATTCTGCTCGGCCTGGATCGCCAGATCCAGGCCAAAGGCGGGGATTTGGCAATCCCCTTAGAGCGATTCTGGATCCACTGATACTCGGTGAAAACTCACACGGTTTGAGTTCTCAAATCGAACATAATGATACTCGCTTTGGCCTGATTTGTCAAGTCATGTCAGTTGTCCATGGGCGTGTTTCAGGTTCGTCCTCCAACCCTAACTCGCGATGTAGAAAACGCACCGTGTCCGCCACCTGGTCCTCAGGGATGCAGAAAGAAACGCTGTGTTCGGTCGCTGCCTGGGCCACGGCAATGACCCGCGTGCTGTGCTTGCCCAGCGCCGAAAAAGCGTGGGAGACGATGCCGGTCTCATTCCAACCTGGCACGCCTACGACAGAAATGGTCGCCACCTTCTCCTTGACCCCCAGGCTGCAAGCATTGCCCTGATTGCCGTTCTCGAACTCACGCCGCAGGACTTTTAGACAATGTGCCTGATCCTGTTCACGCACTACCAGGTTCAGGCTGTGTTCGGAGAGAGATTGCGAGAACATCAGCACGTCAACGCCCACTTCGCTGAGGCGCAGCAGCGCGCGAGCAGCCATCTGAAGCGTCCACGTGTCGTCCTGGCTACCTATGGCGATCATGCTCAGGCCAGTGGTGGAGATAATCGCTGGCAACAGTTTGCGATCGGGACTGGGTGTCTCGACGATCAGCGTGCCGGGGTGGGTGGGGTTAAAGCTGTTGACGATGCGCAGGGGGATGCCGCTCTCGGTGACCGGGCGGATCGTCTTGGGATGGAGTACTTCCGCGCCAAAATAGGCCAGGTCGGCCGCTTCGGTGTAAGAGAGTTCGGTCAGGGTGCGTGCGTGGGGAACAATGTTGGGATCGGCGGTGAGAATGCCGTCCACGTCACTCCAGATCCACACCTCATCGGCGTTCAGCCCTGCACCGACGATGGCAGCCGTGTAATCGCCACCTCCACGCCCCAGAGTGGTGGTCACACCCTCCTCGGTCGCAGCGATGTAGCCGGTGATAACCGGAATCACGCCTCGCTCGATCAGCGGACGGACCCGCTGCCGCAGTCGCTGGCGCGTCTCATCCATCAGCGGCATCGCTGCGCCAAAGCTATCGTCGGTGACGATCAACTCGGTCGCGCTGATCGCCTGGGCACGCACGCCCCGCTCGCGTAACACGGCAGCTAGGATGTTGACCGAGAGCTGTTCACCAAAGGACGCCACCACATCGCGGCCACGGACGGTCAACTCTCCCAGCATGGCGATGCTACGGTAGAGCCGCTCCAGCTCGTGCAGCCGGTCCTCGACCAGCCCGCCCACCTCGAGCCGTTCCGAGCTATGGTTCAGCAAGGTCTGGACCACGTCAAGGTGTCTGCTAAACAGTCCGGCCTTAATCTCGCGGTATACGGTGTCTTTGCCATCGGCTGCGGCCCGCGCTCCAGCGATCAACTGGTTGGTCACGCCGCTCATTGCCGAGACGACGACCACTGTCTCTCCCGTCGCCGCGCCGTTTGTATGGTTATGGCGTTCAATCAAGATGTCTGCCACGCTGGCAAAGCGCTGTGCGTCTCCCACCGAGGTGCCGCCAAACTTGTGTACGATCATCATCCCCTCCCTGTTGCAAAGCTAAATCTGGGCCAACGCCTGACTCAGGTCGGCGATCACGTCATCGGCGTCTTCAATGCCCAGCGCATAGCGCACCAGATTGTCTTTGAGACCTGCTTCGTACCGCTCCTCACGGTCCAAGGAGAACAGCGTTGACGGTTGCTCAATGATGCTTTCCACGCCGCCCAGCGTAGGGCCGATGTAGGGCAGGCGCAGGAGGTCAACGAAACGGGATGTTTTGTCCATGTCGCCCTCGATCTCAAAGCTGACCACGCCTCCGAATCCGCTCATCTGCCGACGGGCGATCTCGTAATCGGGATGGCTGGGCAGGCCGGGGTAATGGACGCAGCGGACGGCCGGGTGATCCGCCAGGAACTGGGCGACGCGCTGCCCGTTCTCGTTTTGGCGGCGGACGCGCAAGTCAAGGGTCTTCAAGCCGCGCAGCAACAGGTATGCGTCGTGAGGGTTGCTTATGCCGCCCAACACCCCCCGCGCCGATTGGATTGGGGCCAGAGTCTCGCCAGAGCCAATGACCGCCCCGGCCAGCAGGTCATTGTGACCTCCCAGATACTTGGTCGCGCTGTGGATCACCAGATCAACGCCGTACTCCAGCGGGCGCAGGTTGAACGGCGTGGCAAAGGTGCTGTCGAGGATGGTGGTGATGCCGTGCTGTTTGGCGATCCCGACCATTTGCGCCAGGTCTATAACCCGCAAATAGGGATTGGTTGGTGTCTCGGAAAAGATCACACGGGTGGTGGGGCGGATGGCCGTGGCTAGCGCGGTAGGATCGTCAATCGGCGCCAAAGTGGTCTCGATCCCCCAGCGGCTCAAGTAGCTGAAGGCGAATTCGTGCGTGCGGCGGTAGGCACCGCTGACCAACACCAAGTGGTCGCCGCTGGATAGCAGGGTACACAATGCCGTGGTGATGGCACACATCCCGCTGGCGAAGAGCAGGGCCCGTTCCCCCCCTTCCAGCGCGGCCATTTTGCGCTCAACGACTTTCTGTGTCGGGTTGCCGTATCGTCCATATTCGTCCCGCACGGTTGGGTCGTTGGCCGCCAGGCGTTGCATATAATCTAGAACTTCAGCGGTATTCTCAAAGGTGTAGGTCGAGGTCTGGATGATGGGGGTGGTTATTGCGCCGTAGGGCTTGCGCTTTTCCTCACCAGCGTGTACTGCTTGCGTTGAGAAATGGTTAGTCATGAACGGTCTCCTCTCTGATCGTTTCTCCGATCCAGGTGTGATCGGGATTGTCTTATCAGAGAGGAGAGGGGAACAAAAAAAGCCTCTTCAGCGGGATGTACCGGTTGAAGAGGCATTCGCGTCATTGCAACGCTCTCATCTTCCAGAACCCCCTAAGGGTCTGCCGGAATTGGCACCATGGCGTGCGCTTGCTGCACGACCTGGTTGCCGAGGCTTCACAGGGCCGGTCCCTCCACCTCTCTGGATAAGAAAAGTCTCGTCTAAGTGATATTCAATTGTTAGGGGAGATGATACCACAACTGTGGTAGAATGTCAAACTCAAATATTGAGGGCAATCTAGACCTCGGAGGTTTTCGGACACGATTTTGCCAGAAGAGGCACTGCCGGAAACCTCCGAGGTCTTAAGTTGACTAACTAGAGCCCAACTTACCTAACCACCTACTTGGGGCAACTCCTTCAGCGCCTCCTTGACCTTCTCGTCCGGGTACTCGTAGTCCGGAAGTTTGCCGGCGAAGTACTCGTCATAGGCTGCCAGGTCGAAGTGGCCGTGTCCGCTGAAGTTGAAGGCGATCACCTTCGATTCCCCGGACTCCTTGCACTTGAGGGCCTCGTCCATGACTACCTTGATGGCGTGAGCTGTCTCCGGCGCAGGGATAAAGCCCTCAGTGCGGGCGAAGCCCACTGCTGCCTCGAAGACGGGGTTCTGGTAGAGGGCCTCCGCTTCGATGATCCCCCTGTCGTAAAGGGCAGAGATGATGGGGGCCATGCCATGGTAGCGCAGCCCACCGGCGTGGATGGGGGCGGGAATGAAGGTGTGGCCCAGGGTGTACATCATGGCTATAGGGGCCACCTTGGCCGTGTCGCCCCAATCGAAGGCGTAGGGGCCCTTAGTGAGGCTGGGGCAAGCCATGGGCTCGGCGCAGACGACCCGCAGGTCCGGCCTGTTACCTTCCAGCTTATCCTTGAGGAATGGCAGGAAGAAACCGGCGAAGTTGCTGCCCCCGCCGATGCAACCGACGAGGATGTCCGGATAGTCTCCCGCCATCTCCAGTTGTTTCTTGGACTCCTGCCCGATCACCGTCTGGTGCAACAGCACGGAATTGATCACACTCCCGATGGAGTAGTGGGTGTCATCGCGAGGGCCAGCGTCAGCCACGGCCTCGCTGATGGCGATACCCAGGGAACCTGGATTGTCGGGATCATTTGCCAGGATGTGCTGTCCCACTGGGGTATCTGGGCTGGGGCTAGGTACCACTTCCGCTCCCCAGGTCTCCATCAGGATCCGGCGGTAGGGCTTCTGGTTGTAGCTGACCTTGACCATGTAGACCTTTAGCTCCAGGTCGAAGAGTTGGCAGGCAAAAGCCAGGGCACTGCCCCACTGACCAGCTCCCGTCTCTGTGGCAAGACGCTTGATGCCCTCTCCCTTGCTGTAGAAGGCCTGCGCCACGGCAGTGTTGGGCTTGTGGCTACCTGGGGGGCTCCCCCCCTCATACTTGTAGTAGATCCTGGCTGGAGTGTCCAGCGCCTTCTCCCAGCGCCGGGCCCGATACATCGGCGTCGGACGCCAGAGCTTGTAGACGTCCCGCACCGGTTCGGGGATGTCAATGTACCGTTCCTTGCTGAACTCGGCATCGTTCATGGCGCGGGGGAAGAGGGGAGGTGGCAGGATGGTGGGCTCCAACGTGGCGGGATGCAGAAGCGGCGGCAGATCGAATCCCAGATCCGCCTGGATGTTGTACCACTGGGTAGGTATCTCTTTCTCGCTTAGAAGAATCTTGGTCTCTTTCATTTTGAGTTTCCTCCTTTGTATTTTAGGTTGCACGATTTACGTTTGACGTTTTACGTTAGATGTGAATGGCTCTTTCAGCTCGTCTTCGACTTCAAGAAGCCGGTTTCAGCCATAATCTCCCTCCCTTCTTTTCAGAGCGTAGTGCGTGAGAAGCTCATCCCACATCCCACATCGCACATCCCACATCACTCATCTCTCCCCTCCAAGCCACGGCGCAGACTGCGCACGAAGTCTTCCACTTTGCGCGCCGGCTGTTTCACCGCCGCCTCATCCTCCACCAGGCGGAGGATGGCGCTGCCCACCACTACCCCATCGGCCAGCTCGCCCACCCATCGGGCTTGTTGGGGTGTGGCGATGCCGAAGCCTATGGCCAGGGGCATCTTCGTCACTGCTCGCACCCGGCTCACGAAGCCGGCCAGCCCTGGCGGCAACTGAGTCCGCGCCCCCGTTACGCCGGTGACCGATACCAGGTAGATGAAGCCTGTAGCCCGCTGGGAGACCAACCTGATCCGCTCCTCAGTGGAGGTGGGCGCCAGAAGATAAACCAACGCCAGCCCACAATCGCGACATGCCTCCTCGACCTCATCCCCCTCCTCGGGGGGGAGATCGGGGATGATGAGGCCGACGATGCCCGCCTGGGCAGAGTCCTGGACGAAAGCCTCGACCCCGTAGGCCAGGATGGGGTTGAGGTAGCCCATGAACAGCAGCGGCACTTCCACGCCGCGGGCCCTCAACTCCGTGGCCATCTCCAGACAGCGGGCCACTGTCATCCCCTGCTGGAGCGCCAGGTGGGTGGCACGCTGGATGGTGGGCCCGTCGGCCAGGGGGTCGGAGAAGGGGATGCCCAGCTCCACCAAATCGGCCCCGCCAGCCACGATTGCTTCCACCAGCTCCAGGCTCAGATGCGGTGTGGGGTACCCCAACGTCAGGTAGGGCATCAGTGCCGCTCGCCCTTCAGCCCTGGTCCTCGCAAAGGCTTCCGCAATGTGGGTTGTACCGGTTTTACTCTGTTTTTTTGACATTTTCCAAGTCCTTGTCTCCCCGCCCCGATAGGTTGACGATGATCACCCGGTCCGCATCCATCTCAGGCGCGCGCTTTATAGCCTCGGCCAGGGCATGGGCCGACTCCAGGGCGGGGATGATTCCCTCCAGCCGGCACAGCAGCCGGAAGGCCTCCAGCGCTTCCTCATCGGTGGCATAGGTGTATTCGGCCCGGCCCAGGTCGCGCAGCCAACTATGCTCCGGCCCCACAGCGGGGTAGTCGAGGCCGGCGGAGATGGAGTGGGTGGCCAGGATCTGGCCGTCATCGTCCTGCAGCACGTAGGATTTAGTGCCGTGCAGCACGCCGATGCGTCCCAGACGGGGGTCGGCGAAGCGAGCGGCGTGCTTTCCCGTCCCAATGCCCAGCCCGCCTGCCTCTACGCCGATAAACTGCACCGGATCATCTTGGAAAGCGTGGAAGAGGCCCATGGCGTTGGAGCCCCCGCCCACACAGGCGATGAGCAGATCGGGCAGTCGCCCCTCAGCTTCCAGGATCTGCTGGCGCGCTTCCTGCCCGATGACCGCCTGGAAGTCGCGGACCATCAGGGGGTAAGGATGCGGCCCCAGCACCGATCCCAGCAGGTAGTGGGTATCTCGCACGTTGGTCACCCAGTCGCGGATGGCCTCGTTGATGGCGTCCTTCAGGGTGCGGGTGCCGGCATCCACGGGGCGTACCTCAGCCCCCAGCAAACGCATGCGGTCCACGTTAGACGCCTGGCGGCGTGTGTCCTCGGTGCCCATGTAGATCACGCATTCCATACCTAGCAGCGCCGCCACCGTGGCGGTGGCTACCCCATGCTGTCCAGCCCCCGTCTCGGCGATGAGACGGCACTTGCCCATACGCCGGGCCAGCAATCCCTGGCCCAGGGTATTGTTGATCTTGTGTGCCCCGGTGTGGGCCAGGTCCTCCCGCTTGAGATACAACCTGGCCCCGCCGCAGTGGGCCGTGAGCTGTTCGGCGAGGTAGAGGGGCGTGGGCCGGCCGGCGTAGTCCCGGAGCAGCCCCTCCAGCTCCTCCTGAAAGGCGGCATCAGCTTGCGCCTCCCGATAGGCGGCCTCCAACTCATCCAGAGCGGACATCAGCGTCTCGGGCACGAACTTCCCACCGTAGGGGCCGAAATGACCACCTTCATCAGGAACAGTTGTTTTCCCCTTACTTTCGTTCAACACAGTTCTAAGCTCCTTTCGCCGCGATGATGAAGCGCCGTACCATCTGGCGATCCTTGATCCCAGGCGCCGCTTCGACGCCGCTGGAGACATCCACGGCGTAGGGGTGGACCCGCTGGATGGCGACGGCCACATTCTCAGGCGTCAACCCTCCGGCCAGGATAATGGGGCCATGTTTCTTAGCTTCCATGGCCAACTCCCAGTCCCAGGTTTTTCCCGTGCCCCCCGGTTTCGTGGGGTGATAAGTGTCCAGCAGGTATGCAGCCGCCTGGTAGGCGCTCAGCCGCTCCACATCCGCCGCCGAGCGCACCCGCACCGCTTTGATGGCCCGTGGGGCCAGGGCGGCCACCTGCTCCGGCGGCTCGTCCCCGTGCAACTGAGCATAATCCAGGTGGCAATAAGCCATGAGCTCCCTCACTCGATCCAGTTCTTCGTTGACGAAGACGCCCACTTTAGTCACGAAGGGTGGCAAGCGAAGCATGATCTCCCGCGCTAGGTCTGGCGCGATGCAGCGAGGGCTTTTGGCATAGAAGATGAAACCCAAAGCATCGGCCCCGGCCTCAGCGGCGAACAGAGCATCCTCCAGGTTGGTTATGCCGCAGATTTTCACCTTGGTCATGGCGCACCCGCCCTTCGACAAGCTCTCCGATCTTGCCGCCCACATCCTCCGCCGTCACCAGAGCCTCCCCCACCAGAACGGCGTCCACACCGGCCCTCGCCAGTCGCTCCACGTCGGCGCGGCAATGGATGCCGCTCTCGCTGACGAGGATTGCGGAGCGGGGGATGTGTGGCTGCAGGCGAAGGGTGGTGGCCAAATCCACGCTAAAGTCCTGCAAATTCCGGTTGTTAACGCCGATGATGGAGGGGCCGAGGGGGAGCACGCGGTCCAACTCTTCCTCACAATGAACCTCGACCAGGGCCTCCATGCCGAGCTCCCGGACCAAGGTCAGGAGCTTGGCCAGGTCCTCCGCTCTCAGGATGGCAGCGATGAGCAGGATCGCATCCGCCCCGTAGGCCCGGGCCTGGTAGACCTGGTAGGCGTCGAGGATGAAGTCCTTACGCAGGACTGGCACCCCTCTTCCTGCTTGACGGAGAGCAGCCTTGACCGCTGCCAGGTCCGCCATGCTCCCCTGAAAGAAGTGCTCGTCGGTGAGGACGGAGATGGCTGCCGCGCCACCCTCGACATAAGTCATGGCCAACTGACCTGGGTCAAGCTCAGGGCGGAGGAGTCCCTTAGAGGGCGAGGCCCGCTTTATCTCGGCGATGAGGCTGACCCCTGGCTGGCGCAGAGCGGCGGCGAAGTCGAGGGGCGGCGCCTGTCGGATAGCCGTCTTCTCGAGATGCGCCTGCGGCACGGCCGCCTTCCACATCGCTAGTTCATTCCGCTTGTGAGCGACGATGGACTCCAGAAGCATTTCCTCTCTCTTGATGCCATTTCAGGCGGCGTCCGCCAGGGGCTCCGCTCAAGCCCCTGGCTCAGTCTACAAAGCCCCGTTGGGGCTGGATCTGATAGGCCGATAGGCCTTTGTATGCTGAGCCCGGCGGCTTCAGCCCCGGGCGGGGTGGCGACGGAAAGTCAACTTTTGTTGCGTGAAACAGCGCTAGCAGGCCTCTGCACAGGCCTGGGTAAAGGCCACCAGGCCCTCCAGCTTCTCCCGCGCACTTCCCGAATCTATGGCCTCGGCCGCCCGCTGCAACCCTTCCTCGAAATCCCCGGCCATGCCGCCGGCTACTAGAGCCGCGGCGGCGTTGAGGAGCACCACATCTCGGCGCGGCCCCCGCTCGCCCGCCAGGATCGCCTGGGTGATCTGAGCGTTCTCCTCGGCTGTCCCGCCCCGAAGATCCTTCAGTCGCGCCCCAGGAAGCCCAAGTTCGGCCGGATCCAGGGAGAAGTCCTTCACCCAACCGTCTCGCAGGTGGCTCACGCGGTTGATCCCCGTCGTCGAGAGCTCATCCAGCCCGTCGGCGCCATGCACCACGAAGGCTGCCTGCGCCCCCAGCCTACCCAGCACCTGGGCCAGAGGGCTGGTGAGGCTGGGATCGTAGACGCCCATGATCTGCCGTGTGGCTCCGGCCGGGTTGGTGAGGGGGCCAAGGATATTGAAGATGGTGCGCACGCCCATCTCCCGGCGGGGGCCGATGGCATGCTTCATGGCTGGGTGGAACCGAGGGGCGAAGAGGAAGCCGATGCCCACCTCGTCTATGCAATCGGCCACCTGATCGGGGGTGAGCTCCAGGTTGACCCCCAACGCCTCCAGGAGATCAGCGCTGCCGCAGCGGCTGGAGACGGAGCGGTTGCCGTGTTTGGCCACGGCGAGGCCCGCCCCGGCCACGACGAAGGCCGCTGTGGTGGAGATGTTAAAGGTACCAGTCTTATCGCCTCCTGTGCCACAGGTGTCCACCAGATCCTGTCGCCGAGGCCGCACAGGGATAGCGCTGCGGCGCATAGCTCGGGCACAGCCGGTGATCTCTTCCACCGTCTCCCCCTTGAGGCGCAGCGCGGTCAGAAAGGCGCCGATCTGAGCCGGCGTCGTCTCCCCGGCCATGATCTGGCCCATGACCGCCTCAGCCTCTTCCCCCAACAGGTGCTCTCCTAACATGACCTTGCCGATCGCCTCTTTGATATCCATCTTTGCCTCCTCGATACTCGATCCCTCCGCCGCCCCTCTGCTAACTGATAATCTCGGCGGCCCGGGAGAAGAAGACATCTCCAGGAAGTTCTGCAAAATCCTTTTCCCATCCCTCGTCAGGATGGACTCAGGGTGGAACTGAAGGCCGATCACCAAGAAGCTCCGATGACAGAGGCCCATTAGCTCCCCCTCCTCGGTCCAGGCGATGGGCATCAGCATCTCCGGCAGCGGCTCCTCCACGATGAGGGAGTGGTAGCGGGTAGCCCGGAACTGATTGGGCACTCCTTCGAAAATGGGGTGGTCGCCGTGATGGATGAGCGAGGTCTTGCCATGCATGAGACGCGGCGCCCGTACCACCTGCCCGCCGAAGACGTGGCCGATGCACTGATGGCCCAGGCACACCCCCAGGATCGGTACCGTTTGATGGAAGTGTCGGATCACGTCATTGGAGATGCCGACGCTTCGCTTACAGTCTTCGGGCGTGCCTGGCCCCGGCGAGATGACGATGCGTGTAGGATGCAACGCTTCGATCTCCTCCACTGTCACCTGATCGTTGCGGAAGACTCGTAGCTCCGCCCCCAGTTCGCCCAGGTACTGTACCAGGTTGTAGGTAAACGAATCGTAGTTATCAATCACCACGATCATTTTCGTACTCCTTCAATCTAGAGACCCTGCTCAGCTTGTTCTATGGCCTCGGCCAGGGCACGGGTTTTGTGCAGTGTCTCTTTGTGCTCCCGCGCGGGGTTGGAGTCGGCGACGATTCCCGCGCCGGCCTGCACATAAGCTGTCTGGTTCTTCACGACGATGGTGCGAATGGTGATGCAAGTATCCATATTGCCTGAGTAGCTGAAATAACCCACCGCCCCGGCGTAAGGTCCCCTCCTCATCCCTTCCAGCTCGTCTATAATCTCCATTGCCCGCACCTTGGGTGCACCGGAGACCGTGCCGGCGGGAAAGGTGGCACGCAGCAGGTCGAAGGCATCGTGGGCGGGGTCCAACTTGCCCACCACTTCGGAGACGATGTGCATCACGTGGGAGTAGCGCTCGATGCCCATCAGGAGAGGCACCTGCACCGTGCCGTAGCGGCAGACCCGCCCCAGGTCGTTGCGAGCCAGGTCCACCAGCATGACGTGTTCGGCCCGCTCTTTGGGGTCGGCCAGAAGTTCCTCCGCCAGAGCTTCATCCTCCTCGGGGGTGCTGCCTCGCGGTCGCGTGCCCGCCAGGGGCCGTACCTCGGCCCTGTCCCCCTCCAGTCGGACCAGCATCTCCGGCGAGGAGCCAATGATGTGCAAGTCGTCGGGCAGGTTTAGATAGAACATGTAGGGCGATGGATTGAGCATCCGCAGGACGCGATAGATGGCGAAGGGTTCAGCGCCGGTCCAGCGCTGCCATCGTTGGGACACGACCACCTGGAAGATGTCGCCGGCAGCGATGTATTCCTTGGCCCGTTCCACCGCAGCCTCGTAATCGGCCTGGCTGAAGTTGGAGGTCAGCTCACCGCGCTTCTGGCTGCTCTGGCTGCGCAAGGAGGGCAGCGGCCGGTGGAGTCGTTCCACCAGGGCCTCAATGCGGGCTACCGCGCCCTCGTAAGCATGAGCCACATCGCCATCGAGATGGGCATTGGATACCACCAACAGCCGGTGCCTGACGTGGTCGAAGACCACCAGGGTGTCAGTCAGGAGGAATATGGCCTCGGGCAACTCGAAGCCGGTCAGAGGTGGGACTGTGGCTGACGCTTCGGCCTGCAGTTTCGGCTCGAAGAAGCGCACCACGTCGTAGGACAGGTAGCCCACGGCCCCGCCGTGGAAGCGGGGCAGGGCGGGAACGCTGATAGGCCGATGGTGGTGCAGCATCTCCTTGACCAGGTGGAGGGGGTCTCGCCCCTGAAGCGGCTCCATCTGCACGCCCTCCTGGCTGGTGATCAGCGCCTGGTCGCCCCGGACGATGATGGTGGCCATGGGGTCAATGCCGACGAAGGAGTAGCGGCCTACCCGCTCCGCCTTTTCCACGCTCTCCAGGAGAAAAGAAGGCCCCCCTCCCCGAAGCTTGATATACACAGAGGCAGGCGTCTCCAAATCAGCCGGCAGTTCCCGGTAGATGGGGATCACGTTGCCTTCGGAGCTGAGTTTCTTGGCTTCCTCTAAAGTTGGATGGTACATAGCTTTTCTCATTATTCCCTTTCGTGATTATCCCTCCCAAATGCAAAAATCCTTTCATCCCTTAAGGGACGAGAGGATTCTCCCGTGGTGCCACCCTTCTTAGGCCGACTCACATAAACGAAAAAATCCGCCATGACAGCGGATAGATCGTGAGCCAGCCTCACTCATTGCAGGTACGGGACAGCAGCGATGTCGTCCGATACCCTCAGCCCTGATAACGGTGGCGGCTCCGGCTCGGCTTACTTGGGGACTACCCCGTTCGGCCTGCGACTCCCAGGTCCATTCGGCCTTCGCGCTGGCGTCGGGCTCTCACCTTACCCCGACTCTCTGAGCCTCGTCTGAAGGCTTACTAGTCCTGTTCCCAGTCTTTGGTGGTGTTTAATTTGCGGTAGAGTGTACCACATTAGGGTCAAAATGTCAAATCGAGAGCGTTTCGAGTTAGGGATAACCTGTAGGCGAAAAAGAACGATCGCGTCTGCAAAATGGCGATTTTGGCCCCTTCTGCGTCGTTATAATTCTCGGCCTTGGCTAAGGCCAGAGCATGCCCTACATACAGCGCTCTGCCAGTCAGTGACCACAATATGTAGGGGCAACTTGGACATTGCTCGGGCGCCATAAAGATCAATTGTCCCAAACATGAAACGCTCTCTCAAATCCAAACTTGACAATCTGCCGGATTATGGTATAATGTTCGCATCTTGTAAAGGAGGTATGACATGCGCAATGTAATGTTCGTCGCTGCTAGCGTGTTTGGTCTGCGTGACAACAACGCAGATTACGTGTTGCCTTGTCGTAGTGCGCCTCCTCACAAAAGGCTGTGGTAAGATTACCGCAGGCCGTGGGTGCACACGACACCCACGGCCTTTTTTATTTCATCCCGACGTTTCTCTGTAAGGCCGTGGGCACTGTTCACGGCCTTGTTCTTTGTCTGCCAGAGCTTCAAATGGGGGAGAGGAGATACTCACCATGTCGACATCTATAACCAAGTTCGATTTCAAAACCGCTGTTTCGGACAAGCGCCTGGTTGGCTTGTGGCGCATGTTGACCGGTTTTCGCCTGGCCTACCTGGGGGCGGTGGTCGGCGTAGGGGTGGCGGCTGTTCTTCAAACGGGCAATGCGCTGTTGCTGCGCTATCTCGTAGACGACGTGCTGGGGCAGGGAAGGTTTGATCGCACCTTACCGCTCGTCGGGCTGAGCTTTGTGGCCCTGGCGTTAGGACAGGGGGCGTTCTCCTTTCTCAGCGGCAGGCTGAGCGCGCGGACGGCGGAGGGGATCGCGCGGCGTCTGCGCAATTACCTGTACGACCACATTCAGCGGCTGTCGTTTACCTATCACGACCAAGCGCGGACCGGGGAGCTGATCCAACGCACCACCTCGGACGTTGACGCGCTGCGCCGCTTCTTTGCCGACCAGGCCATCGGCGCGGGGCGCATCATCTTGCTCTTTGCGGTCAACTTCGCGGCCCTGCTGAGCCTGAACACGCGACTGGCGCTGCTTTCGGTGGTGGTGGTGCCGCTGATCGTGGTCATGTCGCTTGTTTTCTTCAGAAAGATCTCACAGGCTTATGAGGCATTTCAGGAGCAGGAGGCGAAGCTTTCGACCACTCTGCAAGAGAACCTGACCGGAGTGCGGGTGGTCAAGGCTTTTGCCCGGCAGTCCTACGAGCGGGACAAGTTCGAGCAGGATAACTGGGAGCAGTTCCGGCGTGGCCGGTGGCTGTTGACGCTGCACTCAATGTTCTGGCCAAGCTCAGACATCCTGTGTGGCGGCCAGATGCTGGGGGCTTTCGTGGCCGGCGCGTTGATGGCCATCAACGGCACGATCTCAGTGGGCACCTACCTGGCTTCCACCGGGCTGATCATCTGGCTGATCTGGCCCATGCGCAACCTGGGGCGGCTGATCGTGCAGATGTCTACCGGGCTGGTGTCGTATAACCGCGTGGTCAAGCTGATCAAGGAGGAACGCGAACCTCTGGACGAAGGCACTTACAGGCCCTCTGGCAACGTGCGGGGGGAGATCGTCTTCCGTGACGTTTGCTTTGAATACAACAACGGGGACAGCGCGGTGCTGAAGGACATCAGTTTCCGCTGTGAGCCGGGGCAGGCCGTGGCCTTGCTCGGTTCGACTGGTTCGGGCAAGACGTCGCTGGTCAACCTGCTGCCCCGTTTCTACGAGTACACCGGCGGCAGCCTGACCCTCGACGAGGTGGAGCTGAAGGAGTACCCGCGCCACTTCCTGCGCCAGCAGATCGGCATCGTCGAGCAAGAGCCTTTCCTGTTCTCCCGCACCATCCGCGAGAACATCACCTACGGGGTGGGGCGGGAGGTGTCTGACGAGGAGGCCGAGGCCGCCGCCCGGGCTGCGGCCATCCACGACGTTATCACTTCGTTTCCCGATGGCTACAACACCCTGGTAGGAGAGAAGGGTGTCACGCTCTCCGGGGGGCAGAAACAGCGCGTCGCCATCGCTCGCACGCTGCTGAAAGACCCGCGCATCCTGATCCTGGACGACGCCACGTCGTCGGTTGATACGGAGACCGAGGGCGAGATCCGCGGAGCGCTGCAACACCTGATGCAAGGCCGCAGCACATTCATCATCGCCCATCGCATCCAGAGCGTGATGAACGCCGACTTGATCCTGGTGCTCGACCAGGGGACGATCGTGCAACGCGGAACGCACGACGAGTTGATGGCGCAAGAGGGTATCTACCGTCAGATCTACGACGTGCAGGCGCGCATCGAGGACGAGTTGGAGAAGGAGATCGGTCAGACTTCCGAAGTCTCCCAGACTTCCGAAGTCTGGGAGACTCTGGAGGTTTTCGAGAAGGAGTTAGTCCATGTCACACTTTGAATTTGAAGAAGAAGAATTCACGACTGAGTTCAACGGCAGAACCGTTCTGCGCATTCTGGCCCAGACCAAGCCTCACTGGCCGTGGCTGGTCGGCTTTCTGCTGTCCATCGCGTTTGTGTCGCTGCTGGACTCGTACCTCACCTTCCTCGGCAAACAGATCGTGGACGAGGGCATCCTGGCAGGCAATAGAGCCGCGCTCACGCAGATCATCACCACCTACGGTTTGTTGATTGTGGTGTCATCTGTGGGTGTATTCGGCTTCATCTTCCTGGCCGGCGTCCTGGGGGAGCGCATCCGGTACGATCTGCGGAAGAAGATGTTCGACCATCTGCAGGAGTTGTCGTTCTCCTACTTTGACCGGACGCCGGTGGGGTGGATCATATCGCGCGTCACGTCCGATTCGGGCCGCATCGCCGAGTTGGTGACCTGGGGGCTGCTGGACGTCACCTGGGCGGTGACGGGCATCGTCTCCGCACTCTACTTTATGCTGACCATCAACTGGAGGCTGGCCTTGATCGTGTTCGCCGTCATCCCGGTGCTGGTGGTCGTGGCGGCCCTGTTCAAGAAGAAGATCATCGTGGAGTATCGGCTAGTGCGCAAGATCAACTCCAAGATCACGGGGGCCTACAACGAGAACATCCAGGGCGTGCGCGTGGTGAAAGCCCTCTGTCGGGAGGAGGAGAACCTGCGCGAGTTCGGCGAGCTTACGGGCGAGATGTACCGCTCGTCCTACCGGGCGGCCTGGCTCTCGGCGCTGTTTCTGCCGCTGGTGCAGTTGATCAGCGCAGTGGCATTGGGCAGCATCGCCTGGTACGGTGGCTTGCAGGCCCAGGTAGGCAGCATGACTATCGGCGGCATCGGGGCTTTCGTCTCGTACATCACGTTCATGCTCTGGCCTGTCCAGGACTTGGCTCGTGTGTACGCCGAAATGCAACACGCGATTGCCTCGGCCGAGCGTGTCTTTTCGCTGATTGACTCCGTGCCTGAGGTGACCGACCTGCCCGGCGCCATTGATCCGGGCACCATCCGCGGCGACATTGAGTTCGACCACGTAGACTTCTACTACGAAGAAGACAAGCCAGTGCTGCAGGACTTCACGCTGACGGTGAGGCGCGGCGAGACAATCGCGCTGGTGGGGCCGACGGGCGGGGGGAAGTCCACCATTGTCAACCTGGTGTGCCGCTTCTACGAGCCCCAGGCGGGCGCGATACGGATCGGCGAGCGGGATTACACCGAGCTATCACTGCACGCCATCCAGTCGCGCATCGGCGTGGTGCTGCAGACGCCGCACCTGTTCTCCGGTACAATCCGCGAGAACATCCGCTACGGGCGGCTGGACGCCACAGATGAGGAGATCGAGGAAGCAGCCAGACTGGCCGGCGCCCATGACTTTATCGTCACGCTGGAGAAGGGTTATGATGAAGAGGTGGGCGAGGGCGGCGTGCTGCTTTCGGTCGGACAGAAGCAACTGGTCAGCCTGGCGCGGGCGATCCTGGCGCAGCCGGAGATCTTTGTCATGGACGAGGCGACCAGTTCGGTAGATACCCTAACCGAAGCGCTGATCCAGCAGGGGATGGAGGCGCTGATGAGGGATCGCACCAGCTTCGTCATCGCCCACCGCCTCTCGACGATCAGGCGGGCGGACCGGATCCTCGTTATCGAGGACGGGCGCATCGCCGAGATGGGCACCCACGCCGAGCTACTGCGCGCCCAGGGCCACTACTACCGGCTGTACACCAAGCAGTTCAGGCGCGAGTTGGAGCAGGAGTACGATGTCTTCAAAGCGCCCAGCTCGGTGGGGGCTTAAGAACAATACCGTTCGGATAAGAAAGCGAGCGCCGGCCGAGTAGGCCCGAAGGGCTGTATCGAGGCCAAGCGAGCGGCTTTTCAGAGGCTCCGATTGCGTTCGAGCCAGCGCCTTGGTCTCGATACGGGCAACAAAGAACGTTGCCCTACTCGACCGGCGGCGCTTAACTGAACAGTATTGCGAGTCCTGTCGAAAGGTACGCAGTTGGGGCTGCACGCTACCCCCATATTTAGGGGCTACCAAAACTGCTAAAGGATGCGGGCCAAAGTTCATGTCCGGTTTAGTTCATTACACTATGTTCGAGAGAAATAAAAAAACCTGGACATTGATTCTCTATCCAGGTTTTCTGGGCTTTTTAGCCCACTCTGTCATTGCGCTCGTTTCTCAAGATCGCGGCAGGATGCCGCGAGTAATACACTTAGGCATAAGCAAAGCCACCAGGGCCAAAACAGGGGATTCATCTCCCAACTTCCTAAATATTGAACAAACAGTCCTACTTGAACGACTAACCAAGTTATTTTGCCAACTGAGATCACCATATTCAGTGTCTCGAATTTTTCCTGGAATCTATTCTTTTTCCTCCTCTTTTTCCTCATCTTTTCCCTCCTCTTTTCCTGTGTTTTCACCATCTATTATCGAGCTTGGTGGTGTTTTCTCAGTAACCCGAAAGTCTCAAATTTGGCCCTATTAAAACACAAAAACCCACACCAATCTTGCTCTTTACTACTGGCCGAGGTTTTCCGAAAAATGAGGAACTCAACTTTCCTCACTCAATTAAATCTCAAACCCGTAAACTTTAAAGTAAATCAAGCAAACTGGTGGGGTTTAAAAATTAGTAATCCCCACGTATTTATCAAATTTTTACGACTTGCAACGTAGCTGCCTCCTTAAACAGCCACTACATACTAAACCAATCTCACTATGACACTAACTCTTTCTAGCGAATTGCACTCCCTCCTTTCATTCATTATTGGAAGAGAAATCACCCCTAACGACTTCTCCCACCTTTGTACATCTATTCTATCACACTTTCGAAGTTTTGTCAATCCCCAGTTTTGCCCCAAACAGTGAAATGCACCTCGAACACGGGTGCATTTCACTTTAGAGGCGAATTGGCTCTTGGGGAAAGTAGTGGGTCCTGTCACAAGGTGCGCAGCTGTAGGTTGCGTCAAAGTCAGATGACGCCCAGCTCCTGGCCCACCTTCTCGAAGGCCGCTAGACCCCTGTCCAGGTCGCCCCGGCTGTGGGCGGCGGTGTTCATAACGCGGATGCGGGCCTGCCCACGGGGCACGGTGGGGAAGCCGAGGGCCATGGCGAAGACGCCTTCTTCGAAAAGCCGCGCCGAGAACCGCTTGGCCAGCGGCGCCTCACCCAGCATGACTGGCACGATGGGCGTCTCCGTCTTGCCGGTGTCGAAGCCCAGCTTCTTCATCTCGGCCTTGAAGTAGCGGGTGTTCTCCCACAACTTGTCCACCAGTTCGGTGGACTCCTCCAGCAAGTCAACGGCCGCCAGGCAGGCGGCGGTGTCGGCGGGGGTGGTGGCGCTGGAGAAGAGGAAGGGGCGCCCCCTCTGGCGCAGGTAGTCAATGATCAGCTTCTTGCCAGAAAGCGACCCCCCGACCACGCCGAAGGCCTTGGAGAACGTCCCCATCTCCACGTCGAACTTGCCGTGCAGGCCGAAGTGGTCCACGATGCCGCGCCCGCCTCGGCCCAGCACCCCCTCGCCGTGGGCGTCGTCCACCATGGTCATCACGCCGTACCTCTCGGCCACCTCGTACAGCTTGTCCAGGGGAGCCACGTCGCCGTCCATGCTGAACACGCCATCGGTGACCAGCAGGCCGCGGCGATACTGGCCGATGTTCTCCTTGATCTTGAGCTCGGCGTCCTCCGGATCGCAGTGCTCGTAGACCAGGATTTTGGCTCTCGACAGCCGGCAGCCGTCAATGATGGAGGCATGGTTCAGCCGGTCTGAGAAGATCACGTCTTCCCGGCCTATCAGGGAGGGGATGGCTACCTGGTTGGCAACCAGGCCGCCCTGCACGTACAGGGACGCCTCCACCCCTTTGAACGCAGCCACCCGCCGCTCCAGCTCCAGGTGCAGGGCTTGCGTGCCGGCGATGGTGCGCACTGCCCCTGGGCCGACGCCCCACTCGTCAATGGCCCGCTTGGCCGCTTCCTTGATTTTGGGGTGGTTGGCCAGCCCCAGGTAGTTGTTGGTGCAGAAGTTGAGCACCCGCTTGCCGTCCACCACCATCCAGGCATCCACAGGCGATTCCATCGTGCGGATGTTGATGAACAGCCCCTGCTCTTTCAGGTTGGCCACATCTTCGGTGATGAAAGCCAGTTTGTCGTTCATGATACTTGTCCTCCTTGACATATTTTTGTGTGAAACGTCAAACGTGAAACGTGAACGGCGGATTACTACGACAGGTCAGGCGCACCCATGAACCGCCCCAGGGCAGTCCGAGCCGCTTCTAAAGATTCCAGCTCGTCCACCAGATACAGCTCGATCCCCAGGCGGGAGGTGAGGGGCTCCAACAGATCGTAGGCCTCCTCCTTCTTGACCCAAAGCTCCGTCGGCAGCTTTTTCAGCCTCTCGGCCAGTGTTATAAATCGCCAGGGGAACTCTGCCAGGCAGGCTTCAGGGGAGGTCAGGTCGGTGCCGAAGATGAAGCCCAACTTGTGGTCCACTGTCATCGTCAGATAGGGGTAGTGCGGTCGTTCGCCCTTCTTCTCCTGCACAGCGGAGGGCGCAAGGGAGAAATCCATCTCCCAAATGGCGTCCATAAACTGGGCCGCTTTCTTGAGCCTGGCCAGGCGAAGCTCGTCTATGGGCACGTCCGGGAGCTCTTCCTCCTCCAGCAGGTCAGGCTCCAACCAGGCATCTTTCCAGATGAGCCCCTCCTCTGTTTCCTCCGGCACCCTGACAAACCAGAACTCATCCTGGGGTGGCTCGAAGAGAGCGGGATCCTCCCGGAAGCGGAGGCAGACCTCTCTCGCCTGTTGCAGCGCCAGGGTGAGAAACCTGGTCTCGTCGGCGGTCAGGTGCCAGGGGTGGTATGCCGGACGATAGCTGCGGAACAGCGGCCAGGCGGTTCTCCCCCGGAACTTCAGGCCCAGACGCTTGATCACCTGGCGATCTTCCTTAGTCAGCTCGTCTCTGTTGGCGAAGGAAGCCATTAGGCACTTCTGCAGCATGAGCTCTTCAAAGGCTTCGGAGGGATCCGGGGGTGGCTCGGAGGCGATTCGCATGTAGCTTTCCAATCCCTCGCTGCCCAGGTATAGGGCCAGGGCGAACATCTCTCCCAGATTACCCATGATGCAACAGTAGCCGATCTCCCCTGTGGCCGGATCCTGCACCCCGAAGACGTCCGAATCGTACATCCAGGTCCAGGCCTCGATCTCTTTGAACTCCAGGGCCGCCTGGTAGAGGGCCTTCCAGTCGGCTTTGGTTGGTGACTTTTCTTTCATAATTGTTGACCTCCTTCGAGTCCTGATCTGCCTCATTCGCCCCTTCGCGATTCCAGCTTCCCCTGCACGCGGGCGATGTCTTGGCCGACAACTGCCACCTCTTGTGGGGACATGTACTTCCGTGCCAGCGCCAGCGCCTGCTGGTACTTCTCCAGCGCCGCCTCGTACTCCCCTTGGATCTCATGGACCCTGCCTAGCGTCTCCAGCGCAACACCCATCTTGACTGGACTACCCAACCGCTGGAATATCTCCAGAGCCTTCGTTAAGGCGGCGATGGCCTCCCGCATCAGCCCGGCGGCCATCAGCAGCTTGCCGATCTCGCCCAGGCTGTCCGCCGCACCCGCCTCGTTCCCGATGCGCCACTCGATCTCCAGGCTCTCCTGGAAGCGCGCGAAGGCCTCCTTCGGCCGGCCCATCCGGTCAAGGATAAGCCCCTGCTCGTGGAGCGTAGCGGCGACGTGCGCCTCGATGTCCAGTTTGCGAAAAATCGCCTCGGCCTCCTTGCTGGCCTCTAGCGCCCGGTCGTAGTCCTCCTTGTGGCGGTAAATCATCGAGATCTGGTGCAGGCTCGCGGCCTGGCCCTCCTCGTACCCTATCTCGCGGAAGATGTCCAAGCTGGCCTGCTGGGCCTCGATGGCCCGGTTGTAGTCGCCTTTGTCTTGGTAAACCTGGCTTTGCATGTTCAGCACCACTGCCATGTTGGCCTTGTCGCCCAGCTCCTCAAAGGTGCGGTACACCTCCTGGTATGTGGCCAGCGCCTCGTCCAGTTTGCCCTCACCCATCAGCAGTGTAGCCAGGTTCCCCTGGGCCACGGCTTTGCTGGCGCCCTCCAGTGCGG
This sequence comes from Anaerolineae bacterium, assembly GCA_034431315.1. Lineage (GTDB taxonomy): Bacteria > Chloroflexota > Anaerolineae > VGOG01 > VGOG01 > JAUWOY01. The sequence continues at coordinate 49,976 of DAOUDK010000037.1, forward strand.
TGATGCTATCGCGCAGCAGGGACTTGGCCAGGTCGCGCTGCCCCCAGCGGTCGAGCACATCATAAACAGCGGTAACAATGCCCCCCGCCTCCTCATAATGCCGCGTGGCGAAGAGGTGCTCGCGCCAGGCCAGGCCGGTGTCCACCGCCCAGCGGGCCAGGCCCATGTTTTTGGTCTGGTGGGCCAGTTGCTCCAGCACAGCTACTGCTGCTTTCCGCGGCTGCTTCTTACCCTCTTCTGCCAATTGGTCGCGCACTGGTCCCAGAATGAGCTCCTGGTGGTATTCGGCGGCGCGGAGGTGGTGGGCCTCGCGTTGGGCTTCGGTCAACTGCCCCAGCAGGTACTCCCGCACCACGGGGTGGATGCTGTAACGGGCGCTGCCGTCGGATGCATCCTCCTCTCGCTGTATTAGCTCCAAGTCGCGCAGCTTCTCTACCAAAGCATTGTCGCCGCCCACGTGAGTCACGATATCCGTGCCGAAAGCGCCACGAAAGACGCACAGGGCGGCCAACTTCTCCTCCTCGTCCGCACTCAGCCGCTCCAGCAAGGCCCCCATGAAGTAGCGTTCCCACTCGGCCGTCAGTTGGTCTTGGATCTCCTCGTTCTCAAGGACTTCCTTCAGGGAATGGACGGCCAGGTAGCCCTCCAGCAACTCGATGGTTTTGGGATGGCCGCCCACCTTGTCGTAGGCCCGCAGCTTGTCCTGCAGGGGCTGTTTGCGCAATCGAGGCAGGTTGTTCATCAAAATCAGCGCCTGCCGCCGTGTCAGCCCAGGCAGATCCACGTCCATCCAGGTGCCCGCTGGGCGATCAATGAAGAGGTCGCAGGGGAAACGGGCAGTGAACAGCAGCGTGGAGCGCCATTGCACTCCCGATAGCGCCCGGAAGAAGCTCCGCAGGTTGGCGTTCTCCACCTGGCCACCCTCGGTCAGCAGGGATTCGAAGTTATCAAACACCAGCAGGTAATGCCGCGTGGCGACCATCTGTCCGGCTTGGCGGGCGCGGTCTGCCATTGGTTTCGCGCTGTCCAGCAAGAGCCCCGCTGCCTCGGCGTGGTCACGCACACCCTGTCCCTGCCAGAAGCTGGCTACCTTGCCTAAGATGTCGGCTGGGAGCGATATCTCGTTGCACTTCACCACCAGCGCATCGTCCACCTTGGCGCCGGGCCGCTCCAACACCTTGGCCGCCAGCGCGCTCTTGCCGATGCCGCCGATGCCCCGGATGTAAACCGCCGTGATACGCCGGTCCCCCAGCGCGGCGCGGATTTGGCGCAGCTCCCTCTTGCGCCCTACAAACCAGCGCGGCAGCGGCAGCCCGCCGATGTCCAAACGGTGTACCCTGGCGATCACCTCCGGCTTCTTCGTCGGGTCAACCAGACGCATGCCTGGCGTGCGCAGGTAGAGGGCCGGCAATCCCCAATCGGCGCGTTCGTCACCCCGGGCAAAACTCAGATCGCGGCGTGCCTCGTACAATGCCGCCTCCGGACACTCCCCTCGCCCCAGGGCGGTGTAGAAGGTCTTGGCAAACTTTATGGCCGACTCGTCGAGGACGGAGTACTGCATGGCCAGCACCGCTGGGATCTTCCCCTCCAGCAGCGCCGTGGCCACGCCGCGCAGGGCGTCGCGGTGGGCCATCTGCGCCGTCAGGCAGCCGGATAGCACCACCAGCCGCAGATTCTTGGCTCCTCTCAAAGCACGCAATAATTTGACGCCGGTGGCGGGTACAGTCTTGCCCTCCTCGTCCTCCATCGCCAGGAAGGTCTCGCCCGTCTGGACGTCTCGCCCACCGTGGCCGGTGTAGTGAATCACGTGGCAGGGCCAATCGCGCACCTTCGCTGCCAGCGCCTCCAGCGTCACCTCGGACTCCAGGAAGTCCAGTTCCACCTGTCCTTCCACTACCGCTGGGTCCAGCGCGTCCTGGATCACAGCGATCTCCTTCTCCGTGTCCAGGTCGGCTACGCCCAGGGGACTTGATACCACCACCAGGATACGCAGCGGGAGCGGCGTTCGTCGGGCTTTGATGGCCCTCAGCCCTCGCGGCACCCGCTGTATCCAGGCGTTGTTCAGGGCCAGGGGCCGCTTGCCATCGTGCAGGTACTCCCACGGCAAGCCCCAGAGGGCCACCGCGTTGGGATGCAGCACCAGGGTTAGACGCCAGCCTTCGTCGGCTTCCCGCCAGCCTTTCAGATAGCTGGCGAACTCCCGCCCATCGCCGAATAGGTAGCCGTAGAGCCTCTGGCCATACGTAGCCAGCCACTCCGGCTCGTCGCCACTCTCCCGTTGGGCATCGGCCTCTAACCACCGTTGGGCCTCAATGTTCACCAGCAGACCGGGGTCGTACTCGAAGGTGTGGGGAGCCATGATCTCGTGCCCATCGCCCGTCTCGACGTGGCTGAGATACTGCTTATCGCCAACTTTCTCGATGGTCACGCAGATTTCGGGGAGCATGGGTCACTTCCTTCCAGATAGAAAAGCACGGTCAGGCCAGCATCGGCTAGTAAGGCCATATTTCGTCAATGACGCCCGGCAAATCTCCAGTTATCCTCCACAAATCGTCCACTATCGTCCACAGGATTGTGGACGATGCTTCATCGCAAGGTATAGTGGGGCGTCCAAGGGTTCACAACGGCTCAGAACGGCCAATGCAATTGGCCTTCTACCCTTATATCAGAATTCCAGAGAGAACTAATAACCTGCAAAACGCCGCATGAATGCAGCATTTGCGGATGTCGTTGGGATATTCTTTCTTCTGGCATCGAGGCCAACCATCCGCTTATTCGCTTCTTATCCGTTGCCGTAATTTCTCCAGCATATCCACCGTCATGGCCGCCAGGTCGTAGCCCGGCTGCCATCCCCACTCTTCACGGGCCGCGCTGTCGTTTATGGTCATGGGCCAGGAGTCGGCGATGGCTTGCCTGAAGTCAGGCTCGTATTCGCAAGTGAGCTCAGGAATGTGCTTCTTGATCTCTGCCACCAGCTCGGCAGGGGAGAAGCTCATGGCTGTCAGATTGAAGTCAGAGTGGTGCCTGAGCCTGGAAAGGTCGGCTTCCATCAAGTCAATGCTGCCCTTAATGCAGTCGGGCATGTACATCATGGGCAGCACCGTATCTTCTCTCAAGAAGCAGGTGTACCGCTTATGCTTGATGGCCTCGTAGAAGATCTCCACGGCGTAGTCGGTAGTGCCACCGCCCGGCAGGGTCTCGCTGCTGATGATACCAGGGAAACGGGCGCCGCGCACGTCCAGGCCGAAGCGATGGAAGTAGTAGTCGCACAGCAGCTCCCCGGCCACTTTGGTCACACCGTACATCGTCGTCGGCCGCAGAATCGTCTCCTGGGGCGTGTTGTCGCGAGGGGTCCCCGGGCCGAAGACGGCGATGGAGCTGGGACAGAAGACCCGGGTCATGTCACGTTCCCGGGCAATCTCGAGGATGTTGTACAGGCCGTTGACGTTCACGTCCCACGCCAGGTGGGGCTTTTCCTCTCCGATGGCCGAGAGGAGGGCAGCCAGGTGATAGATCGTGTCAATATCGTACTTCTCCACGACCTCCTCGACCGTCTCCCCCCTGGTGACGTCAATGAACTCGAAGGGGCCTGACTGGCGCAGCTTCTCGCTGGGTTTCGTCCTGTGCCCGGTAGCCACGACGTTCTCATTGCCGTACTTCTTGCGGAGCTCCATTGTTAATTCGGAGCCGATTTGACCGACCGCGCCGGTCACGAGGATGTTTTGCATTTCCGACATTGGCTTTGCTCTCCTTTGAGTTTGGTTGTGTGGTGCGAAACCCAGTATAGCACAGCACCCCGTTTTCGTCAAGGCCAGCTTGAAATTATGGGCAAAAGGTGCTAAAATTGGTTAGCATCTCGGCTGGGGTAGAAGGTGTAAGTAACGAGTCAACGAGTAACGCGTCAATGAGGTGTCCGTTGCCTCATTGACCTAAACGAGAGGAGGCATCAATCATGATGGTACGAGACGAGATTCAAAGGATGATCATCGCGATAGCCCTGGTATCCATGCTGGGCTTCATTTTCCTCACGGCTTGCGCTGAGGGAACCCTTCCGCCGACACCTACGCTTGTGCTGAGCCCGGTCGAAGTAACGGAGAAGCCTTCGCCGACGCCAACAGCACTCCCGACGCCGACACCAGAGGCACTTCCGACGCCAACGGCGAGGATGGATGTTTACGCTCAGCAGAGGCAGCGGATGGTTGCGACCCAGATTCGCGCCAGGGGTGTGTCCGACGAGGCAGTCCTGACGGCCATGGAGACGGTGCCCCGCCACGAGTTCGTGCTCGAGCGGTACCTGGGGCAAGCCTACGCCGATCACCCCCTCCCCATCGGCTACGGCCAGACCATCTCCCAGCCCTACATCGTGGCCTGGATGACCGAGTTGCTGGAGCTAGAGAGAGGCGACAAGGTGCTGGAGATTGGCGCCGGATCAGCTTATCAGGCGGCGGTGCTGGCCGAGATAACAGACCAAGTCTACACTCTGGAGATCATCGAAGAGCTAGAGAAGAGCGCGGAGGAGAGGCTGAAGAGGCTGGGCTACACCCAGGTGAAGGTGAAACACGCCGACGGCTACTTCGGCTGGGAGGAGCACGCCCCCTACGACGCCATCATCGTCACCTGCGCCCCCGATCACATCCCCCAACCCCTCATCCAGCAGTTGAAGGACGGCGGACGGATGGTCCTCCCCGTGGGACCGCCGGGCGGCTACCAGAGCCTCTGGCTGATCACCAAACAGGGCGATCAGGTGCTCACCAGAAACCTGGGCGGCGTCCGCTTCGTGCCCTTGACGGGAGAGCATTGAGGTTCAACCTCCGTTCGCTGAGGTCTCCTGACCGAAGCTGCCTCAGGGCTCGGTCGGAGACCTTCGCCCAACGAAAGGATAGTCTGAGATGTCGTTAGTATCCATGATCATTGCCGACCGAATGGAATCGCTGACCAGGTACTACGACCGCTGGATGAATCTCATCACCGGCGGGCAGGACAAGCGGGTTCGAGACGCCGTGCTGAGCTACATCGAGCCTGGTGATCTGGTGCTGGACGTGGGCTGCGGCACGGGGACGTTGGCCGTCAGGGCGGCCCAAAAGCGGGCTCAGGTCATCGGGATAGACCAATCGCCGGCCATGCTGAAGCTGGCACGGGAGAAGGCCCAGGCCAGTGGCGTGGCGGTTGACTTCCGCCTCGCCCAGGCCCAGAGCCTCGACCTGAGCCTCGTCCTGGATGAGAAGCTCGACGTCGTGACCGCCACCTTCGCCCTCAGCGAGATCTCTCCCGACGAGGCGGAGATGGTGGTGGCCGACCTGGCGGAACACCTGAAGCCGGGCGGCAAGATGATCGTGGCCGACGAGGCGCGGCCCGCAAAAGCGTTTCAGCGCCTCGTCTCCGGATTGCAGCGAGCCATCGTGGCCCTGCTTACCTTCCTCATCATCGAAGAACGCCCCACCCGCCTGCACGATCTGCGGGCGCTGCTGGAAGCCGTGGGGTTGGCTGTAACAGGCGAGCAGCTTTTCCAAAATGGCGCATTGCGCCTGGTGGTGGCTGAACGGCGAGGCCCGGTGGTCAAGCCCAGGCGGGAGATCCTGGAACCCGTGATCCACAGCGGTCTCAAGGGTTTCGTCTGGGACTTTCTCTGCTGGCTGTTTATCCTGCCCCTGGCCGTGAGATCGGGGCTGTACAGAATCGGCAGCCCAACGCAGGACTCGCCCCTTCTCCTCACCTGCAATTTCTACTTGACTTTCAAGCAGGTGATCAAAGCGCTTCGGGGCCGGCATTGCTGGCTCATGGTCGAAGACACCGAGGGGTGGAACGTCTGGTGCGCCACCGATGCTCACATCTTCAGCGCGGAGAAAGCCGCGGCTCTGATGCGCGCCTACGACGTGGATGGCCTGCTCAATCACAAAACCATCGTCGTGCCCAGGCTGGGCGGGAGGATAGCCCGGCGATTGTCGGAGCTGACAGGCTGGCGGGTCATCAAAGGCCCCATCGAAGCCCGAGACCTGCCGGCGTTTATCGAGGGTGGCCTGGTCACCACGCGGCCCATGCGCAGCCTGCGGCGCTACTACAGCCTTCCCCAGCGGTTGAGGGTGGGGACGCTAACTGCGCTCATCGCCATTCTCTGCGCGCTGCCCTTCCTGTTCATCCTGAGGGAGTTCCTGCCATTTTTCCTCACCTTCGGCCTCATCAGCTCCTTTGTGCTGGGCATCCTTCACTACTGGATCCCAGGTCGAACCGGCGTGGTCAAAGAGCTACTGTTGGGAGCGTTGGCTTTCATCGGCCTGCTGGGCTGGACCGTCGCCCAGGGTCAGCCCTTGACCCTGCGCCTGGGGTGGGTGATACTGGCTCTTCTCATCTATTCCTTCGTCCAGGGCTTCATGTATCAGAGCACCACGCCGGTGATTTATTGGAAGAGGATCTGGAGATAGAAATGCGTTTGAGAGGGCAAAAAGTCATCATTCGCCCCATGGTCGAGGAGGATGTGGATAAGATGGCGGCCTGGCGGCCTTTCGCTGATCCGCTCTACTCTCTGTGGAACAGGCCGTCACGCAGCAGCGATGATTACATTCGGTTTCAAGCCCAGGCCGACGACCCCAGCCGACGATGGTACGCTGTCGAAGACCTGGCGGGTCGTTTAGTCGGACGGCTGAGCCTGCGGCGGATAAGCCGGCGCAAGTCAGCCCATCTGGGCATAACCCTGGGGGCCGACTACGTGGGCCAGGGCTACGGCACCGACGCCATCGGCACGTTTTTGGTCTACTACTTTCAGGAGATGGGCTTCGAAACGCTTTACCTGGACGTGGCCGC
>DAOUDK010000038.1:0-60287 GCA_034431315.1 Anaerolineae bacterium
GAGCGTGTGCTGTACATAGCGGAAGCATTTCTCCGTACCCACACCGATGTGTTTACGGGAATATCTACATGATGAGTTTGAACAAGGCCTACTTCAAAGTCTTTTTGGGAAGACCCAGGGTACTCTCACCTTCAAGCCCATGACTAGAAGGTTTAAGGTATGACCGACATAGCAATTCGTGTCGAAAACCTAAACAATTAGTGAAATTCGTGTAATTCGTGGCAAAAAAAGAAATATGACTGACATCGCGATCAGAGTCGAAAACCTCTCCAAACAATACCGCATCGGCGGCCCCCAAGCTCGCTACAAGACCATCCGCGAATCGCTGACCGAGGCTGTCGGCGCCCCCTTCCGCCGTCTATCCTCCGTCGTCCGTGGTCAGTCGTCCGCCGTCTCCAACGAGACCATCTGGGCGCTGAAGGACGTCTCGTTTGAGGTGAAGCGCGGCGAGGTGGTGGGCATCATTGGGCGCAACGGAGCGGGGAAGACGACGCTGCTCAAGATCCTCTCCCGCATCACCGAGCCAACCGAGGGCCATGCCGAGATCCACGGGCGGGTGGGCTCCCTGCTAGAGGTGGGCACCGGCTTCCACCCCGAACTGACCGGATGGGAAAACATCACCCTCAACGGCGCCATCCCTTCGACAGCCCTTCACTTCGACAGGCTCAGTACAAGCGACGGAGCTCAGGACAAGCCTGGGGGTGAAGAAAGCGGAGACTTGTCCTGAACCCGCCGAAGGGTTGAGCGCAAGTTCGAGGATTTGAGCAGGAGGTGAAGGATATGGAGACACTACAGTTGCAACAATATGATGAGTGGATAGCCGATCACCTGGATGAACTGGTCACCCAGTATGCTGGCCAGGTGGTAGCAATCCATCAAGGGAAGATCGCTATCATCGGCAGCTCAGAAGTAGACGTATATCGTGAGGTCCGCCAGGTAGGTCTGGAACCGATGCCTCTCGTCTTGCGTGTTCCTCGTGTGACAACACCGACGGTGGATATTGGAACACTGATTACGCATACTCCTGACGTGCGGGGGGGGCGGGCGCGCATTGTTGGAACAGGAGTCACGGTGCAGCGCATTGTTGGCTGGTACAAACTAGGGCTCAGCGCGGAGGAGATCGCAAGTCGGATTGGGCACCTGACATTGGCGCAGGTTCACGCTGCTCTGACCTACTACCATGCCAACCGAGACGAGATTGAAGCAGCCATAAAGGCCGAAGAAATCGAAGCAGATAGACTTGAGCAACTCCATTATCAGGCTGCCGAGGCACGGCCATGACCATTCGGCTCTACATGGATGAGGACACTATGGATCAGGCTCTCGTGCAAGCATTACGGGCCAGAAATGTGGACGTGATCACAGCATTGGACGCAGGGATGATTGAGCGGGAAGATGCGGAACATCTGGATTATGCTACCGAACAAGGCCGCGTCTTGTGCAGTTTCAACGTGAGGGATTTCTATCGTTTGCACAGCGATTACGTGGCCCAGGGCAAGCTGCATGCCGGGATCATCCTTATGCGCCAGCAGTACTATTTGGTTGGGGAGCAGATGCGCCGCCTCCTCAAGTTGATGGCGAGTAAATCCGCTGATGAAATGGGGAATTGGGTTGAGTTCTTGAGTGCATGGGATTGAACATCAAGATGACCGACATAGCAATCCGCATCGAGAATTTAAGCAAACAATACCGCATCGGCGGCCCGCAGGCACGCTACAAGACAATCCGGGAATCGCTGACCGAAGCTGTCGTTGCCCCCTTCCGCCGCCTATCCTCCGTCGTCCGTGGCCAGTCGTCCGCCGTCTCCAACGAAACCATCTGGGCGCTGAAAGACGTCTCCTTCGAGGTGCAGCGCGGCGAGGTGGTGGGCATCATTGGCCGCAACGGGGCGGGGAAGACCACGCTGCTCAAGATACTCTCCTGCATCACCGAGCCGACGGAGGGCGCGCCGAGGAGCTGGCGGGCCGAGATTCACGGGCGGGTGGGCTCGCTGCTGGAGGTGGGCACTGGCTTCCACCCCGAACTAACCGGGCGGGAGAACATCTACCTGAACGGCGCCATCCCTTCGACAGGCTCAGGACAAGCCTGGGGATGAAGCGGGCGGAGATTGAGCACAAATTCGACGAGATCGTGGCCTTTGCCGAGATCGAGAAGTTCATGGACACGCCGGTGAAGCACTACTCCAGCGGCATGTATGTGCGCCTGGCCTTTGCCGTGGCCGCCCACCTGGAGCCGGAGATCCTGCTGGTGGATGAGGTGCTGGCGGTGGGGGATGTTGCGTTTCTCGGATATTGATGATACCATCAAGGCTAAAGAGAGAGCCTGAGTCACGTGAAGAGGAGAAAAGAATGGAGAATCTATTCCAACGTATCACTTTCAACCAAGGCGTTCTCGGTGGCAAGCCGACGATCCGGGGTTTGCGCATCTCCGTAGAGATGATCTTAGAATTGTTGACGAAAGGCGCGACCGAGCAGGAAATCTTGGAAGATTATCCCGAACTGGAGCCGTATGACCTCCGTGCAGCCCTGCTCTACGCACACCACCTGGTCGCTGGCGAGACGATTCTTGACCGCGTGGCTGCCTAGATGAAGTTCCTCACAGATGTCAATGCGAGTGGCGTTCTGGCTCGTTGGCTGGCGGACCAGGGGCACGATGTCGTTCGGGTTTCCGAGGGGAATCCGAGAATGGACGATGAGGAGATTCTCCATTGGGCTGTCAGCGAAGAGCGTATCATCGTCACGACTGATCAGGACTTTGAGGAAATGATCTGGCGAGAGGGGAAAACCCATAGAGGGATCCTGCGCATGGAGAACCTGCCTCGTTCTGAACGAAAAGCATTGTTGCAGGACATCCTGGCACACCATACTCAAGACCTGGCATCAGGCGCCATTGTCATTGCCCTGAGTAGAAGAATCCGCATTCGCAGGAGATGAACATAGACGCGTCAGAGGAAGTATTATTCTGTCACATGCTGTTCATTGGACTTTGGACAAAACCACGATGGCGACCAGAAACCCGTTTTCTCACACCAAATTGCCATACATGTCGACTTGAAACAGGTTGATTCAATTAGATTGCAGTAACGGAGTCATCAGAAAACGGGTTTCTTCAGCTTTGTCCAAAGTCCAGTGTTCATCGCAGATCAATAAACTATGACCGACACCGTCATCTCCGTCGAAAACCTATCCAAGCAATACCATAGAAACGCATCGTGAGGTGAAAGAGTTAGCCACGAATTTCACGAATTAACACGAACATTCTCGCCACGAATTTCACGAATTAACACGAATTAAAACAAAAAAGAAAAAAACAGTGAAAATTCGTGCAATTCGCGGCAAAAAAGATAAATTAGTGAAAATTCGTGTAATTCGTGGCAAAAAAGAAATATGACTGACATCGCGATTAGAGTCGAAAACCTTTCCAAACAATACCGTATCGGCGGCCCGCAGGCACGCTACAAAACGATCCGCGAATCGCTGACCGAGGCGGTGCAGTCCCCCTTCCGCCGTCTATCCTCCGTCGTCCGCGGCCAGTCGTCCGCCGTCTCCAACGAGACCATCTGGGCGCTGAAGGACGTCTCCTTCGAGGTCAAGCGCGGCGAGGTGGTGGGCATTATCGGGCGCAACGGGGCAGGCAAGACCACGTTGCTCAAGGTCCTCTCCCGCATCACCGAGCCAACGGAGGGCTACGCCGAAATCCACGGGCGGGTGGGCAGCCTGCTGGAGGTGGGCACCGGCTTCCACCCCGAGCTGACCGGGCGGGAGAATATCTACCTGAACGGCGCTATCCTGGGCATGAAAAGGACGGAGATTGACCACAAGTTCGACGAGATCGTGGCCTTTGCCGAGATCGAGAAGTTCATGGACACGCCGGTGAAGCACTACTCCAGCGGCATGTACGTGCGCCTGGCCTTTGCCGTAGCTGCCCATCTGGAGCCGGAGATCCTGCTGGTGGACGAGGTGCTGGCAGTGGGGGATGCCGCGTTTCAGAAGAAGTGTTTGGGGAAGATGGACGAAATTGGGCGAACGGGACGAACGGTATTACTGGTGAGTCACAATATGGGGTCTATTCTACAACTATGTAAGAAAGCCATTCTTTTAGAGAAAGGGCATCTGCGCGCGTTCGCGGCCGCTAGAGAGGTAACTCAACACTATCTACAGCAATTTAGTCAAGGCAATGTATCTCTCGATACAAAGAGCTTTCAAGGAACACTGTCTTCGATTCTGCAGTTTGAAGAAGTCTCGATTAATGACCTTGCACAAACTGACGGCGCAGTTATCTCCCCGTCATCACCAATCACGATCAAAGTAGCTGGAACATGCAAGCAAGACATACCTGCTTTTAGAATAAACTTTTCTATTTTTACGAAAGGTGTCAGGCTGTTCACATTGCACGACGCAGCCAAGCCAGAGCTTCTACCAAGAGGCAACTTCGAATCCGAAGTTGAGATTCCCGCCTTTTTTTTAAGGCCGGGGGATTATTCAGTAGCGATTGGCGGATATAGAGATGGCGGGAGTGAATGGATGTGGGGAATGGATTTGCTTGCCTTTTCTATCAGTGAAGAATGGGAGGGGGACTACGAATTTATTAATATCGGTCTTGTTAATTTGCCTGTACATGGCAAGCGTAGGGTGTTCGGGTAATAGATTATGAACATCAAGTCAGTGCTTCGACGAATTCTCCGTCTTGTATTCAGACTCATGAATAGCAGGCCCAAGTCACGGTTTATCCTTCGTCTTCTGCTAAGGCCGCTAGGTATAGCGCTTTCTTCGATTTTTGAGGTGGAGCGAGCCGAATGGGCATTCTACGTCAGATACTTACGGCCAGGTATGATTGTATTTGATGTTGGAGCGCACGTTGGCGAGTTAAGCTTGCTTTTCTCTAGGTTTTGTGGCCAGCAAGGACAAGTGCATGCCTTTGAGCCAAGCAGTGCCAGCTTTGAGCGTTTAAAAGCAATATGCAAATTTCCAAACCGCGAAAATATCACGCCTAATTATCTTGCCCTGGCTGACAAAGAAGGTATGGTTAAACTGAATGTGTACAGCGATGAGCACTCGGTCTGGAATAGCCTATCTGATCGTCCAACCCACATTTTTGGTAGTCCTGTGGGTACAGAACGCATTTGGGCAACTACCATCGACACCTATTGTGCACAGAACGGAATTTCGCAGATTGACTTATTGAAAATCGATGTCGAGGGGGCAGAGTATCAGGTCCTGCTAGGGGCAAAGCGCATGTTGGAGGAGCAGCGAATTCGCTGCTGCGTATTTGAATTTAGCCCAGAAACTCTGAATATGGTTAACAGCCCGGACGAGATTGAAGCTTACCTGAAGCAATTTGGGTATAGGATACAAAATGTGGTTAAAGGTGAGCCCATTTTTCCCAGGGGACAGTTGGGATTTCGGATATTGAATATGCTTAGGGGTACACCAAATGTGCCAAGGGCAACACGCGATAAGAAAGCTCAATTTGCCGTACATATAGCGATGCCCAAGAATAACAGGATTAGGAGTACAGTCATAATGATAAAACGGAGCATTAAATATCTTCTGAAAACGATGGGGTATCAGGTATCGCGCATTAGTCCAGAACAACCGGGACAACATGAAGCTACCGAAATCACTGTAGGGGAAACAAACGATGCCACCCTGGTCCAACGAATTACGAATGCACTGGCACAAAGTCATATTGTCAAAGTGCATTTTGGATGTGGCCCGAGAGTGTTGAAAGGATGGATTAACATGGATTTATCGTACGTACCCTGTCATGATTATATGCAATATTATACTAACAAGTTCTATCCAGAATCGATTAGGGGAGACCAATCGGATTTTTATGCATTTGATGTAACCAAAAAACCTCTGCCCTTTCCAGACAACTCAGTGGATGTCATTTTTCATGAGGATTTTCTCGAGCACCTCAGTCAACGTGACCAGGTTCTGTTTCTGGCAGAAACGCTTCGAATTCTCAAGAAGGGAGGGGTTCATCGTGTTAATACACCAGATCTACTCTCATCAATGCATGATCACTCTGATTTCTCTAGAGGGTTTGCAGGCGTTTGTGTAGATGAATGGGATAGATGGCACCACCTGAATGTGCTTACGCCAGCACTACTTGAAGAAATGGCGCTAATGATTGGATACTCCTCAGTCATCTTTAATGGCAGAGATCAGAGTATCATCAAAGAGCGTCTGCCACTTGAATATCGCCCGGATCCAAATGACCGACCAGAGGATGGAAACATATTTGCAGATTTGGTCAAATGAAGATCTATATGTTACCTGTGCAACAGAAATTGCAACCGTCAAGCCAACTGTTTCGATATCCCGGCCACAACAAAGACTTCGGGGTAGAACAGGATTTTCTTGAATATCTCGTCAGAAACCGTACCATTTTGACAGATAATCCACAAGCTGCGGACTGGCACTATCTTCCTGTTTTTTGGACGCGGTGGCATCTCAACCATGACTACGCCCGCAACGGCTTGGAAGAACTGCAAGCAGAAGTTGGGCGATGTATGCTGAACGACAGCAAAACGTTTACGATTTGCCAGTACGATGATGGCCCGGTAGTGCATTTGGCAGCTACAAAGATTTTCTGGGCATCTCGCAGAACGGCGGATGGAATTGATATTCCATTGCTGTGTTCACCCCATCGAGCGCCTTTCTTTAAGCCACGGAAAAAATATCGTGCCTCCTTTGTCGGAAGAGTATCAACGCACCCTCTCCGGCAGGCGATGGCAGAGGTGTTCAAGAAGCGAACGGATGTTTTTATTTTTGACGGCGACAAAGGCACGCGTTTTTATGTGCGGACTATGCTTGAATCCTACATTGCCCTTGCTCCTCGTGGGTATGGTGGCAGTTCATTTAGGTTTTTCGAAGCTATGCAGTTAGGTGTGGTTCCTTTTTTGATTGGCGACCTGGATACGCGTCCGTTTAAGAAATTTATCAACTGGGACGAGCTAAGCCTATTCTCGCAGTCGGCATCTGAGCTTAATGATACTTTAGATTCACTCCACAAAGCTGACTTGAGGCTAATGGGAAAAAAAGCTACTGGGTTTTGGAAAAAGGAATTGACTTACCAGAGGTGGTGCAAGTACGTTTTCAAGGAATTGGAAACCTTGCGATGAAATCATTAGCGGAGAAGATTCGGAAATATGCATCAGAGGCTGAGGCCGTATGGGGCAAAGCCTATGGTCTATTCGATAAGGTTATCCAAGCAAAGAAGTTCAAGGTGGGCGTTGAAATTGGTGTTGCCTTCGGGGGACATGCGGAAACAGTCTTGAACATTCCCACTGTTGATAAACTCTATGGAGTCGATCCGTATAAGCATTTAGAGAATTATCATGACCCCACGAATCTTCCGCAAGAAGAATTTGACGAACTGTATGCTTATGTCTTGAGAAGGCTAGCTCAATTTGGTGAGCGGTACGAACATATACGGAAACTCTCAAAGCATGCTGTGGGTGACATTCCCGGGCAAATAGATTTCGTTTACATAGACGCCGATCATTCCTACGAAGGTGTTTGGGCAGACCTCTGTACCTGGTACGCCAAAGTTCGAGAGGGGGGTGTGATCGGCGGGCATGATTATGACCACCCCGATTTCCCAGGTGTCAAGCGAGCGATTGATGAGTTCTTTAGAAGGTTTGCCTGGAACGTGCATACTGAAGGCGAGGGAGTGTGGTGGGTGGAGAAAAGAACACTCAACATTAGCTTCTTCATACCGGCGTATAACTGTGAAAAAACAATTCAGGAATCCGTAGAGTCTATTCTGGAAGGAAATTTTATGGATGGTGATGAGGTAGTCATCGTTGATGATGGTTCAACCGACAATACCGGAGAGGTTTTGAACGATTTGAAAACAAAGTACCCTGTAATAAAGCTTTTGAAGCACACCAGAAACAAAGGGGGATCTGCAGCCAGAAATACCGCAGTGGAAAATGCTGGAAATGAGATTCTATTCTGTTTGGATTCAGACAATGTTCTAGTTCCAGGCAGCATTCAAAAGCTAAAAGCATACTTGCTTAGTTCTGGCGCGGATGTAGCGGCATTTCAGGAACTCCATTATTTTAAGGATGACACAGGCCAAGGCACTCACAAATGGACATTTGGGCCAGGACTGATAACTCTGGCTGATTGTCTAGCCGGGCCTGTAACGCCTGGAGCAAGTGGAAACTATATGTTCACCAAGGAGTCCTGGAGCAGAGCAGGGGGATATCCTGAGTTTGCTGGCGCATTAGATGCGTGGGGGTTCGGTTTCCGACAATTGGCCACAGGGTCTAAAATGACGGTTATGCCAGACTCGTACTATTATCATAGGTATGGTCACGAGTCTTACTGGGTCAGGGACTCAAAAAGCCAGAAAACCTCGTTGACGGCTCTACAGATATTGCTTCCTTTTTTGGATATGTTTGATCAGAAAGACGTTGACTATATGATGAGCCGTAAGGGACGGTACGATTGGTTTGGGAACCTGGAAAAACACCCGATTAAACTAAAGACGGGGGAGCGTGGAAAGACAGGTGCAAGGCCCCAACGCGATCCATCTCGAATACATGTGCTGAAAAAACCACTGAAAAGACTACTCAGTTTAATCAGAGTATGAACGTGCTTGCAGGACTTAGGCTCAGAATAGCGCACTTCCGCAACCGTTGGATCCGTCCAATCGTTAACTGGCGCCAAGTGCTACGAGCACTCCGTAGCTATCGTTGGTATGCTGCCGATTGGAGAGAGTATGCGCGGAGGCCGGACGCGGAGCCGTTGTACTTTCTGGATAGCTACCCTTGCCTCTGTGATCGCACAACAACTATACCCTTTGACGCGCACTACTTCTATCAGGATATTTGGGCTTTCAAACGAATCCTGGTCTCCGGCACACCAAGCCACGTGGATGTAGGATCGCGGGCGATTTTTGTTGGCATGTTAACCGCGATTACCAAAGTGATCTTTATTGATATTCGCCCCCTAGTGGTCAACCCGGAGAACTTTTATCCACAAGCGGGCAGTATCCTGGCCCTCCCTTTTGCCGATAACTCGGTCGCCTCACTTTCTTGCCTGCACGTGGCAGAGCATATCGGCTTGGGACGATATGGGGACCCATTGAACCCGGAAGGGACAAAGGAAGCTACACGAGAACTTGCTCGTGTCCTTGCTCCACAAGGCAATCTGTATTTCTCGGTTCCAGTAGGCAAGCCACGCGTCTGCTTCAATGCTCATCGCATCCATTCACCACAGCAAATTCTCGGCTATTTTCATGACCTAAAGCTAATCCAGTTTTCAGGTATTGACGATAGTGGCACGTTCAGACAAGATATAGACCCTGACGACCTGGCTGGTTTCAACTACGCCTGTGGCTTGTTTCACTTCAAGAAACAGCTACGAACAACGTAACATACCTGGACAGGTGTCAGGTCAGCCTGGAATTTCTCGTATAGCAGGATCAAGGATGGATATAGAAAGATTACTGCTTCTCACGGTGGGTTGTGTGAATTATGATTGTGATATCAACTTCTATGAACCATTGAAGGAGATATGCCCAACCGTTATCCGCTACAATTATCTTGAACGTTGCCAGCAGATAGGCAAGCGAGCGATGAATAGAGAATTGCTTAGGTTGGTTAAGGCTGAGGAACCAGATTGTGCTTTCTTCATCACATATCAGGAACAAATCTACAAATCTACGATCAAAAGAATTACCGATTTGGGAGTGATTACCATAGGATGGTTCAGTGATGATCACTGGAGGTTCGAGGATTACTCTCAAAAGTGGGCTCTATACCTGACTTATTGTGTCACAACTGATAAAGAGTCATTTCTAAAATACAGAAGTTTAGGATATCCTGCGATATTATCTCAATGGGCCGCCAATCCAAATTACTATAAACCCTATCCTTTGGAGAAAATAATTGATGTCAGCTTTGTGGGGCAATGTCATGGTGTCCGAAGAGAAGTGATAAGTTATCTTGTCTCGAAAGGTGTCTCTTTGAGGACATTTGGACGAGGATGGGGTGAGTATATTCCCTTTGCAGATATGGTGAAGATTTGTAGTCGGAGCAAAATCAACTTGAATATCAGCGCATCCTCGGTTGATCCGAGCGTTAAGCAAATCAAGGGACGCGTCTTCGAGGTGCCAATGGCGGGTGGATTCCTGTTGACGGATTATGCCCCAGAGCTCGAAAATTTCTTCAGGATAGGCGAAGAGTTAGTATGCTATGAAGGATTGGATGATGCTGTCGAGAAGATACGATATTACCTGGCCCACGAAGAAGAGAGAGAACAAATAGTTCAGGCTGGCCACAAGAGAGCCTTGGAGCAACATACCTGGCAACGTAGATTAACCGATGTCCTTGAGAAGGTCCTACGAGAAAGCCGGCACCAACAGCAGAAAGAGAGTGTATCTCCAAGCCGGACGTGGTGGCAGAGCTTGATCGATAGCTGGCAAAGTTTCAAGGCAAGAAACTCGTGTAAGTGATCATTGAGGAGAAACACTGGTGGCCATAGAGCAAGCACTGCCTACAGACGAGACATATAGAAGCTCCGGTTACTACACGTTATTCGTCGAGCGACACGAGTTGGCGCAACAAGTGATTTCAGGACGTCGTGTCCTGGACACCTGCTGCGGCACAGGCTGGGGTACCTATCACTTTTTTGCTTCCGAAGCGACCTGGGTCTGTGGCATGGATCGTTCTTACGAGGCGCTCCACCACTACGAATTCCATAAAAATGGCCTTCCTCTAGCGCAGATGGATGCCTTACGCCTGGCTTTCACCGATGACTCGTTCGATGTAGTGTTGGCTCTGGAGAGCATTGAGCACTTCACGGTACAGAATGGCAAAAGATATGTTGCAGAGCTATGTAGGGTCACGCGACCAGGGGGCGTTTTGTTGGGCACCACACCCCTTTGTGCCGACGTCTCCTTAATACCTGTCTTTCAAGCTTGGAATCAATTTCACCTCTATGTTTACACTCGTGAGGCTTTGTATAGATTCCTGAGGCAATTCTTCATAGATATCGATATTTATGAGATGTATAACGAAACCTGTCCCTACTTTGCTTTCATTGCCGTGAAACCTGGGGCGGCACCACTCGATACGGCTGATCTTCGTCGTGAGTTGGCTAGGCCGCAGTCAGATTTGCGGAGCTTAGAAGCGTTTCACTACTCTAGGTGGAGTCAGGCGCTAGCGCACCTCAATGACCGAAAAAAAGCCCGTTGTTTAGCCGCTCGAGCTTTTCTGAAAACTCCGAGTAACCTCTCCATATTGAAAGCTGTGGTCATGCTATGGCTTCCCGTTGGTCTGGTGAACTGGTTAAGAGCAGCAAAGCGCAGACTCAGTTCATATCTTGGAGGAAAGTTGTGAACGTCTTACTGACCACCTCTGCCGCACCACTCATGTCGCCGTTTTCTACCGATGAGAAACGGCCTTCGCTTGGCCTTGGTTTCTTGATCGCGGTGCTGCGGGATGTGGGGCATAAGGTGTTTTTCATTGATAACTACCTGCGCCCCAGCGATTTTCTGGAAACTGGCTACCTGCTCCATAACGAAATCGATCTGGTCGGCATCTACGCCAACACCATCTGCTACCGCGACACCAGGCGCATGCTCCTTAAGATGCAGGCAATGAGAAAAAAAGGAGAGTGGAAGGGGAAGATAATGGTGGGTGGGCCTCATACCGCCGTTGCTTTAGAAACGATACCTGACTTTGTGGATTACATAGTACAGGGGGAGGGGGAGAGGGCGATAATTGACATTTTAGAAGGGAACACAGGGCACGTTGTAAGAGCTGAACGGATAAGAGATTTAGATTCTCTCCCTATGCCTGCTTGGGAATATTTTGCCCCCTTGCCCTACGATGATTCGGTACAATGGTTTAGAGATAGGCCAGTCTTTACCATGAACACCAGCCGAGGGTGTCCTTTTAACTGCGCTTTCTGCTCTGTTGATTCCATTTGGGGCAAACAATATACCTACTTTAGCCCTGAGCGCATGGTAAGTGATATCGAATATCTCATTAAAACCTACGGAGCAAGGGGCATTTACTTTAGGGAAGACAATTTCACTTTAAATAGAAAACGAGTTATTAATTTTTGCGAGTTGCTTTTGAGAAAAGGGATCAAGATAAAATGGGTTTGTGAAACGAGAGTTGATACTCTTGATTATGATCTAATAAGTCTCATGTATCGCGCTGGGTGTCGAGCCTATTACCTTGGTGTGGAGAGTGGAAACCAGCGGTTACTCGATTTCATGAGAAAAGGGATCACTATTGAGCAGACCGAAAGAGTTTTCAAGTGGTGTCATCAGATTGGCATGAAGACAGCGGCCAGTTTCATCGTTGGCATTCCTACGGAGACGGAGGAAGAGCGTGCCCAAACAATCTATTTCGCTAAGAAGATAAAGCCAACAACCGCTTGGTTCAATGTCTTTGTGGGTATTCCGAGAAGTGAATTGTACGAATACGTGCTAGAAAATAATTTGTATGAATACATAGATGATCGAGGGCTGGTCTATCTTGAAGGACACGATCAATTAGTGGAGCAATTTTATGGTGGGAATCCTTGCAGAAAGATCCTCCGGGAAAGGGTTGAAATCCAGCGAAAGCCAAGTATCTCTAGCTCTAAGGTAGAGAGAGGCAAACCTCCTAAAGTAAGTGTTATTATGAGTGTCTATAATGCTGAAAAGCACGTTAAAGAGGCCATTGATAGCATCCTAAATCAGACTTTCAGCGATTTCGAGTTTATCATTGTTAATGACGGCTCGACAGATAGAACTTCAGAGATTCTGAAGAGCTACACTGATCTAAGGTTAATCATCGTTAACCAAGCGAATAAAGGAGTGACGCGATCCTTGAATAAAGCCATTGAGATGGCCAGAGGGCAGTATATAGCCAGAATGGACGCCGATGACATTTCCTTACCACAGAGGCTTCAGATGCAAGTTGAATTCTTGGAGGAGCATCCTGCAGTCAGCCTCGTTGGAACATCGGTGCTTCAAATTGACGAAGATGGGAAAATAATGGCAGAATGGTCTTTGTTAACAGAGAGCGCCCAGATTAAAAAAGCTTTGTTGACAGAGAATCAGTTTTGCCATGGCTCGGTGATGTTCAGGCGAGAGCGCATCGAAAAAGTGGGTGGATACCGTGAGGAGTTCGAACGTGCTCAGGATTACGATTTGTGGTTGAGAATTGCTGAGCACTATGAAGTGGCCAATTTAGCGACTCCTCTGTACAAGTGGCGATTCACAGCTAATGGTATCTCCGTCTCTCGTAAGATAGCCCAAGATCAGTACGCTACTCTTGCCCGTCAATGCGCTGAGAGGAGAAGAAGAGGAGAGAAAGAGCCGTTGATAAGCCAGGGAATAGGAGTAACTCGTGAGAGAACGAGGGTCTGGGGGGAGAAACGACAGATTTTAGCTTGGTATCATTACACCTGGGGAAGGGCATTGCTCAAGCAAGAACGGATGCAGGAGGCGCGTTTACAGCTTGGCCAGGCTATCAAGAATCCCCCTTTTTATCTTGGTGCTTGGGTTTTCTATCTCGCTACCTATTTGCCCTCTTCCTGGTTAAGAAAAATGCGCCCAATCTGGCATAAGATGCGAAGACGGTAGTTGCTTCGAGAGTGGTAAACATGCTCAAAGTCAGCGTGGTCATTCCGACTTATAACCAGGCACGCTACGTGTCGGGGGCCATTGAGAGCGTCCTGGCCCAGACTTATAGCGACTACGAGATTGTGGTCGTAAACGACGGTTCCACAGACGGGACAGGTACCGTGGCAGAGGCGTACATTCCCAGGGTGAGGGTTATCCACCAGGAGAATCGTGGCGAATCGGGAGCGCGTAACGCCGGCCTCCAGGCGACCAGTAGTGAGTATATCGCTTTCCTAGACGGCGACGACGTCTACCTGCCGGATAAACTGGAGCGGCAGGTAAACGTCCTAGATACTTACCAGGAAGTGGGAGTCGTCTACTCAGATGTCTATCTTTGGGATACCACAGCGGGACAGAGCCAGACTCTGCGTCTGTTTCCGGGCCAGGGAGCGCCGTCTGGGAACGTCTTGGAACGGCTGGTGCGAGGAAACTTCCTGACCATTCACGCTGCGTTGGTTCGTCGCGAATGTCTAGAGACTGTAGGATTCTTTGACGAGACAATTCAAACCTTCCCGGACTGGGAACTCTGGCTGCGTGTCGCGAAACACTATGAGTTCTTCTACCTGCCCGGCTCCGTGGCTCGCTACCGGCTGCATCCGGGTATGGTTTCCCGTAATCGCCAGAAGATGTGGCAAGGTGCTCTGACTGTGCGCCGTAAACTTTTGAATGGTTCCCTTCTGACACATGTTTCGGCAGAGGCGCGCCAATTCAATCGTTACCAGTGTGGTCTGTTGAGTTGTCTGGTTGGTGATATGGGCCAGGGGCGGACCCTGTTGCTAGAATCCTACTGTGAAGAACCATCCATCCGTGCGGCGATACTCGCTTATGCGGCATCGCTGCTGGGTAGAAGAGTGCTTCAGATGTTGGTGGCACTCCGCAGCATGACTGGAGACCGCTTGGTGGGAGGGGCTTCGTGTTGCTTATCTGAATATGTCAAATAACGGGAATCTCTCGGTGATTATCGTCAGTTGGAATACCAAGGCGCTATTGCAGAACTGTCTGAGCTCGCTCGTCGCAGCCGAGGGCTACATCCCAGAGACGATTGTCATAGACAATGCCTCTACAGATGGCAGTTCAGAGATGGTGATGCGTGAGTTTCCTCAGGTCAAACTTATTCGCAACAGCGCAAACATGGGTTTCAGCGCCGCCAGCAACCAGGGCATCCACGCCAGCACAGGGCGGTATGTGCTTCTGTTGAACAGCGATACTATCGTTCCAGAAGGAGCCCTGGAGAAGCTGGCCCGCTTTATTGACGACCATCCGGAGGCGGGGGCTTGCGGGCCACGGCTGGTGCGACCGAACGGCACGCCCCAACCCTATGCCTTTGGCGGCGACCCCACACCGGGCTACCTTCTGGCTCGTGGCTTGAACCGACTATTACTTCACCGCTACCTCCACGACTGGGCCACCGATGTTGTCCAACAGGTGGACTGGGTCTCTGGAGCCTGCCTGATGGTACGCCGGGAAGCAATAGCCCAGGCAGGGTTGTTAGACGAAAATATCTTTATGTACTTTGAAGATAACGATTGGTGTCTGCGCATACGGCAGTGCGGATGGAAGGTTTATTACAACCCACAAGTTTCTATCATCCACATTGGTGGCCAAAGTCTGGCGCAAAATCCAGTCGCACGTCAGGCCTACTATCGCAGCTTGAACTATTTCTATGCCAAACATTACGGACCGCTCTCGCGCTTCCTGCTTCGAGCCAGTCTTTTGCCTTATCGCTTGCTAGTCAGATATTGATATGAGTATTATCATCGACGCTCGCACCGCCACCGACCATTTCCCCGGCATCGGGCGCTATGTGGTCAACCTGGCCCGGGCGATGGTCCCGCTTCTCGGCAAGGACGAACGGCTTATCATACTGCGCGATCCTACCCAACCTTCCTCCTGGGACCTGACAACACTGACCGTAGAGCAAGTACAGGTGGTGGACGCACCCATCTCCCCCTTCTCCCTCCGCCAGCAGTGGGTCATCCCCCGGATCTTGCGCCGCCTGGGGGCTAACGTTTACCACAGTCCCTACTACCTGATGCCCTACTGCCTCAAGGTGCCGGCTGTGGTGACAATGTACGACCTGATCCCTCTCCTCTTTCCACAACACGTTTCTCCCATAGCCCGCCTGCTGTTCCGATGGATGACGGCCCTGGCCCTGCGGGCGGCATCGCGCGTCATCGTCATCTCCCAGGCCACCCACCGTGACTTGCTGACCTTTTACCATCTTCCACCCCAAAAGGTCACAGCCATCCCCCTGGCGGCTGATCCAGGTTTCCATCCACCGCCTCCTACCGAGATCGAGCGGGTGCGTCGCAAATACGCTCTTCCAGAAGACTATCTCCTGTACCTGGGCATCAACAAGCCCCACAAGAACCTGGTGCGGCTGATTGACGCCTTCTCACGTTTCACGTTTCACGTTTCACGTTTCACGCTCGTCATCGCCGGCGCCTGGGACTCTCGCTACCCTGAACCACGGCAGCGAGCGGAGGCCCTGGGACTTGAAAACGTCGTCCGTTTCCTGGGGCCGGTGCCGGAGGCCGACCTGCCAGCTCTCTACAGCGGGGCGACTCTCTTCGTCTTCCCTTCTCTGTATGAGGGCTTCGGCCTGCCAGTGCTGGAGGCCATGGCTTGCGGAACGCCGGTCGTTTGCTCGAACACATCCAGCCTGCCAGAGATCGTGGGTGAGGCGGCGCTAACCTTCGACCCTCTCGACGTCGAGGGGATGGCGGCGAAGATCGAGGAGGCTTTGGGCAATGAGGCACTGCGGGAGGAGATGAGGGGGAAGGGCTTGCAGCAGGCGGCGAAGTTCTCTTGGGAGAGGACAGCGCAAGAGACGCTGAAGGTTTACAGGGAGGCGGAGAGATGACACGCGCTGTCTTCCTGGACCACGATGGCACCATCAACGAGAAGGTCATCTACCTGGACAGTGTGGAGCAGTTCAGGCTGCTGCCCGGCGCAGGGAAAGCCATTCGCATACTCAACTGGGATAGGTGGTCAATCCGGGGCCCACTCTTTCCATACTTCAGGAGAATGTCTATGACTGACCTTGACCGAGCCGATTATGATTTCCTATTCGATAATGCTCGTGCAGGCAAGGCGCTGAATGTAAGTTTCATTCACATGGATCAGCCCATCGGACTATGGAATTACATTCGCATTGCCAATGATATCGCGCACCAGATACCGCCGGGCCGGATTCTCGACTGGGGCTGCGGTTATGGGCAGATGACCCATCTACTGCAACGACGCGGCTTTTCCGTTACAGCATTCGACATAGGGCCTGCCAACAAGACGTTGCCGGACATTCCAGTGTGCCGCGGTTTGCAGGTCGTGCGGACGCAACATCCCACGAAATTGCCTTTCGAGGATGCCAGCTTCAATGCCGTGCTAAGCTGTGGTGTTTTGGAGCATGTGGACGAGTTCAGCGAGCCAGGGAACGAGAGTAAGTCCCTGGCTGAAATTGCCCGCGTGCTGCGCCCTGGCGGAGCGATTCTGATCTACCAATTGCCACAACGCTATGCGTGGCAGGAGGCAATCATCCGCCGCTTCAGGCTTGGCTATGCCCATCCGCGCCGCTACACGGCTGGCGAGATTGCCCAAATGTTGCACAGGGTGGGGTTCCAGGTAAAACGAATAGGCCGTGCCAACTTGGTCCCCAAGAACCTGACCGGCATGCCTTCCCAACTGCGTGCCCTCTACAGCCGCTTGAGCCGTCCGTTGATTGCCGCTGATATGTTACTGGTGCGTGTTCCACTACTGAATCAGCTTGCGGGGGTGCTAGAAATCACCGCTTATCGGGTGAGTCAAGATGATGAGCGTCCTTGACGTCTGCACCGCTACCGTCCACTTTCTCCGCATTGGGCGCTATCTCGTCAACTTGTCACGTGCGCTGGTGCGGATTGCGAGCGACCTGCTAATTGCCTTGTTGCATGATCCCTTATGAATATTCTCCATGTCTACAAAGACTACTACCCCATCCTGGGCGGGATCGAAAACCACGTCAAGATGCTGGCCGAGGGGCTGATCCAGCGGGGCGTTGACGTCCAGGTGCTGGTCACCAACACCGGACCGAGGACGGCTATTGAGAAAATCGGAGGGGTGTCGGTAATCAAGGCCGGCTGCCCCCTCCGTATCTCTGGCGCTCCCATCAGCCCCAGCTTCTACGGCAGGATGCGCCGCCTGAAGCCGGACATCGCCCACCTCCACTTCCCCAATCCCCCCGGCGAACTAGGCCAGCTCTTCCTGGGGCAAAGCCGAAAGTTCGTGCTCACTTATCATAGCGACGTCGTCCGGCAGAAGTATCTGTTGCGCTTGTACAAACCTCTTTTGTGGAAGGTCCTGGCTAAAGCTGATCGCATCATCGCCACTAGTCCCCATTACATCCGCAGCTCCCCCTACCTCAGCCGCTTGGCCGATAAATGCGTGGTCATTCCCCTGGGAATAGATCTCAGACCTTTCGAGAACGTGGATAACGATCAGGTTCAGGCCATCAGGCAACGCTATGGCTTGCCTCTACTTCTTTTCGTGGGGAAGCTGCGCTACTACAAGGGTCTCCAGTACCTCCTGGAAGCGATGCCAAAGATCGAAGCGCGGCTCCTCGTGGTGGGCACAGGGCCCATGGCAGAGACGTGGCAGGCCTTAGCCGATAACCTGGGTCTACGGGATAAAATCTTCTTCCTGGGCGAGGTGCCCGATGAGGAGTTGCCTCTTTACTATCACGCCTGCGATCTCTTCGTCCTGCCCGCTTCGCACCGCAGCGAGGCCTTCGGCGTGGTACAGATAGAGGCCATGGCTTGCGGCAAGCCCATAGTCTGCACCGAGCTGGGAACGGGCACTTCCTACGTCAACGTCCACGGCGAGACAGGGCTGGTGGTGCCGCCGCGCGATCCCAAAGCCCTGGTCGAGGCAATCAACCAACTGCTGGCAGATGAGGCGCTGCGGAGAAGACTGGGAAAACGAGGAAGGGAGCGAGTACGAGAGTTTTCCAAGGAAGCGATGGTGGAGAGAATTGTGGAGCTATATGAGGAGCTTCTCTCCACTTGATTTTTATCGCTAAATGGGTTAAGATTATGGTGCTGGGATTTCCCTTGCTGGGGAGGATAAGGTTCTAGCCGCCCAGACCCTGACCGCCAACGTCGAAGGGCTTTACGCTGAATTGCTGAGACAGAGGGACGGGTAGCAAAATGACAGGAAGGGAGGGATGATTTATGCCACGCGCATTGTTGGATCAGCCTGTTAGTAGCATAACCGTGGGAGATTTACAGAAGCTAATCGGAGGCAAAGTCAAAGAAGCGCTGCGCGACTATGAGCTTAAGCGTAGAGACTATTTTATTGACGATGAAGGCTACCTTTGCTTTGGCAATGAGCGGGCCTACGCAGATTACATCGTTAAGCAGGACAGGCCCCCCAGTGAGGTCAAAGCATATTACGTAGAGAATGGCGTCAAGATAGTCTATTCAGATTACGAGCCCTTGCCCAGGTTGCTGGCTGAGCTGGAAGAGGTGCATAAGCAGATAGAGACTGGCACTTTGATGACAGAGCACGGTGAATTGAGGAAAAGGCTGGGGCTATGATGTACAAGGTGATATACTCTCCCCAAGCCGAGAAAGCTATGAAGAAGTTAGCCAGAAAGGCTCCGCACATCGCCAGGGATATCCTTGATAAAATCGAGTGGCTGGCCGAAAATGCAGAGGTCATCAAGCACGAAAAGCTGAGAGGGACGAGGGATTTTAGCCTTCACTGCGGCCAGTATCGGATCCCGTACTTGTGGGATAGGGAGGGCAAGACCATCATCATTGAGATAGTTGCCAAGCATGATGAGGCGTATAGAAAGCTAAAGAGATAGGAGACGACACTTTATGAAAATCCTAGTCACCGGCGGGGCGGGCTACATCGGCTCGCACCTGGTGGACGCCCTGATAGCCCAGGGCCACGAGCTCTACGTGGTTGATAACCTCGCCACAGGGAAGATAGGTAACATCCAACACCTCCTGGAGAACGAGCACTTTCATTTTGTCAATGACAGTATCCTCAACGAGACTCTGATGGAGCGGATCATAGAGCAGGTGGATCTCGTCTACCACCTGGCGGCTGTGGTGGGGGTCAAGCATGTCATTGATAATCCTCTGCGGGGTATTTTGACCAATGTGCGAGGCACCGAGATTGTGCTGGAATTGGCCTACAAGTACTGGCGAAAGGTGGTCATCGCTTCTAGCTCTGAGGTCTACGGCAAATCAGAAAAGGCTCCCCTGGCCGAGGAGGACGACAGCATCCTGGGTCCCACGGCGGTGGGGCGCTGGTCCTATGCTTTGGCCAAAGCCATTGATGAGCACCTGGCCTTCATCTACAATGACAAGGGGTTGCCGATCAGCATCGTCCGTTATTTCAACTCCTACGGCCCTCGCCTCGATCCCAGAGGCTATGGCAGTGTCGTCGCCAAATTCATCAATCAGGCCCTGGCAGGCGAGCCTCTGACGGTTTTCAGCGACGGGCAGCAAACCCGCTGTTTCACTTACGTTGACGATACCATCAGGGGATCCATCCTGGCGGCAACCCTGAAAGAGGCCGAGGGGCAGAGCTTCAACATCGGCGATAGTCGGGAAACCACTATTTTGGAACTGGCTCAATTGGTCAAGAATCTGGCCGGCTCGCCTTCGGAGATCGTTCACGTGCCCTACGAGCGGGCCTACGGTGCCGATTTCGAGGAGACTCGTCGTCGGGTGCCAGATGTGAGAAAGGCCGAGAGGGTGCTGGGCTTTAGAGCCGAGGTGCCTTTGGAAGAGGGTCTCAGGAAGACTATTGATTGGTTTCAGAAAGCTCAAAGTCCAAAGCTCAAAGTCCAAAGGTAGGTGGTGAGTGGCTGTGCAAACAAAGCTAGGTGTTTTCTGCGACAAGGTTATTGAAGCTGGTTGGCTGGCGGCCGTTATCGTGGTGCCCCTTTTCTTCAACGTCTTCTCCGACCGCGTTTTCGAGCCTGACAAGCTTACTCTGCTGCGCTCTATCGCCCTGGTGATGGCTGTGGCGTGGGTCATCAAGGTACTGGAAGTTGGAAGCAGTATTCAAATCCAAAATCCAAAATCCAAAATCCAAAATCCACTGGTTCTCCCCACGCTGCTGCTGGTGACGGTGTACATACTGGCCACCATCGCCTCTGTGTCTCCCCGAGCCAGCCTCTGGGGCTCTTACCAACGCTTGCAGGGTACCTACACCACCTTCTCGTACATTGTGATCTTCTTCCTGGCCCTGCAGGGCCTGCGCACTCGCGAGCAGATCGAACGGTTGGTTACCACTGCCATCCTGGTCAGCCTGCCCATCGCCTTGTATGGAATCCTGCAGCATTATGGTCGGGATCCCTTGCCCTGGGCATCCCCCGTCACGACTCGCGTAGCCTCCAACATGGGCAATTCCATCTTCGTGGCCGCCTACCTGATCATGGTGGTTCCCCTTACCCTGGCTCGTGTTGTTGAGACCTTCTCCGCCATTCTGGCCGATGAGGAAGGCGTTATCTCCGACGTGGCCCTGGCGACCTGCTACGTTTTTATTCTGGCCGCTCAGTTGATCTGTATCTTCTTCACTCAGAGCCGTGGCCCTTTGCTGGGGTTGCTGGCGGGCTTCTTCAGCTTTGTGCTGCTGTCACTGACTCTATTGCGCCGGCGGGCAGAGGATCAGAGCTCGCTCAGCCTCAGCGATGGGATCAAGGCCCTTGCTACAGTGATCCTCAGTGGCCTGGCCGGATTTTTAGTAGGCATGGCGGGTGGTGTTCTCCTGGGCAAAATCGGTTTCTTTGGCGGTGCTCTCGATAGGACGCTTTTATCCGCCCTGGGATTTTTTGTGGGAATAGCGAGCGGGGTGCTCTGTATCGGCTTCATGGTCATCCTGCGCAAAGGATGGAAGTGGCTCTGGCTGGCCTGGATCATACAGGCCCTTGTCCCGCTGGCATTTTTGATAGTTTTCAATTTGCCTGGCTCCCCCATAGCATCGTGGCGAGACCTACCCTACATCGGCCGCTTGGGACGTGTCTTTGAGACCGAAACCGGCACTGGCCTGGTACGAGTGCTCATCTGGGAGGGGGCCGTGGATATGGTAACGCCCCACGAGCCCATCCAGCATCCCTCTGGTCAGCCCGACAGGTTGAACCCTTTGCGGCCTCTCATAGGCTACGGGCCGGAGTCAATGTTTGTGGCCTACAATCGCTTCTATCCACCAGACCTGGCTCACATTGAAGCCCGTAAGGCTTCCCCCGACCGTTCCCATAATGAGACCTTCGATGCGCTGGTGATCACGGGCCTGGCGGGCTTCGTAGCCTACATCTTGCTCTTCGGCAGTGTATTCTATTATGGCTACAAGTGGCTGGGGTTGATTAAGAACTCCAGGCAGCGCAACGTCTTCATCGGTTTATTCCTTAGTGGCGGTCTAGCTGCAGCCCTTTTCCTGTGGCTCTGGAAAGGGGCGGCATTCGTAGGCGTGGGCTTGCCGTTAGGTATGGCCTTCGGCCTGGTCGTATACCTGGTCGTGTCCGCAATTACGTTTTATAGCCGCCCCAAAGAGAGCCGTGGGCAAACCTCCAACCTCCAACCTCCAACTTCCAACTTCCAATTCCTACTCATCGCTCTAGTATCAGCCTTGCTGGCTCATTTCATTGAGATCAACCTGGGTATCGCCATCGCAGCCACACGCACCTATTTCTGGGTTTACGCAGCCTTGCTGGTCGCTGCAGGCCGTTATCTGGTGCGGGAACCCGCTTCTCCCCAGGCTGCTGAAGCGGCCGTGCCTGTTGAGGTGCCAAAGCAAACTCGCAGGAAGCGGCGTAGAAGCCGGCGAAGTCAGGTCCAGGCCCCCAGCAAGTTATCTTCGCCAGAGATCAAGGCACGAACCTCCAACCTCCAACCCTTCGGCCAGGCTCAGGGCAGGCCTCTAACCTCTAGCCTCCAAGTTATCGTCTACTCTTTGTTGATAGGTCTTGTCCTGGTAACCCTGGGGTACGATTACATCACCCCTCAATTCGACATCTCGGCCAGGGGCTACAGCCTGCTCTGGCTGCTTGTTCTTACCTGGCTTGTGGGCGGTGCCATAACTGTGGCTCTGACGAGACGTAGCAATTGGCCTTTGGCTTCTCTACTTTACTCATTTATCTCCCTGGGGTGTTTTCTCATCTTCTTCGTCATTCGCACTCGTCAGATGCAGATCGGGATTACCGTGACATCCCTGGGCGACTTGCTGAGGCAAGCCAGTGCCGTAGCCAATGGTCTGGTGCTCTATTATGTCTTTGCTCTACTTCTCCTCCTGGCCATTGCAGGTGCGTTGCTGCCTAAGAGGTCATTGCCCTCCAGCTTTTGGCAGCCCCGCTATGGATGGCTTTATCCCTTTTTGGTGGTCGGGGTCGCGGCCTTGATCTTCACCACCAACCTCAGTGTTATCAGGGCCGATGTCATCTACAAGCACGCCAAATCCTACTTTGGGGCGGGCCAATATGATGCCAGCATCGCCCTCTATCAGCAGGCCGTAAAGCTTGCTCCCAATGAGGACTATTACTACCTCTTCCTGGGCTCGGCCCTCTTGGAAAAGGCCAAACAGGCACCAAAGGAGCCAGCCACGCTGCCGGAAAACATCAGCGCTGCTGAGCTACTCTCGTTCACGCCACAGCAGATTGCCAGCCTGGGCCGCGAAGACATACTGAATGTCAGCCAGGCAGTCCTGGCCGAAGCGCGACGGCTCAACCCGCTCAACACCGACCACAGCGCTAACCTGGCCCGCCTCAATCGTACTTGGGGCCAGCTCGCTTCCGACCCAGCCCGGCGGGCCGAGAAGTTGAATCAAGCTTTAGAGTATTACCGTCAGGCGACGAACCTCAGCCCCCAAAACGCCCAGCTTTTCAATGAGTGGGGACAAGTTTATTATATTTTAGGCGATCAGGAGAAGGCCCTGAAGAGGTATCAACATTCTTTGAGTGTGGATCAGGAGTATCACGAGACCTATATTCTCATAGGCGATCTGTACTTAAACATGAAGGAGTTGGACAAGGCTGCCGACGCCTACTCCAGGGTATTAGAGCTAAATCCCGGAATAGTACAGGCTCATAGCTCCCTGGGTTATATCTACTCGCAGCAAGGGAAGCTCCAAGAGGCCGTGGAGGAGAACCTCGAGGTGCTGGAGCTAGCTCCCAACGATTACGCCAGCCACAAGAACCTGGCTCTTCTCTATCAGCAATTGGGGCGAACGGATGAGGCTGTCGCAGAAGCTCAAATCGCCTTGGGGTTGGCTCCAGAAGGGGACAAAGCGAACTTGGAGACCTTTATCGCTCAGTTGGGGGCGGGACAGCCCATTACAAGCCCATCAGATGAGGAACTGATCCAGACCTATCTTGCCGAGGGTCAAACCTACTTGAACGAGAAGGACTTCGAACGGGCAGAGGAGGCTTACGCCAGGGCTCTGGAATTGAACCCCGATATAGTACAGGCCCACAGCGCGCTAGGCTACATTTATGCTCTGCAAGGGAAGCTTCAGGAGGCGCTGGCAGAGAACCTCAAGGTGCTAGAGTTAGCGCCCAACGATTACGCCACCCACAAGAACCTGGCCATGATCTACCAGCAATCGGGGCGCCTCGAAGAAGCCATCGCCGCGGCTGAGACCGCTCTGGAGTTGGCCCCGGAGAGCGACAGGCCGGCATTGGAGGATTTTATTGTCCAGTTACGGCAGCAGTGAAAAATCCAAAATCCAAAGTTCAAAATCCAAAGTCTGAAATCCAAAGAGAATTAATATGACCAATTACATGCTTATTATCATCACTGCCCTGCTCTTCGCCATTGGCGTCACGCCCCTCGTCAGGCGCCTCGCTCCACGCCTGGGAGTGATGGATCGGCCCAGCGCTCGCAAGATCCACACCAAGGCCATGCCCCGCCTGGGAGGGGCAGCCATCTATCTGGCCTTCATCTTGGCTCTCCTACTCCTCGAGGATCGCGGTTACATCTCACAGTTGGTGAGCATCCTCATGGGAGCTACCCTGGTCTCTTTCTGCGGCATCTGGGACGACCGCTGGGGAATGCGTCCCTTGCTCAAATTGGGAGTGGGCCAGCCCCTGGCAGCGCTGATCCTCATTGTTTCAGGCATCAGGGTCAGCTTTCTGCCCCACCCCATCCTCAACATCCTGGTGACTATGATCTGGGTGGTGGGAATCACCAGCGCGCTGAATCTGCTGGATAACATGGATGGACTCTCTGCGGGAGTGGCTACCGTTGCTTCGGCCTTTTTCCTCTTGCTGGCGGCCATGAGCGGGCAGTATCTGGTGGGCAGTCTGGCGGCGGCCCTTCTTGGGGCCTGTTTGGGTTTCCTGCTCTACAACTTCAACCCCGCCAGCATCTTCATGGGGGATACGGGCAGCCTCTTCATCGGCTTCGTTCTGGCCGCAGTGGGGATCAAGCTGCGCTTCCCTGGCAGGATGAACATCGTCACCTGGATGATTCCGTTGCTCGTCCTGGGGGTACCCATCTTCGACACCACCCTGGTAGTGGTCTCCCGCCTGCGCCGGGGTCTCAACCCCGCCACCCACCCAGGCAAGGACCACTTCTCCCATCGGCTGGTAGCTATGGGGTTAAGTCAGCGGGAAGCGGTGATGGCCATCTATCTGATCTGCGGGACATTGGGCGTGTTGGCCATCTTCTTGACCCAGGCCAGCATTGCTGAGGGATATGTTATCGGAGCAGTGGTGGTTCTGGTGGGCTTGCTTGGGCTGTGGAGGCTGGAGCAGGTTAAAGGATTATAGAGCGAGGTCAATGCAAATACAAACACTTAGGAAAGGCATCATGAGACTGGAGAAGATCCCTCGTCACATAGGCATCGTTATGGACGGCAACGGGCGTTGGGCCAGAGAACGAAAATTGCCGCGTTTGCTGGGGCATCGGGCAGGCACGGAGAACACTCGCCGGGTGCTCAGGGCTTGCGGGGAGTTTGGGATCGAAATCGTGACCCTCTATGGCTTCTCCACGGAGAACTGGCGGCGACCGAAGACTGAAGTGAAGGGGCTGTTTAGCATTTTCGAGAACGCTATTGACCGGGAGGTGCCGGAACTACATCGAAATGGCGTTCGTCTGCGCCATCTTGGCCGCACGGAGAGGTTGCCGGGGAGATTGGTCAAAAAGATAGAGAGCGCGGTGGAGCTGACCAAAGACAATGATCGGCTGACCCTTAACCTGGCCTTCAACTATGGGGGGCGGGCCGAGATCGTGGATGCTGCGCGGCGTATCATAGCTGAGGGAATAGCCCCCGCAGCCATAGACGAAGAGCTCTTTGCCAGCTATCTTTACACCGCCGGCCTGCCCGACCTCGACCTGTTCATTCGCACCGGCGGCGAGATGCGCCTCTCCAACTTCCTCCTCTGGCAGACGGCCTACGCTGAGTACTACACCACTCCCACCTACTGGCCCGACTTCGACGAGACAGAGCTTGAGAAAGCCCTGGCGGCCTATAGCCAGCGGACGAGAAAGTTTGGTAGGCTGATTGAAGAATAGAGCCGCGCAAGAAGCAGCGCAAAGAAAGAAAATATATCAACGACTTGGGGCGGTGGTGTTCGCTGTCGCCATCACCTTGGCTATCGCTGCCTTTCGCAATGAGCTAGCCCGTTTTGAGCGCTATGGCTATCCTGGTGTTTTTTTGGTCAGTTTGCTGGGAAACGCCACTGTGGTTTTTCCCGCCCCTAGCCTGGCCGTGGTTTTCGGTATGGGCGGGGTGCTGAATCCCCTCCTCGTGGGGCTGGTAGCTGGCGTCGGCGAGGCCCTGGGTGAGCTGACGGGTTACCTGGCCGGCTATGGGGGGCAAGCCGTGATCGAGGACTGGAAGATGTACGAGCGGCTGGAGAGCTGGATGCAGCGCAATGGGGTTGCTACCATCTTCGCCCTATCGTTGATCCCCAACCTCTTCTTCGATCTGGCCGGCATTGCCGCCGGGGCGATGCGCTTCCCCTTGGGGATTTTCCTCTTGATCTGTTGGCTGGGCAAGACCATAA
The DNA here is from genome assembly GCA_034431315.1 of Anaerolineae bacterium. Classification (GTDB taxonomy): domain Bacteria; phylum Chloroflexota; class Anaerolineae; order VGOG01; family VGOG01; genus JAUWOY01. The sequence continues at coordinate 26,636 of DAOUDK010000038.1, forward strand.
AGACCCTATGCGTCGCCTTCGCTGGAGCTTACTCCATCGGCTTCATCGAAAGGTTGTTAGGCGGTTGACATTTTCTGGGATATGGGTTAGAATCATTAAAGAGGCAGGGATGGCAAGCAAATACTTTCCGCCTGGATGGGATGAAGAACGAGTGCGTCGAGTTCTTGCCCACTACGAGGCTCAAATAGAAGAGGAGGCTGTCACTGAAGATGAGAGAGCTTTTGCCGAAGGAAACCAAACCATTAAAGATTTGGAGGTGTTACTAATGAGGGCTGTGGTGAAAGAAGAGACAATCCAGTTAATCGAAATGATGCCAGATGACTGTACAGTAGAAGACATCCTCTACGAGCTATATCTCAAGCAAAAAGTCGACAAAGGCCTTCAGGATATTAGAGAAGGACGGGTCATGGAACACGAAGAGGTTCAGCAGAGGATATCCAAGTGGTCAAGGTAGTCTGGTCTGACAGTGCTGTTGCTGATCTGGAATCCGTCGTGGAGTACATCGCGCAAGATTCGGAGCACTACGCTGCCGCCTTTGCCGAGAAAGTACTTGAGACTGTGGAGAAGCTTGGTACTTTTCCGAGAATTGGCCGGGTGGTCCCTGAGTACAACAGGGAAGATCTTCGCGAACTTATTTTTCAGAACTACCGGATCATCTACAAAGTAGAACCAGAACGGGTCGCTATCGCTGCAATCGTCCGTGCAAGCAGGGATTTGATGCGCTGGTATCCACCTGAAGCGTGGGACGTCGTTTAGCAAATGGGTTGTCGCTCCTGGCCTACTACTGGGATCATCAGGAAGAACTCGACTGGGACATTGAGCGGCGGCTTCAGTTTGTTGATCAGATTCGGCGAGCGATGGAGCCCTCACCCCTTGTGGCTCGACTGCGGGTCAAGGGGCTGATCTGAAAGAACCGATAAGCAAAAGACGATGAACAGGAGGAGTAAGCGAGTCGGACCTGGTAGAGAAGAGGAGCCGTGGGCTGAAAGCTCCTCGCAGGGATGCCCGCCGAAGGTCGCCTGGGAGTCTATTGGCTGATGGCAGATGGCCCACAGCCTCTGCAGTAGGTCAGTACGGGCAAGCCCGTTACAGCGGAAGGAGTGGTCAACGGATACATAGGATCAGTAGATCCAATTTTGCTCGGCCTGGATCGCCAGGTCCAGGCCAAAAGCGGGGATTTGGCAATCCCCTCAGAGCAATTTTGGATCCACTGAGGATAACGGATTTCTCCGAAGAGCGAATCCGTTTATCCGTTACATATCCGTTGACAAGCAAGGTGGTACCACGGGAGGTGAGCCTCTCTCGTCCTTGACGGGAGGGGCTCTTTGGTTTACTGTGGGGATGGCCAAAATTGACAAATCAGGCGACTTCCCCTATAATTCATGTGCCACTATGGTGGCAATCCCTAGATGGAGGTGATCAAAATGGAAACGGCTAAACTAACGGTACGCTTGCCCAGACAACTTCACCAAACCCTGCGGGAACGGGCGGTGCGATCGGCGCAGTCGCTGAACAAGGTCATCGTCAGTACTCTCTGGCGAGGGTTGGAGCGGAAGGAGACCTCTCCTCCCTCAGAATATGAGCGCACGATGGCCGCTATCCGCAAGACGGGACTGGTGATGACCCTGGGACCAGAGTGGGACAAGTATATCGAAGATGCTCCGGATATGACCGTTGAAGAGCTTCGTGAGGCGCTGAGAGGAGTGTCCCCTCTGTCTGAAGACATCATCGCGGATCGGGGCGAGCGCTGATGGCTTCTTTCTACTTTGACAGCAGCGCATTGGTCAAATATTACATCACTGAGGTCGGCGCCCACTGGGTGAAGATCTTGGTTGACGATCGAGCCGGTGACGAATGGCGCAACGCCGTCGCCACTTCATCTCTCAGCGTTGCGGAAGTGGTAGCTGCCTTTACTAAGCGGCGTCGGATGCGCGAGATTTCCGAGGGACTGAAAGCGGCCCTTATTTCCCGCTTTCTGAGGGATGGACGCCAACGGTGTATATTGCTTGAAGCGGATAGCACGGTCATTGATACCGCCGTGCAACTCATCCAACGCCATCCCCTGCGCGCCTATGATGCTGTGCAGTTAGCCACCGCTCTGATCTTGAATAGTGCCTTGATCGCCGATCAGCTACCCCCCCTAACGTTCGTCTCCGCTGACAACGTTCTCTGCAGAGCGGCGCGGGCGGAGGGGCTGTCATCCGAGAACCCCAACGAGCACGGATAACCGAGCAATCTTTTAGGAGGCATCTATCATGGAATTACCCAAAACCTACAACCCTCATACTGTGGAAAAGCGACTCTACGATTGGTGGAACAAGCAGGGCTACTTCGCACCGGAGACTCAGTTTGAGAAGGGATTGGCCAGCCGGGAGCAGAAGCCGTTCGTGATCTCTATGCCTCCCTCCAACATCACCGGCGAGCTGCACATCGGCCACGCCCTGGTGATGGCCGTTGAGGACTTGATGATCCGCTGGCACCGCATGCGGGGCGAACCCACGCTCTGGCTGCCCGGCAACGACCACGCCAGTATCGGCACCCACAACGTGATCGAGCAAGCCCTGGACAACCGCACCGCCGACGACCTGCTGCGCGAGATCGGCTACCCCCTCCCCGACGACGACGGCCCCCTGACCCGCTACGACCTGGGGCGCGAGTGGTTCGTCCGCCTGGGCTGGGCCTGGAAGGAGCGCTACGGCGGAGTCATCAACCGCCAGTTGCGCCGCCTGGGGGCCTCGTGCGACTGGAAGCGGGAGCGCTTCACCATGGACGAGGGCCTCTCACGCGCTGTCCGTGCCTCCTTCGTCCAGCTCTACAACAAGGGCCTGATCTACCGCGGCTACTACATGGTCAACTGGTGCCCCCGCTGCGGCACTGCCGTCTCCGACCTGGAGGTGATCCACCAGGAAGAGGCGACCCACCTGTGGCACGTTCGCTACCCCCTCGTCGGCGACGGTTGGGAAGGCGCCCCCCCTCTTTCCCCCCCAAAGTTGGGGGGGATGAAAGGGGGGGCGGAGTGGGGCAGCGGTCGCTGGGCCGAGGGAGCCACCGACTGGATCGAGGTGGCCACCACCCGCCCCGAGACCATCCTGGGCGATACGGCAGTGGCCGTCAATCCCGACGACGAGCGCTACGCCGAGGTGGTGGGCCGCACCGCTGTCCTCCCGGCTATCGGGCGGCGCATCCCTGTCATCGCCGATTCGGTCGTGGATCCCGACTTTGGCACCGGCGCGGTGAAGGTCACCCCAGCCCACGACCCCACCGACTACGAGATCGGGACGCGCCACGGCCTGGAGATGCCGGACGTGATGAACGACGACGCCACCATGAGCGATCTGGCCGGCCCCTACGCCGGGCAGGGCATCTACGAGTGCCGTCGCAACCTGGTGGCCGACCTGGAGAAAGAGGGCCTGCTGGTGCGCATCGAGGATCACCAGCACGCCCTGGGCCACTGCCAGCGCTGCGATCGGGTGATCGAACCTCGCCTCTCTACCCAGTGGTTCGTCAAGATCAAGCCCCTGGCCGATGCGGCCATCGCCGCTGTGCGCGACGGGCGCATCCGCATCATTCCTGAGCGGTTCAACAAGGTCTACTTTCACTGGATGGAGAACATCCGTGACTGGTGCATCTCCCGCCAGCTCTACTGGGGACATCGCATCCCGGTGTGGTATTGCGACAACTGCGACGAGATTACAGTGACCTTAGAAGATCCCACCTCGTGCCAGGCCTGTGGCAGCACCAACGTTCGCCAGGACCCGGACATCCTCGACACCTGGTTCTCGTCGGCCCTGTGGCCCTTCTCCACCCTGGGCTGGCCCGACGACACCGAGGACCTGCGTTACTTCTACCCCACCACCCTCCTCGAGACCGGCTACGACATCCTCTTCTTCTGGGTGGCCCGCATGATCATGATGGGCCTGGAGTGCGCTGGCGACGTCCCCTTCCACTACGTCTACTTGCACGGGATGGTGCGGGACGGGCAGGGCCAGAAGATGAGCCGCTCCAAGGGCAACGTGGTGGATCCGCTGGAAGTCATGGACGAGTACGGCACCGACGCCCTGCGCTTCACCCTACTCACCGGCTCCACTCCCGGCAACGACGTCAACCTCTCGCTCACCCGCGTGGAGGCCAATCGCAATTTCGCCAACAAGATGTGGAACGCGACGCGATTTGTAGTCAGCAACCTCCAATCTCCAACCTCCAATCTCCAACCTCCAATTCCCAATATCCAGCTTCCTGAGCGTTGGATTCTCTCCCGCCACAACCGCCTCATCGCTGAGGTCACTCGCCTTTTTGAGGATTACAACTTCGGCGAGGCGGGGCGGCAGATATACGACTTCCTGTGGGGGGAGTATTGCGATTGGTTCATCGAGATGTCCAAGATCAGGCTCTATGGCGATGACGAGGAGGCCCAGGACACAGCTCGGCAGGTGTTGGTCTACGTCCTCGATCGCACCATGCGCCTTCTGCATCCCTTCATGCCCTTCGTCACCGAGGAGATCTGGCAGCATCTGCCCCACGAAGGCGAGGCTCTGATCGTGGCCCCGTGGCCGGAGGCTGGGCCGATGGATGAGGAGGCGGAAGCTAAGATGGCATTGATCATGGAGATAGTGCGTGCCATACGCAATGCCCGTGCGGAGTACAAAGTGGAGCCGGGCCGGCGCATCGAGGCCATCATCGCCGCTGGCGAGGAATACGAGCTGCTGTCTGGCCAAAAGGACATACTCATCACCACGGCACGTCTCGACGCCAACAACCTGCACATTGCTCGCACCCTGGAGATGAAACCGCCCCAGGCTTTGGCCCTGGTGGTCGGGGGCGTGGAAATCTATCTGCCCCTGGCGGGCATGGTGGATCTGGCAAGAGAGCGCCAGCGGTTGAATGCCGAGATCGAGGAAGTCACCAAAGGGATCGCTGGCTCTGAAAAGCTCTTGGCCAACGAGGACTTTCTGGCCAAGGCTCCCGCACAGGTGGTGAACAGGGAACAGGAGAAGCTAGCTGGCTATCGCCAAAGGCAGGCGAAGTTGCAGGAACGACTTCGGAGCCTGCAAGTTTAAGGATGGAGTCCCTGTCCCGATGGCGGGAATGTCATTGGATAGCGTGAGGGGAGAACCATGATCCAAGCTGACCTTCTCATCCACAGCGCCACCCAACTCCTTACCCTCGCCTCCGAGGGCCCCAAGCGCGGGGCGGCGATGGGAGAGCTGGGCATTATTGAGAACGGGGCGGTGGCTGTCAAGGATGGCCTCATCGCCCTGGTGGGACCGACGTCGGCGGTGCGGAGGCAGGTCACGGCCGCCGAGGAGATAGACGCTTCCGGCAAGGTAGTCATGCCTGGCTTCGTTGATCCCCACACCCACCTGGTCTTCGCCGGCGACCGGGCGGGGGAGTTCGAGCAGCGGGTCAAGGGGGCCACTTATTTGGAAATCATGGCCGCCGGCGGGGGGATCATGTCCACCGTGCGAGTCAGCCGGGCGGCCAGTGTGGAGCAACTGGCGGAGGAGAGCCGGGCGCGGCTGGATCGGATGCTGGCCCACGGCACCACTACCGCCGAGGCCAAGACCGGCTACGGCCTGGACGTCGAGAACGAGCTCAAGATGCTGGAGGCCATCCGCCGCCTGGACGCCGAGCACCCTGTGGATCTGGTCCCCACTTTCATGAGCGCCCACGCGGTGCCCACCGAATACCAGGGCTGCGCTGATGAGTACGTGGACCTGGTCGTCGAGGAGATGCTGCCGATGGTCAAATCCCAAATCTCAAATCCCAAATCCCGAATTTTCTGCGACGTCTTCTGCGACGAGGGGGCCTTCACCCTGGAGCAGTCGCGGCGAGTGCTGGAGGCAGCGCGAGTCCTGGGCTTCGGGCTGAAGATCCACGCGGACGAGTTCAAGCCGCTGGGGGGCACGAGGATGGCTGTGGAGTTGGGGGCAATCTCGGCCGACCACCTGGTCTACACCCCCGACGACGAGATCAAGCTGCTGGCGAAATCAAACACCGTCGCCGTGGCCCTGCCGGGCACACCCTTCGGCCTGGGGCGCCACGAGTACACCCCCGCCCGGCGGATCATTGACTCCGGAGGCGCTTTGGCCCTGGCCACCGACCTGAACCCTGGCACTTGCTGGTGCGAGTCCATGCCACTGATCATGGCCCTGGCCTGCCGCTTCATGAAGATGTCCCCAGCTGAAGCCATCGCCGCTGCTACCATCAACGCCGCCCACGCCGTCGGGTTGGGCCACCGGGTGGGGAGTCTGGAGGTCGGCAAGAAGGCCGACGTCCTCGTCCTTGATATTCCCGACTATCGCCATCTGCCCTATCGCTTCGGTGTCAACCTGGTGGATAGGGTGATAAAGGGCGGCGAGTCGGTTGTGCCCTAACTTGACGAAATCGCCAAAGTCAATTACAATGACACCTGATTTAGCTTGAAGATGGAGAAACCAGGTTTTTCTCTGTCTGAGCAATTAGATCGTTGCTTTTGGGATCTACTGGGGCGCGAAAAAGTTCTTACAACACCCAAAAACCTGGTTTCCGATTAGCTTGAGGAGATGATTACCGAATGTTTGAGAATCTGACGGATAAGCTGCAAAAGGTCTTCGACAAACTGGCCAAGCGGGGCAAGCTCTCCGAGGGCGACGTTGACGCTGCCATGCGCGAGGTGCGGCTGGCTCTGTTGGAGGCCGACGTCAACTACAAAGTGGTCAAGGACTTCGTGGCCAGGGTGCGCGAGCGAGCTGTCGGTGCCGAGGTGATGAAGACCATCACGCCGGCCCAGCAGGTGGTCAAGATCGTCAACGAGGAGCTGATCAAGACCCTGGGCGAACCCAGCAAGCTCGACTTATCGGGCTCGCCGCCTCACGTCATCATGTTGGTGGGGCTCCAGGGATCGGGCAAGACGACTACGGCGGCCAAGCTGGCTCTGAGGCTGCGCAAGTCCGGCCATCGCCCCCTCCTGGTGGCCGCCGACCCCCGCCGGCCAGCCGCGGTGACTCAGTTGGAGGTGCTGGGGAAGCAGTTGGACATCCCCGTCTATCAAGAAGGCACCAAAGTGCCTCCGCCGAAGGTCTGCGCCAACGCCGTCCGGCGGGCCGAGGAGACCGCCCGTAGCACTGTCATCCTGGACACCGGCGGACGGTTGCACATTGACGAGGAGCTGATGCAGGAGCTGGCGGAGATCAAGAAGAAGGTCTCGCCCCAGGAGGTGCTGCTGGTAGCCGACGCCATGACGGGCCAGGACGCTGTGCGGGCGGCGAGTGACTTTGACCAGCGGGTGGGCTTGACGGGCCTGATCCTGACCAAGGCCGACGGCGACGCCCGTGGCGGGGCGGCCATTTCTATTCGCTCCGTGACCGGCGTGCCCATCAAATTTCTGGGCGTGGGCGAGAAGACCGATGCCCTGGAGCCTTTCCATCCCGACCGCCTGGCCTCGCGCATCCTGGGCATGGGCGATGTTCTCAGTCTGATCGAGAGGGCGGAGGCAACCCTGGATGAGGAGCAAGCTCTGGCTATGGGCAGAAAGCTGGCCAAGGGCGAATTCGACCTGGAGGACTTCCGGCAGCAACTACGCGAGGTCAAGAAGATGGGGCCGCTGAGTCAGATATTGGACATGATCCCTGGCTTTTCCCAGGTCAGCCAGCAAGTGTCGCCAGAGGTCACCGACCAGCAGATGAAGCGGGTCGAGGCCATCGTCAACTCCATGACCCTGGAAGAGCGCCACGATCCCAAGATCATCAACGCCAGCCGCAAGCGGCGTATTGCGCGGGGCTCCGGCACCACCGTCCAGGAGATCAATCAGCTCCTGGGCCAGTTCCGCCAGATGCAGCGCATGATGAAGCAGATAACTAGCGGGCGGGGCCCGTTTTCGATGTTGAGGCAGTTGGGTGGTTGAGGGGGTTATGATGAACAAAGATAAAGCGATCCAAGTGCAGGATTTGCACAAGAACTTCGGCGACGTCTACGCCGTGCAGGGCGTCAGCTTCGACGTGCGGGCGGGCGAGATATTCAGCCTGCTGGGGCCCAACGGCGCGGGCAAGAGCACCATCATCTCCATGCTCGCCTGCCTGCTGGAGCCGACCCAGGGGGACGCGCTGGTGATGGGCCACTCCATCCTGCACGATCCGATGGCGGTAAAGGCGGCCATCGGTGTCATCCCGCAGGACATCGCGCTCTACGAAGACCTCTCTGCCCGCGAGAACCTGAACTTCTGGGGCAAGATGTATGGCCTGCGCGGCGCCGCGCTTCGCCAGCGGGTGGGCGAGGTGCTGGAAGTAATCGGCCTGACCGAACGCCAGAAGGGACGGGTGGGCAAGTTCTCCGGCGGGATGAAACGGCGGCTGAACATCGGCATCGCGCTGCTGCACAAACCCCAGGTCATCATCATGGACGAGCCAACAGTGGGCATTGATCCCCAGACCCGGCGCAACATCCTGGACAACGTCAAGGAACTCAACCAGCAGGGGATGACCGTCCTCTACACCACCCACTACATGGAAGAGGCCCAGGAGCTCTCTGACCACATCGCCATCATGGACCAGGGCAAAGTGATCGCCCAGGGCACGCACGACGAGCTGGTCAAGATCGTGGGCGAGATGGATCGAATTGACCTGACCATCAACGTCGAGTCGGGTCGGGTGCTGGAGCAGTGGCAGGCGACCGAGGGAGTGCACCAGGTTTCTGCTGAGAATGGTGAACTCACACTCTTGGTAGACGACAGCAACGTCGTCCTGCCGCGCCTGTTTGAGTCGGCCACCCAGGCGGGGGTGCGCATCACCTCGGTGGAGATTCAGGAGCCCAACCTGGAGGCGGTGTTCTTGCACCTGACGGGCCGGGCGTTGCGGGATTAGAACGTATTCCGTATTTCGTATATTGTTTCTACGGAATACGCAACACGCAATACGTAGGGGGAAGAGACCACCCATGAAAGTTCTAGACATTGCTCTAAAGGATATGCTTCGCTCCTTCCGCAGCGGGTTCGCGCTGGTGATGATGTTCGTCGCGCCGCTGTTGGTTACCGGGATCATGCAGTTTGCTTTCGGAGGCCTGGGGGGCGACGGCGGCTTCGACCTGCCGGTGACGCGGGTGCAGGTCGTCAACCTGGATCAGCCTGGGCCGCAGTTCAGCTTCTCGTTCGGGCAGATGCTGGTCGGTTTCCTGCAAGACGAGAGACTGGCGAATCTCCTGCAAGTGACGGAGGCAGCCGACGAGGCCGACGCTCGCGCGGCGGTGGACAGCCAGGACGCCGGGGTAGCAGTCATCATCCCGCCCAATTTCACTACCGCCGCGTTGGCGCCGGAGGGAAGCGCCGAGGTCACGCTTTATCAAGACCCCACCCTGACGCTGGGGCCGAGCATTGTCAAGGGGATGGTCAGCCAGTTTGTGGATGGCTTCGCTGGCAGCAAGATCGCCGCCAGCGTCGTCGCCGACCAACTGGGTCAGCGGGGGGCGGCGATTGATGCCAGCCTGATGCAGGAAGTCGCCATGCGGTACGCAGCCTGGGCCGAAGCGCTGGGCCAAAGCCGGGGCGAGGGGGCGCACCCCGCGCTCGACATCCAGCCCCCGCCGAGCGAAGCTGAGCCGGCCAGCCAGGGAGCGGGAATGATGGGGCCGATCATGGCCGGCATGGTGATTATGTTCGTCTTTTTCACCGGCGCCAGCACGGCCGAGACGATTATCAGCGAGGACGAAGAGGGGACCCTGGCGCGGCTCTTCACCACCCCCACATCGCGGGCGGTCATCCTGGGCGGCAAGTTCGCCGCCGGCTTCATCACCCTCGTCGTCCAAGTGATCGTGCTGATGCTGGTCTCGGCGGTCATCTTCCGTATCCGCTGGGGGGAGCCTCTGGTCGTGGCGTTAGTGGCGCTGGGGCTGGTCGTCGCCGCGGCCGGCTTTGGCCTGTTTATCATGTCATTCCTCAAGAGCACGCGCCAGGCCGGCCCGGTGATGGGCATGGTGCTGACCCTGACCAGTATGTTGGGTGGGCTGTTCACCACTGGCATACCGAATTTGCCAGCCGCTTACGAGACCATCAACCTGCTTACGCCTCACGGTTGGGCCTTGCGCGGCTGGAAGCTGGCCCTGGCGGGCGGCGGCGTGAGCGACGTGCTCTTGCCAGTGTTCGTCACCTTGGGGATGGGCATCGTTTTTTTCGTCGTCGGCGCACTTGTCTTCCGCAGGCGGTTCGCGTAGGAGGGGATCCATGCGCGTGATTGATCTAGCTCTGAAAGACCTATTGCAGATAGGTCGAGACCGGAGATCGGCGTTCTTTCTGGTGGTGATGCCCATCCTCTTCACCTTCTTCTTTGGTTTGATCTTTGGCTCCAGCGCGGAAGGCGATCCTCGCCTGCCGGTGGGCTTCGTAGACAACGACCAGGCTGGCGCCCTCAGCACCAGCTTGCACAGCCTGTTGGAGGCATCGGATGCCATCCATCCGGTCCTTCTGGAAGGGGACGAGGCGGATAGTGCAGCCGAGTCTGTCCGTGATGGGGATTTGGCAGCGGCGGTGATCGTGCCGGCCGGTTTCGGCGAGCGGACCCTTCGGCTGGGCTCAGGGCAGGCCCTGTCAGACGAGGAGCCTCGCCTGACAGTCATCGTTGATCAAAACACGCCGGCCGGACAGACGGCCTCTAACGCAGTCCAGGCGGCCGTGGCCCGCCTGCTGGGCGCAGTCGAGACCGCCCGACTCAGCGCGGAGATGTTTGAGGCCCAGGAGGGATTCGAGAGCGAGGCAGCCCGCCGGGCTTACCTGGACGAGGCGCTGGCACTGGCCAGCGAAGCCTGGCGCCAACCACCGCTCACCGTCGCGGTCGAGCAGGCAGTGGCACCGGCCGAGGAGGGGGCGGAGATATCGCCGAACGTTTATAGCCAGTCGTCGCCGGGCATGATCGTCCAGTTCGTCGTCTTCGGGTTGAACACGTCGGCGATGGTGCTGGTGTTGGAGCGCAAGTCCAGGACGCTGCAGCGGCTGCTGACGACCCCCATCACCCGAACTCAGGTCATTGCTGGCCACGTGCTGGCCATGTTCCTCGTCGTCCTCCTCCAGCAGGCCTTGCTCGTTGCCGTCGGCCAACTGGCCTTCGGCGTGGACTACATGCGCGAGCCGCTGGCTATTCTCCTGGTGATGGTTACTCTGGCGCTCTGGGTTGCCAGCTTGGGGTTGCTCATCGGCGCGGCCTCCAAGAGCGAGGATCAGGTCATCATGTGGGCCCTCATGGCCATGTTCGTCTTCTCGGCTATGGGCGGCGCCTGGTTCCCGCTCGATATCACGGGCCAGGCCTTCGCGACCATCGGGCATTTGACGCCCACCGCCTGGGCGATGGACGGTTTTCAGAACATCGTCCTGCGCGGCATGGGCTTGAGTTCCGTGCTGCTCCCGGCGGGCATCTTGCTGGCCTACGCCGTGGCGTTTTTTGGATTGGCGGTGTGGCGGTTCAGGTTCGAGTAGCAATAGGCCAGATGACTGGAAAGGGGGTAGTGAGATGGTAGATGTGGTAAGAGCGGCGGATGTCGAGCCGGTGGAGATGGTGCCGGGCGTGTGGCGGCACACCCTCTCTTGGGGTGAGCGATTGATGGTCGTCCAGGTAGTCCTGGAGGAGGGAGCAGTTGTTCCAGCCCATCGGCATCCCCACGAACAGATCACCTACATCATCGAAGGGGAGCTGGCCATGGAGGTCGAGGGTCGGACCCATGTCCTGGGGGCGGGGGACAGCTTGCTGTTTCCGGGCGATGTGGAACACGGGGCCACAGCTCTCCAGCGCACCCTTGTCGTTGATACCTTCTCCCCACCGCGGGAGGAGTACAAATAGCCAATAGCTGATAAAAAAACACCAAATCGAAAGGAGTTCAAGAGAAGAGAAATGGTAAAGATCAGACTACGTCGTACGGGCAAGAAGAAACAGCCCAGCTACCGGGTGGTGGTGACCGATTCCCGAGCGCCGCGCGACGGGCGCTTCATCGAGACCATCGGGTTCTACAATCCCCGCACGGAGCCGTCCACTGTTCAGATAAAAGAGGACCGAGCTCTTTACTGGCTTTCGCAGGGGGCTCAGCTTTCCGATCCAGTGGCCAGGTTGTTGAAAAACCAGGGCACCCTCGACCGATTCGCGCGCTTGAAGGAGGGGGAGGACCTGGAAGCTCTATTGGCCGAAGCGGCTGCAGAGGAAGTTGTGGCCGAAGAGGTTGTAGAAGAAGTTGTGGCCGAAGAGGTTGCTCCAGTGGAAGAAGCACCAGTGGAAGAGGCTGCTCCGGTGGAAGAAGAAGTGCCTGTGGAGGAAGCTGCACCTACTGAGGCCGAAGTCGCTGAGGAGGTGTCTATAGCTGATTAGGAAGCACCTTCTGAGGAAGAGCTCATAACAGCGCCGCTGGAAGAGGAAATCTACGAGACCACGGGCGAACAAGCTGACCAGCTCAGAACATCACAAGCAAAAGGAGGGCGATCTAATGAAGGAACTGATCGAGTACATCGCGAAAACACTGGCGGATGACCCATCACAGGTCCGTGTGGACGAGATCGAGGGCTCTAGCTCCGTGGTCCTCGAGCTGCGCGTGGCCCCAGAGGACATGGGGCGGATCATCGGCAGTAAAGGACGGGTGGCCAACGCCATGCGCACCCTGCTAAGGGTGCTCGGTGGTAAGGAGGGCAAGCGCGTTACCCTGGAGATCGTCGAATCTCCAACGGCGGAGGCGGCCGCCGGAGAGGTTGCTCCGGTAGATGAGGCTGCACTCACTGAGGCTGAAGTAGTTGAGGAGGTGCCTATCGCTGATTGGGAAATGCCTTCTGATGAAGAGCTCTTAGCCGCGCCGCTGGAAGAGGAAATCTACGAGACCACAGGCGAGCAGGCTGACTAGCTCAGAACATCCCAAGCAAAAGGAGGGCGATCCAATGAAGGAGCTGATCGAGTACATCGCAAAATCGCTGGTGGATGACCCATCGCAGGTCCGTGTGGACGAGATTGAGGGCACTACCTCCGTGGTCCTCGAGCTGCGCGTAGCCCCAGAGGACATGGGACGGATCATCGGCAAGAAGGGACGGGTGGCCGACGCCATGCGCACCCTGGTAAGGGTAGTCGCTGCCAAGCAGGGCAAGCGCGTTACCCTGGAGATCGTCGAATAGCGATTGAGGCGGGGGCTCCGTTGCGTGCCCCGCGCCCCTTTTCAGGTCGCTTTCTACTAGCTCTGGTGGGATCGCCAAATCCCGCCGCCAAGCCACCGGATCTGGCGATCCGGTGTGAGCAGGCCATCAGATGACGGACTCGCAATCTGGGAGAGCAGATAACAGGACTGGGCCTCGTTACCTGGTTATCGGCCGGGTGGCAAGGCCCTGGGGGACACGGGGCGAGGTAAAGGTGGAGATCACGACCGATTTCCCAGATCGCTTCACCTTGCTGCGAAAGGTCTACCTGGGGCCGGAGGCTGTGCCTTTCGTCCTGGAGGGCTTTCGCCTGCACCAAAGGTCGGCTCTCCTCAAACTGGAAGGCTGCCATGATCGGACTGCAGTCGAGAAACTGCGGGGCCAATGGGTGCAGATTCCGATTGAGGAGGCTATGCCCCTGGAGCAGGATGAGTACTACGAGTACCAAATCATCGGCCTCGCTGTTTGGACGGCGGGCGGGGAATACCTGGGCACGGTGGACGAAGTCATCTCCACGGGAGCCAACGACGTCTACGTGGTGCGCGGCGAGGAGCGTGAGATCCTGATCCCAGCCATCGAGGACGTGGTGCTGGAGATCAACCTGGCCCAGGGACGGCTGGTGGTGGAGCTGATAGAGGGGTTGATTTAGGATAGGAGGTTTCGGTGGCCGAGGTCAAATATTGGGTTGGCTTTAACATCGTTCACGGGATAGGGCCGATGAAGTTCAGGGCCTTGCTCAATCACTTCGGCGATTTGGAAGAGGCCTGGCACGCCGACGCCCGTGAGCTCAAAGAGGCAGGGCTGGATCGGCGCGCCCTTAAGAACCTCATGACCACGCGCTCTACCATCTCGCTGGATGGGAAGATGGAGAAGATCGAGCGGCAGGGGGCGAAGGTGCTCACCTGGAACGACCCCGCCTACCCGACTTGCTTGCTGAACATCTACGATCCGCCGCCGGTGCTCTACGTCAAGGGTGAGATTCTGGAAGAGGATCAGTGGGCGGTGGCGGTGGTCGGAACCCGGGGGGCCACGGTCTACGGGAAGGAGGCGACGCGACAGATAGCTGGCGGCCTGGCCCGCAACGGGCTCACCATCGTCAGTGGCCTGGCGCGGGGGATAGATAGCGAGGCCCACCGAGCCGCGCTGGATGCTGGTGGCCGTACGATTGCCGTTTTGGGCTCTGGCGTAGACGTAATTTACCCGGCGGAGAGCCGCAAGTTGGCTCAGACCGTAGTCGAACGGGGGGCTTTGGTGAGCGAGTACGCCCTGGGCACCCGACCAGAGGCGGGCAATTTTCCCCCCCGCAACCGCATCATCAGCGGACTATCCCTGGGAGTAGTCATCGTCGAGGCGGGGGAGAGGAGCGGGGCTCTGATCACGGCTGACTTCGCCCTTGAGCAAGGGCGGGAGGTCTTCGCTGTGCCCGGAAACATCTTCCGCAAGAAAAGCATGGGGGCCAACAGGCTCATCCAGCAGGGGGCTAAACCGGTCCTCTCGGTAGAGGACATTTTGGAGGAGCTCAACCTGACCATGGTCAGTCAGCAGGCGGAGGTGCGGGCCATCGTCCCAGAGAACGAGACGGAGGCTACATTGCTGGAGTACATCACCGCCGACCCAATCCACGTGGACGAAATCAGGCAAAAGAGCGACTTGCCCATTGCCCAGGTCTCCAGCACCCTGGCTCTGATGGAGCTCAAGGGCATGGTGCGCCAGGTTGGGGGGATGAATTACGTGCTGGCCAGAGAGGGCCGAGTGGAATACGTGGTGGACTGAGGGAACTGTACGAATCTACGAATTTGCGAATTGAGGTAGAATATTGTACGCTTTGATCATGGCCGGAGGGAGCGGCACTCGCCTCTGGCCTTGCAGCCAAGAGGCTTGCCCGAAGCAGTTATTGGGACTCCTATCCGAGAGGACGATGCTGCAGGAAGCCTGTCAGCGCATCGCGCCTCTCGTCCCTGACGACAAAATCTTTGTGGTGACCAGCGAAGCCTACACCGATGTCGTCCGCCAGCAGATCCCGCAGGTGCCAGCAGCCAACGTCATCGGCGAGCTGGAGGGCCACGGTACAGCGCCCTGCATCGGCCTGTCTGCTTTGTACCTCATGCGGCTAGACCCCGAGGCGGTGATGGCCGTCCTCACCGCCGATCACTACATCGAGAAAGCGGACGAGCTCCGGCGCGCGCTGGCGGCGGCGGCTCAGGTGGCGGCGGCGGGCCGCCTGGTAACTCTGGGCATCGAGCCTGATCGTCCCGCGACAGGCTACGGCTACATCCACCGAAGCGAGAAGCTGGGTGAGATCAGCGGGTACGATGTGTACCGAGTCGAGAAGTTCACCGAGAAGCCCGATCTGGCTACGGCCCAAGCCTTCGTGGAGAGCGGCCGGTACTACTGGAACAGCGGCATGTTCATCTGGAAAGTTTCGGTCATCTTGCAGGAATTCGAGAAGCTCATGCCCCAGCTCTACGCCCAGTTGATGGAGATTGATGCCGCCCTGGGCACGGCGGAGGAGCGGGCCGTGCTGGAGCGGATTTGGCCCCAGGTGGAAAACGAGACCATTGACTACGGCATCATGGAGCGGGCCGAGGACGTGGCCGTCATCCCGGTGGACATCGGCTGGAGCGATGTGGGGGATTGGACGGCGTTGTTCGAGCTCCTCCCCGCCGACGAGGAGGGCAACGTCGTCGTCGGCCAACACATCGGGTTGGACACCAGGGGCTGTCTGATCCACGGCTCCCGCCGTCTGGTGACCACCATTGGCTTGGAGGGCATGATCGTTGTGGATACCGAGGATGCTCTACTGATCTGTCCTAAGGAGCGGGCGCAAGAGGTGCGGGATTTGGTGAGGAAGATCAAGGAGAGCGGCAGGGAAGAATACCTGTGATCAGCTTGGCTGATTTATGTACTTGATGAGGAGTTGAGAAGTGGACAAAGGGGTATTGAAATATCTTGCCGATCATGAGCAAGCGGCGTTAGGGGAGTTCCTGACCAGGTTGCGTGAGCAGCACGGAAGCGAGGTGGTGCTCGTTAGCCTCTTTGGTTCAAAAGTGCGCGGCGATTTCGACGAGGAATCGGATATTGATGTGCTGCTCGTAGTCGAAGACAGGACTAGCCAATTGTGGGAAGATATTGTAGAGATCGAAACCGATCTCATGCTGAAATACGATTCGGTCATTTCGTCGTTGATCATGGGCCGAGATAACTATGAGTGGCACCGACGGCATCGCGCCCCGCTGTATCGCAACGTCGAGAGAGAAGGAGTTGAACTGTGGACGAGCATACCGAAGTCATCATCATGAGCAGGGGGGTACTATAAGCTGGATGAAGAAAATCTACCTCGATGCTTGCTGTTTGAATAGGCCCTTTGACGATCAGAGACAAGACAGGATTCGGCTCGAAGCCGAAGCGGTCCTTCTCATCCTGACACATCTCGAAACTGGCAAGTGGCAGTGGATTGGCAGCGAGGTGTTGGACTTTGAAATTGAGCAAACCCCCGATCCACAGCGGAGACATCGTGTTAAGTTGCTGACGGCTCATGCCCATCACTATGTTCTGGTTGAGCAGGTTGAAATAGAACGCGCTCAGCAACTGGAAGCATTGGGGTTTCACTCCTTTGACGCACTACACCTTGCCTGTGCAGAAAGTGGTGAAGCCGATGTTTTTTTGACCACCGATAATAAACTACTTCGCCGGGCAATTCGTCTTTCCGGACAACTTCATGTTCAAGTGGAAAATCCACTGACGTGGCTGAAGGAGGTAACAGAGCAATGAGTGTACGAACAATGAGTGTGCGAACAATGAGTGTGCGAACAATGACGTTGGAGCAAATCCGCTTGGTTGGTCTGGAGGCCCTGACTCGCGAGTTAGGTCCAGCAGGAATGGTGCGTTTCTTACAGCAGTTTGAAACTGGTAAAGGTGATTACTCGCTGGAGCGACATCTTTGGCTCGGGGAACTTGATGTGCAAACGTTGGCTGAGAAAATCCAACAACGACGCCAATGAGGTATAGACCCCAACGTGGGGGCACTGTAAGCATGGGGATAGCGATGTAAGCTCACACTGAAGCTTTGTAGGGAGGAAGTTGAGAGGAGATCATGACCGATAACTCAATCACTGCTTATTGCATGAAGTGCAGAGCTAAACGAGGGATGGAGAACCCGCAGCCGGTCTTTACGAAGGCCGGTCGGCCAGCTACGACGGGCGCCTGCCCTGTGTGTGGAACCAAGATGTTTCGCATGGGCGAAACTCCTGCCCACGCCGGAATCCCCAAGCCCAAGCCTAAGCCCAAGCCTAAGCCCAAGCCCAAACCACCCAAACGCGACGGCAAGTTGGTCATCGTGGAATCGCCGGCCAAGGCCCGTACCATCGGCAGGTTCCTGGGCCATCCCTATCGCGTCAGGGCCTCCATCGGCCACGTGCGGGATCTGCTCAGGTCGCGCCTCAGCGTGGACGTGGAGAACGACTTCGAGCCTACCTATCGCGTGCCCAACGAAAAGAGGGACGTGGTCAAGGAACTGCAACAGGAGGTCAAGAAGGCTGGCGAGGTCTACCTGGCTACGGACCCCGACCGCGAGGGGGAAGCTATCGCCTGGCACCTCATGGAGGCGGCCCAAATCAGCAGCAAGCAAGCCCGGCGGGTGGTCTTCCACGAGATCACTCGCGACGCTATTAATGAAGCATTCTCTCACCCCCGCGATATAGACATGCAACTGGTCAACGCCCAACAGGCCCGGCGCATCCTGGACCGTCTGGTGGGCTACAAAATCAGCCCGCTTCTCTGGGAGAATGTGCGCAACCGCACCACGGCCGGGCGGGTGCAATCGGTGGCCCTGCGCCTCGTCGTCGAACGAGAGCGGGAGATCGAGGCCTTTGTGCCGGTGGAGTACTGGTCCATTGACGCAGAGCTGGCCAAGCGGGAGAAAAAGCGCCGCAGTTTCACCGCCAAGCTGCACCGCATTCGCGGCGAGGAGGTGGATCTAAAGAGTGAAGCGGATACCCAGAAGATTATAGATGATCTGGAGAAAGCGACCTATGTCATAACCAAGGTGCGCAAGGGCCAGCGGCAGCGAAACCCCTCGCCTCCTTACACCACCAGCACCATGCAACAGGAGGCCTCCCGACGGCTGGGCTTCACCACCAAGCGCACCATGCGGATTGCCCAGCAGCTCTATGCGGGGGTGGAGATCGGCGATGAGGAATTGGTGGGTCTCATCACCTACATGCGCACCGATAGCGTCAACGTGGCTGAGGCTGCCCAGGAGGAAGCCCGCGCTTACATCGCCGAAAGGTTTGGCGCTAAATACAGGCCGGCCAAACCTCGCCGCTACAAAACCAAAGCCAAGGGCGCACAAGAGGCCCACGAAGCCATCCGGCCCACCTCGGTGCATCGCGAGCCCAAAGCCATAAAACAGTATCTCTCGCGCGACCAGTATCGCCTCTACGATCTCATCTGGAAGCGCTTCCTGGCCAGCCAGATGTCCACGGCCATCTTCGATACCGTCTCCGTGGACATCGTGGCCAGTTCCGAGTTGCAGGCGCCTGATGACGAGACAAAAGTGGCCGATGCCAGTGAAGTGCACTGGCGTCACCCGTCCCTCGCCACCCCAGACTATCTCTTCCGAGCCACGGGGTCCAGCATCCGATTCCGGGGCTTCTTGATCGTCTACGAAGAGGCCAGGGACGAGGATGAGGCTCCTGAGGAGGGCGAAGGCAAGATTCTGCCGCCGCTTTCCCAGGGTGAGATTTTGGACCTCTTGCGGCTCTTGCCAGAGCAGCATTTCACCAAGCCGCCGCCGCGCTACAGCGAGGCCACCCTGGTCAGAACCTTGGAGGAGTACGGCATTGGCCGGCCCAGCACCTACGCGCCCATCATCTCCATCATCCAAACGCGGGGTTACGTGGGTCGTGAGGCTAGACGCCTGTTCCCTACCGAGCTGGGCTTTATCGTCAACGATATCTTGGTGAAGCACTTCCCAGACATCATAAACGTGGATTTCACTGCTCGTATGGAGGCTGACCTGGACCTCATCGCCTCAGGTGAGCGGGAATGGGTGCCAATGTTGCAGCAATTCTACGGTCCCTTCGATGAGGCGGTGAAGCGAGCCGCGCTCACCATGGAAAAAGTGGACCTCGGCGAGCAATCCACTGGCGAGATGTGTGAGAAGTGCGGCCATCCCATGGTCGTCAGGTTCGGCCGCTACGGCAAGTTCATCGCCTGCAGCAATTACCCAGAGTGCCGCAACACCAAGCCCTATCAGATCAAGACCGGCGTGGCCTGCCCGGAGTGCGGCGGCGACCTGGTGGAGAAGCGGACGCGCAGGAAGCGGGTCTTCTACGGCTGCTCCAACTATCCTGAATGCGAATTCGCCACCTGGAAACGCCCCTTGCCCCAGCCTTGCCCCAATTGCGGCGGCCTGTTGACTGCTGCTGGCAAGGATAGGGCCAAGTGTGTTAAATGCGAAGAGGTGGTGGAATTGGCCCTGCTGGAGGAGACGGAGCTGGTGGGGGCGGACTGAGAACCTGGCTGATCGTGGCTGAGCGAATCTAGATTCAAGGAGTCCACGGCGGGCAAGGAATCGTCGTTTTTGGCAGCGCAGCGGGCCATCTCCAGCGATACCCAGGACAACACCTTCGCGAGGTCTTCCGCCCTTGCCTTCAAAGGCCCAAAGGGCATTATCCCCCTCGATTGTGCCGCTAGCCCCTACCAGAAGCTTCTCAAGGCTGGACTGAACCCCGAACGTTTGATGGGCATCATCCTCACCTATGCCCATCCCGACCACATCTACGGCCTCCCCTCCTTGATATACCACCTCATAATGACCAGGCGTACAGTTCCCCTGATGGAGTGGCAGAATGAGAAACCAGCGTGTGAAGGCGCTGTCAATCAGCCGACCGGTTTTCGACATGATGAAGAGAGAGTACCTGGCCGGCCGGGTGCTCGCCAATTACCGCCGGGCTTGCAACCTGCTGACCTCCGAGGGGGCGATAATCGCTCTGGTTGGCCCAGCGATCGGCAACGGCCCTCTGAACATTGTGATCGAGGAGACCAGGGTTCTTGAGCACGTGAAGCCTGGGTTGCTAGCAGTCTTTTCCGATGCCCAATTTATTTTGGGCGATTCGCTAGTTGTCTCGTTAGATGGGGCTCAGTTGTGGAGGCCCGAAGTGGATTGGGGGCGTTTGGCAACTCAACCAAGAAGGCTGGAACGCAACTTGGCCGCGCTGTGCAGTTGGCTATCACAAAATGACATTTCACAATCTGCTCCCGCTGGATTGCCAGATCCAGCGGCTTGGCGGCGGATTTGGCAATCCGCTGCGAGCACCTGTGATCTACTGAGTCTAGTTTTAGATGAAAAGAAAGGGCCCAGGGCGCGTGAGGATGGAACTCGTTCGCCACAGAACCGGGCCTTCTTGACAATGGCGCGGGCGGCGATCAAAGGGCTGATGCAATCGCTGCAAGATGGCGACCGGTCGGGCATCCGTGAAAACGCGGCGCTGCTGGCCGGTCTGGGGCCGGGCTTGACGCCGGCCGGGGATGACTACTTGGTGGGACTTATGGCCGGGCTTCGGCTCTGGCCGGCCCCGCTAGAGAATAGCGGATTATCGCCCGAGGAGGCTTGCCCAATCATCCTCGAAGCGACAGAGGGCAGGACCACCCTCCTCAGCAGGGCCTTCCTGCACAGCGCCAAGGAGGGCCTGTTCGGAGAAAACTGGCACGGGTTACTGACAGAACTAGCGAGAGGGGAAACCATAGGAATACAGCGGGCAGCCGGGCGTATCTTGTCCTCAGGAGCCACATCGGGAGCCGATGCCCTGGCTGGGTTCCTGAGTCCGTATCTCTGGCATCGTAGTGGCGACTTCAGTCGCGCTAATCCGAGAGACAGCCGAGTTCGCGTTGGAGGAGTGGTACCTGTACAGCGGGCAACTGGAAGACTTCTACGACGAAGGTGATTGGGAGGAATTCGACGAGGATGAGGATTGATAAGATGCCTGGCATCGGGGACAAAAATAGGTCCCCCGCCCACCTACTTTGATCCTCTCGATGGGCGTCGCGCAGGCGAAACAGGGCTTCCCCTTACGTCCTTTGACCTGAAATGTCTCCTGATAGAAGCCCTCGCTCCCGTCCAGGTGCAGGAAGGCCATCTCCGACGAGCCACCCAGCTCCAGCCCTCGCTGCAGCTCCGCCACGATGCTGGCGTGCAATCGCTCCACCTCCTCCTCGCTTAGCTCCGAAGCGCGGCGCCGGGGATGCAGCCTCGCTCGGAAGAGGATCTCGTCGCTGTAGACATTGCCCAGGCCAGCGATGACAGCCTGATTCATCAGGGTGGTCTTGATCATTCCCCGCTTCCTGGCCAGAAGCCGCTGCAAGAGATCAACAGTAAAGCTCTCATCCAGGGGATCAACGCCCAGTTTGGCTATGGGCGGCCAGTTGTCCACCTCGGCTGTGGGCAGCCAGTGGACGTATTTGAGCCTTACCTGGCCCAAAGTTAGGCGGGCTCCGTCAGCGAACTTCAGCTCCAGGCAAACGTCGCGGGGCTGGCCGGCGAAGGGCGGCGAGAGGAGCAGTTGGCCCACCATCATCAGGTGGATGATCAGCGAGCGGCCGCCCTCGAAATCGAGCACCAGCGTCTTGCCCCGCCGCCGCACCCCTACGATGGCTCTACCCTCCACGGCTTCCCTGAGTTGGACGATGGGGAACTGGCCCTCTGTCTTCTCAAAAACGCCACCCCCTTCCACCCTCCGCCCGACGACCTCGCGTCTTAGCTCCTCTTTTAGTATCTCTACCTCAGGCAGCTCAGGCATTTTGTCAACCTCGGTGGATCTAAAATTGCTCTGAGGGGATTGCCAATCCCCGCTTTGGGCCTGGATCTGGCGATCCGGGCCGAGCAAAAAAAGAGTTGGCTGCGGCTACACCGCGCTAAGGATCTGCTGCTCGACTTCCCTGGCCAACTTCTTCCCCAGGCTCGGGATGCTCTCCAACCCCTTCACCCCCATCCGCTCGTAGATCAGGCGCACGTCCTGTTCCAGCTCGTCCAGAGCCCAGGCGGCCTTGCGATAAGCCCAAATCCTGTAGCCCTGAGCATCCGCTAGTTCCAGCCGATAGGTCTTGATGGCCAGGTGCTCAGCGATGCGCTTGTTCACCGCCCTCTTTTCACCAGGGATGATGGGGCGCGGCATCCGGTCGCTGATGCCATACTTCTCGCACAGTTCTGCCACCCTGCGCCCCAGTCGGTTCCAGTAGCTCCGAGGCGGGCCGTAACTGCCTGGGGGATAGAGTTGCTCGTAGACAGGTATCTTCTCCGGACAGATGCGCGCCAACTGTCTAATGAAATAAGCTTTCTGCTTGTCGGAGAGGGTCAGCCCGCCGGCCAGGACGAAGGAGCCGCCGTGGTCGCGAGTCCAGCGCACCACCGCTTCCAGGTTCCCGTCGTCATCGTAGATGCCGGGGAGGATGGGCATGAAGGATGTGCCAGTGAGGATGCCCGCCTTGGCGAACTGCTCCATGGCCTCGAAGCGGCGCGGCGGCATGGGCACGGCAGGCTCAAAACCTTTGAGGTGCTCGTAATGGGGGGATTCGGGGGTGGCAATAATGCTGAAGCTGACCACGGCCCGCGCCCTGTCGTTGATGGCCGTGATCAGCTCCAAATCTTGCAGCACGTTATGGGACTTCTCCAGCACGAAGACGGGGAAGCCCAGGTCGAGGCAGACCTGGAGCATCTGGCGCGAGAGGCGATGCTGCCACTCGGCGGGCTGGTAGTCTCCCAGACCGACGACGCCCACTGGCACCTTCGAGAGCTCTTTGCGCAAGAGCTGCGGCGCGTTGATCTTCACCTTGATCAGCCGGGCAAAATCATCGGGATCAGGGTAGGGGCAGTACTTGCTCTCGCGCCAGTAGCAATACTCGCAGCCGTGCTGACAGCCTATGTAGGGATGGGCGGTATAGCGCGTCCAGAACCAGTGATCGGGGCGTTTGTGCTTGTTCAGGATGCGCTTGGGCCTGTAGACTTTACATTCGACAGCCACGGTCTCTAGCCCAGGCTACTTCTGAGATCATCGTGGCCGAGTCGGCTCCAGCCAGTTGTCTGCCGCCCAGCCGATGAATTCGTCCTCGTCCTCCAGCCGCCACCAGGTGTAACCATCGGCCTCCTCAGGGCCCTCCAGTACTTCGAGAATCGTCCCGTCTTTGACTATGGTGAGGCGAGCATAGTTCAGCCCAGGACCGGAGCGATAGCTCAGTTCATCGGCTTCGGCGCCGACCACCTTCACGTAGCCGCCGACCTTGATCTCGGTGGGGACGCTTGGAGTAGGCGTAGGCTTGGGAGTGGAAGTGGCAGTGGGGAGCGTGGGCACCGTCGGCAGAGCGGGGGTGGCGGTAGGTGTGATCTCCACAGTCGGCTGGGTTGGCGGCGTGAAGGGGTTCCAAAGAGTGATGAACACAGCCAATATCAACAGCAGAATGACCGCCAGAGGCCAAAGGGGCAACCTGCGCCGACCCTTCGCTCGCGTCTGCCGCTGAACTTCCTCTTCGTAATAATCGTCTTGGGTGTTGAAGTCAGACATTTTGATGCTCCTTTCTCTGTTTATTCTTGTCCTCCATCAGCACATTGGCGGAAGACCTCGCTTAGGAAGACTGACTGAGCTAACATGACAAATTAGTGGCTAGGCAGTGCCCAGGGGGAGGCGATCGCTGCGTCGGCGGAGGGCCTTGATGCCGGCTAGGATGTTGGCCTCCGACTTGGCGCCCAATCCCGGCAGATCCCTGATCTTGCCCTCCTGGGCTGCTCGTTCCACATCGGCCACGCTCGTCAACCCCAACCTCTCGCAGAGCAGCTTTGCCGTCCTGGGGCCTACGTTGGGAATGGTCAACATATCCACTACCCCCGGCGGGATCTCTTCTTTCAGCCCCTCGTAATACTCTAATCGCCCCGTGCGCAACAACTCATTGAGCTTCTTGGCCAGGGCCTCACCGACGCCGGGTATCTCCCTGAGTTTACCAGCCTGCCAAACATCGTTGACATCTCGCCCCAGGTTGAGGATGTTATCCGCTGCCCGCCGGTACGCCACGGCCTTGTAGATGATCTCGCCCTTTATCTCCAGCAGGTCAGCGATGTCGTAGAGTATATCGGCCACCTGGCGATTGTTCATCGTCCTTTTCCCCACTACTCGCAGCAGGTACTCTCACAGCGAATCCACTCAATTATACCAGTTTTTGCTCAACTTGACAACAATAGGCCAGGAGGGTTTTCGAAGCAGAGTAGGGCGGGGGAAACACGGTCGAATCGTCAACGTGGAACTCATTTTACATGCTGAAGTTTAGGCTCTAGCACCCGTCCCCGGGTGCGTTTGTGGCAGCCCGAGGCCTGTCCTGAGCCTGTCGAAGGGACGGGCCTTGGAGCCTATATTAAAATTCCAGTTACGTGAACGAACACGACTTTTTGCCACGATGTGGCATTTGTGTTATACTGCTGGCGATCTTTCGTGGAGAGGAAAGTGCCGATGCGAACAGACGGATCAGCAAGACTAAAGCTAGAGCGCGTATTGCGGCTCGACTTCGCCTTGCGCCTGGTTTGGCAAAGCGCGCCAGGCTGGACAATAGCCAGCCTGGCGCTTCTGATTGTGCAAGGCGCGCTGCCGCTGGCGTCGCTCTATCTCATGAAGCTGACGGTGGACGCGGTAACAGCCGCCCTGGAGGCTCCCGACAAAGGGGCCGCCTTCGAGCAGGTGGCGCTGCTCATCGGCATCACGGGCGGGGTGGCCCTGGTCAGTGCAGTGGCCCGCTCGATAGCGGGGCTGGTTAGCGAAGCGCAGGGCCAGGTGGTCACCGATCACATGAGCGATCTTCTCCACGCCAAGTCCATTGAGATAGACCTGGAGTATTACGAGAGCGCGCAGTACTACGACAAGCTCCACCGCGCCCAGCGGGAAGCCCCCTACCGGCCCATCCGCATCGTGAATGGCCTGGTGCAGGTCGCTCAGAGCGGAATCTCCCTGCTGGCGATGGCCGGCCTGCTGTTCTCGTTCCATTGGGGCATCGCCGCCATCCTGTTCGTCGCGGCCGCTCCCGGGCTCTTCGTCCGCCTGAGATATGCTGGCCAGACGTATCGCTGGCAACGCCGAAGTACCCCCGCCGAGCGGCAAGCCTGGTATTTTCACTGGATGCTCACCGGGGACGTGCACGCCAAGGAAATCCGGCAATTTGGCTTGGGACCTTTATTCAGGCGACGTTTTCGCGACCTGCGCCAGCAGCTCCGCCGGGAGAAAATCGAAATCGCCACCAGGCGTTCTGTGGCGGAGCTGGTGAGCCAGGCTAGCGCCACCATCGCGGTATTCGGCTCGTACGCCTTCATCGCCTACCGGACGGTGCAAGGCGCCATCACCCTGGGCGATCTGGTCATGTACTACCAGGCATTTCAGCGCGGGCAGGGATTTCTGCGGGAGATGTTGGGCGGCCTGGCCGGCCTCTACGAGGACAACCTGTTTCTCTCCAACCTCTACGAGTTCTTCGAGTTGAAACCAAAGGTCGTCGAACCGTCACGTCCCAGGCCCGTTCCCCAACCCATGCAGACCGGCATCGCTTTTGACCACGTCAGTTTTCAGTACCCCACGGGCGCCAGGGAGGTGCTGAAGGACATTAGCCTGACCATTCGGCCGGGGGAAGTGGTGGCCCTGGTGGGCGAAAACGGCTCAGGCAAGACGACTCTGATCAAGCTGCTGTGCCGGCTGTATGATCCCACCAGCGGGCTCATCACCCTCGACGGCGTTGACCTGCGCCAGCTTGAGACGACCGCACTGCGGCGCGAGATCAGCGTCATCTTCCAGGACTATGCCCAGTACCATCTGACGGCGCGGGAGAACATCTGGTTTGGGAACGTTGCCCTGCCGCCCGATGAGGAACGGATAGCGGCGGCGGCGCGCCATGCCGGCGCTGACGAGGTCATAGCGGGGTTGCCCCAGGGCTACGAGACGATTTTGGGCAAGTGGTTTGAGAACGGGGAGGAGCTCAGCGTGGGCGAGTGGCAGAAGGTGGCCCTGGCCCGGGCGTTTCTACGCGACGCCCAGATCATCGTGCTCGACGAGCCGACCAGCGCTCTGGACGCCCAGGCCGAGTACGAGGTCTTCAAGAGGTTCCGCCAACTGGCCGCAGGCCGTACCGCCATCCTCATCAGCCATCGCTTCTCGACCGTCAGGATGGCCGACCGCATCTTCGTGTTAGAGGATGGAAGGATCATCGAAAGCGGCGCCCACGACGAGCTGGTTCGCCTGGGCGGAACGTACGCGCGTTTGTTCGAGACACAGGCCCAGTATTATAGGTGAAGGCTTTGTCACTGTCTCGAGACATTGAGACAACAGGTGGCGTCAGGCACGAGGAGTTCTGGAAATCGTTTGACACGGCTGAATAGCAAGGTCATTCAGCGTTCTACGGACGTACTGGCTCGTGCTGAGGAGGAATAACGATGGAGACGGAGAGAAAAGTGTCACCCTTCCGACCGATGGATGAATTCTGGAACGAACGGATGAAGGATCCGGAGTTCGTGGCCGCCCTGCAAGAGATGGAACCGGAGTTCCAAGCAGCACGGGAGGTGCTACGCCTGCGCCTGGCGCAAGGGCTGACCCAGAAAGAGTTGGTCGGCGGCCCCCCGCTTTCAATCCGCTATTGACAGTAGCCCGGTTTTTTGGTATAATGTAGTTAGCTTGAGGGAATAGCACCCACATTACAACGCAATCAACATAGCTCAACGACATCCCCCGCAAGCTGTAATTTGAGGTTTAGCCACCGGGCACTATCTGCTTTTGACGAAGGCGCAAAAGGGGGTGACATTTATGGGCATAAATTGGCCGATTACTCCTAGCCAAAGAACACGGTGAAGGGGTGGTCGGCTTTTGTTTTCCGGTTTCGTTGGGGTTTTTCCCGTTTGAGGAGTAAACCTGTGCGCTACATACTTATGCTCTATGTAAGGGTTTTTGTAGGCCTGCTAGCTGGGGGTGTGGCCTGGTGGCTCATACGCCACCTTCCTGTTAGCGAGTCCACCGCCGACAATGTGGTACCAGTTGTGACAATAGCTGTTTGGATCGCGCTGGCACATCGGGGCAAGGAGAGAAGAGCTTGTGTAGCCCTACTAGCCGGGGGTGTGGCCTTGTGGCTCATGGACTACTTTCATATTGGCGGTTCCATCGCTGCCATAGTGGCAACAGTTGTCGCCGCGGCTGCTTGGATCGCACTGACGTATCGGGGTAAGGTGAAGGTGAAGCAAGAGGGGACAGCTTCCCTGCACTACAGCCTAATCGGCGATCGCTTTAAGCAGGGACTGGCCTACCTCGACAACGGCAAATACAAGCGAGCCATGGCTTTCTTCAACCGGGCCATCGAGAGCGAACCCGAGTGTGCCGACGCCTACTTTGGCCGGGGGCTGGTCTACCATCAAGTGGAGCAATACCAAGAGGCCATAGCCGACCTCGACAGGGCTATCGAAATTGATCCTGACCATCCCTACGCCCACTTTCAGCGGGGTTTTGTCTACCACCAACTGGAGCAGTACGAGCAGGCGGTAGCGGACTTCACCAGAGCCATCGAGATCAGGCCCGACGAGTGGGCCCTCATGTTGAGGGCCGCCGCCTACAATTACCTGAGCCAAGCAGAACTGGCCCAGGCCGACTACGATCGGGTACCTGAATTCGCCCCTCGAGTACAAGTAAAGGTGATATGTGATGAGTAAGATGAATATGCAGAAACTAGAAGCAGTCGGTGCAGCCCTGCTGGCCGCTCTGGTGGGCTGTGGGATCATGCTCATGCTCCCTGGCATCAGCGATTCTACCGCCGCCGCGGTGGGGGCGGCCGCGGCCATGGCGGGCTGGAAGACGGTTATGTATCACGGCAAAGCGTAGCTGGCTCAGGCGTGAGCCAGCTATGTTAGACCTGAATGGAGGTGCGAAATGGCACAGCAACGTCAGACTCAATCGGACGATTCCTGGGGATGGATTATTCTACTTGTAATCGTGGGAGTCATCCTATGGTGGTATTGCGCAACTTACGGATGCTTCGGCATTGTCGCTCCGCCGCCCACACCGACTCCGCCACCCACTTCCACTAACACACCGGTCCCTACTAGGACACCATCCCCTACCGCTACGCGCCCCCCGAGTGGTGAACGGCCGCTGAGTGCCTATCCCTATTTGGAACTGATCCTGGATACTTCAGGCAGCATGGGTCGCGAAACATTCCGAGACTCGGGCCGCACCAAGATGGAGGCAGCCAAGGATCGTCTCAGTGAACATTTGCGTCGCCAGCCTCAAAAGATCAATCGCGGTTTACGTATCTTTGGTCGGCCTGGCCGTCCAGCCTGCAACACCGAGTTGCTGGTGCCTATCGAGCTCGACAACGCCAGCGAGATCGCTGAGGCGATGCAGGATTTGGAGCCGGAGGGATGGACTCCATTGGCCGAGGCGATCCGGGAGGCCGGTGATGACTTCAGTTCTCTGAAAGAAGGCGCCATGCGCACCATCTGGGTTATCAGCGACGGCAAACAGGAGGGTTGCGAGGCTCTGAATCCGTGCGACGTGGTTAGAGAGCTGAAAGACCTAGGCATCCGCTTCGTCATGGATGTCATTGGTCTGGATGTGGATGAGGTGACGGAAGAGCAATTGCGGTGCATTGCTTGGGAAGGCGACGGCATCTACATTCCTGTGCGCAGTGAGGATGAACTAGACGATGCCCTGTACCGGGTCTTCGAGCACATGGACCAGATTCCCCCCGCCACGGAGTCGTACAGTAGCGACTCCCTGGGCTTCTCGGTCTTCTACCCTGAGGGATGGGAGGTCAGGGAAGGGGATGACAAGGTTCAGTTTGCCAAGCCTCACGGTGACATGGAGATCACGGTCCGAGTCCGAGGGGCGGAAGGGGATGTCGCTTCTGAGTTGTCCCAGCGCCTAGATGAGTTAAGTGTGGAGTACCCCGATCTGAATCACCGCAGCTACCCTGTATCAGGGTTCATCCCTTGGGAATGGGATGTGAAAGCTGCCGATGCATACTTCACTCGACACAACATCCCGCACCGTGCGCTGATAGTAGCTATCATCCCTGACTCCAAGGTCTATTCTATCGAGATCAGTGGAAACGAGCGGACTGTTAGACTCTTTCTGGAAAGCGCTACCTTCCTGCAAATGATCAGCTCAATCCAGGTTTGGTAGTGAGGACAGAGCGGCTAAGGCCATGAGATCGACAGGGGTGTTTGGACTAAGCATGGGGACTCAGTGCCTACGCATGATCCATGGACATAGCTGTGCGTGAAGGCTTTCGGTGCTGCCGTCATGTCCATAGTAGGCTAGCCCATGCCCATGCACCACTAGCGTAGCTGGCTCAAGCTTGAGCTGGCCAAGTTTGACCTGAGCAAAAGAGGGGAGGGACAATGAATTTGAGTGCCAACATGTAAGGGAGAAACTATCTGAAATCAGTCTGTTGCACAAGAAAGGAGTTGTGAGATGAAAAGAATCATCTCTTTAACGCTAGTCCTCTCGCTGTTGACTGGAGTCGCAAGTGGGTGTCAGCCCGCCGCCCAGCCCACCGCAACTCCTCCTCATGCTGTAGAAAAACCCCCAGAGCCCGACGAAGCAGAAGAATGGGAGGTTTCAGGGCCGGAGGAAGAGGTAGGAGCCAGGAAGATAGAACCCATGGAAGAGGGGGAACCCTGGACAGAGGTAGTCACTGAGGAGATAGAACCTCCGGAGTCGGAACCCCTCGAACCGCACCCTGCGGTTTTGGAAGCGAGTCCTTACGCTGTTAAACTTGATCTAAGGGACCCCGGCAGCTTCGTGGCGCTGATCTTCGACGATGAGCAGCCTGAGGAATGGTTCCTCTATGACGCTGAGTTGGAGGCGGCTGGCGCTACGGACTACGCCAGTGAGACGTTTATCTACGACTACCAAGAAGAACTGGCCATGTACCTGCAGGCCAGACTTGATGAGCTTGGCGGATTGCCTTGGCCTGACGAGCCCATGGCCGTCGTGGTCATCTCTCTGCAATACCCGAATTGGATCCGCATTGACGGACTGACACAGGCAGGTGAAGCGCGAGAGCTTGAACTGCGGGCTGACTTCCCCCAACCGACAGCGTTTGGGATGGAGTGGACCTTGGTCCAAGCGCATTTTGGCTTCACGGCCGATACCGTCACAGACTCCGGAATCACACCCAAGTTCGCCATCTTCAGTGGCTCTTACGATCCGCCTCCTCCCGATGAACTCCCCTACCCGGCTCCTCTTTTTGAGAGCGATGTTGAGACAGTGCGGCTGCGTTTAGAGCTGCCTTATCGACCTATAGAGCAGGCCAGTGGGGCGCATCTGCTGGCCTCTCCCCTGCCTGCGGTAGTAACCGTCCCTTTGGTGATCACAGTGGTGAAGGGAGTGATCTATGCCGGTGGTGCCCTGGTCACCATAGTTACCATCGTTAGTTGGAGTAGAGACAAAACTGTGCCACAGTTCGACGAGATCGAGTGGGCAGGCTGGTCACGCCAAAGGAAACGGCTCTTCGTGAAAGCAACCGATAATAAGAGCATGGGGTCTATCAAGTTCGACTTTCGTGCTGGGGGAGACTCCATCACAATCACCCGGGCCAACGCGACAACTGTAAGACATCATGGAAATGGACATGGCGGCAGTGGGGAGAGGTACATCTGGTACAAGTTTTATATAGATGCTGTCCCTAAGGGTGCCCCGATTAATCTAACCGTGACGGATAGCGCAGGGAATCAGATAAGGGTCATCCTCACCACGCCGGATCTAATTCCCCCGACTTTCACCGAATGGAAACTGCCATATAAAGAAGACGGCAAGACTTATCTGAAGGTGTTTGCCAAGGACGAAACCGCGATGAAGCAGATCATTATCACCTACGCAGATGGGAATCCACAGGTAATAAAGGAAGGTTCCACTAAAGGCGTCGAGGACGAGGATGGCAGCAAAGAAGGCATGGAGATAAAGACCGAAATAACTACCAAGACGAAGGTAGGGGAAAAGATCGTGGTGGTCGCTCAAGATACGAGCAATAATATCGGCAAGATAACCCTCACCCGCACAAAGTAGGCGGCTCGTTGCACCTTATCACTTTACACTCGTATCGGACGATGTCTACAAGGCTCAGTTCATAGTGTGTGCAACGCAAAAGAGCTCTCCTGACGTAGGGCGCACAGTGTATGAGTTGATGTCGGCTGACGTCACCCCCGATGACAAGCGCGAGCCTTATGGAGAGCTGTGCGCCGGGGCGCACGCCAATGTGCCCAATGGAGTCTATCTGAACAGGCGGTATAAGCAATCTCGCTGCGCAGGCCGCCAGGCACCTTGCGAGGCGGCAGCTAGTCTCTGCCTTCCCAGGTGCATAGGGTGCGCCCGGGATCATCGCGTCGACCTCCGTCGGTGTTACTAAACAGGCGCGGGCTTTTCTCAAAGCCCGTGTCTGGTGTTTTTAGGTTAGTTGCTGCCGATAAGTAGAGTGGAACTGGAGGCCGTTCGGCGTACTTCTAGGTTGTTGAGTACATGTTTTTGGGCAGTACGAAGGTGAACTTGTTGCCCCTTCCCAGCTCCGACTCTACCCAAATCCTGCCCCTGTAGGTGTCCATGATGCGCTTGACGATGGATAGCCCCAGCCCCCTCCCCCGCCTCTCCACCGCCTTGGCGTTCCCGACCGATAGAACTCCTCGAAGACGTGGGAAAAGCCCTTGAGGGCGATGCCGCTGTAGGCCACCAGCACCTCGGGGTCGGTGTCTGGATCCTATTCAGCGAAAGCCAGTTTCTCCTCCAGCAAGGGGATGATCCTAGGATCGAGAAGGTGCCTCTCTATCTTCAGGCGGGTATCAATGGGAGCCTGGGGAAGCTCGTATGCGGACATCACTTGTTGGACCAGGTCGGTCTTCTGCAGTTCGAACTCCACGTCGGACAGCCCTCTTGCCTCCTCCAGAATAGAGAGTATCCTCGCCGTTTCCGCCTCTTCGTTGATGACCAGCACGGAACCCCTGGGCAGGTGGATCTTCAGCCGCTCTATGATTCTTCGCGCTATCTCTTCTTTGTATCTCTCAAACCTGGCGGTTGGTATGGCCCTGATGCGCGCCAGAACCCCTTCGGCGGCGGTGGTATCCTCCGCCTGGCCGAGGAAGACGGCCACGATCCCCTCAGCCGGTTCGCTCTCTTGCGCGTGGAAAGCCAGGTCCACAGGGCCGAAGCAGGAGATGACGGCCTGTACCCCGATGTCGGCCGCCGGGTCGCCACAGGAAGGCTGCCAGGACGCCGAGGGCGAGGTAGGGACAGCCGCCAGTCCTGCCAGCGCTGCCAGATGCCCCCCAGCAGAGGTGCCCATCAACGCGATGCGATCAGCATCTACATCATATTCGACCGCGTGCTCCCGCACCCAGGCGACAGCGCACTGCACGTCGGCCACCGCTGCGGGAAAGGGGAACTCAGGCGCCAGGCGGTAGTTGATGGCAAACGCGGCGTAGTCATGCTCCGCCATCCAGTCCCCCAGCCGGGAATGGCTCTCCTTATCCCCGGCCTGCCAGTAGCCGCCGTGGATGAGGATGACGGCGGGATGTGGGCCGGGCGTCGCCGGCAGGTAGGCATCCAATGCCAGCGACTCGCCTTCGACGACGGCAAAAGTTACGTCGGCGATCAGGGTCGGCGCGCCGTACCAATTCTTCATCAGCAGGGGGAGGTATACGCGATTCGGAGTCTGTGGTGACGGGGGATACTCGACTAGCACCTCGGCGAGGTTGTCGTCCCAGTTGTTGGCTCGCACCCGGTCGGCCATCTCAGCCACCGCGGC
Source organism: Anaerolineae bacterium (assembly GCA_034431315.1). Lineage (GTDB taxonomy): Bacteria > Chloroflexota > Anaerolineae > VGOG01 > VGOG01 > JAUWOY01. The sequence continues at coordinate 59,553 of DAOUDK010000038.1, forward strand.
CAAGGGGGCCAGAGTGGTGCCCGGCTGCCCGTCGGTATGGCCCCACGCTTCGATCTCCAGCCAATCATTCGGTTCGGCATTGGCCGGGTGTTCGGGCGAGACTCCACCTAGCTCGGAGTTGAGCGCCTCGAGGTAAGCTTTGTCGGGGTTGAGGCGCGTCCACAGCCCGGCAGTGTGGTGGAAGCCGTCGTAGGCCTGGTGGATGTGCGGCTTGTCGCGCGCGGGCTGGACGTGGTCGTGTCGAGCGAAGACCAGCATCACTTTTAGATCGGGCGTTTTCGTGGTCAGGCCAGGATAGCGGTGAACACTGGAGCGGAACGACCAAATGGCCTCAGCCTCTCCCGGCGTGGCGAGATCGGACGGCCAGTCGGCCTCGTCAATGGCGCCGTTGTCCCGCAGCGCCCTGGTCAGCGGGATGGAGTAGTTTCGCTTGTCGAACATCACGGATCCACGGTGGCCCAATACGTAATCGGTCTCGTCCCGCTGCTCGTTGCTGTTCAGGTCGAAGTAAGGACGGCCCACATAGGGGATGTGTTCATCTTCATAGTCCGGATCCCAGCGCACGCTGCTGTAATCAATCACGAGTCGAGTAGGCGTGTAGCCCTGAGGATAGCGGTATAGAGTGTATCGGATAATGTGATCTTATGGCAAGTTAACAATTGAATAGCACTTTGTTCTTTCCTCTCACGCTCGATTTCTTGCGCTCAACGTCAATTTGTGGCATCATTGGGACAA
>DAOUDK010000039.1:0-39447 GCA_034431315.1 Anaerolineae bacterium
CTAGCAGTCTGTCGGAGTAATCGAATTATGGACAACCTGCGTGTTGTAAACAGATGGTTTTCCATTGTTTCAACTGGTTTATGGTAGGCAGTTTTGCCGGAGAGCGTTCTCTCCGACAGGCTGCTAGTATCTTTTGATCGCCGAAGGTCCCCCGACCGAGGCGGCAAGGGCTCGGTCAGGAGACCTTCGCCCATCGAGGCATTTGATTCCCCTATCTAGTAGGCAGACTCAGCATCAGCACCTCCAAAGTCAGGCGAGTGTTGGCGTTGCGCTCCAGCCGCCAGGCGGCGGCTCGCAGGGCCTCTACGAAGTTCCGCACCTGACCCAGGCTGTACCGCCGTGCCTGGATTCTCAAAGCGTCCTCACGATCAACGTTGGTGATTCCCACCGAACTTCCACTTGCCGCCAGGAGCAAGTCCCGCCACCAACTGATCCACAGGTGGAGCAGCTCTGGCACAGCTTCAGAATTGCGACTGAGTTGCTGGGCATACTCCAGGCGTTCCACCCGCCCCTGGCCCAGCAGTTCCATCATTTCATCGAGATGCTTCTCCCGGCGGGGCAGGATGGCATCGTTTTGACTGGCCGTCACTGCCCAGCCCAGCCGGCCGCCGGAGAGCCGGGCCAAAAGCTGTGCCCGTTCGACATCCACTCCCCAGCGCTCCTGGAGGGACCTTTGCACCGTTTCGGTGGCCAGGGGCCGCAGGTTGAGCACCTGGCAGCGGGACACGATGGTCGGTAGCAGCGCTTCGGCCTCGCTGGCGGTAAGCATCAGGATCACGTTAGACGGGGGCTCCTCCAGCGTTTTGAGCAGGCAGTTGGCGGCTTCGGCGGTGGCTTGCTCCATCTGCCGGATGATGTAGACCTTCCAGCGTCCCTCCAGAGGAGAGAGGGCTGCTTCGTGCCGCAATGTCCGCATCTGGTCTATCTTGAGGGTTCCCCCTTCCCCTTCGATGATCTGGACATCGGGGTGGCTGCCGTGGGCGATCTTGCTGCAGGCCAGGCACTGTCCACAGGGCTTCTCCTCGTCGAGGCAGTTCAGAGCCTGGGCGAAGTTAAGAGCCAGGGATCTCTTGCCTATCTGAGGCGGGCCTGTCAGAAGACAAGCGTGGGCCACCCGCTCGCCTGCCAGGGCCCGTTTCAACAGATCCACCGCCCACTTGTGACCCACCACCTGCCACATCGCTCCCCCTTAAACAACTTGCTTCACCTATTGTACCACAGATCACCTTTCATTCCAAATGGGCGCAGCGTCAATTTTGCATTTTGGGGCTTCTGTGGTATAATCTAGTCAATGGGCGGTTAGCTCAGTTGGCTAGAGTGCCACGTTGACATCGTGGAGGTCACTGGTTCGAGTCCAGTACCGCCCACTGGAGGTAGGATACGAAAAGCTAGATGAAAGGAACTCCAGAGCAGCCGGTAAGCGAAGTCGAGTATGTTGTCGAACTGTCTCCCAGCAACAGAGTGAGGGAAAGGTTTGTAAAGCACAAAGGCAAGATCCTGGAATTCATCGTCCAGTTCGAGGCCTGGGTGGAAGGAAAGTGGCAACCTATCGTAAGGTATGACACAGCTCACGGGTTTGCGCATAGAGACGAATTGCGCCCGGATGGGACAGAGATGAAGACTCCTTTGTATTTCCCAAGTTACAATGATGCCTTAACGTTTGCTGAGCATGATATCAAGATGAACTGGAAATGGTACAAGGAGAGATATGAGAGAGGGAAGAAGGGATGAGCAACGATAGGACATTTGAAAAAAACGTTAGTCTGAACACTGAATTCATGCGGTATGCACTTGAGCATCCCGATATTTTAGATCAGATACCGAACAGTGCAAGGCTGGTCTTCCTGCCCGAGGATGATCCAGAGCTGTGTAAAAGAAATCTTGAGATGGCAAAGGCACATCCGGATGGAAATAGACCTATAGCTTACGTAAGGATGAAAAAAGTGCCTCAGGTTCAAACGGTGATGGTCACCGTTCCTGAGGTAGAGATTGTGTCAAGGGTATAGCGAACAAGATCAAAAGCGATGACCAGGACGAGTACTTGAGGGTAGCGCTTCAGGGAGGAGGGGCCGTTGACTGCAAGCCTCTCCAGCAGCGAGCTCAAGGAAAACCACCTGCGAGCTGGGCTCCGGAAAGGCTGGATCAGTCGAGTATGGGGCTACGGAGGCGTCCGTTAGCAGCCGGGAGAGGACAGCAGACCTGAGAAATAAGTGGATTTGGTAAAATCCGTTTGTTTCCAAATCTGTTGTTGAAGTTGGGTGGAACCGCGTGAGTAGAACCTCTCGCCCCAAGGGTGAGGGGTTTTTTGTGTTGCAGGATAAGTCAAAAAGGAGGATTTACTATGTCTGAACAGAATGATTTAGATGTGCTGTGCCACTCCACGTCCCACGTCATGGCCGAGGCGGTGCTTTCGATGTTTCCTGAGGCCAAGCTGGGCATCGGGCCGCCCATTGAGGACGGCTTCTACTACGACTTCGACTTGCCCCGTTCCTTGACGCCCGATGACTTGGGGGAGATCGAGTCTCGCATGAGGGAGAGCATCAAGGCCCACAAGCCATTTGTGCGCCGCGAGGTATCCCTGGAAGAGGCGAAGGGGATTTTCGCCGACCAGCCCTACAAGCTGGAGCTCATCAGGGATATGGGGGAAGGGGAGGTCATCTCCATCTATACCCACGATGGCTTCACCGATCTCTGCAAGGGGCCGCACCTGGACAACACGGGCCAGATCGCTCCCGATGCTTTCAAGCTGCTGAGCATCGCCGGCGCTTACTGGCGGGGCGACGAGCAGCGGCCCATGCTGCAGCGCATCTATGGCACTGTCTGGGCCACGCAAGAAGAGTTGGAGGCCTACCTTCATAAGCTGGCGGAGATCGAGAAGCGCGATCACCGCAGGCTGGGTCGGGAGCTGGACCTGTTCAGCACCCACGAAGCGAGTGGCCCGGGCCTGATCCACTGGCACCCCAAAGCGGGGCGCATCCGCACTATCATCGAGGATTTCTGGCGCCAGGAGCATTACAAGGCTGGGTACGAGATCGTGTACTCGCCTCACATCGGCAAGGCATCGCTGTGGCAGACGAGTGGGCACCTGGATTTCTACAAAGATGATATGTACGCGCCCATGGATATCGAGGGCCAGGAGTACTTCATCAAGCCCATGAACTGCCCCTTCCACATCATGATCTACAAGACCAGGATGCGCAGTTACCGCGAACTGCCCCTTCGTTGGGCAGAGCTGGGCACAGTCTACCGCTACGAGCGGAGCGGGGTCTTGCATGGACTGATGCGGGTGAGAGGCTTCACCCAGGACGACGCCCACATCATCTGCACGCCGGACCAGATCGAGGACGAGGTCCTGGGCTGCCTGGACCTTACCGCACATATCCTGGGGGCTTTCGGCTTTAAGGAGTACGAAATCGCTCTCTCAGTGCGCGATCCAGAGCGCAAGGAGAAGTACATCGGTGACGATGCCACGTGGGAGGTGGCGGAAGGGTCGCTGATCAAGGCCCTGGAGCGGAAGGGGCTCTCTTACACGCGGATGGAAGGTGAAGCGGTCTTCTACGGCCCCAAGATTGACATCCACATCAAAGATGCCCTGGGCCGTCTGTGGCAGTGCACGACCATCCAGTTCGACTTCAACCTGCCAGAGCGCTTCGATATGACCTACGTGGGCCCGGATGGGCAAGAGCATCGTCCTTACATGGTTCACCGGACGCTTCTAGGTTCCATGGAGCGCTTCTTCGGCGTACTAATCGAGCACTACAGCGGAGCCTTCCCGGTGTGGCTGGCGCCGGTACAAGCTCAACTCATCCCCATCGCTGACCGCCACAATGACTACGCCTATCAGGTTCGGGACCAGTTGAAGGAGGCGGGCCTGCGCGTCGAGGTGGACGATTCCAGTGAACGCATGAGGGCCAAGATCCGCCAGGCTCAACTGGAGAAGATACCCTACATGCTGGTTATCGGGGATCGGGAAGCGGCGGAGGGGACGGTGTCCCTGCGCTTGCGCACCGAAGAGGACCTGGGGCCTCGCCCGGTGGCCGAGTTCGTCAAGATGGCTCAACGGGCCATCGCTGAGAAGCGCGACATTTAGCCCGTTGCTCGATTAGCACCCTGAGCCCGACTATTCTGTTCGCTGAAGGTCTCCTGACCGAAGTGGGAAGGGGCTACGGTCAGGAGACCTTGCCCAACACTGAACGCGGCATCTAAGGTTGATTTGACTTCTCTGCCTAAATGTGTTATATTCTTGGTAAGTTGGTTGATTAGTCTAGAGGCCTGTCTGCCCTTGGACCAATTGACCACCAGACTATCGAGCCAACAGACCATTAGACTAATCCGCGAGGTGAGAGTATCAGCGCCAAGAGGAATCCGCGAGGCCAGAGCACCCGCACAAAGAGGAATCGCATTAACGAGGCCATCAGAGCCAAAGAGGTTCGGCTGATTGACGAGAAAGGTCAGCAGGTGGGCATTGTGCCCTTTCGAGATGCCCTGGAGGCCGCTCAGGCTCGTGACCTGGACCTGGTCGAGGTAGCTCCCAACGCCAACCCACCCGTTTGCCGGCTGATGGACTACGGCAAATTCCTGTACGAGCAGGCTAAGAAGGAGAAGAAGTCCAGGAAGGCTCAGAAGACGGAGGTCAAGGAAATCCGTCTTCGTCCCAAGACCGGTCAGCACGACGTGGCCTTCAAAGTCAGGGATGCCCGCCGGTTCCTCAACGATGGCCTCAAGGTCAAGGTCCGGGTCCGCTTTCGCGGGCGCGAAATCACCTACCCTGAGATCGGGCGAGAGATGCTGAAGAGAATCGCCCAGGAATTAGAGGACGTTTCTACTATCGAGCAATCGCCTCGTATGGAAGGCCGCAGTTTGCTCATGATACTGAGTCCTAATAAGTAGCAGGAGGTAGTTCATGCCTAAGATCAAAACTCACAAGGCGACAGCTAAGAGGTTTAAGTACAGCAAACGCGGCAAGCTTATGCGCACTAAGGTGGGCAAGAGCCACTTGCGCCGCAGGAAGTCGAAGCGCGTCAAGCGCATGCTCACCGAGATGCACGAGGTCACCACGAAGGGAGAGATCAAGCGCGTTAAGAAGCTGGCGCCATATCTCAAGAAAAACCGCTAGAGGAGGGATTTGAAACTTGCCAAGAGTTAAAGGAGGGCCGAGCGCCCGTAAGCGTCATAAGAAAGTGCTCAAACTCACCAAGGGGCAGTGGGGAACCAAGCACACCCTGTTCCGTCGCGCCAACGAGGCCATGCTGAAATCGCTAAGCTATGCCTATCGGGATCGCCGTAATCGCAGGCGTGCTATGAGAAGGCTTTGGATCACTCGCATCAATGCCGCATCCCGCCAAGGTGGGTTATCGTACAGCCGCTTCATGTATGGTCTCAAGCAAGCGGGGGTGGAACTCGATCGCAAGGTGCTGGCCCAGATGGCCATCGAGGACGCCGATGCTTTTGCCCAGTTGGTCGAGGTAGCCAAAGCCGAGGGTGGGGGATAGATGAGAGGAGGAGAATGGGAAGGATATACGATACCATTCACTCAAATAGCAAGTCTTTGTATGCACTGTTTGATACAGGAGCAGTACATAACTACGTAACCAAGAAGGCAGCAAGGGGGCTGTCTATTAACCGGCTGCCAAAACCATTTACCGTTGGGATTGGAGGCGAAACAAGAAGCATCCATGAAGCCTGTTTTATCTATGGAGAACTGCAAGGTAAAAGGCTGTTCTGCTGGGGTCTTGTGGTAGAAGAGTTGGGGCTGGATGAGCAAGACAAAGAGATAGATATGCTTTTTGGAGCAATGGAGATGCAACGCTGGAATATTAGGATCAACCCAAGAGAGGAGAGATTAGACCTTTCAGGCTTTCGTGAAGAATTCATCGAATACTGATTGGATCGTCATGATCACCAGCGTTGCCAACGAGAAGGTCAAATACGTTCGCTCCCTCTACCGGCGACGGGTACGTTATCGTGAGAGGCACTTCGTCATCGAGGGCGTCCGTTTGGTGGAGGAGGCGTTTAGAGCGGGAATCGTGCCCGCTCTTCTCTTTTATAGTGAGGGGGTAGATTCCACCCCAGGCGGCCGGGAGCTGTTGGTAGAGATGCAGAGAGTGGGGGCTCCCGCTTTTGCTGTGAGCGAGAAGGTGATGAAAGCCCTGGCCGACACTGTCTCCCCCCAGGGCGTATTGGCCGTCGTGCCCTTCGTCGAACTGGCTCCGCCTGCTGGCCCCTCGCTGGTCTTGGTCGTTGACCGGCTGCGCGATCCGGGCAACCTGGGCGCCATCCTTCGCTCGGCCAACACTGCGGGGGTGGAGCAGGTTATCCTGGCCCCGAAGACGGTGGACCCTTACAATCCCAAGGTGGTGCGAGGAGCGATGGGCGCCCACTTTCGGCTGCCCATCGTGGCCCTGAGTTGGCCGGAGATTGCCGAGACTTTGGTTGGCGTCCATGTTCTATTGGCCGATGTGCGGGCCGAGCAGGCTTACTACGAAGTGGATTGGACCAGGCCCTCGGCGCTGATCGTCGGTGGCGAGGCCCACGGGGCCAGCCCGGAGGCAGCGGGGTTAGCTGCAGCCACGATTGCCATCCCCATGCACGGCGGCGCGGAATCCCTGAATGCCGCCATGGCCGCCAGCGTCATCCTCTTCGAGGCGGCACGGCAGCGCTCTTTCCACTGAGGCCTGTTTGTAGTATAATTCAGGTAACGAGTTAACGAGTAACGAGTCAACGGGGCACTCATAACTCGTTGCCTTGTTGCCTCATTAACCCTCTGACTGGATCGAAGATATGAGCCGCATCTACGTCTCTCTGGATTTGGAAACTACAGGGTTGAATCCTGAACGCGATGCCATCACCGAGATTGGAGTGGTGAAGTTTCGCGATGAGCAGGTCTTGGACACATGGTCCAGCCTGGTCAACCCCCAGCGACCCATCCCCTACCGGATCCAACAGTTGACGGGCATCACCCAAGAAGAGGTAAATGCTGCTCCCTCCTTTCGCTCGCTCAGTGGAAAAATCTTGAGCTTCGTCAAAGAATACCCCATCGTTGGCCACAGCGTGTCCTTTGACCTGGGCTTTCTCAAGAGTCAAGGCCTTTTTCTAGGCAATCGCACCATTGACACCTTCGAGCTGGCCAGCATCCTCCTGCCTCACGCCGCTCGCTACAGCCTGGGGAAGCTGGCTGAAGCTCTGGACATCCGCTTTTCCACTCGACACCGCGCCCTGGAAGACGCGCTGGCCACCAAGGACCTCTTCCTGGCCCTGGTGGAACAGGCATCAAAACTGGACTTGAGCGTCATCCAGGAGATCAATCGCCTGGCAACTCGGGTGGACTGGCCCCTCCGCCAGGTCTTCCGCGACCTGGAGCGCGTCAAGGCCCGCTCAGCTTTCGGGGGCAGCATCGGCCAACAGTTGCTGGCCAAGGGGGCCCTGGACGGCGAGGGCTCGCTGAGCCTCCTCACCAGGGAAGACGGTCGCCCCCTGAAGCCATCTCCTGAGCGAAAGCCCCTGGACGAGGATGGTCTGGCGGCCATGCTGGAGGAGGGTGGAGTCTTCGCCCAGGATTTTCCCGGCTACGAGCACCGCCCCCAACAGGTGGAGATGCTGAGGACTGTGGCCAGGGCCTTCAACGAGAGCCAACATCTGCTGGTGGAAGCGGGAACGGGCACGGGAAAGTCTCTAGCCTATCTCCTTCCGGCCATCCACTTCGCCGCCCAGAACGGAGAGCGGGTGGTCATCTCCACCAACACTATCAATTTGCAGGATCAGCTCTATGGGAAGGACATCCCCGACCTGCAGCGCATCCTGCCCTTTGAGTTCAAGGCGACTCTTCTCAAGGGGCGCAGCAATTACATCTGCCTGCGCCGGCTGGCTGCTTTTCGCCACAGCGGGCCTTCCTCGCTTGAGGAGATGCGGCTGCTGGCCAAGATCCTGGTCTGGCTGCCCAGCACCGTGACCGGCGACCGGGCCGAGCTCTTCATGCCTGACTACAAGGAGCAGGCTCTCTGGAGCCGCGTCTGCGCCGATGCCGAGACCTGTCTGTCCGATCAATGTAGCTACCGTAAGAAAGACAGGTGTTTCTTCTACGGAGCCCGCCGAGAGGCGGAGCGGTCTCACCTCATCGTGGTCAACCACGCCTTGCTCCTGTCCGACGTAGCCGTCGAGAACCGCGTCCTGCCCAAGTACCGCTACCTCATCGTAGACGAGGCCCATCACCTGGAGGCAAGCACCACCCGACAACTGAGTTTCACCGTCCGTCGGAAGCAGATGGAGCGGCTGCTGAATGGGCTGAGTCAAAACTTGGGTAAGAAGCGGACGGTTGGGTTCCTGGCCGGGCTCTTGACCCGCTATCATGGCAAGGCACCGAAAGATGTCAAAGAGAAGGTGGAGCGTCACATTAATGGTCTGCAAGCGGAGGTGGAGGCCACTCGTCGGCTTCTTTACCAGTTCTTCAACCGACTGGAGTCTTTCTTGGAGGAGCACGGCCAAGACGGGGGGCAGTATAACCAGAGGATTCGCCTGATGGGAGGCATCCGTGTGCAGCCCGCCTGGTCCAACGTGGAGATTGCCTGGGACAATGTTTCCCGCCACCTATTCAGCATCGGCGAGGGACTGGAGCGCCTGTCCAGCGGGCTGGATGCTGGGCCAGGGTCCCTGGCCGAAGGTATTCCGGATCAAGAGGACCTATTGCAAGAGCTGCTCAGTTTCACCAGCCGCATCCGGGAGCTGTATGAACATATGAACGCCCTCATCGTCCAGCCGTCATCGGCGGGCATCTATTGGGCCGAGGTCAGCGCCAAGGATGGGGAGATCTCCCTGCACGCTGCCCCCCTCCACGTGGGGCCTTTGGTGCAGAAGCATCTCTTCATGCCCAAGGAGTGTGTGATCCTTACTTCGGCCACCCTGCGCACTGAGGGCGAGTTCGATTACATCCGCGAGCGGTTGAACGCATGGGAGGCAGAGGAAGCTGCCGTCGGCTCCCCCTTCGACTACGCCAGCTCCACCCTTCTCTACCTGCCTACTGACATTCCTGAGCCCTATCAGCCCTACTACCAGAGAACCGTGGAGCAGACTCTCATTAGCCTCTGCCGGGCCACTCGCGGGCGGACCCTGGTGCTCTTCACCTCTTACAGCCAACTGCGTAGCACCTCCAAAGCCATTTCCCGCCCCCTGGCCGAGGAGGAGATCGTGGTCTACACTCAGGGCGGCGGCTCTTCCCGCGCGCAGCTCCTGGAGAACTTCCGCACCACTCAGCGGGCTGTGCTCTTGGGAACTCGCAGCTTCTGGGAGGGCATTGACGTGGTGGGTGAGGCCCTGAGTTGCTTGGTCATTGCCAGGATGCCCTTCGCCGTGCCCAGCGATCCCGTCTTCGCCACCCGCAGCGAGACTTTCGATGAGCCCTTCAAACAGTACGCCTTGCCGGAGGCCATCCTGCGCCTTCGCCAGGGCTTCGGCCGGCTCATCAGGAGCAAGACCGACCGCGGCGTGGTGGTGATCATGGACAAGCGCATCCAGACCAAATCCTACGGTCGGGCTTTCCTCGACTCCTTGCCTGCCTGCACCGTGCAGCGCGGCCCCCTCGCCAGCCTGCCTGCCGTGGCCGCCCGTTGGATTGACGAGAAAGAGGCGCGGGGGTAAGATATGCACATTGTATATCCAGACAGAGAAAACTTCGGCCAGATGTTGAAGATGGCCGATAATAACTCTCTCAACTTCATCGTGATCGTCACTGCCGCGCTTAATCCGGCCAGCACCGATAGTCTTAAAGCGTGCCTGGACGAATGTGTGCGGGTGCTGAAGCATGGAGGATTGCTTTTCGTGCAGGGGCGCCCCGACTACTTGCCGGAGTTGGGCGTTTATCTAGACCAGCGTCTAAACTTCAAATACTGGATTGCGATTGAGTCCACAGCACAGTACAGAGATCAGGGCTTGCCGTCAGTGCACGCGGCTGTGCTTCTGTTCACCAAAGGCAACGAGCGTTTCAATGTGAAACGAACGCGCTTTCCCCACCAGCATTGTGCTTTCTGCAATAGGACACTCAAAGATTGGGGCGGCAAAGCGCATTTGATGCACCCTGATGGCTACGTTATCTCCGATGTGTGGAAAGACCTGCCGCTGGCAAACAACTACACCCAAATCTCTACCCCTGTCCTCGACACCATCCTGCGGATGTTGGACTTGGAGCCCCCTAAGGCAAAGAAAGCCAACCTGTTTCAGCAAACCGATATCCAGATGCCTGCTGGCGAGGTCAAAGGCATCGTTGGTCCCAAAGAAGGCATTGGGACCGATAGAGCTTTACTAGAGCCAACCGTACAGTACTGGTTGCCCGGTTTCTTGGAACCGGGCGTAAGATACAGCGCTGTCGCCAATGAGGTGGGGGACAAGATGTTTGACGTCGTTCATTACGGCGACGCAGTGAAGATACTCAAGCAGTATCCCGACAATTCCATAGACCTCGTTTTTGCCGACCCGCCGTACAATCTCGATAAGGCATACCATGTCTATGATGATGAGCGAGCGGATGAAGAATACGTCAAATGGTGCAGCGCTTGGCTGCGGGAGTACACGCGGATACTGAAACCCACCGGTTCGCTGTACGTTCTGAATCTGCCACACTGGACGATGTATCATGCCGCATTTCTCAACCAACGACTCTATTTTCAAAACTGGATTGTCTGGGATGCCCTGTCCGAGCCACGGGGCAAGCTGATGCCTGCTCACTACGGCTTGTTGTTCTACACCAAGCACCCGACGGACTTCACTTTCAATTATGACCAGGTGGGGCAACTGGATGCCCGTTGCTATTGCCTGCGGGCCTCGTGTATCCGCAAGCGCAAGGCGGCAGGGGTTGATGACAAAATGCCGCTCACTGACATCTGGTGGGACATTCACCGCATCAAACATCGCCGTGACCGAGACTATCATCCCTGCCAGTTGCCCGAGGCACTGATGGAACGTCTCATCCGCCTTTCCACGAACGAGGGTGACATCGTGCTTGATGCGCTATGCGGGACGGGCACGACTCCTGTCATCGCAGCCAAATTGGGGCGGCGCTACGTGGCGATTGACATTGACGAGAACTATGTGCGGATAACGAGGGAGAAAATCGCTGAAGTGGAGCGCAAAGGTTACGTAGAGCGCCAGAGCATACACAAGCCGCAGCGAAAGCATTCCAAGAAAGAACTGCAACTGGCATTGCGTGATTTAGCGGCGGAGTTGGGGCGTTTGCCAACACCGAAAGATGTGCAAAAGATGAGCGAATATGACCTGGGTATATTCCTCGATACGTTCCCGACGTGGGGCAAAGCGTTGAAAGCAGCCAAGCTGGAGGTACAATCATGATCGAGGCTCGCAAAATCTCGTTTCAGGAGGCTTGGGATAGTTCGGTTGTGTTTTTCGTGGATGAGGAACTCGAACGGGAGATCGAGGCCAAAGTTGAGGCCTTGCTGGAGACAGCGGAGAACCATCGTGTATCGGAAACAGCGGAAATCAATGTGGTTGACATAGCCGATTTCCTCGGTCAGAAGTACAATGCCCTGGATGTGATTTTGAAAGACGTAGGTTTATCCGAAGAGAAGTTCAAGCGCATTATCTCGTTATTGCGAAGGTTGGGGCGCATTCCGGGTGATTTCAACAGAGAGTGGGGTATAGGCAGGGTCAAAAACAAGATCGCACACGAACCAGGTTTTGCGCGCATGGTAGCGGAATTGCTGGTTGACGGCAAAAGAGATGAAAGGCTGGAGCAATATATTCCCCGCTATTATCTGGACATGCTCAACTACCGTGAAATCAAGGGCAGCTCGCAAGCCGCCAGGCGTATACGCTACAAACAATCTCTGGCTGGCACCTATGGGGGGCGGAAGGGACACAGAGTGGAAGATAAGATACGACAGAAACTGGAAGAAATCAAAGATAAGCATGGTGTGGGCCATGGCAAAGGGCGCTCCAGGATTATGGAGACGGACCTGGATTTTGCTGTGCCTAATGCCGAGGATCCCTGGGTAATTATCATGAGCTCTTTTCAGGAAACGACGAGCAGTGGCCAAACGACGAAAGCGAAGGATATGCGCTCTGCCTATGAACAGATTCGTCATCAAAATAGCCGTTATGGGGAGAACAGGGCCTTCGTGAACTTTGCTGATGGCGGTGGCTGGTTGGCAAGAAAACGCGATTTAGAACGTTTGGTGAAGCAATGCCACTACTTCATTAACCTACAACACCTGGACATGCTGGAAGCAATTGTGTTGCAGCATGTACCTGAGAGGTATTTCACATAGGCGGGAGGAGGGAGACAAAACATGATATCAGCTAACGATTTACGCCGGGGGACAACCTTCGAAATGGATGGGGAGCTCTACAAGGTGGTGGAGTATCAACACTCCTTCATCGGACGGGGCAGTGCGAACGTGCGAGTCAAAGTGCGCAACCTGCGCACGGGAACGATAACTGACCACACCTTCTCGCCCAATGACCGCATCAGTGATGTCCGTCTGGAGCTGCGGGGAGTGCAGTACCTCTACAACGATGGGACTCTTTACTATTTCATGGACACTGAGACCTACGAACAGCCGGTCCTCTCAGCCGAGGCCCTGGGCGGCGCCGTGGACTACCTGACTGAGAACATGACCCTGCAAATCTCCACCTATGATGGCGAACCGATAGACATCGTACTGCCCATCACCGTTGAGCTCAAGGTAGTCGAGGCTCCGCCGGGCTTTGCTGGCGACACAGCCACCGGCGCCACTAAACAGGTCACCCTGGAGACGGGCCTCAAGGTCACTACGCCTCTCTTCGTTGAGGAGGGCGACGTCATCCGCGTGGACACCCGCACGGGCGAGTACCTCGGTCGCGTTTAAAGCCTCAAGCCTTCACGGTGAGAGTTCGACCAAACAAAAAGGGCGGCCCCTTGCAACTGCTGCAAAGGGCCGCCTCTTCTCTGCTCTTGTATCAAGGAACCTTTTGTCAATCAGAGTTGATCTCTAGAGCGAGGGCTGCCAGTTTATCATTTAAGGCTGTCTGCAATTGCTCTTTGGCTTCTTGTAGCTCTATCCCCCTGGCTAGGGCCAGCTCGCTGGCCAGGAAAGTTTGGGCTCGCTGATAGAGCTTGTTATCGGCCATGGTCAGCCCCGCCTGCTGATTGCGCCAGGCCAAATTGCGCACTACCTTTGTCACCTCGATGAGATCTCCTGTGTTCAACTTCTCCTGGGCGCGCGCTTGTCGCTCCCTATGGTCGCTAGACAACGTATCGGGAGTGGAAGTCAACTTAGCCATAGCCCGTGAGATGGCGCGTGTCCCTGATACTTGCCGCAAGCCTATCTTCTGGATGTTATTAGTAGGCACCATCACTATACTGTCGCAAGCAAGCAGAGCAATTATATAGTAACGCCCGTTCTCCTTCAAGAACCTCTTCTCTTTGATGTCTATTACCCTGCCGGCTCCATGGTAGGGATGAACCACGTTATCGCCGATCTTAAACATAGTATTCACTCCTCGAGACGTACTCTATCGAACACGAAAGAATCACCTCTTGGCTTGGGCGCATTTGATACAGAGAGTGGTGTGAGGGAGCACTGCCAGGCGTTCGACATCTATCTTCTGGCCACACGCTTCGCACACGCCATAGTTTCCCTCTAGCGTCTTGCGTAATGCGGCCCTGATGGACTTAGCTTTTGCCTCTAAGCTTTGTCGCAGGGCGAGACTAAACTCCCACTCGTAAATAGTGGGGCCTCCTTTGCCCAGACCGTAATCAGCTTTGTCCTCTAGCTTTTTATTCAGTTGCTCGATTTTGGCTAAAGTCTCTTCTAACGCTTGCTCTAGCCTCTCTCGTTCCGAAGACATCTGATCCATTACCTCTCTCCGGTATCACCCATCAGGCTCTAATCAGGTGGCCCTTCGCCGAGACTTCGGCGAGCCCTCGGCGTGAGCTCGGTCGAACGCTCAGCCGAGCCGTCGAGCCGCTCAGGATGTGGCGCTCTAATTAAGAACTCGGCTATCCTACCTCGCCAAAACGCCTCTGAGGCTCTGAGCCGAGTTCTTGTTACCCCAAACATCCTCTCGAAGGTTCATAAAACGACGTGAGGGTTTGTGCAGGTCTCACATCGTTTTACCACGCGCCGTTTTCGCTTACGCTAAACCTTGTCAGAAGTTTTAGGAGGATGCTTTGAGGGGGCCTCAGATTGTTACTTGTCTAGGTGACACAGGAAGTATAACCTTTGGCTTGGAAAGGGGGACTGACACTTGTGATTTTGGCTAGTTAAATTATATATGATTTGGGAACATTTGTCAAAGTTTGACAATCTTTACTCTATCCTGTATAATGAGATTGAATTTGAAAGCGCTGTGATAAAAACTTATCCCTTCATGAGGACGTACGGAGGTCTAAGGGTCGCCTCGCCTGAACACGGATTATGAAACATTTCTGGAAGCCTGGAGGGCTGAACTAGCCTGTTTAGCAGCGGATTGGACGCTGCTGCGTCAGGAGCGGTTTTTATGTGTTAATGAGCTGCTCTAAAAAGGTGGCATAAGTACTACATTCCAGCAAACATCCGCCAGAAGGCTCGGCTACTATCCTCGATGTGTTTTAAGGGGTAGGTGGCCGGGTCTTTGTTTTTGCGGGGAAGCAGACCTCAGAGAAACAAGTGCTGCCGTCGGATGCCCGTTACTCCTGATGGTATGCATGACGATAAACTTCAAGGGGGAAAAGTGCGAGCCGTGGAACAATCTTTAGTAATAGATGAGTTGGTTGAGGAAGAGCAGGTTCCGTCGCTCATGGGGGAACTCTCTGAGGAAGAATACGATTATGAACGTCCGAAACGCGGCAATATCCGCCAGGCCGTGGTGCTGTCCATCGAACCTCATCAGATTGTCGTGGATGTCAGAGCCAAGCGGGATGGCGTCATTCCAGAGGGCGACCTAAAGAGATTAGGGGAGAGTGAACTAAGCGCGATAGAGGTTGGCGATGAGATACTGGTCTATGTCCTCAGTCCCCAGAATAACGACGGAGACGTGATCGTTTCTGTGAATATGGCCCTGGCACACCGGGATTGGCTGAAGGCCGAGGAGCTTCTCGAGAACGGTGAGGTATACGAAGGGGAGATAAGCAAGTGCAACAAGGGAGGGCTAATTGCTCCCTTCGGTAGGCTAGAGGGTTTCATTCCCGCTTCACAACTGGTCAACATGCCTCGTCGGCTGCCCCATGAGAAGAAAATGGATAAGCTGTCCGAGTTCGTGGGAGAGACTCTGCCTCTCAAAGTCATCGAGGTGCATCGCCAGCGACGACGCTTGATCTTCTCGGAGCGAGCGGCGCAGCGCGAGTGGCGTGAGCAGCAAAAGCAACAACTGATGGACGAGCTCTACGAAGGTGAGGTTCGGGAGGGCACCGTCAGCAGCCTGTGCAATTTTGGCGCTTTCGTTGACCTGGGAGGTGCTGATGGCCTGGTGCACATTTCCGAACTTGCCTGGCACAGGGTGAAGCATCCCCGCGAGGTGTTGAGCGTTGGCGATGAAGTTGATGTTTATGTTCTGCGCCTGGATTACGAGAGAGGGAGGATTGGCCTCAGCATCAAGCGCCTGCAACCAGACCCCTGGACCCTGGTGGATGAGAAGTATCAGGTAGGACAACTTGTACAAGGTCAAATCACCAACGTCGTCGCTTTCGGAGCCTTCGCTCGCCTCGAGCCAGGGGTAGAGGGCTTGATCCACATATCTGAGTTGGCCGAGGGCAAAACCAGTCACCCTTCTAGCGTGGTGAAGAAAGGCGACGAGTTGACCTTGCGCATCATCAGCGTAAATGCCGGGCGACGACGCATCGGCTTGAGCTTGCGTCAGGCGCCACCGCCAGAAGAGCCGGCCGAGGTCGAGGCCGAACTGGAACCTGTGCTTGCCCCCGAAGATCAAGCGATCTCCGCAGAGATGCAAGAAACGCAAGAAACGATTGAGGAAATCGCCGCCCCCGAAGAGGAAGCTGTGGAGTTGGCCGAGATTGAGGACAAACTGGAACCTGTGCTTGCTCCCGAAGATCAAGCGATCTCCGCAGAAATGCAAGAAACACAAGAAACGATTGAGGAAATCGCCGCCCCCGAAGAGGAAGCTGCGGAGTTGGCCGAGGTCGAGGACAAACTGGAACCTGTGCTTGCCCCCGATGATCAAGCGATCCCTGCAGAGATGCAAGAAACGGCGGAGGAGACTGTCGTCCCTGAGGAGGAAGTTGTGGAAACTAGCGAGGAGGCTCCCCAGGTAGGAGCTGGCGGCGAGGTCCCTCAGGTGGAAACTGACGAGGAGACGCCTCAGGAGAGTTGAATTGAGAAGCAAGTTCTTGAGGCACTGCTTCAGCGAAGATATGCGCTTGGTGGTTTGATCCGAGCGCATATTTTTTTGGACTCCCACCCAAATGACGCGGGGGCTGTTGATGCAAAGATGCCCTTTCAAAATCCGCTCTACAAATTGACAGGGAGGGCTTTTTGTGTTATGATTTTTATTGACCAAGCCAGGGAATACCTGGAGGCGGATTAGGGGGGGATTTTGGTTTTGAGGGATAGAATAGTTAACGAGAGGACATTGCCGCATGCTTAAAGCTTTACGCCCCTTAGCTACCATGTTAGTGATAGCGCTGTTTCTCGGCGGCTGTGGCCAAAGCCAGGAGTACAAGAAAGTCAGCCTGGCCGAACCGGGGGAGCAAGCCGTCCCCACTGTGGTCACGGGGAGTAAGCTCCCCCTACGGGTGGCGGTGGCCGCCGTTATCTCTCCCAAAGGGACCTCCGAAAGCTACACCGACCTGATTGCCTATCTGGGAGAGCGTACCGGCCGCCCGGCCGAACTGGTACAGCGGGGGACCTACGCTGAGATCAACGACCTGGTTAGGACCGGTGGCGTGGACCTGGCTTTCGTCTGCACCGGAGGCTATATCCGCGGGCAGCAGGAATTTGGGATGGAGTTGTTGGTCGCCCCCCAGGTGGACGGAGAGACGGTCTACTACTCCTACGTCATCGTGCCCGCCGACAGCCCGGCCCAGAGCCTGGCTGACCTCAGAGGGAAGGTCTTTGCCTTCACCGATCCCATGTCCAACACTGGCCGGCTGGCCCTGCTTTACATGCTCTGGCAAATGGGCGAGACGCCGGAGAGCTTCCTCAAGCGCACCCTCTTCACCTACAGCCACGACAACTCCATCAAGGCGGTAGCCGACCGGTTAGTGGACGGTGCGGCAGTGGATTCCCTGGTCTACGACTACATGGTTGCTCAAGAGCCCCAGTACGGGGCCAAAACCAGGATCATCCACCGATCGCCCCCCTATGGGATACCACCCGTGGTAGTGCATCCCGCCCTCGACCCCCAACTCAAGGCTCAGTTCAGAGAGCTCTTTCTCCGATTGCACCAGGACGAGCGGGGCAGGGAGATTCTCCAGAAGTTGATGATTGATCGCTTCGTGATCGTGGACGACCAGGCCTATGATTCGGTGCGCGAGATGATGATCCAGGTGAGGTGACAGCGATGAGAGCAAGAAAACTCTGGCTCCTCTTCTGGCCGGTAGCCAGTGCAGTCAGTGTCCAGATGAAGATCATGGCCATCGTCCTGGTCCCCGTGCTGCTTCTGGGCCTGGGGGTGACCTTCCAGGTGCGGCTGAGTTTGCAGCGGGCCCTCGTTGACCAGTTGGAAAAGAGGGGGGTCTCCATCGCCAGAGACTTGGCGGCCCGCGGCACAGACCTGATCCTCACCAATAATATATTTGCCCTGCATGAGTTGGTGCGGGATACCGTGGAGAACAACGAGGATACGCGCTACGTTTTCATCCTGGGCGCCGATGGGGAGGTCCTGACACACTCCTTCGGCCAGGGATTCCCCCAGGGCCTGATAGAGGCCAATCCGGTGGCCGCAGAGGAGAGATTCCGGCTGGAGGTGCTCGACACCGAGGAAGGTCTGATCAGGGACCTGGCCGTTCCCATCTTTGAGGGCCAAGCGGGAATCGCGCGCGTCGGCATGTCTGAACATCGCCTGCGCCAGGCGGTGGCCACCGCCACGTGGCAGCTTTTGATCGCCACCGCCCTGGTCTGGCTGGTCAGCGTGGTGGTTAGCTATTTTCTAACCGGGGTGCTGATCAAGCCTATCCTCGGCCTGGTGGAGGCGACCAGGGCTGTGGCCAGAGGAGACCTCAGCCGCAAGGTCGTGCCCTGGGCCGACGACGAGATCGGTCAACTGGGCCGGGCCTTCAATGCTATGACCGCAGACCTGGAGAGGTCGCGGCGGGAGAGCGAGGCCCTCAACCGCCAGCTCCTGAGGAGGACCCGGGAGTTGTCGGCCCTCTATGCGATAGCGGTGGCCAGAAGCAGCTCGAAGGATATTGCTCAGGTGTTGAAGGAGGCTCTGGAGCAGGTGCTGGTCGCCATGGGCTTCAAAGTGGGTTGGATATGCACCCTGGACCAGGATAACCAGCGGCGGACGCTCGTTTGCTGGGCAGGATTATGGGACCAGGTCGCGCCAAGGGAAGCGGCGGTGGATCTATCCGTTTGTAACTGCAAGGAGGTGTTCCAAGCGAAGCGGCCGGTGGTCATTTGCCCTCTGCCGGCCACCTGCCCCGTCCTGGGCGTGGATCTGGGTGAGGGGAAGCGCATAACCTGTCATGCCATCATACCCCTCATCTCCAGGTCCAAGGTTTTATGGGTGCTGAATGTGGCCAGCCACGATCAATTCAGCGATCAAGACCTGCAGCTTCTGGGCTCCATCGGCAAGCAGATGGGAATAGTCATCGAGAACGCCAGACTTTGGGAGGAACTGAAGCGTACGGAGGAACTGCGCGGCCAGCTCCTGAAAAAAGTGATCACCGCCCAGGAAGAGGAACGCAAGCGCATTGCCCGCGAACTCCACGACGAGACCAGCCAGGCTTTGACTTCTCTCATCGTGCAGTTGAAGGTTCTGGAAGAGGCGGGTTCTCTGACAGAGGCCCAGGCGCACATAAAGAATCTGCGAGCTGCCGCGGCCAAGACTCTGGAAGAGGTGCATAACCTGGCCCTGGAGATCAGGCCGAGCGTATTGGATGACCTGGGACTGGTGGCGGCCCTGTGGCGCTACCTCAGGGGTTATGAGGGCAAGTTTCGTCTGCCCGTGGACTTTCAGGTGCTGGGCCTGGGCGGCCAGCGGTTGCCCTCCCAGGTGGAAACGGCTCTCTACCGCATCGTGCAAGAGGCGCTCATCAACGTAGTCAGGCATGCTCAAGCTCAGAGCGTCAGTGTGTTGCTGGAAAATCGCGGGTCATCGGTGGTGCTCATCGTAGAGGATGATGGGAGGGGATTTGACGTGGCCCGGGTAATGGACTCACACCTGCGAGAGAGGAATCTGGGGCTGTACGGCATGCAGGAACGAGCCTCTCTCCTGGGAGGTACAGTGACCATTGAGTCCACGCCAGGGGCTGGTACGGCCGTCTTTGTCGAGATACCCCTGGAGGGGGGTGAGAATGAAGAAGATCCGTTTGTTGCTGGCCGATGATCATACGGTGCTGCGAGCGGGCCTTCGCATGCTTCTGAATGCACAACCCGATATGGAAGTGGTGGGTGAGGCAGTTGACGGCGCTGAGGCTGTGGAGCGCGCTTTGGAATTGAAGCCTGATGTGGTCTTGATGGATATCACCATGGGAGGCATGAGTGGTCTGGCAGCCACGCGCGAGATCAAGGATCGCATCCCCCAGATCAAGGTGCTGGTGCTTACCATGCACGACGACGAAGAATACCTGCGCCAGATGTTGGAGGCCGGGGCCACAGGTTACGTCCTGAAGCGAGCAGCCGATACGGAGCTCGTGGTGGCCATCCGCGCCGTGCAGCGCGGTGAGGTTTTCCTCTATCCCTCTTTCACCAGAGTCTTGCTGGGAGATTTGTTGCGGAAGAGGGGCCTAGATTCCGACTCCCAACAGGACAGCTACGAACTCCTGAGTCAACGCGAGAGGGAGGTTCTACACCTGGTGGCTTTGGGCTACGCCAGTCAGCAGATTGCCGACCAGCTCTTTCTCAGCGTAAAGACGATAGAGACCTATCGGGCCCGGCTGATGGGGAAACTGAACCTCAAGGGCCGCGCTGCCCTGGTGCGCTACGCCCTGCGAAAGGGGCTGTTGGATGACGAGATAGGGAAGCACCGACCAGGGCATAACCATGCGGGCAAATGAGCGAATGGGCGAATGGGCACAGTGGATTCGTAGATTCATGGATTGGAGAGCCTCCCCCAGGTCCAGAGCCTGGGGGAGGCTTATTTTATCAGGTTTTCCCTGACAAATGTAAGGCCCAATCGGGGATTTCCCCTCTGGACACGGCGCGTCTCCCCTGTTATACTTATGGTAGAGTACGCCACTGGACACTGGCGATTTTGCTCGTAGTAACGACTTTAGTCGTTCAAAGCGAGGCTAGAGCGACTGAAGTCGCCACTACGATCCCCATGTCTTGCGGTAGGAGGTTTCAAAATTCGCCAGACTCCAGTACGCCAGCAGTACAGGGAGGATAGCAGCGATGGATTCAGAACACAGAGTTCTTATCATTGATGATGACCCGGCCTTTGTGAAGGCTACAGAAGTTGTGCTGGAATCGCATGGCTACCAGGTGGACAGCGCTCGGGATGGGGATGAAGGGCTGGCCAAGATGGAGCAATGGAAGCCGGATCTGGTGCTCCTGGATGTCATGATGAATTGGCCGTTAGAGGGCGTGCACGTAAGCCGAGAGATGATGAAGCGGAAGGAATTGCGGGACATTCCCATAATTATGGTTACCAGCATCGTGGACACCCAGTACCGGGAGCTCTTTCTACAGAATGAGTACCTGCACATTGACAGCGGGTTATTGAAGCCCTGCTCGCCATCCGCACTGGTGGCCGAGGTGAAACGCGTTCTGTCGCTTTCTGAGAGCCGTTAGGAGAGTCTCTTTGAGCATTGTTGATGAGATTGAGTTGAGACCTTCCATTCTCCCTCTTCCCCCCTCCCTTTTTGACGAAATAGGGCAGCAGGGCGCCGGCATGTTCTCCCCAGGCGCAGTGCTGCCCTTGCTGTCTCCCGCCGCTCTCGTGGCGCTGGGCCTGCTCCTGGTGCTGCTGTTGCTGAGCGGATACCTTGCCCTTTCCAGAGGGGCCAGGCTGCGGGCGCGGGAAAAGGAACTGGCAGCCACGAAAGAGATGCTGCAGGAACGGAGTGCAGCCCTGGCCGAGGCGGAGAGGGAGGTGGAGAAGCTGAAGATGGGATCGGCTTCTATGTTGCAGGTGGTTCATGAACTGCGAGCCCCCAGCGCTTCTATCCAGAACACATTGGACGTGCTCCTGCAGGGGTATATCACCAATGCTAAACCGGTACAGGATGAGATGTTGCGCCTGGCACGCGATCGGGCCAGGGCCATGCTGGCTCTGGTCAACGACTTTCTGAACCTGGGTGGCATACGGCAGGCGGAGATAGAGAAAAAAGAGATACGACCTGTGCAACTGGTGGACATATTGTGGCGAGTGATGCCGGAGATACGCATCAAGGCCACGCTGAGAGGGGTTGATTTGCATTTTGATGTGCCGGACACCCTGCCGTTGATTGGCGCTACGGACGAGCACATGGAGCAGTTGTTGTTCAACTTGATTGACAACGCCATCAAGTACACCGATCCGGGGGGAAGTGTCGCTATCTCCCTCAAAGAGGAACGCCATTGTGTGATTGGCGAAGTGGAGGATACAGGCATAGGGATAGCGGAGCAGGACATGTCCCGCATATTCGAGGAATTCTACCGGGCGGGGAATGCGAAGGAAGTGGAGCCCTACGGCACAGGATTGGGGCTGCCCCTCGTGAAGCGAGTGGTGGAGCTGTACGGTGGGCAACTCCACCTGGAATCGGAACTGGGCAAAGGAAGCAAGTTCACCTTTTCCTTTCCACAAGTTTAACTGGAAAAGAGGCGATACAGATGAGGTGGCTCTTGCCGCATACCGAATCACAATTGGAGTTCATGCGCCAGGTGGAGGAGAGAAGCGCTCAAACCCTGGCCGCCTGCTACCAGTGTGGGAAGTGCTCGGCGGGCTGCCCCACCATGTTCGCCATGGACTATCCCCCTAACCAAATCATCAGGATGGTACAGTTAGGCATGCATGAGGCGGTCCTGTCCAGCCGCTCCATCTGGCTGTGCGCTTCCTGCGAAACCTGCACCACTCGATGCCCCCAGGAGGTGGACCTGGCTGGAGTGATGGATGCTCTGCGCAGGATGGCCTATGCTGAGGGCATCAAGTCCCCGGAGAAAGACGTGCCCCTGTTCCACCGCATCTTCCTGGGGAGCGTGAGGCGACATGGAAGAGTGTTCGAGATGGGCATGATGGGCATCTACAATATGAGGAGCGGCCACTATCTAAAGGACATTCTCATGGCCCCTAAGATGTTCCTGAAAGGGAAGTTGAGCCTGCTGCCACCAAGGGACAGGAACATCAAAGGGCTCAAAGAGATGTTCGCCAAGGCCAGGGAACTGGAGGCCAAGCTGGGATGAAATACGCCTACTATCCGGGTTGTTCGCTTCACTCAACCGCCAGGGAATACGATATCTCCACCAGGGCCATCAGCCAGGCCCTGGGTATCGAACTGGAAGAGATCCCCGGTTGGAGCTGTTGCGGCGCTACTTCCGCTCATATGACCTCCGGGCTGCTGTCCCTGGCGCTGCCGGCGAGAAACCTGCTCTTAGCCCAGGAGCTGGGCCTGGATACGTTGGTGTGTTGCGCGGCCTGCTACAGTCGGTTCAAGGCGGCCAACAAGGCCATGAGTTCCAATGAGGACTCTCGTGCTCAGGTAAACGAGATTGTGGGTAGCCCGTACAACGGGGAGGTCCGAGTCAGGCACTTCCTGGACGTACTGGTCACCGAATATGGGCTTGATGCCCTGCGAGAGAAGATGAGCAGGCAGTTGACCGGCTTGAGGGTGGCAGCCTATTACGGCTGTCTGTTGGTCAGGCCTCCGGAGGTGGTCGAATTTGACGACCCGGAGAATCCGACCTCCATGGATGAACTGACTACCGCCCTGGGTGCAGAAGCGGTGGACTGGCCTTACAAGACAGAGTGCTGTGGCGGGAGCCTGGCCCTGACCAGGACTGACGTGGTGCTGAAACTATCTCGTGACATCCTGCAGATGGCCGCCGACGAAGGGGCGGAGTGCATCGTGGTAGCCTGCCCGCTGTGCCAATCGAACCTGGACCTCAGGCAGGCGCAGATCAACAAACGATACGAGACCGAATTCGTCCTTCCCATTTTGTACTTCACCCAGCTCGTTGGCCTGGGGCTGGGTATGGGGGCCAGGGAACTGGGCCTGAATAAGCTCACCGTAAGCCCCCAGAAACTGCTCCATACTGGCGGGGTAAGAGAAAGATGACTGGCTGGAAGGCAAAGGATACAACATGGCAAGAATAGGAGTATTTGTCTGCCACTGCGGCACGAACATTGCTTCCATAGTGGACGTCGAAAAGACTGCCAGGCTGGCGGCTGATCTTCCCGGAGTTGTCTACGCTACGGACTATAAATACATGTGTTCCGATCCGGGGCAGAAGTTGATTGCCGAGGCCATCAGGGACAGGGGACTGGATCGGATCGTGGTGGCCGCCTGTTCTCCCCACCTGCACGAGCTTACCTTTCGCCACTGTCTGGAGAACGAGGGGTTGAATCCCTATCTGTTGGAGATGGCCAATATCCGGGAGCAGTGCTCCTGGGTGCACACAGACCGAGCGGAAGCCACGGAAAAGGCGGTCCAATTGATGGACATGGCCCGGGCCAAGGTGCGCCAGGACAAACCCCTGTTTGCAATGAGCATCCCCATCGAGCGGAGAGCCCTCATCATAGGAGGAGGCATATCCGGGATTCAGGCCGCCATTGATGTGGGGATGGCCGGCTACGAGGCAGTCATCGTGGAGAGAGAGCCCTCTATCGGGGGGAGAATGGCCCAGTTCGACCGCACCTTCCCCACCCTGGACTGCGCGGCTTGCATCCTCACCCCCAAAATGGTCACCGTGGCCCAGGACAAGAACATCACCATCTACACCTATTCCGAGGTAGAGGAGGTCTCCGGATACGTAGGCAGCTACGTGGTCAGGATCCGGCGTCGGGCGCGTTCGGTCATTTCTGAAAAGTGTACCGGCTGCGGTACCTGTTGGCAGAAGTGCCCCCAGAAGGTGCCCTCAGAATTTGACGAGTATTTGGGCCCGCGCAAGGCCATCTACATTCCTTTTCCCCAGGCCGTGCCCCGGGTGCCCGTCATTGATCGAGAGCATTGCATCTATTACCAGCGGAACAAGTGCAGGGTCTGTGAGAAGTTCTGCGAAGTGGGGGCCATAGATTTCACCCAGGAAGATGAGCTGATCGAGGAAAGATTTGGAGCCATCATCGTGGCCACCGGCTTCACTCTTTTCGATTGGTCGGTTTATGGGGAATATGGGGGGAGACAGTATAAGGACGTGATCAGGGGCCTGCAGTTTGAAAGGATGGTCAACTCCTCCGGCCCTACCGGCGGGAAGATCACCCGCCCTTCCGATGGGAAAGAGGCCCATACAATAGTCTTCATTCAATGTGTGGGGTCGCGGGACAGGGCCAAAGGGGTCCCTTATTGCTCCCGGCTCTGCTGCATGTACACGGCCAAACAAGCCCTGCTCTTCAAAGAGCAGAATCCCGATGGTCAGGCCTACGTCTTCTACATGGACATCCGGGCGGCGGGAAAGAACTACGAGGAGTTCGTCCGAAGGGCCCAGGAGGAATTTGGAGTTCAGTACTTGAGGGGCCGGGTCTCCCGTATCTTCGAGCACGATGGGCAACTGGTGGTATGGGGGGCCGACACCTTGAGTGGAAACCAGATTGAAATCAAGGCCGATCTGGTGGTTCTGGCCACCGCCCTGGTGGCCCGGGATGATGCGGTGGACGTGGCGCGGATGCTGGGTATCCCCTACGATGAGAACCGTCTGTTCACCGAGGCCCATCCCAAACTCGCCCCGGTGGAGACCGTGACCAGGGGCGTGTTCCTTACCGGGGCCTGTCAGGCCCCCAAGGACATTCCCGATACCATTGCCACCGCTTCCGCCGCTTCGGCCAAGACCCTGGGCCTGTTCAGCCATGACTTTCTGGCCGCTGAGCCCATGATAGCACGTATTGACCCCAGTTTGTGCAGCGGCTGCTTCGCCTGCCAGGAAGTCTGTCCTTTCGGAGCTATCGAAGAGACAGAGTTTGCCGACGTGATCACCAGGCAGAACAGGATAGCAGCCCAGGTGGTTGAGAGCCTTTGTCATGGCTGTGGCAACTGTACGGTAGTCTGTAAGGCAGGGGCGCCAAACCTGGCGGGCTTCAGCCACGAGCAGGTCTTTGCCCAGGTAGCGGTGGTCTGATGATGGAAGATGGAGGATGGAAGATGGAGGATGGAAAATGGAGGATGGAGGATGGAAGCCCAGGATCGTTGCTTTTCTCTGCAACTGGTGCTCCTACGCCGGGGCAGACCTGGCTGGAGGAAGCCGCATCAAGTACCCGGCCAGCGTCAGGATCATTCGGGTGCCCTGCTCGGCCCGCATAGACCCCAAACTGGTGTTGAAATGCCTGGAAAGGGGCGTGGATGGGGTGCTCGTCTCGGGTTGTCACCCCGGCGATTGCCACTACACCAGCGGGAACTACTATGCCCGTCGCCGGATGCTGATGCTCCACAAGTTGCTGGAATTTGTGGGCGTTGACCCTCGAAGAGTGCAGATGAGTTGGGTCTCGGCCAGCGAGGGGTCGAAGTGGGCGCAGGTGGTGGCCGAAGTCACGGAGGAGATCAGGAGGCTGGGGCCATTCAGACCGTGATCTTCAGGAGATATCCATGCAAGAGATCATCCAGAGGATTCAGGAAGAGGCACGCGAGCTGCTACAAGATAAAAAGGTGGAGCTGGTCATCGGTTACAGGCAGGGCTGGGACCAGGAGGTGGTCACCCCCTGCTTCATAACCGAGGCCTCGCAGGCGGGGCAGTTGATCTTCAACGAACACTGTTCTCACAACCTGGCCAGGTATCTGGTGGGGCGGGAAGGGTACTTGACCTCTCGCTTCAGGGCGGAGGAGGAAGGGCCACGCGTGGCCCTGGTGGCCAGGCCAGCGACGCTGCGAACCATCGTGGGTTTGATTCAGGAGCATCAGTTCAAGCGAGAGCAACTGGTCATTTTGGGAATCGTGGATGGAACCCCGGCCGGCATTGAGCCGGACATCCAGGTGGGCCGGATCGAAGAGGATCAGGAAGAGCAGGAAAGGACCGCTGCCGAGATACAGAAGGTAGAGGCGATGCCCCCAGCCGAGCGCTGGGATTGGTGGGAGCAGCAGTTCTCCAAATGCATCCGCTGCTACGCCTGTCGCCAGGTGTGTCCTTTCTGCTACTGCGAACGATGTATTGTCGAGGAGAATCAACCGCAGTGGATTGACAGGTCCCCTTCCCCTCAGAATAACAGGAGCTGGAACATCATCCGCGCCCTTCACCTCGTTGGCCGCTGCACCAGTTGTGGTGAGTGTGACCGCGTCTGCCCCATGGGGATTCCCTTGAGCATACTCAATGCCAAGATGGCCGCGGAAGTGCAAGAAGCATTCGATTATGTAGCGGGGATGGACGTGGAAATACCACCGGCCTTATACAGTTTTCGGGTTGATGACCCGCAGGACTTCATCAGGTGAGAGCAGGGAGGGACGGCATGGAGGCCAGGATACTGCAGCGGGACAGGCTGCTGCAACTGGTGGATGAGTTGATCAGAGATCACGAGGTGATCGCTCCTAAGGACGAGCTATCTTACGGAAAGATAAGCTCGGGGAGTGAAATCTATCTCAACGATCAGAAACCCGTCAAATCTCTCAAAGAGTTCTTCTTTCCCCCGAGGGAAGTGCTTTTCGGGTACCAGTTGGCGGGGAAGGAGGTGAAATTGGTCCCCCCTCCCCCCTCACTCAATACCTCTCGGGTGATCTTCGCCGCTCGACCCTGCGACGTGGCCAGCCTTCCCATTCTCGACAAGCTGGTCACCTGGGACTGCCTGGATCCTTTCTACCTTGAGCGGAGAGACAAGACGGTCATCGTCTCTCTGGCCTGCGCGCAACCGGCCAAGACCTGCTTCTGCGTCTCGGTGGATGGGTCTCCAGCCGGGATCGAGGGCTCGGATCTGCTCCTGACCCCTCTGGGTGACGTTTATCACGTTCAGATCATCACCAGGCGGGGAAAAACCCTGGTCGAGAAGCATGAGGAGCTCTTCCAGGAGAGCGATCAGGAGCACAACCGGGAAAGGGCATGGCTGGAGGATGAATGGCGGGAGAAAATCGTCAGAGAGGTGGATGCTGAGGGGCTGCCCAGGGCATTGAGCTTTGAGAGTCCCGTCTGGGAGACGATCACCCCGCAATGTGTTGACTGCGCTATCTGTACCTTTCTCTGCCCCACCTGTTACTGTTTTGACATCCAGGATGAGGGCAACCCCGATGAAGGACAGCGAGTACGGCTCTGGGATTCCTGCGCTTTTCAGGACTTCACCAGGATGCCCGTCGCCCAACCGCGCCCCACCCATTACCGTCGCTACCGCCAGCGGATCATGCACAAATTCAAGTACTATCCGCAGAACTTCAAGAGGACTCTCTGCGTGGGCTGTGGAAGGTGCATCCAGTACTGTCCAGTGGGCGTTGATATCACCGAAGTGTTGAGGACAGTGAGGGAGTGAAGTAAGGCGATGAAGAATATATTTCTGCCCCATCTCATGACCATAGAAGAGATCACCCCAGAGACGCCCGACGTAAAGACCTTTAGATTGGTGTTTCAGGACAGGAGATTGAAGCAGGATTTGGACTTTCAACCCGGCCAATTTGCCCTTTTTTCCATCTTTGGCCAGGGAGAGGCTCCCTTCGGTCTCGCGAATTCTCCCACTCGGAAGGGGTATATCGAGTGCAGCGTCAAGCAGGTGGGTAAGGTGACCGACGCCTTTCATGAGCTGAACGTCGGAGATACGGTAGGGTTTCGCGGCCCCTACGGCCGGGGCTTCCCCATCCAGGAGATGCGGGGGAAGAATCTCGTCTTTGCCGGGGGCGGAATTGGCCTGGCTCCCTTGAGGTCATTGATCTGGAACTGCATAGACACCAGAGGAGATTTCGGGGACATCACCATTATCTACGGGGCCAGGAGCACGGCCGACCTGGTCTACAGGCAGGAACTAAAAGAATGGGGGGAGATGGAGGGGATCAACACCGTGCTGACCGTTGATCCCGGCGGGGAGGATGATAGCTGGGAGGGGGAGATCGGTTTTGTGCCCGCCGTGCTGGAGAAGGTCAATCCCTCGCCGGAGAATGCCATAGTGATCACCTGCGGCCCGCCGATCATGATCAAGTTTGTGCTGCTATCTTTGGGCAAAATGGGGTTTGCCCCTGCCCAGGTCATCACCACCCTGGAGATGAAGATGAAATGTGGGCTGGGGAAGTGCGGGCGCTGCAACATCGGCCCTGCCTATATCTGCAAAGATGGCCCCGTCTTCAGTTATGAGGAGCTCCAGGGATTGCCCGATGAATACTAATCCCATAATCGGTAAAACCACTGTTCTGGAGAAAGTGGTGAGAGAGCTGACTTCAACGTCAACATACCAGACCAGTTGAGAAGGAATGTTGATCCGCAGAAGCAAGTTCTTGACATACTGCTTCGACGAAGATATGCGCTTGATGACTTGATCCAGGCGCATATTTTTGTTGCCCACCAGAGTTTGATAAGGACCCTGATTTGTAGTATAATAATTGTGCTTGAGGAAGAGGCAACTCGTGTCGTTACATCAAGGGATGCACGATCAGGCTATCTGCTCGCAGTGGGAGTGAGAGTATGAAATCGAGAAGAATTTACCAGAGTCTACGCTTCAAGATCACGGCTGGCGTAACCATACCAGTGCTCATCATCTTAGCTATCGTTTCCTATCTGCAATACAGCAACCACCGCGATTCGATGGTGGATGACTTGAGGCTTCATGCTTCTAGCCTGGGTGAGATCATTGAAGGCAGCTTGCAGCACTCCATGTTGACTAACGACTTCACCGAAGTCCAGGGGATCGTGGACGAGATTGCGAAAATAGAGGAGGTCAAAGAACTTTTCTTGCTCGATAATAAAGGCCGGATAGTGATCTCCGCGGATCAGGGAAGAGTTGGGGCGATGCTGGATCTCAGTGACACTACCTGTCAGTCCTGTCACGAGCACAAAGCTGTGGATCGGAGCCTAACCTGTATCTTCGCAACCGATCAAGGTGAAAGGGTCTTCCGTAACTTGAATCCCATAGAGAACCGGGAGGAATGTCGGGGGTGCCATGAGAGCGGCGAAAAGACCCTGGGCATCTTGATCAGTGACTTCTCGATGGTGACTATTGACCAACATCTGGCCACTGACCGCCGCAACAGCCTCCTGTGGTCAATTGGAACCATCGTGGTGGTGATGTTAGTTGTCAACCTTACGATGGACCGTCTAGTGGTCGCCAGACTGGGGCGGTTTAAGGGGGCCATAAAATCGCTCAGCCAGGGCGACTTAGATCAGCGGGTGGCAATCAAAGGCAACGATGAGATCGGAGAACTGGCCGCTGCTTTCAACTACATGACAGAGGAGTTGCACGACAAAGAGGTTCTCCGAGGTCGGCTTCTCGAAAGAATCATCACTGTTCAGGAAGATGAACGCAAGCGAATCGCTCGCGAATTGCACGATGAGACGGGCCAGGCTCTAACCTCGCTGATGGTGGGCCTTAAGGTATTGGAAGGGGCCACGTGCTTGGAGGAGGTTCGTAGCACAGCGGGTCAACTGCGCGCCACGGCCGCCCAAACTTTGGGTAGTTTGCACAGTTTGGCTCTGGAGCTCAGACCCAGCGTGCTCGACGACTTGGGCCTGGTGGCTGCCTTAAAGCGCTACGTGAAAGACTACGCCACGGGTTTCGGATTGGATGCGGACTTCGAGACCGTGGGGCTTGAGGATAAGCGCTTGACTCCTCAGGTGGAGACAACCCTCTATCGTATAGTCCAGGAGGCTTTAACCAACGTGGCCAGACACGCCGAGGCCAGTCACGTGAGCGTGCTCCTGGAGCAGAGAAGGGGCTCAGTGATAGCCATCGTCGAGGATGATGGCCGTGGCTTCGACGTAGAGAGTGTCCTCACCTCAGGACAGCCCACGAGATTAGGGCTTCACGGGATGCAAGAACGGGCTTCCCTGGTTGGCGGCAAGCTGACCGTGGAGTCCACGCCGGGTATAGGCACTACCGTCTTTATCGAAATCCCCCTGGACGGCGGGCGCTGAAAGGACATTGGCTTGGCTATGGAAAAGATTCGCGTGCTTCTGGCAGATGATCACGCCGTGCTCAGAGCAGGCCTTCGCCTGCTGCTGGATGCCCAGGCTGATATGGAGGTTGTGGGCGAAGCCAGCACGGGAGATCAGGCCGTGACTCAAGCCAAGAAGCTGACCCCTGACGTTGTGCTTCTCGACATTACCATGTCGGGACCGGATGGATTGGATGCTGTCCGAAAGATCAAGGAGGATAGCCCTGAGGTTAAGGTGTTGGCCCTGACGATGCACGACGACGAGAGCTACCTCCGTCAGGTGCTTGAGAGAGGGGGGTCTGGTTACGTTCTGAAGAGGTCTGCCGACACCGAACTGCTGTCTGCCATACGGGCTGTGCACGAGGGCGGAACGTATTTGCATCCCGCTCATGCTCACATGCTTCTGAAGGGAAAGGGGGAGGATGAAGAGCCCACGGAGGCGAAGACAGGTAAACGCGACATCTTGAGCAATCGCGAACAGCAGGTGCTCAAGCTGATAGCCCTTGGCTACACCAACAGACAGACTGCCAACGAGCTCTTCCTCAGCGTCAAGACGGTGGAGGCATACCGAGCGCGTATGCAAAGGAAGCTGGGGATAAAGGGTCGAGTTGAACTGGTGCGCTACGCCTTGCGAGTAGGGCTTCTGGTGAGGGAGGAAGCGGAGGAGTCGGTGTCTGGTCAGCGCTAGATAGAGGGGACAGATTACATACTCTTGCAGTTGTGGGGTTTTGGAACTGCGGCTGAGCCGCGATTCCAAAACCCCTTTTCGTTTCCTCTACTCAGATGCGAGACGTGCCCGACGGCTGACTGGCCGTGTACGCCGGCGTTAAATAATATAGGGATTTCCCCGACATCGAAAGGGATGAAATAGGGTTTTCCCCGCTAGACAGAGACCATCGGCAACTGTATAATTATTAGGGTTGGAACACACCTAGAAAACTAGTCCTGTAGTGCTCATGCCCGGCGGTCTGTTATGGATACGGCTGTAAGGCCAGGTGCCTATCAACTGGAAGAAGGGGAATTCGCTAAGCAGGCTGGAGAGCAGCGCTCCGATGACGCTACCTTGCCCAATGCCGACGTTGAGAGACGGGCCAAGGTTTTCCACGCCCTGGGCAATGAAACACGGTTGAAGATTCTGAAACTGCTTTCGAGCACAGACATGTGTGTATCTGACATTGTGGAAAGTGTTGTTGGAGCTGCCTCAACAGTAGGGATTTCGAAGCAGAAGTCCCATGTAGAAGGGTAAAAGGGGCCTAAAGTGGGGTTGATGGAGACTGGCAGGCCTGGGAAGGGCGTGAAAAACGAAGCAGAAGCGGCCACAGGTGTGCTTAAAGTGGATAGCTGGGGCACGGCGAGGGACAACAGTGCGGCTGTGGGGGCCACAGGCGGCCAAGAATTTGGTGAGCAGGCAGGGGGTAATGCACCACGCAGAATAGGGTCTGCGAGGCGTAGCGGGAGTCAGGAGAGTTTACGAAGAGAGTGTCAGGTCAGGCGCCGGTAGCGGCGGTTGCTTCTCGGACCAGGCGGGCCAGGGTGGTCAGGTTGAGCCAGACGTCGGCCTGAAAGGTGAAGGCCTTGCCTCTGAGGTCGCCGTAGACTGGTAGTCGTTTGAGGCCCCACCGTTCGAGGATGGAGTGGCGGCCCTCGACGGCGTTGCGGGCGCGGTGGTAGATGCGTTTCCAGGCTGGGGTGCCCACGGGGATGTCCCGCACCAGGCGGATGGAGCCATCCTCGAAACGCTCGCTCACGTTGATGAGCTGGCCGTAAGGACGGGCGAGGTAGGGGCACTGATCAGGCGGGTAAGTAGCCTCTTCGACGGGAGCGACGGGGGCAGCGCCGTTGCCGCAGGTGTGGAAGCAGGCCCATTTGTGACGCTGGCGGTCGAAGTCGAAGCCGTTGGCTTTGAGGGAGTAGCCAAAGGGACAGACGGGACGGCCCTTGCCGTCGTAGCCCCGCAGGGGCCAAAGGGCCTTGTCTCGGTCGGTTTGGTGGGCGCGCAAGTCGACGACCCGTCGGGCGTGGAGGTGGGTGTAGACGGTGTGGAGGAAGATGTCGTAGCCGAAGCCCGCGTCTCCGGCGACGGCGTCTATCTCCAGGTCGGGGTAGAAGATGGGGAGTTGGAGCAGCAGAGCGGTGGCGGGAATCTCCTCGCGCTCGTTGGCGGGCAGGAAATCGTCGAGCAAGACCAGGCTGAAGCGGCGGGCGGGATCGGTCAATTGAAGCGGGATGGTGCGATAGCCGAAGCGCCCTTTGCCTCGTTTCTTCTTGGTCTGGGCGGGATCGGTGGACTGGTTGGGGTTGTTGGTGGTACGATTGGAGCCGCTGTAGTAGACGAAGCGGGCCTTGGGGTCGCGTGGGGTAGCATAGCGGCAGACCTGGGCACAGGCCGTGGTGTCGCAATCACAGCCTTGGCGTTCCTTCTCTTTGGCCGGGCAGGGGCGGGGGTTATGGGGAGAAGTGGGCTGGTAGCAGGTATCCGTCACCGAAGAGCAGCGCAGGCGGGAGGCGGCGTCGTGGATCATGCCGTCGGGGCAGACGACGGCCTCTTTCAGAGCTTCCGGGCTGAGGAGACCGGCCTCGACGAAGAGGGCCACGGACTGGGCCAGCAACTGGTTGAGTCGCTGGATGGCGACTTCAATTTGTCTCTCCTCGTCTACGAGAACGGTTTCTTCACTGGTGGAGTTCCGGCCGATGGTGGTGAGGAGGTAGCGCAGGCCGCCTTCGGTGGGGAAGATGCCGTCCTCGAAGCCGAAGCGTTGGGCGCAGTCGACGTAGCGGGGCTGGCGTAGGTTGCGCAGGGTTTGGGCTCGGCTCCATCCGTTGGTGATCTGCCAGCCTGTGAGCAGGAAGATGGAGACAGGGTCGAAGGGCACCTGCCCCCGGGCGGAGGTCCAGCCCAACAGTTGGGCGAGCACAGGTCGGAGGGGAGTGTAGTCCACCAGGCGCAGGAGGAGGTCGAAGTCGGAGAGGTGCTCCCAGGCGGTGGAGTCTTCGAGGTCTTCCCAGCCCAGGTAGACATAGTGGGAACGATAGCGCTTCTTGGGGGAAGGGGGCGTGTTGGGTGGGGCAGGCCAGCGCAAGGGCAGGCGGTCTCGTAGCCCGTCCAGGCTGCATTGGGCCACGAAGGCAAGGTCTTGAGCGCGGGTCTGGACGGGGGTGAGTTCAGCGGCCATGACGCCCCCCCTTCCATCGCAACCAGCGCTGGGCCGAAGCAGCGGCGATCTGGTAGTCGGCCAGCGTGTGGCGTTCCAGCAGACTGCGCAGGACATAGGAGTGGGCCGGGTGGCGCAGCCAGACCAGGGCTTCGGTGTGCAACTGGCGGGCTCGTTCGCCGCTGAGACCCAGGTCGGCTCCGATCTGGCGGTAGGTAGCCGGGGGTGTGCTATTCAGGCCATAGCGGGCTACCACCAAATAGCGGAGACGGCCTGGTAGACGCTGTACCAGGTCGCGAATCGCCTGCTGCACGGCTGCCACTTCCCACACCAGAGCGGGGTCCGATTCCTGGAGCAGCGGAAGCACATCGCCGGTCACGAGTGGCGAGTGGAAACGAGAGTGCACCTTGACCGCTCGCCAGACCTGGCGCATGATGCAAGGCCAGGCGTAGGTGGAGAAGGCCGTGCCACGCTTCGGGTCGTAGCCCAGGATGGCGCGCCAAAGGCCTATACGACCCGCTTGCAGGGCCTCGGCGAAGGACAGGTTACCCAATACCTGACGGCGTACGATGACCTGGATCAAGCCATCGTGACGGGCCATCAGGACGTTTAGGTTGTCGGGACATCCCGACTGCGCCCGCTGGAACAGAGTGGCCTCGGGAAGAGCGCCGAGGCCACCCATCGCTTGGTTGTGAATGTGCATAGAGCACCTCCTTGATATGAGATGCCCTATTCTCCCCCAATTTTGCTAAGATTGGAAGCCAGAATCCTGGGGTTGATTTTCCTACCCCGTTTTGCTTCGAAATCCCAAAGGGGTGTGCATTTGTGCAAACGCCACCGTTGGTGTATAATGTTATCAAGCTCGATGGAGTTCCTCGTTTCTGTCCCGTTGTGGCAAGTTTGCTAGACGGACGAGATTTCTGCATAATACACCCTAGAGGGGTAGCTATATGGCAGAACGTCTGCCTAGTATGCCAAACAGGGGATTTAAGTGGAAAGATGTCCACCTGGTATCCTAAATCAGGTGACTAGGTGGACGGATGTCCAGATAATAAGAGTTGGGCCGGCAACCACTCATACTTGACACTAATATCGTCGAAGGAGTTGATATGAAAAAGGCTTTCTGTATGATTATCATGTCCCTTGTGTTAGGAGTGGGCATGGTTTTTCTTGTTGTTACATTATTGAAGTCAACACCTGCCCTGGCACATTCCCGCCTACGCCAGCTCAACGCACTTCAAGAGTACTGTACCGCCGGCATCCGTGAGCAGGATGAAACCATTGCCTGTGTTCAGGTCGGCTCCATAGACAATACCACTGGCTACTGCACCGCCACCAATGGCTACTCTGACTACACTCTTACCCAATTCACCGACATGCGGGTTGGAGTGGAATATCCGATCACGATTACACTCAGTGCTTCTTATTCATCGGATAAAGGAGCAATTTGGGTGGACTGGAACCAGGACAAGGACTTTGACGACGCTGGCGAATCCATCTCCATGCGTGTGAGCAGCGGTAAAGGGCCGTATTACGCCACCATTGTTCCCCCGGCACACGCGTCCGCTGGCGGCACGCGTATGCGCGTGCGGATGGAATATTACCACTACCCGCCGGCGTGCGGAGACACGAATTACGGAGAAATAGAGGACTACACCGTCAACGTTCTCTCAGAGGCAGCGCCGCCCTTCTTTGCCCACTCCACCAAGACCGCCGTGGTGGACTATGACGCCTGGTGCATTACCTACACGGTGGCCATCTCCAATGCGGGCGATCTGGCCGGGTCAGGTGCCTATCTAACCGACACCATCCCGGCCGGCACCACGTATGTAGCCGGTTCCGTCGTGACCTCCACCGGCGTGGTGACTGAGGGAGTCGGCTTCATTGAGTGGCGGGGCGACGTGATCAGCGGCACGACCGAATACCTGACGTTTACCGTGACCCTCGACGACGCGCCGCTCACCCATGCCACCATCACCAACACCGCCCACATCACCCATACCGACGCGCCCGAATGGGCCAGGCCACAGCATATCCTGAACATTTCGCCGCCCGAGTTCAGCGGGACAAAAGAAGGCCCGACAGCCGCCGCCCTCAACGCCCCTGTAACTTATACGCTCAATGTGCGTAATGACGGGGGCCTGCCGGCATATACCGCGTCGTTGGAAGACACCTTTCCCTCCGGCGTTGTTGGCCCGGCGCTCAATCCAGTGCTGGATGGACCGGGCGCGCTGGTGCGTAACGACTTCACCGGCCTGGAATGGAACGGGCGGCTCGACCCAGGAGAGGACTTTACGCTTACTTTCCAGGTACTGCTGACCAGCTATTGCGGCCAGGTATTGACCAACACGGTCGTCATCACGGACCCGGATGCCGCGACCGCGTTGACGTTCACCGCCCCACCTCTGGACGTGTACCAGGCGCGTCTCGACGAATGGGATTTCGAGAGCGATAATGGAACTTTCTTGGGAAGCAATGATTGGGCATGGGGGACGCCGGTCTCCGGCCCCGCCGAAGCCCACAGCGGCAGCAAGTTGTGGGGCACCGTTTTGAACGGCAATTATAGCAACAGCACTGTTAGCGTATTGCAAAAAACAATTGACCTGTCCGGCGTGGAGAGCGCCACCCTGGTCTGGTGGCAATGGTTGAACATACATGGTCAGAGCAGCGATCACTATGATGTGACGTACATCAAAGCTATCACCAGCACCGGTAGCTCTGTTGTCATTTATGGCAGCGAGACCCGTGGCTATGAACGTTCAGACGTAACCGAGAAGGTGTGGGAAAAGAAGGACGTGGACCTTACGCTCTACGCCGGAGAGGTCGTCACCTTATCTTTCACGCTAGATACCGATGTCTCTTTCACCGCTGCCGGGTGGTACCTGGACGACATCGGGGTTTATGAGGACTGCAATCTTTACATCTGGCAGGGCGGCGACAGCACGGCGTGGAGCGCGTCTGGGAACTGGGATCCCCCTGGCAGCAAGCCGGACACTATTCCCGGCACAGACGACAACGTGCGCATCCCAGGGCAAAGTGTAACCCGCTGGCCAACCATCGGGGATGGGGATCCCCGCGCCTGCAACGACCTGATCATAGAGCCTGGCGCGGCGGTCACACTCACCTCCGCGGTTACTCTGACCATCAACGGCACGCTGTACAACTGGGGCTACCTGATCCGTCAGGAAACGGTGAACACGCCGGGCAGCCCGGTCTCGTTTTCCCTCCCGGCTTCCTCCAGCACCAACGAACAGGTTGCCATCATCACCAGCGCGAGCGGACTGGGGAATGTCAGCGTGGGCGTGCGGGCAGGGCGGCCGTGTGGCGTAACTGGGCATCTATTATCTGCCGTGTGGCGCTGTTTCAGCATTTCGCCAACTAATTCGAATACATCCACCATCAGGTTTTACTACCGTGCTGACGAGGTGGGTTCCAACAACCCGAGCGAGATGAATGTGTATCGTTGGGACACCGCCACCTACACCTGGACCCTGGCAACCAACCCCGTGCGCGGAGGTGGCGGAATTTGGCTGCCATGGTATTGGGTCGAGGCGCAAACCAGCGACTATTCCCCCTTTACGCTCAAGAGCGATGATGCGCCTAATGCGGTCAGCATAAGTCGGTTTGGCTCAAGCCCAGATGTTGTAGCAAAGGGCTATGGTTTTGTGTTTGGCATCGTGCTGATTCTATTGAGCACTGTCATCCTGATTCGGCGCTCGCGGTACTTGTAAAGCATAAGCCGCCCAACCCACGCTGAAGCTGACCTGCGGCTTCGCCGCAGTAGGTA
The DNA here is from genome assembly GCA_034431315.1 of Anaerolineae bacterium. Classification (GTDB taxonomy): domain Bacteria; phylum Chloroflexota; class Anaerolineae; order VGOG01; family VGOG01; genus JAUWOY01. The sequence goes on from DAOUDK010000039.1 coordinate 37,196, forward strand.
TCGCGGGCCTCGCAAACCAAGTCAGTTGGTGGGCAAAGGCTCTTGGGCAGCCTCGCCGCAGGCAGCTTAGCTCATTCGTTAGTGCGGCGCAAATCGTATGGCGCAATCGTCAGGTACGCGAGACGTCAGCAGCCAGCGATACTGGAGATGATGAGCAATGAAATAACTGATTCTGATGAAGTTACGCGTATCGTTTCCACAAATCTAAGATCGTTAGGAAGATAAGAGGAGATACGACTGATGGTTACACATTTGCACGTTGGATTCAAGGTCGAGAATTACGAGCGGTGGAAGGAAGGGTATGACGTGAGCATCGAGCAGCGCAAGGCAGCCAGCGAAATCTCGTTCCAGGTGTTCCGCAACGTGGATGATCCCAACACCGTGACCGTGCTCTCGGTGCAGGAGAGCGCAGAGCAGGTGCAGGCCTTCATGGACTCGCCCGACCTCAAGGCGCGCATGGAGGCAGCGGGGATCACCGAGATGGGCCAGATGCTCATCGTGGAGGAGATGGACAGCGGCACACACTGACGCCGCTACCTACGTCGTCAAGCTGAAGTCGAAGAAACGAGCTCCCCAACCAGCCCTTGAGCCTAGCAAAAACATTCGAAGAGGCAATTCCCTTCTGATGCATGACTCAGTCCATTCACGACGCCACATGACACTCGCTGGTGCGCCTTGAAGCTATCGTTGCTTGCCGGTGAAAGCCCGACCAGGGCAAGGCTCTGGACGCCGCCCCGCATTTTTCACCCACCGGCACCGGTCGAGGTGAAGAAAGTGGGGCGCTGGAAGTGTCAGATTTGCGCTTTCTCGATGGATATGGTATACTTCCTGTCGAGGGTTTTGTATCAGTTTAGCACAAATCCCCAAATGCTTCGAGCGCGTTATGTGGAAGTTATTCTGCATATACGCAACTATGCGGAAAAACTTCCACATAGTAGTTGTCATGCGGCCATCTCATAGTTGTTGAAAGGAGTGCGATATGCCTGAGAGTTCAAGTCATAAGCGAGCAAAAAGAAAAGCAGCAGGGAAGCGCGGACAGACAGAGAAGCCCCTAAGAGGAGGGGGACGTCTAGATGCAGAAAGCAAGGGACGCGCAACCGAAGTTGAACGCAGTGGAAACATTTCATCTCTGCGAAAGGCTGCTAAACGCCTAAAGAGCAGCGGGAAAAGACAGAAAGTTCTTATTGTTCCACAGAAAGATATGGACAAGGCTACCCAATCGATGCGTGACGAAGGCGTTTCAGGGACAGTTAAGAACATGGGCGGAACAAAGCGAAGGTCAGTTCGTAAAAAGCCTTAACAACGAGCTGATGGCCGCATAACCAGTCGCTGCAGTGGACGCCGAGGGCAGGCGAAAAGGCAAGATTGCCCTTGAGCATCAAGTACGCGAAAATGAATTGGAGGTTCTCATCGGCGCCACTGAGCTCCCAGCCGTTAGGCAGAAGAGAACAACTGGAGGAAACAAATGGCTGATAAACGTATTTTCATTAGTTTTGCCATCGAGGACGCGAAGTACCGAGACCTTCTCAAAGGGCAGTCGCTTCACACGAGATCGCCGTTCTCGTACGTTGACCTGTCCGCCAAGAAAGCCTGGGACAACGCGTGGAAGACGAACTGCCGTACGCGGATTCGCGGGTGCGATGGGGTCATTGCCCTGATTAGCAAGCGCACTCGAAATGCCGACGGTGCGAAATGGGAAATGCAATGCGCAAACGACGAGAAGATTCCCATGATCGGGATCCACATCGACAAGAACGACAAGGGAGAGATCCCGCCTCAACTATCCGGGAAGAAGGTTCGGGAATGGACCGACAAGGCCATCGCAGATTTCATCGACAGCCTCTAGGTGCAGGCCAATGACGGACCTGCTCGCGGTGTCTGAGGAGGAATACGGCCCGGAGTACAGGGCACACCTGATGGATCAGTACAAGCTCTATGTCCAAATGTCTAATCACGTCTCCGAGCGGCGAGTGGACGCCAATAAGTACCTACTCACGGTCAATGCATTCTTGATTACGCTCTATGGGCTGTCGACATCGTCGACGTCGATCGAGAAGGGAGTCTGGTTGTACGTGGTGCCGCTGGCAGGCATAGCGGTCTGTCTGACTTGGCTTGCAACCATCAAGTCGCATCGGGATCTGAATACCGCGAAGTTCAAGGTGATTCATGAGCTTGAGCAAGGACTTCCCGCTGCGCTCTACGACAGGGAGTGGGCGCTGGCCGAGGAAGGCAAGGGCAGTGCTTACAAACCG
>DAOUDK010000040.1:0-14296 GCA_034431315.1 Anaerolineae bacterium
CAGGGAGTGGGCGCTGGCCGAGGAAGGCAAGGGCAGTGCTTACAAACCGATCTCCCACATCGAGGGAGTCATTCCCTGGGTGTTCGCTGCCCTCTACGCCTTGCTGGCCTTATTCGCGCTATGCTCTGCCTAACAAGGCGGTGCAGACGGACGGCGCTTCGCGCCGCCGCTGAACCGCGGGACGTTAGGCTCAACGCTTGAACGATAAAAGAACCGTATGCTTCTCCCGCATAAGAAAAGGCCTCGCTCGTGGGAAACCCGGAGCGAGGCCTTTTGGTTTCGTTCTGCCCAAGGGGCAATTAAGTCCCCAGCAGCGCCCCGATGGCCTGCTGAGCCATGTCCAGCAGCGGCGAAGGCCACAGGCCCAAGGCGACGGTGCCCAGGGCGGCCAGGGCGACCGCTACACCCAGTGGCCAGGATAGGCTGAGGGGCTTCGGCTCCTCAGCATCTTTCATGTACATGACCACGATCACTCGCAAGTAGAAGAAGGCGGAGAGGACGCTGTTGAGGACGCCGATGACGGCCAGCCAGGTCAGGTCGGTCTGGACTGCGGCGCTGAAGAGGTAGAATTTGCCCATGAAGCCGGCCAGGGGCGGAACGCCAGCCAGGGAGAGCATGAAGATGGCCATGGCTGCCGCCAGGAAGGGGCGGCGAGAGGCCAGGCCAGCGTAGTCAGCTATCTCCACCCCGGGCTCCCCGCGCCTGCCCACGACGATGGCGGTGGCAAAGGCGCCCACGTTCATCAGGGCGTAGGCCAGGAGGTAGAAGAGGATGCCTGCCGCACCAGCGGCATTGGCGGCCACGACGCCCACCAGGATGTAGCCAGCGTGGGCGATGCTAGAGTAGGCCAGCATGCGCTTGATGTCGGTTTGAGCGATGGCAGTCAGGTTGCCCAGGGTCATGGTCAGCACGGCCAGCGCCGCCAGGGGAACCGTCCAACTAGATTCCAGGGTCGGGAAAGCGTAGAGCAGCACCCGGACCAGGGCGGCGAAGCCAGCCGCCTTAACTCCCCCCGACATGAAGGCCGTGACCGAGGTGGGCGCTCCCTGGTAGACGTCGGGAACCCACGTATGGAAGGGGACCAACGCTACTTTGAAGGCAAAGCCGATGAGGAGCAGGCCCAGGGCGATGTAGAGGTAAGACCCCGCGCTGGCACTCCCCAGGAAGCTGACGATGCCTGCCAGGTTCGTCGTCCCGGTGGCTCCGTAGGTCAGGGCGATGCCGTAGAGGAAAAAGGCCGAGGCGAACGCGCCCAGGAGGAAGTATTTGAGAGCGGCCTCGCCGGACTCCTGCCGAGTCCGGTTGAGGCCGGTCAGCACGTAAAGGGGGATGGAGAGTATCTCCAGTCCCAGGAAGACGATGATCAGGTCGGTGGCGGCGCCCATCAGCATCATGCCGGCCGTGGCCAGGAGGAGCAGGGCGTAATATTCGCCGCAGGCCAACCCCTCGTCGGCTACGTACTTGATGGAGATGAGGATGGACAAACCTGCCGTCGCCAGGAAGACCAGGTTGAGGAACTGACTGTAGCCGTCGGCTGCGGCCATGTTCTGGAAGCTGGACGCCTCATTGCCCCAGGTCGCGAATAGCACCACAGCGGAGACGATCACCCCTGCCAGGCTAAGCCAAGCCGGCAGGTTTTTTTGTTCCTCACTCTTGAAGAGATCGGCCAGGAGGACGACAAGAGCAGCGACGATGATCACGAACTGTGGAGCAAGAGCTACAAGATTCAGACTGGGGATCTCAATGTTCATCTTTCAGGCCTTAATGATGGGACACAGATTAACACAGATTTTCGCAGATTTTTCTTTTTCATCTGTGTTAATCTGTGCAAATCCGCGTCCGAAATTCTCATGTTTCACGGCCCGGCAACCTGGGCCAACAAAGCCATCACCGAGGCGTCCATCTTATCAAAGAACAGGTTGGGGAAAATGCCGATCAGGAAGATGAGTACGACGATGGGCACCAGGACGGCGATCTCGCGGGGCGAAAGGTCCTTCAATTCTCGATTGGCCGGGTTGTCCAGCGGGCCGTGCATCACCCGGCGGAACATGGTGAGCATGTACCAGGCCCCCAGGATGATGCCCAGAGCGGCGAAGACGGCATAAATGGGATTGGCCCTGAAGGTTCCCACTAAAATGGTGAACTCGCCGACGAAGCCGTTCAAGCCGGGTAGTCCGATGGAGGAGAGGGTGACGATCAGCAGGAAGGTGCCGAACAGCGGCACTTGCTTCCACAGCCCTCCAAAGTCCTCAATCAGGCGGGTATGCCGTCGCTCGTAGAGCATGCCCACCAGCAGGAACAAGGCCCCGGTGCTGAGGCCGTGGTTGACCATCTGCAGGATGCCTCCCGATAGCCCCTGGGCGTTCATGGTGAAGATGCCCAGCACCACAAAGCCCAGGTGGCTGACGCTGGAGTAGGCCACCAGGCTCTTGACGTCCCGTTGGCTCAGGGCTACCAGCGCGCCGTAGATGATGCCGATGATGGCCAAGACGGACATCAAGGGCGTGAAGGTCACCGAGGCGTCCGGAAATAACGGGAGGCAGAAGCGGACGAAGCCGTAGGCCCCCATCTTCAGCATGACGCCGGCCAGGATCACGCTGCCGGCCGTGGGCGCTTCCACGTGGGCATCGGGCAGCCAGGTGTGGAAGGGGAAGAGGGGCACTTTGATGGCGAAGGCCAGGGCGAAGGCCAGGAATAGCCAGGTCTGGCTCCCGACAGGCACCTGGAACTGGTAGAGCCTGAGCAGGTCGAAGGTCCTCTCCCCGGTGGCGGCGGCGTTCATGAAGTAGAGAGCCATGATGGCCACCAGCATCAGCACGCTGCCAGCCATGGTGTAGAAGACGAACTTCATCGCCGCGTAGACCCGCCGCTTACCGCCCCACATGCTGATGAGGAAGTACATGGGGATGAGGGTAAGCTCCCAGAAGACGTAGAACAACAGGAGATCGAGGGAGACGAAGACCCCCAACATGCCCATCTCCAGAAGGAGCATGAAGATGTAGTACTCCTTGACCCTCTCGGTGATGGCCGTCCAGGAGGAAAGGATGGCCACGGCCGAGAGAAGGGTGGTCAGCAGCACCAGGAAGAGGCTGATGCCGTCCACGCCCAGGTGGTAGCTGACCCCCAGGCTGGGAATCCAGGGGACGTTTTCCACGAACTGCATCCCTGTAGTCTCTAGCTGGAAGTAGAAGAAGAGGAGCAGCGAGAGCAGGAAGTTGGCCACGGCCACGCCCAGAGCCAGCCATTTGATGAGAGCCTCCTTCCTGGCGTTGACAAACAGGATGCCCAGCGCTCCGAAAAGCGGCAGGAAGGTAATCAAAGAAAGGATGGGGAATGAAATCCAAAGCTCAAAATCCAAAATCCAAACCTCCAATTTCTAATTTCTAATCTCTAATTCCCAAACGCGATTTGCGACAAGAGATGCTCCACTGCGGGTTGGATGCGATCGAGAAAGGGAGGCGGGTAAAGGCCGATCAGAATGATCAGAATCGCCAACGGGACCAGGACGATGACCTCCCGCACTGACAGGTCCTTTAGTTTGCGGTTCTCATTAGTTGGCTCGCCCTGCACCACCCGCTGGAACATCCACAGCAGATAGGCGACGGCGAGGACGATGCCCAGGGCGGCGATGACGGCGTAGACGACGTTGGACTTGACAGTGCCTGCTATGATCAGGAACTCCCCTATGAAGCCGTTAAAGCCGGGCAGGCCCATGGAGGAGAGGGTGACTATCAACAGGAAGACTGAGAAAACAGGTATGACCTTCCACAGCCCTCCGAAGTCCTCGATCAAGCGGGTGTGCCGCCGCTCGTAGAGCATGCCCACCAGCAGGAACAGGGCCCCGGTGCTGAGACCGTGGTTGACCATCTGCAGGATGCCTCCCGATAACCCCTGGGCGTTCAGGGTGAAGATGCCCAGCACCACGAAGCCCAGGTGGCTGACGCTGGAGTAGGCCACCAGGCTCTTGACATCTCGCTGCATCAGGGCCACCAGCGCGCCGTAGATGATGCCGATGAGGGCCAGGATGGACATCAAGGGCGCGAAGGTCACCGTGGCGTCCGGGAATAGCGGCAGGCAGAAGCGGACGAAGCCGTAGGTTCCCATTTTCAGCATGACGCCGGCCAGGATCACGCTGCCGGCTGTGGGCGCCTGTACGTGGGCGTCGGGCAGCCAGGTGTGGAAGGGGAAGAGGGGCACCTTGATGGCGAAGCCCAGGGCGAAGGCCAGGAATAGCCAGGTCTGGGCTGCAACTGGCACGTCAAACCTTTGTAACTGAAGCAGGTCGAAAGTGGGCTGGCCGGTGGCCTGAGCGTTCATAAAATACAGCACCAGGATAGCTACCAGCATCAGCGCGCTGCCACCGAAAGTGTAGAGAAAGAACTTGACGGCGGCGTATATGCGGCGTGCGCCGCCCCAGCCCCCGATCAAGAAGTACATGGGGATCAGGGTTGCCTCCCAGAAAACGAAGAAGAGGAAGAGATCGAGGGAGACGAAGACCCCGATCATGCCCATCTCCAGAAGGAGCATGAAGACGTAGTACTCCTTGACCCTCTCGGTGATGGCCGTCCAGGAGGAGAGGATGGCCACGGCCGAGAGAAGGGTGGTCAGCAGCACCAGGAAGAGGCTGATGCCGTCCACGCCCAGGTGGTAGCTGACTCCCAGGCTGGGGATCCAGGGGACCTTTTCCACGAACTGCATCCCTGTGGTCTCTGGCTGGAAGTAGAAGAAGAGGGGCAGCGAGAGCAGGAAGTTGGCCACGGCCACGCCCAGAGCCAGCCATTTGACCAGAGCCGCCTTCCTGGCGTTGACAAACAGGATGCCCAGCGCTCCGAGGAGCGGCACAAAGGTAATCAAAGAAAGGATAGGGAATCCTACCTCATTCAATATCTCCAACCTCCAACTTTCAACTTCCAACCTCCAACTTCCAACCTCCAAACACAATCAGCGAAGGGCAAAGTACCCAATGATGACTACCGCGCCCAGCAGGATGACTAAGGCGTAGTCGCGCACGTAGCCTGTTTGGATCTTGCGCACTAAGCTACTGCCCCTTACAACGACGTGAGCGACACCGTTGACCAACCCATCGAGGACCTTGGGGTCGAACACGTCGGCGGAGAGGGAGGCCACAGCTTTGGTGGCACGGGCGACGCCGTTGACCAGCCCTTCGATAAGCCTCATGTCGAACACCTCGGCCAGGAAGCGGGCCAGCCTTCGCAGGGGATTGACCACCAGGGCCATGTAAATCTCGTCCACGTAGTACTTGTTGGAGAGCAGTTTGTAGACGGAGGCATATCGCTTGCTCCAGCGGTCCGGTGCGCCAGGGTTCACCAGGTACATGTACTGAGCCAAGATGACGGCTACGATAGCGACTACGGCTGAAAGGGCCATCAGTACCCATTCCATGATGCCGCTAACTTCGACGGCGTGCACCCCCTCGTGGGCGAAGACCGGCTCTAAGAAACCCTCGATGGCCGAGAGATGCGGTATCCCGATCAGTCCGCCGACCAGGGCCAACACCGCCAGAATGGTCAGGGGCGTGGTCATGATGCGCGGCGATTCGTGGATGTGCACTCCCTCGTCCACCCGTGACTGTCCCCAGAAGGTGAGGAAGACAGCCCGGAAGGCGTAGAAGGCGGTCAGGAAGGCGGTGACGATGCCGATCAGCCACAGGATGATTGACTTGTTGAAGGCGTACCACAGAATCTCGTCTTTGCTGAAGAAACCCGACAGCAGGGGGAGCCCCGCCAGGGCCGCCGCCCCCGCCAGAAATGTCCGGTAAGTGGTTCTCATCTTGTCCCTGAGGCCGCCCATCTTGCGCATGTCCAGCTCGCCCGCCAGGCTGTGCATCACGCTGCCTGCGCAAAGGAAAAGGAGGGCTTTGAAGAAGGCGTGGGTGGTGAGGTGAAAGATGCCCGAGGCGTAGGCTCCCACCCCTACGGCCAGGAACATGTACCCCAACTGGCTGATGGTGGAGTAGGCCAGAACGCGTTTGATGTCGTTTTGCACCAGGGCGATAGTCGCGGCAAAGAAGGCAGTGAGCGCGCCGATGACGGCTACGATGGTCATGGAAAGGGGCGCCAGCTCGAACAGCACGTGGGTGCGAGCCACCATGTAGACCCCGGCGGTGATCATAGTGGCCGCGTCCAGGGCGGGGAATGGACAGGGACCCTCCATGGCGTCAGGGAGCCAGACGTGGAGGGGGATCTGGGCCGACTTGCCCGCCGCCCCCGCGAGCAGCAGCAGGGTGATGGCGGTGGCTAGACCAGTGGTGAGCACCTGCGGTGCTTGCTCGAACACCTGAGCGTAGCTCAGGGTGCCGAAGGTGGCGAAGATGAGCATCACCCCCAGGGCGAAGCCGAAGTCGCCCACCCGGGTGACCAGGAAGGCCTTTTTGCCCGCCTCGGCTGCGGCCGGCCGTTCGAACCAGAAGCCGATGAGCAGGTACGAGCACAGTCCCACCAGCTCCCAACCGACGTATAGCAACAGGAAATTGTCGGCCAGCACCAGGATCAGCATGGAGAAGATGAGCAGGTTGAGCAGGGTGAAGAAGCGGGCGTAGCGCTCGTCCTCGGCCATGTAGCCGATGGAGTAGACGTGGATCAGGAAGCCCACTCCTGTGACCACCAGAGTCATCAGGGTGGAGAGTTGGTCCACCAGGAGAGCGGCCTCTATCTGGAAGTCGCCCACCGTGATCCAGGAAAACAGAGGGACTATCCGCCCGTGTTCCTCTGATCCTAGTAGTAAGGTGAAGAACACGCCGACGGCCACCGCGAAGGATAGCCCCACGGCCGCGCAGGCAACCCGGCTTACCCACTTCTTGCCTATCCTGCCGCCAAAGAAGCCGTTGATCAGCACTCCCAATATAGGAAATAAAAGAATCAGCCAGGCAAGATCCAACATCAAGGCATCTCCTTCCAGTGCCCCCCCTCAATCCCCCCCCAACTTTAGGGGGGAAGTTCTACCTTCCAACTTCCAACCTCCAACTTCCAACCTCCAATCACCACTTCAGCAGGTTGATCTCGTCCACGTCGGTCGTCTCTTGGTGGCGAAAGACAGAGACGATGATGCCCAATCCGACTGCCACCTCTGCGGCGGCCACGGCCATCACCAGGAACACGGCGACCTGACCATCCAGGGAGTTGAGGTAGCGGGAGAAGGTGACGAAGGCCAGGCCAGCGGCGCCCATCATCATCTCGATGCACATCAGGATGACGATGGCGTTGCGCCGCACCAGCACGCCGACGACGCCGATGACGAAGATTATAGCACTTAGAGCGAGATAATACGATGATGGAATCATATCAATCCTGGGTATTGGATATTGGGTATTGGGTATTGGACTTCTTTTTCGCCAGAACCACTGCTCCGACGATGCCTATCAGGAGCAAAACCGCGGCCAGCTCGAAGGGTAAGAGGTAGTCGGTGAAAAGCAACTGGCCGATGGCCTGCACGTTGCCTATCTCCGCGATGACTTCTGGCGTGTCGGAGCCCTTAGTCCCGGTCAGCGTTCCACTGACGAAAACGTAACCCACTTCCACTAACAGCACAAAGGCCAGGACGATAGCTAAGAACTTTGAACTTTGAACTTTGAACTTTGAACTTTCCCTTGCCTCTTCACCCCCACCCAAGAGCATGGTGGCAAACAGGAAGAGCACCACGATGGCTCCAGCGTAGACGATGATCTGGACGGCGGCCAGGAACTGCGCGTTGAGCAAAAGATACAGCCCAGCCAGGCTGCAGAAGTTGACCAGCAGGAACAGCGCGCTGTAGATGGCCTTCCTGGCGATGATCACGCCCAGGGCGGCGATGATAGCGATGGTTCCCAGAACCACGAACAGAACCATTTCCATGAAAGCTAATCCTCCAATCCTTTCCAGACCTTTAGGGTTTCTGAAACCCTAAAGGTCTATCTATGCACGATAACGTGAGGAGTGGCCGGGATGAGCAGCCGTTCCTTGATGTAGACGAAGTCGTCCCGCTGATAGTCGGCCAGGGCGAATTCGTGCTTCAGCTTGATGGCCCCGGTAGGGCAGGCCTCCTCGCAGTAGCCGCAGAAGATGCAGCGGCTGAGGTTGATCTCGTAGATTTTAGCGTAGCGCTCCCCCTCGGAGTAGCGTTCCCCGGTAAGCGAATGCGGCGTGTTCTCGCCGGCCTCGACATAAATGCAGCCGGCCGGGCAATAGGCCGCGCAGAGGCCGCAGCCCACACATAGCTCAAGGCCGTTCTCCTGGCGCTGCAACTCGTGCCGTCCGCGGAAGCGGGGGTAGAGGTGAACCTTTTCCTCAGGATACTGGACGGTGATGGGCTTGACGAACAGATACCTGAAGGTTACCCCCATGGCCCTGAGAAGTTGATATAAACCGTTGATAGCTTCAGTAATTACCATGAACGCACTCTCAAAGTCCAAAGCTCAAAGTTCAAAGTCCAAAGCGCTGAAGTTTTGACATAAGGGGTAGCAGCCCAACCGCGTTGGGCGTCAAAGGCCGATGACAGCTCAAGACGGCCAATACGATTGGCCGTCTACCCGCTTCCAACCTCCAACTTCTAAGTAACCAGGACTACCACGACAGCAGTCACCGCCAGGTTTATCAACGCCAGCGGGGCCAGAAACTTCCAACAGAATTTCATCAGCTTGTCGTAGCGCACTCGGGGCAAGCTGGACCGCACCCAGATGAAGAGGAAGATCATAAAGACCGTCTTGACAAAGAACCAAAACAGCGGGATGAGAGGGTGCAGGTGCGCAAAGGGCCCTTGCCAACCGCCCAGGAATAGGGTGGTGACGATAGCGCTGGCGGTGATCATGTGGATGTACTCGGCCATGAAGAAGAGAGGGAATTTGATGCCCCCGTACTCGGTGGCGAAGCCGGATACCAGCTCGTTCTCCGTCTCCGGCAGATCGAAGGGAGTGCGGCCGGCCTCGGCGAAGCTGCAAATCAGATAGATTATGAAGGCCACGGGCTGGAGCACGATGAGGGGCAAAGTGCTCTGGTACTCCACGATCTTCACCAGGCTCAGATCGCCCACCATCAGCAGGATGCTAATCAAAGCCAGGCCCATGGGTAGCTCGTAGCTGATCATCTTGGCCGCGGTGCGCAGCGCGCCCATCAGGGAATACTTGTTGTTGGACGACCATCCCCCCAGGATGACGCCGTAGCTCGCCAGACCAGCCACGGCCATGAGATAGAGCACGCCGACGTTGACATCGGCGAGATGGAGCGTGATCTCGCGCCCGAACAGGTGGACGGGCCTGCCCACCGGTACGACGGCGAAAGCCAGCAGGGCGGTGGCCATGGATAGCCCCGGCGCGATGAAGTAGAGCACCTTGTCCGCCTTCGAGGGGATGATCTCTTCCTTGAAGATGGCCTTAATGCCATCAGCCACGGGCTGCAAGAGGCCAAAGGGCCCGGCTCGATTGGGTCCGTAGCGCATCGTGAAGCGGGCAACCACCTTGCGCTCAAACCAGGTCGTGTAGGCGAAGCCGACGAGCAATCCGACGACAATGATTACGCTTTTGATGAAGGGGATAACTACGCTTGCTACCAGGTCCATTTGCGATTCTCTACTTTGGGCATGGTTCACGAAGGACCAAAACATGCTCCCGCTGGGTCGCCAGATCCAACGGTATTTAGCGATGTTTTTTGGACTTTGAGCTTTGAGCTTTGGATTTTGGTCTTGTAACCTTTACCCAGGTGACAACTGCTGTCTCATCCAACAGGGCGCTGACGGGCGCTGCGACGAAGTTCCGGGGCACGAAGACGCAGCCGGAGCGGATGTCCTCACTGACTCTGGCTGCCAGTTGCAGTGCTCCTTTTGAAGAAGCCACAGTCACCACCGCACCGTCGGCAATGCCCAGCGCCTCGGCGTCGGCGGAGTTGATCTCCACAAAAGGCTCAGGCACAAGCTGGCGCATGATGTCAGATTGGCCCAGGCGAATGCCCCCATAGTAGAGCAGACGGCCGGTGACCAGGGCCAGGGGATACTCTGCATTGCCCGCTGGTGGCTGGTATTCCACCTTGACCAAAGCTGGAGGCTCCTGGTCACCCTCTGCTCTGGGTAAGCCGCTTTCCCCCAAGTCCCCGTAGCCGATGTCCCCATACATGGGCGCCAGCCTGGCGGTCTCTGCCATCACATCTCCTGCCGATGTGTAGCCGAAGTCCCTGCCCATGGCCTTGGCCAGCTCAGCTAAGATACGGTCATCAGGCTTGGTCTCGCCCGGAGGCCGCAGCGCGCCTTGTACCCTTTGCACCCGTCCCGCCAGGTTGGTGAAAGTGCCCTCCATCTCGGCGAAGCTGGCCGCTGGCAGCACCACGTCGGCTAAGCGAGCCGTTTCGGTTAAGAAGAGGTCCTGGACCACCAGAAAGTCCAGCTTTTCCAGAGCCTCCCTGCCGCCGGGGCAATGGGTGGCCGGGTCGGACTTCATCACGTAGAGGGCCTTGAGCTTGCCTTCAGTAGCCGCTTCCAGCATTTCATCTGCGGACAGTCCCGCCTCAGATGATAGCTCCGCGCCCCAGCGTCTACCGAATCTTTGCAGCGCTTTGTCATCGGTTAAGCTCTGCCGGCCCGGAAGCAGATGTGGGGCCACGCCCATCTCCAACGCGCCCAGGGAGTTGCAATCTTCGGCCAGGTAATAGGGGCCGGCGCTGTTGGTCAGGGACTGGAGATTGGAGATTGGAGATTGGAGATTGGATGCGGGACCGTAGATGATGATGCCACGCTCGGCCTGGGCCAGCATTTCCGCCGCCTGCTGCAAAGTCTCCTTCGGGACGCCAGTAATCTCTTCAACCTCGGACGTTTCACGTTTCACGTTTGACGTTTTACGTTTGACTAGTTCATTGAGCAATGCCACCTCAGTACCCGGCTTGTAAGCCAGCCAGGGACCGCCGTAGCGGTTCAGCGCCACGCGGCGCGGATTGGCTACGATGATCTTCGTCCCCCTGGTGAGCACGGCCCGCCTGATGAGTAGCTCGACGATGGGCGCTTCCTCGACCGGGTCAACGCCCATCAGGAAGATGACGTCAGCGTTCCCCACCTCGGCCAGGGAGCCCAGGGGCCTGGCACCGTCGGGCACGCGCCCGAGGTGGTCAACGTTGTTGGCGCCCACCACGGTCCGCATGAATCTCTGGAAGAGGTAATTGGCCTCGTTGGTGGCCCTGGTCGAGCCGATGCCGCCCACGCTCTCCGGCCCGCTCTCCTCCACGATCTCGCCCAATCGCTGGCCTATCAGGGTTAAAGCCTCTTGCCAGGTGGCGGGCTTCAGCTCATCGCCTCTTCTGATCAGGGGCGTCTTCAGCCTGTTGGGGCTGTGGACGAAGGCGTGGCCGAAGCGGCCTTTGTCGCAGAGCCACTGGTCGTTGACCTCGGCGTTCTCCCGCGCCCCGATGCGGCGCAGCTTGTTCATCTTGACGTCCAGGGTGATGTTGCAGCCCCCGCCACAATAGGGGCAGATGCTGGGCGTGCGCTCCAGCTCCCAACTGCGAGCCTGGAAGCGGAAGATGCGGCTGGTGAGGGCCCCCACAGGGCAGACGTCCAGGGTGTTGCCTGAGAAGACCGAATCGAGGGGATGATCAGCGAAGGTGTCCACTCTGCTCCGCCGGCCCCGTTCGAAGTAGTCCAACTGCGCTTCACCGGCCCACTGTTCCAGGAAGCGTACACAGCGACGGCAGAGGATGCAGCGTTCCTCGTCTTTGACTATCAGGGGACTGAGAGCGTGGGCCTTTCTCTTGTGGCGCTTCTCCTCGACGAAGCGGCTCTCGGTGGCCCCGTATTTGAAGGCCCAATCCTGGAGGGTACATTCGCCGCCCTTATCGCAAACGGGGCAATCGAGGGGGTGATTGGTGAGGAGGAATTCCAGCATCCCCTGGCGGGTCTTGATGACCTCTGGGGTGTTGGTGTGCACCACCATCCCTTCCTGCACGGGCGTAGTACAGGCCGTCTGCAGGCCCCGCATCTTCTCGATCTCAACCAGGCACAGTCGGCAGCCCCCCAGGGGGATCAGCTTCTCGTGATAGCAGAAGGTGGGAATATCAATGCCGATGCTCTCGGCGGCTTTCAGCACCAGGGTTCCCGCTGGGACTGTTACTTCCTGGTCGTCTATGGTTAGAGTTACCAGTGGTTCCATGGGTCAAATCCAAAGCTCAAAGTTCAAAAGCCAATGTTCAAATCACAACTTTTCATTGGAGCACCTCTCTGTGAAGTGGTCAGGTAGTCCTTGGTCTGGTGGTCGAGTAGAAGTAAGTCCCAGACCATCCGACTATCCATTTGTGTCAACTTAAGCTCTGAGCCCCGTCCCCGGGGCGGCCCGGGGACGGGGCTTTGAGCCTTAAGTTGACACTAATGATCCGACTATCCGACCATACAGCGTTTCTCGCGAATGTGATACAGGTATTCGTCGCGGAAGTGCTTGATACTGGAGCACACCGGCCCTGGTGGTGAGCCGGCCATGGGGCATAGGCTCTTTCCCTGGGCGTAGTCCATGTTATCGCAGATGTCGAGCAGGAGGTCCAGGTCTTCCTCGCGGCCCTCCCCGTGCTCGATGCGGTGCAGGATCTTGTACAGCCAATCGGTGCCCTCGCGGCAGGGGAGGCACTGGCCACAGGACTCGTGGCGGAAGAAGGCGATCATCCGCTCCACTGCCTTGACGATGCAGGCGCCCTCGCCGATGACGATCACCGCTCCAGAGCCCAGCATGGAGCCAGCCTCGATCAGCGATTCGTAATCCAGGTTGACCTGGTCTATCGCCTCGGCGGGAAGCATGGGCGTGGAAACCCCGCCAGGGATGACGGCCTTGATGGGCTTCCCGTCCAGTGGCCCGCCGGCGCAATCGTAGATGAGCGTCCGCAGGGGCGTGCCCAGGGGCAGCTCGTAGACGCCGGGCTTCTTGACGTGGCCGCTGATGCTGAACAGCTTCGGCCCTGGGCTCCTCTCCGTTCCGAAGCCCCTGTACCACTCGGCTCCGTTCTGGGCGATGAAGGGCACGTTGAAGATAGTCTCCACGTTGTTGATGATGGTTGGTTTGCGATAGAGCCCCTCGGTGGCTGGGAAGGGCGGTCTCAGCTTGGGATGTCCACGATCTCCCTCCAGCGAGGTCAGAAGCGCCGTCTCCTCGCCGCAGATGTAGGCCCCCGCGCCGCGATGCACTACCAATTCCAGATCATAGCCGCTGCCCAGAATATCCTGGCCCAGGTAGCCCTTCTCGTAGGCCTGTTCTACAGCTCGATCCAGCCGCTCGGCCCCGAAGGCGTACTCACCGCGGATGTAGATAAAAGCCTGTTCCGCCTGGCAGGCGTAGGAGGAGACGATGATGCCTTCGATGAGCCCGTGGGGGTCGTGTTCGATGAGCACCCGGTCTTTGAAAGTGCCGGGCTCGCCCTCGTCGGCGTTGCAGACCAGGTAGCGGGGGTAGACGCCCTTGGGCAGGAAGCTCCATTTCACCCCCGCCGGGAACCCCGCTCCGCCCCGGCCCCTCAGGCCCGAAGCTTTGACCAGCTCCACCAGCTCTGCTGGTTTGTACTCCTTCAGCGCCTTGGCCAGGGCCTGATACCCGCCCCGCTCGATGTAGGTTTTGATCTCGTGAGAGTCGGCGACCCCCACGTTTCGCAAGAGGACTTTTTCGTTCATAGAGTAACTTTCACTTGCTGCTGCAGGTCGTGATACGTGAGGCGTGAAACGTGATTGCTTTTCACTGATCACGTTTTCACGTTTCACGAGGCTATTTTCAGCGCACCACGACCTCGATTGAGTAAGTCTCCAGCGGTTCCACGTCCTTTTCCCAGGAGCGGTGATAGACTAACTTGAGAGTAAACTTACCTGCGTTCACCGCCTCGAAGCGGAGGATCTGCACGCCTCCAGCTCCAAGAGCATCGGATTCCTGCTTGAACTCCGGCTCGCCTGCCTGCCGCAGTACCTGCTCATTGAGAGGTTCTGCCACCTCCCACGAGTAGCCCGTGGTCGGATTGCCTTCCAGGGTGACGACCAAAGTTTGGCCCTTCTTGAGTTGTTTCTCGCGGCCATCATCGTCAATACTTGCCTTGACTTCTTGCTGCTTCGGACTGCAGCCGGTCGCCACGGTCAAGGCTAGCAGCAGGGTGAGTAGTGCGATAAAACTGAACTTGTTGTTGAGCATTTCGGTTACTCCTCTCAAGAGGCTTGATCGTCATATACTCAAAATCCAATCACGATCAAGAGTGTATCGGAGAATAGTAGACAGATCTCTGCTAAGTGCACTTGGGGCTTTTTTTTAACATAAGTAGCTCTTTTACATCTGAATAGCATCTCTTTCCTGCTGGTTATCGCCTTC
>DAOUDK010000041.1:0-30902 GCA_034431315.1 Anaerolineae bacterium
AATCCAGGCCATAGCCGCCGGATTTGGCAATCCGGCGGGAGCAATCGGAATAGATAGCGATGGCCAGAAAATACAAGAAACTGCGCACCGCCCAAGACCTAAACAAGCTGATGACGCGCTACTACACCAAGAGCAGGATCATCGGCAAGCTCAAGCCCATGGCCTGGGTAACCAGCGGCGCTCCCATCGAGATCCTGGTAGCTATGGGCATCGCCTCGGTCTATCCGGAGAACTACGGAGCCCTCTGCGGGGCCAGAAGAGTAGCGACCTCTTTATGTCAGGTAGCTGAGGCCCAGGGCTATTCTCAGGACCTCTGCTCTTATGCGCGGAGCCACATCGGGTCGGTGCTGGACAGGCGCGAGGCACCGATGGGCGGTCTCCCCAAGCCCGACCTCCTGGTGGCCTGTAACAACATCTGCGGCACGGCCGTGAAGTGGTACCAGGCCCTGGCCCAATACTACCACGTCCCCCTCTTCGTCCTGGACACCCCCTTCATCCACGGTTCCCAGATGGAAGAACACGCCGTCCAGTACGTGGCCGCCCAACTGGAGGAATTCATCGCCTGGCTCGGTAAACACACCGGCCGCAAGCTGAAGCAGAAGAAGTTCATGGAGACCCTGGAGTTGTCCAATCGCGCCATCGGCCTTTGGGGGGAGATTCGAGAGCTGTGCCAGGCCCGGCCCTCCCCTCTGAACGCTCCCGACCTCTTCGTCAACATGGCCCCCATCGTCGTGCTACGAGGCACAAAGGAAGCGGTGAACTTCTACGAGAAGCTCAAGGCAGAGGTGGAGGAAAGGGTGGAGAACGGCATAGGCGCTATCCCTGAGGAACGCTACCGGCTGCTGTGGGACAACATCGCCATCTGGTATCGCCTTTTCCGCTTTTTCGGCTACTTCGTGGACTTCGGGGCCTGTTTCGTGGTGGACACCTACACCAACGGCTGGGCCACGTCGGTTGAGTTGAGCGAGCCCATCGAGGGGCTGGCCCGCACCTACACCTCGGTCTACATCAACCAGAGCTTGCAGGCCAGAGCCGAGATCATGGTTGATTTGGCGGAGCGGTTTCAAGTAGACGGAATCGTCTTCCACTCCAATCGCAGTTGCAAGCCCTACTCCTTCGGCCAGTACGACCTGCGGCGCATCGTCTCCGAGCGCACGGGAAAGCCCGGCCTTATCTTGGAGGCCGACATGTGCGACACCCGCACCTACGCCGAGGAGCCATTGAAGACCAGGATCCAGGCGTTTATGGAGACGCTGGCCGCGCAAAAATCTTGAAGTTGGAAGTTGGAGATTGGAAGTTAGAAGATGACTTGGTTAACCAGGAAAATCGTTGATCTCTTCAACGCTCTAGCTAATCTATACTATTCGCGGAAGTACGCGGCTATCGCCGAGCGAATGGGTTTGGAAGAGAGCCAGGTCAACGCGCAGAAACGGGGTTTCATCATCCTTCAGATAGATGGCCTGGCCTATGACCATCTACGTGAAGCTATGGCCAAAGGCTATGCCCCACACATGAAGCGTCTGCTAGACAAGAAAGTCCTCAAGCTGGCTCGTTGGCGCTGCGGCTTGCCCAGCACAACGCCCGCCGTCCAGGCAGGCATCATGTTTGGCAACAACTTCGACATCCCCGCCTTCCGCTGGTACGAGAAGGAAAGCGACACCTCGGTGGTCTGCAAGGTGCCTGGCTTGGTCAAGGCCATGCAAGACCGCATCTCCGTCGGACGGCGAGGTATCCTGCGGGGCGGCTCCAGCTACGTGAACATGATGGACGGCGACGCCAGGCTCTCCCTCTTCACTCTGAGCGCCATGAACAGCCAGCATTTCTTCGAAAACGTGCGGGGCGTGGGCTTCCTGCTTCTGTTCCTGCTCAGCCCCCTGCGGGTGCTGCGCGTCATCGTGCTTTCCCTGTGGGGGTATCTCGTTGATCTGGGCAAACGGGTCGCGGCCCTGTTCGTGCCTGATTATCACCGGCCCTTCAGCGTCCTGTCTCCCTTTCTACAGATCATCACTAACGTTATCTTCCGGGAGATACAAACCTTCGCCTGCCTGATAGACATCTACCGCGGCATGCCGGCCATCTACACCAACTACTACAGCTACGACGAGGTCGCTCACCACTTCAGGGTAGGCAGCGTGGACGCTCTCAAGGCTCTGCGGGGTATTGATAACCAGATCAAACAGATTGACCGCATGAGGACCCAGTACCGAAAGCGGCTCTATGACCTGTACATCCTGGCGGATCACGGCCTGACTCCTTCTGTCCCCTTCAAAAAAGCTTATGGCCGCACCCTGGGCCAGTACATCACTGAGCAGATAGGCGAGGGCGTCTTCACCGACGAGCGCGGCGGCGACGAGAGGCCATCGGCGGCCAAAGCCCTGTTCCTGCTGGAGGAGTTGAAGGGGATAGAAGCCCGGCTCTCCGAACGAGGGGCCAGCCTGGTGCAGGCGGCCTATCGTTTTGTGGACAAGAGGCTGGTCGTGGACGACGAAGACACCTCCTGGGACCTCAGCAAAAGGGGCGACATCGTGGTCCGAAACTCCGGCTCCCTGTCGCACGTCTATTTCAACGTCACCCCCCGCCCCATGAACCTGAGCGAGATCGCCCTCATCTACCCCGAATTGCTCAACAGGCTGGTCGAGCACGAAGGCATCGGCCTGGTGGTAGGGCGCGAGGAGGGTGAGACAGTCATCGTAGGCAAAGATGGAACCCTGGCTCTCCCCCCCTGCCCCCCCAAAGTTGGGGGGAACGGGGGGGAGGTAGAGGTTCGCGGCCAGAATCCCCTGCTCTCCCTTCCAGAACCCAAGCTTGCTGCGAACCAATTGCGCCAGTTGGCCTCGTTCCCCCACAGCGGCGACATCATAATCTTCGGCGCCTGGCGCGGGGACGGGGAGGTGGTCTGCTTCGAGGATCAGGTGGCCAGCCACGGCGGCCTGGGCGGC
The DNA here is from genome assembly GCA_034431315.1 of Anaerolineae bacterium. Classification (GTDB taxonomy): domain Bacteria; phylum Chloroflexota; class Anaerolineae; order VGOG01; family VGOG01; genus JAUWOY01. Next base: position 2,940 of record DAOUDK010000041.1, read on the forward strand.
CCCCAGGACTATCCGTTCATTATGTATCCCAGCGAGCTGGACCTGGATTTGGAGAAGGTGACCAACTCCAGGGACCTGTATCCCCACTTCGCGGCTTATCTCGACAGGTCAATGAGTAATGAGGCAACGAGGAATGAGATGACGAGGAATTGAGAGTGGTTGAGCTTGACCCCGTTAGCCGTCCGTTGTATAATAGCGAGTAACAGAGTAACTCTAGGAGGCAAATGATGTACAAGAAGCTCTTCATCCCTGGGCCAACCCACGTGAGGGACGAGGTCTTGCAGGCGATGGCCACACCGATGATCGGCCATCGTTTCAAGGAGTACGCGGAGCTCCAGGCTGAGGCGACATCCAAGGTGCAGAAGTTGCTCTACACCGAGAACCCGGTCCTCCTTTTTACCTCGGCCTCTTCGGGCGTCATGGAAGGAGCGGTGCGGAATTGCGTCAGGGACGGCAAGAAAGTGCTGTGTGCCATCAACGGAGCCTTTGGCGCACGCTGGCACGAAATGGTCCTGGCCAATGGCAAAGAGGCCGATGTCCTGGAAGTGGAATGGGGCCAGGCCATCACCCCAGAGCTGATCGAGGCCAAGCTGTCCAGCAGCCAGTACGACGCTGTGGCCCTGACGCACAACGAGACCTCCACCGGCGTGATGAATCCCATCTACGAGATCGCCGAGGTCATGAAGAAATACCCCGACGTCTGCTGGATGGTGGACGCAGTCAGTTCCATGGCCGGGGCGAAAATCGAGGTGGACAAGCTGGGCATAGACGTCTGCATCGCCGGGGTGCAGAAAGCTTTCGCCCTGCCGCCTGGCCTCACCGTGTGCTCCGTCAGCCAGAAGGCCCTCGACCGAGCCAAAGAGGTGAAGAACCGAGGCTGGTACTTCGACTTCCACGTCATGCTCAAGTACTACCACAGGAACCAAACCCCGGCCACACCGAGCATCAGCCACATCTCTGCCCTGAACAAGCAGATGGACGACATCCTGGCCGAGGGCCTGGAGGCGCACTTCCAGCGCCACATCGAGATGGCCGAGCTCACCCGCAATTGGGCCCGCAGGCACTTTGCCCTCTACGCCGACGAGTGCTACCTTTCCAACACCCTCACCGCCGTCGTAAACACCAGGGGCCTCAGCGTGCCCGAACTGAACCAGGCCCTGGCCGAACACGGAGCCGTGATCAGCGATGGCTACGGCACACTGAAGGGGAAGATCTTCCGCATCGCCCACATGGGCGACCTCACCATGGACGACATGCGCTGGATCACAGGTCTGATCGAGGAAATCTGGAATCTGTAGCTCGATTTCGTCCGGGAGGATAATAACATGACTGAAGCAGCAGTTGTATTGCCCAAAGAGACCACACGGGCTCTCACAGAATTGACAGGAGAGGCACGTACCGATGTGGCGCTGACACTGATGATGCGTGACTACGCACGCCAAAAGCTAACCGAGATTGACGCCTCCCTCCGTCGGTACGAAGAGAAGTATGGGATGCCCTTCGAAGCGTACAGACAAATATGGGAGACTGAAGATCGGGAGGAACACTACGCCTACCAGACAGAGTGGGACTACCTGGAATGGGAGTCACTGGTCACACGCCGTCGGCGGCTGGTGGAGAGCTTCGCGTGGCTGCCATGACAACGAGGCAACTACTGTATGAGTTGCAGCAAGCCTGCAACCGTTCTCCGTTGGTTAGCCATGCTGAGGAGCGCGTGGTAGACGCCGATATCCTCAGTGTTCGGGTGCATCTGACGCTTCCCCATACGTTCATCAACGTCTTCTATAACGTGTCGACCGACAAGGTGGCTTTTGCGTTAGTTAAAGGAGGACGCCGGCTCTACGGCGTAGATAACGCCAAGATGGGCTGGCACAGGCACCCATTCCACGATCCGGATCAGCACGTGCCTTGCGCTCCTGTCCGCTTCGAAGAGTTCCTGGCTGATGTAGAAACACATTTCATGACAAAGCCTTGAAGGTGTCAGACAACAAACCAATGGAGGCAATTTGACAATGAAAGTCATAGTTAGCGATTCCATCGCCGACAAGGGCGTGGAAATGATGCGCCAGGCTGGCATAGAAGTGGATGTCAATATCGGCCTGGCCCCTGAGGAGTTGGAGAGAATCATCGGCGGCTACGACGTCATCGTCGTCCGCAGCGCGACCAAGGTGCGAAAGCCTATCATCGAGGCAGGCAAGAACCTCAAGCTGATCGTTCGCGCCGGCGTGGGCCTGGACAACATTGACGTCGAGTACGCCAAAGCCCAGGGAATCGAGGTGACGAACACCCCCACAGCCAGTTCGAATGCCGTAGCTGAGCTGACCGTCGGCTACCTGTTCGCGCTGGCGCGCCGTCTCCCCCAGACCACGGCCTCGATGAGGGCCGGAAAATGGGAGAAGAAGAAGTTCAGAGGCAGCGAGATCGGGGGCAAGACGCTGGGCCTGGTGGGCTATGGTCGCATCGGCTGGCTGGTGGCCAAGAAGGCCCTGGCTCTGGGGATGGACATCGTCGCCTACGATCCCTACGTCGCCGATCCCAGGGGGCTGGACATGGAGTTCGTCTCCCTGGAGGAACTGTTGCAGCGGGCCGACTACATCTCCATGCACCTGCCCCTGACCGATGAGACGCGCGACCTGATCGCTGGGCCCCGGTTCGAGATGATGAAGGATGGCGTGCGCATCATCAACTGCGCCAGAGGGGGCACCATCAACGAAGGCGCCCTCTACGAAGCGATTGTGTCAGGAAAAGTGGTGGGGGCAGCCTTGGATGTCTATCTCGAAGAGCCAGCCAGGGACAACAAGCTCTTCGAGCTGGATGAAGTGATCGGCTCCCCCCACATCGGAGCAGCAACCGTCGAGGCTCAGCATCGAGTGAGCGTTGAGGTTGCTGAGAAGGTAATCGAATTTCAAGAAAGACTCGGAGGCAAATGATGGTTTAGGCGAAGCTATCCGTCTGCTGTTTCCTAACTCAATGGGGAGGAGAGAATGAGCAGGAAAAGCTGCGAACCCGGCCCAGAACTGAAGATCGTGCCCGTCGAAGATATAGTCATACACGAGCACTTTGACAAGACCAGATCCCCAAGACTGGCCAAGATAATAGAGGAAGCCGGCGTGTTGCAGGATCCTCCCATCGTGGCCAGGCTGGAAGGGGGAAAATACGTTCACCTGGATGGCGCCAACAGGATCACCGTATTTCAGGAAGAGGACTTGCTCAATTGCCAGCATATTCTGGTACAGATAGTGGACTACTTCGATCCAGAGAGCGTCAAATTGAGCGCCTGGTGCCACTTGACTCAGCAGAACAAAGACTCCTTCCTTTCCCGGCTCAGGAGTAAGGGCCTCGATCCCCTACCAATGGACTGCGATGCCGCAAGAACTCTGGTGTCGGAAGGGGAGGGGATTTTGTGCTGTCTCTTCTTCCGGAACGGAGATATCTTCGGAGTCAGGAATGATAGGGATTTTGACTCACGGGTCGAATTGTTGAATAAGGTAGTCAGCACCTATGAGGGAAGGATAGAACGCGATAGCCTCAAGCCCGAAAAGGGGGAGTGGAAAAAGCAAATCGACGGTCTGTTTGAAAAGCACGAGGACTGCAACATAATCGTCGCCTTCCCCAGGTTTACTCCACAACAGGTTATGCAGATAGCCACTAGACTTGCCACTGGCGAAAATAGAGAAAATGAAGTCAAAATACCCCCTGGAATAACGAGACACATCATTGTCGAAGGTAGAGCTTTGAGGATCAACTTCCCGCTGTCGGTGCTGAAGGCAGAGGAGATGTCGTTGGAGGCTAAGAACGAGCTGTTGAAGGAGTTCCTCCGAAAGAAGAAGCCCAGGCGTTACGAAGAACCGACGTTTATGTATGATGAGTAGATTCCCGAAATCCAGGAGGCAAACAATGAAACTCGCTACCAGAATGAGCAGGCTAGGCACGGAAACGGCCTTTGAGGTGCTGATGAAGGCCAGGGCACTGGAGGCCCAGGGACGGGACATCGTCCACCTGGAGATCGGCGAGCCCGACTTCGATACCCCTACCAACATCGTCGAGGCGGCCATCAAAGCCCTGCGCGAGGGCCAGACCCATTACACCCCGTCGGCAGGCATCCCCCAGCTCAGGGAAGCCATCGCCGAGGAGATCTCTACGACACGAGGCATTGAGGTCAATCCGGACCAGGTGGTGGTCACGCCAGGCGGCAAGCCCATCATGTTCTTCACCATCCTGGCCCTGTGCGAGCAGGGCGACGAGGTCATCTACCCCAACCCAGGCTTCCCCATATATGGATCAATGATCAACTTCACCGGGGCCACGCCCGTGCCCGTCCCGCTTCTGATGGAAAAGGACTTCCGCTTCGACATCGAAGAGTTCAAGGGCCTGGTCTCTCCCCAAACCAAGATGATCATCCTCAACTCGCCTCAGAACCCCACCGGCGGCGTGCTGACCAGGGAGGATCTGGAAGCCATCGCCGAGGCGGCCATCGAGAACGACGCCGTGGTGCTCTCCGATGAGATCTACAGCCGCATGGTCTACGAGGGGGAATTCGCCAGCATCGCCAGCATCCCCGGCATGCAGGAGCGAACCATCATCCTCGATGGCTTCTCCAAGACCTACGCCATGACGGGCTGGCGGCTGGGTTACGGGGTGATGCCCGAGTGGCTGGCAGCGCAGGTGGCCACTCTGATGGTCAACTCGAACTCCTGCACAGCCGCCTTCAGCCAGTGGGCCGCCATCGAGGCCCTCCAGGGGCCGCAGGACGAGCCTAATAAAATGGTCGAGGCTTTCCGCCAGCGGCGGGACGTCATCGTTGGCGGCCTCAACCAGATCCCCGGCTTCCGCTGCCTGAGGCCCAAGGGTGCTTTCTACGTCTTCCCCAACATTGAGGGCACGGGCAAGAGTTCCCGGGAGATGGAGGATTTCTTACTCAACGAAGCCGGCGTGGCCACCCTCGCTGGCACATCCTTCGGCAAGTACGGCGAGGGCTTCGTCCGCTTCTCTTATGCCAACTCGGTGGAGAACATCAAGAAGGCGCTGGAGTGGATCGGGGAAACGGTGGACAGGCTTGGCTGAAGGAGTGGACACTGGACAGAACGAAGATGGCCGCTGGCTGGATAATGCCAGCGGCCATTTCACTAGATTGCCAACTTCCAGCGACATTGGTCGTTATAGCCTGCTCCACTCGTCAACTGTGATTCTGCGGCCGAGGATCTCTTCCACTTCTCGTATCATAATCCGAAGCTGATGCACAGAATACTCGGCATTGGAAGGGATTGCCAAGCGATACTGCTCATAGACCATAAACTGGTGCCGCGTACCGGCGAAAGGACCATCAAAGCCGATGGCCCGCAACCGCCGGATGAAGTCTCGACGCTTACAAGGCGCCCACCGGCTCATAGCTCGGCTCCTTGTTCAGATCAATATCAGCAATCACCGGCAGCGGGTGCTTCAGCTTGAGGCCGACCAGTATCCAGTCTTCCAGCGTGGAACGCAATTCCTCCTCACACTCGCGCAGGGTGGATCCAAACGCCACCACCCCCTTGCACGGCGGAATGCGCCCGGCAAATGTGCCATCTTCCAATTTACCACAGACAGCGTGAGCCATTGCCTGTTCCACATAGCCACTCAAGATAAACCGTATCACCACCAAGCACCTCCCAAACAGTCAGTTTGCTTCCAACCACTATTCTCCCTCAGACTCTACCTCCTCCTTGCCCTTGACGATGACCTCCACCTCCTCCGGCTCGACTGGCACCACCACCTCTTCCACCTCTTCCGCGGCGGCCCAACCCACCTTGGCCACTATCTCCTCGGCGTCGGTCAGGATTTCCACAGTAGGCGGCACTCGAAGATCTTTGACGTAGATGGCCTGATCAATCTCCTCTAGCCCGCTCAGGTCAACCTCGATGGCCTCGATCAGATCGCCGGGTAGACACTCTATCTCTATCTCGTCGAGACCCTGCAACACCATGACCCCTGCTGCTGCTGCCGCAGGCGCCTCACCAACGAAGACCAAAGGCACTTCTGTGGTGACCTTCTCGGTCATAACCACGGCGTAGAAATCAACGTGGATGAGCTTACGGGAGATCACATCCCATTGCACATCCCTGGCCAGGGCCATTTGGCGTTTCCTGGCCCGGCCGATTTTCAGGGCGATCAACCGATGCCCCCCAGCCTGGGCCAGGACACGATTCAATTCCCGTTCCTCAACCTGAAGGGAAAGCGACTCGGTCTCGTGCCCATACAACACGGCAGGAATGAGTCCTTCAAGTCGCAGGTTTTTCACCTTCTTGCCAAGCACTTTCCTTTTCTGCGTTTTGAGTTCAATTTGCTCCATGTTTTCCTCCTCGCTTCCTTTGATTTCCTGATTAGTGACAAGCTGTACGTCAGCCCTCAAGCCAACGATATTGTAACGCATTTTCCCTTTCTCGTCAAGCCGCATTTGTTTGCAGATAAAGGCAGTTTGTGGTAGGATTATGGACGAGGATAGAAAAGATGGTCCGGACTCCGCCGGTCGAGATAGACAGCAACCGAGGTTCACGTTCCACAGGTCAGGACTGGAGACCAGCCCTGAGTTTAATTCTCTGCGCCCTGGGTCTGGTCATCGTCGCTTTCCTGGCTTTTGTCGTGTGGACCAAGCAGGGTGACGGTCTTCCGCCGGACGTACCTCAAGCCACAGTGAATCCCTTCGGCGTAAACGTGGCCCTGGAACAGTACGATGAAGCAGAACTGGAACAGGCTCTAACCCTGATCGAGGGCGGCGGCTTCCAGTGGCTGCGCCAAACCTTCCCCTGGGCCGACATCGAAGCCCAAGCCGGTCAATACGATTGGGCCGCCTGGGATAGAATCGTGGCCGCCGTGCAGGAGCACGATCTCAACCTGATCGCCGTGCTAGACACCTCGCCTGAGTGGGCCCAACGAGCGGCTGACCGCTACTCGCCACCGCAGGAGATGGCCGACTTCGGCCGCTTCGCCCAAGCCTTCGCCGAGCGCTATCGAGAGGAAATCGACTATTATCAGATCTGGGACGAACCCAATCTCAGCTCCCATTGGGGTAACGCTTACGTAGATCCAGCCAGCTATGCCCGCCTGCTGCAGGAGGGCTACATCCAGGTCAAAGCCGCCGATCCTACCTCCACCGTCTTGACCGCTGGCCTGGCCCCCAACAGCGAGAGCGGCCCTCTCAACCTGAACGAGGTGGCTTTTCTGCGAGGTCTGTACGCTGCTGGGGCCAGTGACTATTTCGACATCGTAGCCGTCAAGCCCTACGGCTTCGACGCAGGGCCTGACGACCGCCAAACCGGCCTGGGGATTCTCAACTTCTCCCGGGCCCAGATGGTGCGGGAGGTGATGGTCGCCAGCGGCGACGAGGACAAGGCCGTCTGGGCGGTGGAGTTTGGTTGGAATGCCCTGCCTCCTGATTGGCAGGGCCAGCCCTCCATCTGGGGGGAGGTGAGCGAGGAGGAGCAAGCTCAATACACCGTAGCCGCCATCGAGCGGGCCCGCGACGAGTGGCCCTGGTTGGGGGTTCTGGCTGTGGCCCATTTCCAGCCCTATGCCCCCCCCGACGACCCGCACTGGGGCTTCGCCCTGGTGGACCAGCAGTGGAAACCGCGCCCCGTTTACCAGCGATTGCGGGAGCTGGCCACGGTCGCGCCCGTAGCCTACCCAGGCCGCTACGCGGCCGATCACTACACAGCCCGCTATCTGGGCGATTGGCGTCTCTCCCCCCAAGGAGCTGACATCGGCAAAAGCGGCGACAGCCTGGTCATCCCCTTCAAGGGCACCCGCCTTGACCTGACCGTGCGGCGGGGCGACTTCTGGGGAATCCTCTACGTGACCGTTGATGGGAGACCGGCTAATCGCCTGCCTCAGGATAACCAAGGCCGTTCGTACCTAGTCCTACACGATCCCCTCCACCGCACAGAGACCGTCACCCTGGCCTCGGGTTTGGCCGACGAGGTGCACGAAGCTGAGTTGGTGGCTGAGGGGGGCTGGGGACAGTGGGCCATTGTCAGTTGGACCGTGGCCTGCGAGCCGAACTCCCTGCCCTATCAGTTGGCCTGGGCGCTGTTGGGAGTCTGTGCCGTGGCGCTGCTCGTGGCCATCAGCAAGCAATTGGCCGTCAGCCGTCACCTACTCCCTACTGCCCGCTCTCTGCTGAAGCAATTCGCAGACCGCTATCACGATCTGCCCGAGGGCCTACAGCTCGCCATAACCCTCGCCGCCGCCCTGGCCTTCTACTTCTCCCCCTGGCCCGTTGTGAGCCTCCCAGCCCTAGCTCTCCTGGCGATCTCCATCTTCCTGCGCCTGGACATCGGCCTGGCCCTGGTCGCCTTCTCCATCCCCTTCTACCTCTACCCCAAGCACATTTTGGGCGTGGCCCTCTCGATGGTGGAGATCACAACCCTCCTCTGCCTCGCCGCCTGGCTGCTGCGTTGGATACTGGATATTGGACATTGGAAGTTGGAAGCCTGCCCTGAGCCTGGCCGAAGGGTTGGTCATTTGGTCGCGGGAAGCCCTCCTCCCGTCATTGGTCATTTAAGAGGTCTTGACTGGGCCGTGGTTTTCTTCGTCGCCGCTGCCGCTGCATCGCTGTTATGGGCTGAGAGCTTTGGGGTGGCCATGCGGGAGTTTAGAGTGGTCGTCTCCGAATCGGCCCTCTTCTACTTCCTGTTGAGGGCCAGCCCCTTGGAGAAACGCCATCTTTGGCGCATCGTCGGCGCCCTGGTTTTGGCCACGGTCATTATTTCCTTCATCGGTCTCTATCAGTATTTCTTCACCAGCGACGTCATCACCGCCGAGGGGGTGCGCCGCATCCACGGCGTCTACGGCTCACCAAACAACCTGGGCCTCTTTCTGGGGCGGATCGTGCCCATCCTGGCGGCTGTAACCCTGTTTGGCGGCTCACTCCGGCGACGGGCCATCTACTGTGTGATCGGGCTGCCGGTCGCCCTCTGCCTCTATCTGACCTATTCCCGCGGCGCCTGGCTGCTGGGGCTGCCAGCCGCTTTCATTTTCCTCGGCCTGATGCGGGGGAGAAAAGCGCTGCTTATCTCATTGCTCGTCATCTTGGTTATTGCTCTGAGTCTGCTCCCCCTAGTCGGCACCGAGCGTCTAGCTTCTCTCTTCAACACCCAGAGCGGCACCACCTTCCTGCGCCTCAAGCTCTGGCAAGGAAGCCTCAACATGATCCGCGATCACCCCCTGTTCGGCGTGGGGCTGGACAACTTCCTCTACCAATACCGCACCCGCTACGTGCTGCCCGAGGCCTGGGAGGAACTGGACCTCTCCCATCCCCACAACATCGTCCTGGACTATTGGACCCGGTTGGGCATCCTGGGAGTGGTCGCCATGGGGTGGCTGCTATTGGCCTTCTTCGGGAAAGCCCTGCGTCTATACCGCCAACTGAATGACCGCGACCTGAAGGCCCTGCTCCTGGGACTTATGGCCAGCATGGTCGCTTTCCTGGCTCACGGCCTGATCGATAATTCGTATTTTCTGGTAGACCTGGCCTTCGTATTCTTTTTAGCACTAGGAATGATAACTAAAGTCGAAAGCCTTGCGTCAGATTGACGCTATCGCCCCTTTGTTGTATACTACCGCTTAATCCGAATCCAGGGAGGTTGTAATGCGTATCCTTATTACGGGTGGAGCTGGGTTCATCGGCTCGCACCTCTGCGATCGTTTCCTGGCCAAAGGGCATCAGGTCATAGCTATGGACAATCTGAGCACCAGCACCATTGATAACATCGCTCACCTGGCAGGCCGGGACGGTTTCTCGTTCATCAAGCACGACGTGACCAATTATATCTATGTTGAAGGGCACCTGGACGCCATCCTTCACCTGGCGTCACTGCCCAGCCCTGTGGACTACCTGGAGAAGCCAATCCCCACCCTCAAAGTGGGGGCTCTGGGAACCCACAAGGCTCTGGGGCTGGCTCTGGCCAAGAAAGCGACTTTCCTCCTGGCCTCCACCTCCGAGGTTTATGGCGACCCCCAGGAGCACCCTCAGCGCGAGGACTACTGGGGCCACGTCAACCCGGTGGGGCCGCGGGGGGTGTACGACGAGTCCAAGCGCTTCGCCGAGGCTCTGACCATGGCCTACCATCGCTATCATGGCGTGGACACGCGGATTGCACGCATCTTCAACACCTATGGCCCGCGCATGAGATCAGACGACGGCCGGGTGGTGAGCAACTTCGTCACCCAGGCCCTGCGAGGCGAACCATTGACGATATACGACGATGGCTCCCGCACCCGCAGCTTTTGCTACGTGTCCGACTTGGTGGAGGGCCTCTATCGCCTGCTCCTGTCCGACGAGGTCTACCCGGTGAACCTGGGCAACCCCAATGAGATGACTATCCTCGAATTCGCCCACCAGGTGCTGGAGGTTTCTGGCTCCTCATCGGAGTTAGTTTTCATCGCCCCGACCGACGAGCGCACCAAAGATGATCCCCAGGTGCGCCGCCCGGACATCAGCAAGGCCAAACGGGTGTTGAACTGGCAGCCCCAGGTCAGCCTGGAGGAAGGACTGCGAAAGACACTTGAAGAGTTTAAGCGACGAGTCTAACTTAAGAATCTCAACGGCGCTTACCAGACGCGCCGACCTCAGTTGGGGCAGCCCACTGTTCAACGCGGCCCTGCTGCTGATTGTGCTGACAGTCGGCCTGATCATCGCTCTCCTGCCCTTGACCTTGGCGGGAGGAGCGATCCTGGGCGGTATCGTCTTCCTGATCAACCTGATCCGCCCTGAGTATGGTCTGTACCTCCTGATCCTCGCCGTGCCCTTCGGCTCGGTCAGGGAAATCGCCATCAGCGGCTTCACGGTGGGGGCAGCGGAGGCGCTGGTGGGGCTGGTGCTGGCCGCCTGGCTGGCTAATATGGTCGCTACTAGGGAGATCAAGATTATCCACCCACCACTGCTTCTGCCTCTACTCATCTTCCTGGGAGCCATCCTCCTGTCGCTGACTGGAGCCCTCTCGCTGAAATACAGCTTCAAAGAGATTCTCAAGTGGCTGGAGGTGCTGGGCGTCTACCTCTTTGTGGTCAACGTCATCGAGAAGAAGCAGGCCCCAGTCGTGGTCACCTTTATGCTGCTGGCGGGCATCGGCCAAGCGCTCCTAGGCTTCTACCAGTTTTTGGGCCGCGTGGGGCCACAGGCTTTCATCGTCCTCGGCCGCTTCATGCGGGCCTACGGCACATTCGAGCAGCCTAATCCGTATGGGGGGTATTTGGGGTTAGTTTTGCCGTTGGCCTGCGGCGTGCTGTTGGGAACTCGTAGATTCGGAATTCGTAAATTCGTAAATTCGTGGGGTCGTCACGAATCCACGAATCCCGAATCTACGAATCTACCAGTTGCTATCCTCGGCCTCGCCACCATGGGGACCGCTTTGATCATGAGCTGGTCTCGTGGCGCCTGGCTGGGCTTTGCCGCCGCTTTCACTCTAATGATTCTAGCGTACAGCCGACGAGCGGCGGTTCTTTTCGCCCTGGTCTGTCTGCCAGCAGCCTTGGTGCTGCTGATGGGTAGCTTTCAAGCGCTGCCTCAGACCATTGTTCAGCGCCTCACCGACTTCCTCCCCTATTTGCACACTCTCGACGTGCGGGGAGTCAAACTGACTGATGCCAACTACGCCGTGGTGGAACGGCTGGCTCATTGGCAGGCCGCCTGGGGGATGTTCAGCGACCGGCCCTGGCTGGGGGTGGGCATCGGCAACTACGAGCCGGTCTACCCGTCCTACTCCCTGCCAGGCTGGACGGAACCGCTGGGCCACGCCCACAACTACTACCTGAACATCACCGCCGAAGCAGGGCTGATCGGGCTGGCGGCCTATCTCATCCTCTGGGGAGCCGCCTTCTGGCAAGTCTGGAAGGTCGTCCGAACAACTCAGGGCTATTGGCGAGGAGTGGCGGTCGGCATCCTGGGTGTCCTGACACACCTCTCGGTGCACAACCTGTTCGATAACCTCTACGTGCACAACATGTACTTGCATGTGGCTATGTTGCTAGGATTGCTGTTCGTGATCGGACAGCACAACCAGAATTATGACGCAGCGTAGCCGCAAACAAGTTTTTCACCACAAAGACACCAAGACACAAAGAAAAGCGGTGTGGATTGATCTCCCAAAAAAACTTCGTGTCTTTGTGTCTTGGTGGTAAGAAGGAATTTGCCATGTTTTCCAGAGTCCACAAGTTCGCTCGCGCCAATTCCAAAGAGATCACCCGCTTTCTCAAGTTTTCCGTGGTGGGCACGCTGGGGGCGGTGATTGATTTCGGCGGCCTCAATCTGCTCATCCTTACCTTCGGCTTCAGCAAGATATTGGCCAACACTTGCTCGTTCTCGGTGGCGGTGATCAGCAATTTCGTTTGGAACAGGCTGTGGACGTTTCCCGAATCGAAGGACAGGCCCATCGCCCCTTTACTCGCCCAGTTCGTCCTGGTCAACATCGTCGGCCTGCTGCTAAACCAGGCCATCTTCCTCAGCCTGGATGCCTGGGTGCTGGGTGAGGCGGGCGCGTTGGCGACTCCGATGGCAACGTTGGCTCTCGGCATTGGCCTGGCCCACTACAAGCTGGCCTATAACCTGTCTAAAGCGATCGCTACCATCATAGTACTGTTCTGGAACTTCGGCGCCAATCGCCTTTGGACCTTCCGGGGGATTTAGCATTGCGCATCGGCATTGATTACACAGCGGCGGTTCGCCAGGGGGCGGGCATCGGTCGCTATACACGAGAGCTGGTGAGGGCGCTGGCGGAACTCGACCGAAGCCACGATTATGTCCTGTTTGCAGCGACGGGGGGGCAGCGGCTAACGGACACGGCCTGGCCGTCCAATTTTCAGATGCGTGCGGTGCCCCTCTCCGATCGCGCCCTGGTCATCCTGTGGCATCGCTTGCAACTGCCCCTCTGGGTGGAGTTCGTCACCGGCCGGGTGGACATCTTCCACTCGCCCGACTTCGTCCTGCCGCCGGTGCGCCGGGCCAAGACTCTGGTCACCGTCCACGACCTCTCCTTCATTCGCTACCCCCAATGCGCCGACGCCAACCTGCGGGCCTATCTGAACAAAGTAGTCCCCCGCTCCGTGCATCGGGCCGATATGGTGCTGGCCGATTCGCAGAGCACCAAAGACGACCTGGTGGAGCTGCTGGGGGTGGAACCCGCCAGGATCGAAGTGGTCTATCCTGGGGTGGAGAAGCGCTTCCATCCCATCGAGGATCATGCCCTATTGGAGAAAGTGAGAAAGCGATACAACCTACCCCCTCGGTTCATCCTTGGCCTGGGAACCCTGCAACCCCGCAAGAACTTCACCCGCCTTGTCCAGGCCTACTCATCACTCATTACTCATTACCCGTTCCTTCAATTAGTCATCGCTGGGGGCAAGGGCTGGCTCTACGAGGAGATTTTCGCCACCGTCGAACAGTTGAGCCTGGAGGAGAAGGTCATATTCCCCGGCTTCGTGGCCGACGGCGACCTGCCCGCCCTCTACAACCTGGCCGACCTGTTCGTCTTCCCCTCCCTCTACGAGGGCTTCGGGCTGCCGCCCCTGGAGGCATTGGCCTGCGGCACGCCGGTGATAACCTCCGACGCCTCCTCCCTGCCTGAGGTTGTGGGCGAGGCAGGGCTGATGGTGGAGGCCACAGACGTAGAGGCCCTGGCCGAGGCCATGAAGCGAGTTCTGGAGGACGATGCGCTGCGGGAAAGGATGATCGCCAAGGGAATGAAGCAAGCGAGGAAGTTCACCTGGGAACAAGCAGCAGCGAAGCTCCTCAGTTTATATGAGGCCCTGGAATAAATCAGAAACCAGGTTTTTCGTTGATAAAACACCTTTGCGCGTCGCAGGAGACCTCAGAAGCAAAGATCTACTTGCTCAGAAAGTAAAAACCTGGTTTCTCCGATGGAATAGAGATGCAATCTAGCGAACAAAACATCTTAACGCCGAAGTTCTGCCCCCACTGCGCTGGCCGGCTGGCCCCTAAGATGATTGACAAGAGAGAGCGGCTGGTCTGTCAGGAGTGTGGCTTCATTTTTTATATCAACCCCAAAGTGGCCGCAGGTACGCTGATAGAGGCCGAGGGACGAGTCGTCCTGGTGCGGCGCGGGATTGAGCCCCATCTTGGCTCCTGGACACTGCCGGCAGGCTTCACCGAGTACGGCGAAACTATCGAAGAGACGGCTATCCGCGAGTGCCGCGAGGAGACGGGCCTGGAGGTGGAGTTGGATGACCTCCTGGGCGTGTATTCTGTCAACAGCGACTTCTACGGGCATCTGGTCCTCGTCCTCTACTCTGCCCACGTGGCGGGCGGAGAGCTGGTGGCCGGCGACGATGCCTGCGAGGTGGGCCTTTTCGCGCCCGCCGAGCTGCCGACAGACCTGGCTTTCCAGGCTCACTGCCAGGCGTTGCGCGATTGGAGAAAAACAATCGAGGAGAGTGTGAGGTGAAGAAGATGAACACAACTACTATCATCATGATCGCTCTGGCCGTGATCCTGACCGTCGTGGCCTATTTTCGAGACGGGGTTCACCTGGCCGGCTTGAGGTTGGGCGCCCAGACCATCTGGGACAACTTGCCCCTCTTGTTGGCCTCCTTCGCCGTGGCTGGCCTGGCGCGGGTGCTGATCCCGAAAGAGTTGATCAGCCAGTGGTTAGGAGCTCAGGCAGGATTCAAGGGCATCCTGCTGGGCTGTATTGCCGGTGGCATTATGCCGGGCTCGCCCTACTCCGTCTTCCCCATCGTGGCCTCTTTCTACGAGGCCGGGGCAGGCATCGGCACCATCGTGGGCTTTATCACCGCCTGGTCTCTTTGGTCAGTAAGCCGCTTGCCCTTAGAGCTGTCCATCATCGGACCCAAGGTCACTCTGGCTCGCGTCCTCTCCACCTTGATCTTCCCGCCAATCGCCGGCCTTATCGCCCACCTCTTCTTCACCAAGATATAGCGAGGAGGTGATTATGACTCCATTTGACCCTGAGGTACTAAAAAGCGGCAAGACGAGAGAACGACGAGAGCGGGCTTTGGCCGTCCTGTCCACGGCCCTGGAAGCAGTTGATCCCGTCAAGGCCATCGAACGACAGGTGTCGCTCTCAGACGAGACTCTGCGCATCGGCCAGCGCACTTATGACCTCAGCCACTACCGCAACATCTACGTCATCGGCGGGGGTAAGGCTAGCGGTTCCATGGCCCAAGCCGTGGAGGAGATCCTGGGGCAGCGCGTGACCGCCGGCCTGGTCAACGTCAAGTACGGCTACGGAGCGGAGACCGAGATCGTTCGCCTCAACGAGGCCGGCCACCCCATCCCCGATGCCGCCGGGATGGCTGGAACGAAGCAGATGGTGGAGTTGGCCCGCCAAGCCACAGACGAGGACCTGGTCATCTGCCTCATTTCGGGCGGCGGGTCGGCGCTGATGACCCTGCCCGCGGAAGGGATCACTCTGACGGACGTGAAATCGCTGACCGATGCCCTGCTGCGCTGTGGAGCTACCATCAACGAGACCAATGCCGTGCGCAAGCATCTCTCCCAGACCAAGGGCGGAAACCTGGCTCGCCTGGCCTATCCCGCCGAAATCGTTTCCCTCATCCTCTCCGACGTGGTGGGGAGTCCACTGGACGTCATCGCCTCAGGACCGACAGTGGCAGATACCACCACCTTCGCCGATGCCTACGGCGTCATCGAGAAGTACGGCCTGCTGGAAGAGCTTCCCAGCCCCATAGTCGAGCGCCTGCGGCGGGGCAAGGAGGGCCTCATCGCGGAGACACCCAAACAGGGTGCCGAGAGTTTCGCCCGAACTTACAACCTGATCATCGCCAGCAACGAGGTTGCCGCTGAAGCAGCCATGGCCAAAGCCGAAGGGTTAGGATTCCACACTCTGCTGCTTTCCACCTTTGTCGAGGGCGAGGCCAGGGAAGTAGCCAGGGTCTTCGCCGCCGTCGCTAAGGAGATCATCAATTCGGGCCGCCCCGTGTCCCGGCCAGCCTGCGTGGTAGCTGGCGGGGAGACCACGGTCACCGTCAGGGGACATGGCCTGGGAGGTCGCAACCAGGAGATGGCCCTCAGCGCCGCCCTGGAGATAGCTGGCCTGGAGGATGTGATGATCATACCCCTGGCCACCGATGGCACCGATGGCCCTACTGATGCAGCGGGCGCCATCGCCGACGGCTCTACCCTGCGGCGAGCCCAGCAGGCCGGCCTGTCGGCCCCTCAGTACCTGGCTGACAACGATTCCTACCATTTTTTCCAGCAGTTGGGCGATCTGCTCATCACCGGGCCGACCAACACCAATGTGAATGATTTGACGTTCACTTTTGTGTTTTAGAAGTAGTGAAACGTGAGGACGTGAAACGTGAAGCGTGAAACGTGGATGTTGAAGAGATTTGTTCCTCTGGGAATCGCCTTGGTATTAGTTGGTTACTGGGGCCCCTGGGTGAATCACAAGACGGCCGCTCTGGTGCTGAGCGGGCTGGACATGGCCGAGTTTGTCAAGTTCCTGCCTGGCGTGAGGGCCGGCACCGAGTTCGTGATCCGCGAGCTTTTCTACTTGCCCCCTCTGGCCGCAGCCCTTTGCCTGGCCCTGATAGGCAGCAGCCGACTCTGGCGCTATCCCCTGTGGGCCAGAGCGATCATGGTGATAGTCGCCATCGTGTTGGCGATCGTCGTCTTGCCCCCCTACCCGTTCATCCTCCAGGCTCTAAGCTCAGACGAATTTGGTCGGCAATTCTCGATGGCGGCAGGCTGCTTGGCCGTCATCGCGGCATCCTTGCTCTACCGCCGTCTGCCGAGGGCCGTAGTGGCCGGCCTACTGATAATCGTCTCCTTCGCCGGGGCAATCCCCCCTTTGTGGCAATTCTTCTCCATTCGCAGCGCGCTGGACAGGGTGTACGGCCAGCCCATCCACATCGGCTGGGGGCTGTGGCTGACGGTCGCAGGGTTCCTGGTCGTGGCGGGGGCAGGAGTTTGGAAGTTGGAGGTTGGAGGTTGGAGATTGGAAGTTAGAGGATGGAGGTTAGAGGTTAGAAGACGGAAAGGCCACCGACCATCCGACCACCCGACCAACAGCCTTGACCATGGCCTCATACCGTGATAAAATAGGCGTGAAACGTGAATCACACGTTGATAAAAGAGAGATGAAAGGGAGGTCAGACAATGGACAACGAAACCAAAAACGCTCACGGAGGTGAAAAAGTGGAAGAGCAGGAGAGGAACGACATGGGCGACGTTACCGCTGAGACGGTGAACATCACCCAGGGGGGAGCCCGCAATGTGCAGGCGACCCATGTCACGTTGCGCCAGGCAGGAGCGCAATCCATCACCGCCGAAGACCTGCTTGTCCGACAGGGAGGGGTGGTGCAGGCAAAGGCGGATCACCTGGAGATGCTCAGCGGAGGCATTGTTTTGGCCCGGACGCAGACGGCCAACCTCACCGCCTCTCAGGCGGGCGCTGTTATCTCTGAAGGCAACGTGTCAATGGAGCAATCAGGGGCGCAGATGCTGCTGGCTCGAGGCGACGTGACGATGGACCAGAGCGGAGCGGTAGTGATGATGGCCCGCAACGTGAGAGCCAAGAACAGCGGCGTAGTGTTCTTGCTCGCCAACGAGGTGGAAGGCACCGTCAACGCCGCCTTTGGCCCGCGCGAGTCGGCCATCTTCGGCGTGGTAGCGGGGGCGGTGGCTGGGCTGGTGATGTTGTTGGCCAAGCTGTCGCGGCGGGAGTAAAGCCCCTTCGACAAGCTCAGGACACCGCCTGCGGGCTAGATCCAGCCCCGAAGGGGGCTTCGTTCTCTCAGCGCGGGGACTTTAGCCCCGCGCAGACTGGGACTAACCGCACGGATTAGAACATTTGAGCATTCGACTGAGCCTTCGGGCTGCGGTTCTCAGTCCGGGGGCTCACGTCGAAGCCGCGTAGTCGGCATGTCAACATCGGCTCTACGGGAGGCTTTTGAATGACCGACAGAACGGTTGAGTACGTGACAAAAACGACGCCCGATCTTGGGCGAGAGCAAGAAGTGGATCACGACGTGGCGACCAGCGCGGAGGAATTTCGTCAGAAGGTCTTGGCGGGGCACCACAAATCAGCCACGAATTTCACGAATTAACACAAAAAATAAAAATTAGTGAAATTCGTGTAATTCGTGGCAAAAATGGGCGGATAAAATGACACCATCAAAATCCAAGAAGGCTAAACGAAGGCAAAGACGTAGGCGTAAGCGGAGGCAGAAACCGCTGGAGAGCCTTAAACACAAGCTGGAGCAAGGCTCCCTTCAAGGGCAAGAGTTTGTCATCGAGCCGAGCGGAGAAGTGAAGATGTCCGAGGTGCTGACGGCCTTTGTAGAACCGTACCTCGGATCCGCCAACACAGAAGAAAATTATCGAAAGCTGTTGATGCTGGCCATCGTGGCCTGGAACGCCGCCTTGTTGCCCGAAGATGATCAGCAAGATATGGTTGACAAGGCTGTAGAAGTAATGCCAGCAGCCAGTTGGGCAATGAGAGCGTACATGAGAGCAATCATGGGCGAGCTAATCGAAAGAAAGAAGACGTATTTCTCCGAGTACACGCGAATGATACTTGATTTTGAGCTAACAGAGATGGGAGAAGGCTATCACCTATCTGTCGCTTCGACTCTGGAAAAGCCGCCCTCGCCGTAGTAAGTAGATCAGCAAAAGTTTTTTTGACTTTTTACCCTGCTACGGAGGGGCGTCCGTTCGGCTGAGCTCACGACGAAGCCTCGCCCCGATTTCGCGGCCAGACTACCCTTCGGCAGGGCGGGGACGCCCCTTGATAGCGGTTTTAGCGAGTGAAGAATTAGAATATGGACATCAAACCCCTGCGATTCATCGCTGAACCCATAGAGGCCCAGTTCGATCAGCCGCCGACGCTGGAGAAGAAGCCGGGTTGCCCCGACCAGTTTGTCTGGCAAGGCGAGACCTATCGCGTCATCGAGAAACTGAGCGAATGGCACGACTATGGCCGTCGGGGGCGCATGGCGGTCAATATGCGCCCTGAGCACGCCGCGGCTGCCTCCCGTCGCGGTTCGTGGGGCGTGGGGCGGGACTATTACCGAGTGCGCACCGATAGCGGTCAGGTCTTTGATCTGTACTATGATCGGGCGCCCAAGAAAGCTAGAGACCGCAAAGGGGCATGGTTTCTCTACCGGGAGATGTCCGATATCGCGGCACCAGACGACAGGCCTGGCGAGCAATACGAGAAGAGCTCACCATGACACACGCGACTCTGTGCTATTTGATGCGGGGAAATCCACCCAATGAGATTCTCTTGGGGCTCAAGAAGGTCGGCTTTGGTGCGGGGAAATACGGCGGCTTGGGCGGGAAGATTGAAGCAGGCGAAACGGTAACCATGGCCGCCGTTAGAGAACTAGAAGAAGAGACCGGGATCAAGGTCTTCGAAAAGGACCTCCAGCCGATGGGCCTTATGACGTTCTTGTTCCCCGCCAAACCTGATTGGAGTCAAGCGGTGCACGTGTTTCTGGCCACGAAGTGGGATGGCGATCCAGTGGAAAGTACGGAGATGATCCCTGCCTGGTTTGCGAGCGATGACATTCCCTTTGAACAAATGTGGCAAGATGTTTACCATTGGCTCCCGCGTGTCCTCGCAGGAGAGCGGGTACGAGCACGCTTCACGTTCAAAGAGGATAACGAAACTGTAGATGAAGTCGAGATAGAACCGTGGGGTTAATCCCGAGCAAAATCAGCAATGGAGAAGAAAAATGACAACAGAGGCCATTGACCCCAGCGAAGTTCGCTTTTTTAGCGGCAGTTCCCACCCCCAACTGGCCTCCGATATCGCCAGCTACCTGAGCGTACCGCTCGACAAAACCAAGATCACTCGATTTAGCAACGATAACCTGTATATCCAACTCGGCGCCAGCGTGCGTTCGCGCACGGTGTTCATTGTCCAGTCACTCTCTCCCCCCGTGAACGATCATCTGGTAGAACTGTTGATGATGCTCGACATCGCGCGGGCGGCGTCGGCCAAAGAGATTCACGCCATCATCCCCTACTTCTCCTTTGCCCGTTCTGACAAGAAAGATGCTCCGCGCATCTCCATCACCGCCCGGCTGGTGGCCGATCTGCTGCAAACGGCTGGGGCTACGCACGTGATGACCATGGTGCTCCACTCGCCGCAGGTGCACGGTTTCTTCAGTGTGCCGGCCGATCCGCTTAGCAGCCGCCCGGTCTTCATCCAGTACTTTCAACAGCGCGACCTGTCGAGCACAATTGTGGTTGCCCCAGACATGGGGCACGCCAAGTCGGCCGCTCGCTTCGCCAAAGACCTGGGCCTGCCAGTTGCAGCCGGGGACAAGGAACGGGTTTCTGATACAGAAGTACGTCTTAGTGGGATAATTGGCCAACAGGTGCACGGTTGCAAACGGGCTCTGGTTTTTGACAACGAAGTCGCTACTGGCGGATCCGTTCTCGAAATGAGCAAACTCTTGATCGAGTATGGTATTCAAGAAATCTGGATAGTCTGCACCCATGGGGTCTTCGTACGAGGGGGACTCGAAAAACTGACCGCGGTTCCTCAAATCACAGAGATCGTGACCACGGATACAGTTCATATCCTTTCAGCGGAGAGCTATCCCAAACTGCATGTGCTCTCTGTAGCCCCCGTTTTTGGTGAAGCGATTCGGCGCAACTATCTGCGGGAGTCCATTGGCGATCTGTTTGTCTTTGGAGAAGAGAATCCGTAGGCGCAAGAGGAGGTATCCCATCAGACCAATCATCTTAGTCCGACACGCGCAGTCGGAACATCACGTGAACAAGCTGACAGGCGGTTGGACAGATACCGGGCTGACGGAGATGGGACGTCGTCAGGCCACCTGTCTGGCATCAAGATTAAAGCATGAGATTGGAGATACTCCCTGCCAGCTTTACTGCAGTGACCTCAAGCGCGCGCTGCAAACGGCGGAGATCATCGGCAAAGAGATCAGCCTGACACCGAATCCTGTTCCTGAGCTCAGAGCGCCCAATAATGGCGTTGTGGCAGGCAAATCACAAGAAGAGGCGAAACGGTATGCTCTGGAAAGGACCACACCAGAGCTCGATTGGCAACCGTACCCGCAAGCAGAGACATGGCGCCAGTTCTATTCGAGAGTCGCGGCCTGCATGGAGCAGCTTACCAGAAACCAAAACGCCCCTCTCCTTGTGGTCACCCACGCAGGAACCCTGATCAACATCGTCGCCTGGTGGCTGCAACTGGACATTGATATGCTGTGCAAAGTGTCGTTCGAGACTTCCCCTGCGAGTTTGAGCGTTTTGAGAGTGAACGAGTGGAACGAGCGTACCATAGAGAGACTGAACGATGCGGCACACCTTTACACAGCGGGGCTCGCGGAAGGAGTACGATTATGCCCTTGACATTGAAACGACTAAGCGGCGAAGCCTTTGGCCGAGCGCGCCAGTTCCTCAAAACGCGGGCTAGGCCGCTGGAGCGAGCCATGTTCGAGCATCTGTTCGAGGCGGCCTCAGCGGAGAGCGTGATTGCCGAGCTGGCACGCTTTCAAAACGAGGACGGCGGATTTGGACGAGCGCTGGAACCGGACCTGCGCACGCCAAGCTCATCAGCCCTGGCGACTGGGATTGGCCTGCGCACGCTCAAAGAGCTTGGGTGCTCCGCAGACCATCCAGTGGTCGGCCAAGCCGTGTCGTATCTGCTGGCGACGTTTGATCATCAGGCCAAAGTCTGGCGGGTTGCGCCGCACGATACGAATGCGTTCCCCCATGCCGGATGGTGGCACGACGAAGACGGCAGCCTGGCTCGCACCTTCGATGGCTTTCTGGTCATTCCACGGGCCGAGATCGTGGGCTTGCTCCATCATTTCGCATCCCTCGTGCCAGCCGACTGGCTCAACGACCTGACCGAGGGCACGGTTACGGACATTGAAGTCATTGAGGCATTGGAGACGGGAGGCGGGGATGACCTCAGCTATGCCTTGAGCCTGGCGGAGGCAGAGGAGCTGCCGCAACACTTCAGGCGTCGTCTTATAACACGGATTCGCGACGTAACCCCCACCGTCGTCAGCCGTGACCCACGGGAATGGGCTTCCTACTGCATCTCACCACTCAAGTTAGCGTCGTCGCCACAGTCCGTCGTCGCGGATCTACTCTGGGATGATCTACAGGCCCACCTGGATTACCAGATTGACCACCAAACCCCTGAAGGCACATGGGATCCGGTTTGGACCTGGGGTGACTTCTATCCAGACGCATGGGAGCAAGCCAAACTTGAATGGCGCGGCCGCTTGACCCTCAACACCTTGATAGCACTCCAGGCTTTTGGACGCATCGAGGAACAACCGAGCTAGGAGCGTGTTATGTCGACCGCAGATCTACAGCGAGCAAACGAAGAGACGCGAGAGGCGTGGAACCGGAACGCGGCCTTCTGGGACGAGCGCATGGACGAGGGCAACGACTTCGTCGAGGTGCTGATCTGGCCGGCCACCGAGCGGCTGCTGGAGTTGCGGTCGGGTGAGCGCGTGCTCGACATCGCTTGCGGCAATGGGTTGTCCTCTCGACACCTGGCCGCTATGGGCGCCGAGGTGGTGGCCTTCGATTTCGCGGAAGAGATGATTGCCTATGCCCTGGAGCGCACGACAGAGCACACCGAGCGTATCGAGTACCTGGTGCTGGACGCCACCGACGAAGCTGCGCTACTGGCGCTGGGCGTGGGCCAGTTCGACGCTGCCATCTGCAACATGGCGCTGTTCGACATGGCGGAGATCCAACCCCTGATGCGCGCCCTGGCCCGGTTGCTTCGTCCCGGCGGGCGATTCGTCTTCTCGGTGCTCCATCCCTGCTTCAACAGCCCCCACATGGCCCTCGTCGCCGAGGTGGAGGATCGAGCGGGCGACATCGTCACCATCTACTCAGTGAAGATATTCAGCTACATCACCCCAACAGTTACCCACGCCGCGGCGATGCGGGGCCAGCCGAAGCCGCAGCTTATCTTCCACCGACCATTGGAGGTATTGCTCGGTAAAGGCTTTGACGCCGGGTTCGTGCTGGATGGCCTCGAGGAGCGAGCGTTTCCACCGGATCACCCATCTACCAGAGACTACCTCTCCTGGGGAGCGAACTTCAGCGAGATCCCGCCGGTACTCGTGGCGCGGATGCGGCTGCCGGGGTAGCCTCGCGCAAATTCTTTCCTACCACCAAGACACAAAGACACAAAGTTTCGTGAGAGGCCCCACCTACGCCGCTTTTCTTTGTGCCTTGGTGTCTTTGTGGTGAAAAGCGAGGAAGTCGAGTCCTATAACAATCTTCGATGATGAACTGGATTGAACCATCAAAAGGGTGTTCGACATGTCCAGCCACGATTCCAGAATGCGCAGGGAAAGCAAGACCATTGAGGCCATGATACGCCTCTATTGCCACGATCACCATGGAAGCGAGGGTGAACTCTGCCCTGAATGTAGGGAGCTTTGGGACTATGCACTGGCTCGTCTTGACAGATGTCCGCTTCGGGAAAACAAGCCCACCTGCGCCAAGTGCCCGGTTCATTGCTACAAGCCGGACATGAGAGAGAAGGTCAAAGCGGTGATGCGATATGCTGGTCCCCGCATGTTATATCGGCATCCCGTTCTGGCGGTGCTTCACCTCATTGACGGCTTCAGGAAAACGCCGGATAGCCCTCGGCGGTGAAGGGATGCTCATGCGAGACTACCTTGACCTCATAGACACTGCCACGGACGGATCGAGGTATGACGTCACCCCCCTCTTCGGTGACTATCAGGCATTCTCAGCGCTCGTTGATGACCTGGTAGGAATGTGCGCCACGGTTGCTTTCGACTGTGTGGCGGGCATTGATGCTCTGGGATTCATTCTGGGCGCCGCCATTGCGATGAGGACTGAGAGAGGATTCGTGCCGCTTCGCAAAGGTGGCAAACTCCCTGTCGCATCGGATACAGCCAGCTTCGTTGACTACACCGGCCAGAGGAAATCCATCGAGATAAGACGAGATGCCCTCCAGCCAGGCTCCAGAGTCCTGCTGGTAGACGAATGGGTGGAGACCGGCGCCCAGGTCAAGGCTGCAATTGCATTACTGGAGAAGCAAGGAGCCACCGTCGCCGCGATCGCCACGATCAATGTGGACGACAATGAGCTCACTCGCTCACTTCGGAATGGGTATAGATTCGTTTCGGTCTGGGATCGGGACTAGCATGCAGTAAGGAGAACGTGAGTGGACGTTCGAGCGTACAATCGCATGGCGTGGAACAAAGAAGTTGAGCGTGGCAATCAATGGACTGTTCCAGTCAGTAGTGAGGCCATCTCCGCCGCGAGGCAAGGGCAATGGGAGATCATCTTGACGCCGACGAAACCGGTTCCGAGGGCATGGTTCCCCAATTTGGAAGGTCTCGATGTCCTTTGCCTGGCTTCGGGCGGAGGGCAGCAGGGCCCAGTTCTGGCTGCGGCTGGGGCAAATGTGACCGTCCTCGACAACTCGCCCAGGCAGTTGGAGCAGGACCGTCTTGTCGCCGAGAGGGACTCGCTCGCCATCACCACGGTCGAAGGTGACATGGCCGACCTTTCGACGTTCTCCGACCAGAGCTTTGACCTCATCGTGCATCCCGTCTCCAACGTGTTTGTCCCCGATGTCCGGCCAGTGTGGGCGGAGGCGTTTCGGGTGCTGCGGCACGGTGGAGCGCTGCTGGCCGGCTTCTCGAATCCAGCGATTTATCTCTTTGACTACGACCTCGCTGACCGCACCGGTATTCTCCAGGTCAAGTACGCCCTCCCCTACTCCGACCTGACCAGCTTGACTGAAGAGGAAAGGCAGCGATATGTTGATAAGGGATTCCCTCTTGAGTTCAGCCACACCCTGGAGGATCAGATCGGCGGACAACTCGGCGTTGGCTTCGTGATCACTGGTTTTTATGAGGACTCCTACGGTGAGGAGGAGGGCGATATACTGGCGAACTACATGCACATTTTCATCACCACGCGGGCGATCAAGCTTTAGTTGGTAGATTGGTAGATTGGTAGATTGGTTCCCCAATTTACCAATTTACCAGTTTCCCAGTCTACCAACCTACCAGTTTGGATATCGGATTATGGAAATAAGCTATCGGCCCATTGGCGTGATTCATAGCCCGTTCACCGACATCGGGGGTATGCCCATCCAACCCACAGGAGCTGCCGGAATTCGAGGCACGGTCGAGGTTTTCCCCGAATTCGCCGAAGGGTTGAGAGACCTGGAAGGCTTCTCCCACATCATCTTGCTCTACCATTTTCACCGAGTTCAAGAGTCCAAACTTGTCGTCACCCCCTTCATGGATCCCCAGCCCCGTGGAGTTTTTGCCACCCGAGCCCCAAAGCGTCCCAACCCCATTGGGCTATCCATCGTAAAACTGCTGAGCATTGAGCAAAACATCCTGCACATTGAGAACGTGGACATTCTCGACGGAACGCCTTTGCTGGACATCAAGCCGTATGTACCAGAGTTCGACCAGCCTCAAGCCGACCGCGTGGGCTGGCTGGAACAGTCTAAAGGGAAAGTGCAGAGCAGGAAGTCAGACGGTCGGTTTCGGTGATTCGAGTCTTTAGAAAAATCTCAAGGAGTGTGAAAAATGGCAACCCGACATCCCTTCGATTGGCTTTCCACCTCTGGGCAGAAGTGCGCGTTCATAGCTCTTTTCGCCCTCACGCTTGCCGTAATGGTGAGCCTGAACGCCCTGGGCGGCCCTCTGAATACCGAGGTCGCACCGCTGGGCATCGTTTCGTTCGAGCTTGCAGGAGAGCTAGCCCTCGCTCAGAGCATGGTCGAGTCGTGGGGGCAAGCGGGCCAGGTCTACGCTGGCTTAAATCTCGGCCTTGATTACCTCTTCATGGTCGCCTACTCAAGCTGTATCTCGCTGGGTTGCGTGTTGGTGGCCCGCAGCCTCTCACGACGGGTCGCGTTTCTCTCCTCCACGGGAGTGCTCCTGGCCTGGGCGCAGTTTGGCGCCGCGCTGCTGGACGCCGTGGAGAACTACGCCCTCATCCAGGTTCTGCTGGGGTCTCAGCAAGCGTCGTGGCCTGCAGTAGCTCGCTGGTGCGCCATACCGAAGTTCTCGATCGTAGCCGCTGGCCTCGTCTACGTCAGCGTGGGTGCTGTCTTGGCTGTGGTGACGAAGGCCCGCACCAAATAGAAAAGGAGCACACCAAATGATCGCCAAACGAGCAGAAGAGATCAAACCCTTTATCGTCATGGATGTCCTGGAGAGGGCGCGCGCTATGGAACGTGAGGGCATCCACATAATCCACCTGGAGGTAGGCGAGCCCGATTTCGACACCCCGCAATGCGTCAAAGATGCGGCCTGCCTGGCCCTGGAAGAGGGACACACCCATTACACCCACAGCCTCGGTAATCTGAAGCTCAGGGAAGCTATTTGTGAGCACTACTTTGAGAGATACGGCGCATCGGTGCATCCTGACCAGATCGTGATAACTTCGGGGACTTCACCTGCCATGTTCCTTCTGTTCTCGGCCCTCTTGGAGGAAGGCGACGAGGTGATCGTCTCCGACCCCCATTACGCCTGCTATCCCAACTTCATCAGATTCGTGCAGGGCGTTCCCGTGGCAGTGCCGGTTTACGAAGAAGACGGCTTTCAATACAGGCCTGAGGCGATCAGAGAGAAAATCACCAATAGAACGAAGGCGATATTCATAAACTCGCCTTCCAATCCGACTGGCAACCTGTTGTCCGAAAGCCGCATGAGGGCCATTGCCGAATTCTCACCCTACGTCATCTCCGATGAGATCTATCATGGCCTGGTTTACGAGGGCCAAGAACACTCCATTTTGGAATTCACGGACCATGCTTTTGTCCTGAACGGCTTTTCAAAGCTGTACGCCATGACCGGGCTCAGACTCGGCTACCTGATCGCGCCCCAGCCGTTCATCCGGCCCATCCAGAAAATACAGCAGAACTTCTTCATCTCCGCCAACTCCGTGGTTCAGATCGCCGGAATCGCTGCCCTGGAAGAAGCAGGGGAAGACGTGGCCCGCATGAAGAGCATCTACGACGAGCGAAGGCAATACATAGTCAAACGCCTCAAGGAGCTAGGCTTTGGCATCACCGTTGAACCCACCGGGGCCTTTTACGTATTTGCCAACGCCAGGCACATCTCGAAGGATTCATACAAACTGGCCTTCGACATCCTGGAAAAAGCCCACGTGGGGGTGACGCCGGGGATTGATTTTGGGGACAATGGCGAGGGATACCTCAGGTTTTCGTATGCAAACTCGATGGAGAACATAGTTGAAGGGTTGAACAGGATAGAGCGTTATCTTCGGATTTGACTCCTCCGAAAACTGGGGCTCCTTCGGCGACAACAAAAAAGCCACCTGTGCGGTTGGCGCAGGTGGCTTCTTCTCTTTCATCAGGCATATACAGCGCGGCGAACCGCGAACACGCTGTTATGCCGTCACCTCGCTGTCTTCTCAATAGATTGCCGAATAGCTTTCTCAAGGTCACTCGGAACATTGGTGCCAATTCGATATTGCTTACCTGCTTTCATCTTGATCTCGACGGCATGAGAGCCAGCAACACTATAGAGCCAGCCATGAGGGGTCAGGCGAATTCCCCAGCCATAGTGCCACGGGTTTTCCACGGCCTGGCACGATTCAATATCCTTCAAGGGAAATCTCTTTCGAATGATTCCTGGCCCAAATCGAATCTTGAGAGCATCTTCCTCAATCACTACAGTTAGCGTGGCGAACGACACCAGGCCGACTGCAAAGATAATCAGACCTGCGAGGGCAATCCAACTGAAACCATAAACAGCCATGTGATACGTAATGTAAACCGGCCCGATGGCCAATGCAATTATGTTCAAATAGCCGATCTGCGTGTGCTGATAGCGATTGAGAGTGTATCGGAGAATAGTAGACAGATCTCTGCTAAGTGCACTTGGGGCTTTTTTTTAACATAAGTAGCTCTTTTACATCTGAATAGCATCTCTTTCCTGCTGGTTATCGCCTTC
>DAOUDK010000042.1:0-14889 GCA_034431315.1 Anaerolineae bacterium
GAAGGCGATAACCAGCAGGAAAGAGATGCTATTCAGATGTAAAAGAGCTACTTATGTTAAAAAAAAGCCCCAAGTGCACTTAGCAGAGATCTGTCTACTATTCTCCGATACACTCTAGAGTAATATCTAGAGCCTCTTAGCTCTTCTACTTGCTGGATTGTTCCGTTGCGTGCAAGAATGATAAAGGGAGGGCTCTTCTCAAACGCTGGTCCACATGCATAGGCACGCACATCGTCAGGAGAGACATCATCAATGTCGGCAACTATGGCTCGCGGATAGCCTTCCCAATATACCAGATACAAACAAGGCTTGGCTCTATCAGGTTTTTTGCGGACAACATCATCTGGAAGCCCCAGAGGCGAGCGAGGGACGGTCCACACATCGCGGCGTTGCTCGCTTGGAAAGCCAAATTTCTCCAATTCATCCTGACAACAGTAGGTCTTAATCACTGCAATTCTCCTCCATCGCACTCCGCGCCTCGTCCGCTTGCGGCTTCGGGGGCAGCAGGTCCCCTGTCGCTTCGCATCCGGGCCGCTCCGCTTGGGCTAACAGTGGCATCTGGATAGCGTGCTCTTTTTGTTCCATAGCTGTCTTACCCAAATTCTAACTTTTTGAGGGTTGACGCTATCTTTGTATTTATGGCTCATTACTGGCTTCTTCTGCCCAGGATGAAAGTGAGGTGGTTACTTTATTGCTTATCTCCGTTGTAATCGTTGTTGTTGTCTCTGTATAGCTCCTCGTCGCTAAAGGTAGACCTTTTTCCTCAAGATACTTTCTTACCAACTTCCAGAGATCGTCGCTGGTTCTGTATGGCTGAGGTTCATAACCAGATTGTCCAAGCCGAGTTGTTAGCATAACCGAAACACGCGGCGTCATTCTGGGTTCCATCACTGAATACACAAAGAGAGGACTAATTCCATAATCGAATGCTCTTTCAATCTCCATTAAATGCCCATTCCCTTGAGAGATGTCGAAAATTGCTAACTTGCAACTATGAAGCAGCATAAGCGTATGGTGGTAAATGAGATCTTCTGGCATCTCAAAATCGGCTGCTAGTATAGGATCATACCCTGGCTGTGCTACCGCCTCCTTAATTGTTTCCAAGGGTAGCAATTGATTGTAGTTGCCTCCAATGAAGACTCTATATTCCCAAGGACTGCGCGGCTCGTCTAGGGATCTTTTAGGCCCGATCTCTGGAATTGCTCCGCATAATTCTGTAATCTGTTGCTCATCTGCTCCCACTTGCGCCAATGCCTTAGCAAGGATAGCAGTCGGGTTTTGTACAATTTGCTTCGCCTCTTTGGCGCCGCGCGCAAGTTTCTTAATGACTTCTAAAAGGTTGGGACGGATCTCGAAATGGAGTTTAAGGACAAGACCTGCTGGTTTCTCATCAGCGCGGTCTTCCTCACCCGGGCTTTTGGAGAGTACGTCTTCTGTATATGCGAGAAGAAAATTCTTGATGGCCGATGAAGTCTCTCGGACGTAAATCCTTAGCGTCTCACCTTCTTTGATCACAATGTAGCTCGAATTGTTATCAGAATCGTCTATCTGCCATTGGTCGTCCTTCACTTTGGTCACAATCGAGCCATTCGCAGAAAGGATGATCTTATGCTTCTCAAATTCTCGCCGCAACTTAGGTGAAGTGGCCCTCTGCTCCAAGTCACTCTGGAAATCCAATCCTACGCTAAACATGAACTCTTGGACATAGAGCAAAGCGATGCCTAAGAGATGCAGAGATGCGCCTTTATGAAAACGGTTGCCCTGGGGTTGATTGTCGATCAAAATTTCATAGATAGTTTTATAAGTTTCAACGGCCGCTGACCATCGCCAGGTTCTTTGGTGTATATAAGCCTGGTGGTAAAGTTTATCTAACTCGGCTCTAAGGTTCTCAGGAGGAAGTACATACATGGGATTCTCCTTTGCTTTTACTTGATGCCTTTAGGCCAATCAGGAGTAGGTATTTAGGATTACAAGCGGCACGACTCTATAATCCCTTCTTATATTTTGCTACCAGGCATACTATACCACACTTCAGGCCGTTTGGCAACACCAAAAAAGCCACCTGTGCGGTTGACGCAGATGGCTTCTTGTTTATCGCTGCCGCCTTTGCCTCTTTGCAAAGCTAATCGCCAAATTGACAATATTCCCCCCAGGTGTACAATATAACCCTGGAGGCAATCGTCGTGAAACATCTCGGACGCGCACTGAGTTATCTCAAACATTACTGGCTGCTGGCTGCGGGGGCCTTCCTCGGCCTGCTCATTTCCACCGCCACCCGCCTGATCATCCCGCGCCTGACCCAGACGATCATTGACGACGGCATCGTTGCCGGGCAGATGCGGGTGGTCTTGCGGGCTGCGGTAGGAACGGTGGGCCTGGCCATCGCTGGATCGGTCTTCACCTTCCTGCAAGGTGTGCTCTCCGCCCGCACCGCCCAGGGCGTGGCCTACGACCTGCGCAATCAACTCTACGCCAAGACCCAATCCCTCTCCTTCAGTTACCACGACCGCGCCCAGACCGGGCAACTCCTCACCCGCGCCACGTCCGACGTCGAGATGGTGCACATGTTCGTCGGCATGGGCTTCATCCAACTCCTCAGCGCCATCCTGATGATGGTCGGCAGCATTGTGCTGCTGGTCGCCACCGACTGGCAACTGGCGCTGATCATGCTGGTGCTGGTGCCGCTGACCTTCGGGATCGTTGGCTTCTCAGCAAGACCAACATCCTGCTCACCGCTCATCTGAAACTTGACTTTAATGCCAATTGATAGTATAATTCAAACAGGTAGCGGTATTGTAAGTCCTGGATCGGCTGGGTGTTCGTAGAACACCCCACTCCGCCCATTAGTTGGCGGTGGTTATCGGCCCCCAGGCAGAGCCGCTATTTTTGTTCCCCGCACCCTTTCCTCCACGATGACCTTCTCGGCAATGATCTGCGCTGCCCAGCGCTCGCCCAACCCGTGCTTCTGTTCAAAAGACCAGGCCACGAAATCCACCGCTTGCAACCCAGGCACTGCCCACGAATCCGATTGTTCGATCAACACGATTTGCATAGGCACGTGAGCAATGGCCCTGCGTATGGCTTGCTCGAGTTGTACTCGTTGGGTGCGGTTAGTGTATCGCTTGTCCAGGCACAAGTTTACTTGAGGGTGGCGTTCGACGCAATGGCGGACGACTCGCGCCACCGCTGCACGGTATACAGCTTCGCTTTGTTGCGGGGTAATGCCTTGCTTATCCACTACCGTGACGTAGATCTCGCACTCGACAGCGGCCAACTTGGTCAGGAAACGACGAATAACTCGTGGGTGCGAACGAGCAGCCTTCAACTCGCTGGTTCGAGCGCGTCTGCGCAGCGATCGGCGTGTCCGACGGACGAGCGTTTCTATGCGGCGCGGATTTTGCACAACAAGCAGCGCCACGGTGAAGAATCGTTCTCTACTTGCTGGGTGCGGCGTCCCCGATTCGTCGCCAAATCCGACAAACATGCTACGTCCCCAGGTCGCTAAGTTCAGGTATCTTGCGCAGCCGCACGAAGCGACCATAGTATATCATTCGCAACTCGCTCGTGCCCATCATCGTGCCTCTCCAGGAAGGACGTCGTCGGTGGGATTCAAAGGCTCCTCAATGACCCGCAGCACCTCACCGGCCCGGTAGACACGGTTGCGGGCCTTCGGCACAAAAGCCCAATACCCCCTTTGACGGAGCGCACAACCCGCCCTGCCGGGCTTTCGCGAAATGCTTTAGGATCCATCAGTCGCCTTCCATCTGAAGGTAAAGGAAACGGTTATTAACACAGATGTAAGTAAGAGTTTGGTTATTAACATTTTTGGGAGAAGGTGTAAATAAGATTCCCACCAGTGGCTCTAGATCTCCAGGCCTAGAGAGACCAGCAGCACTTTCAGTTCCGCGTTTGTCCCCGGCTAGATTTCAGGCTTTTGGTTCCCAGCCATAGTATTAGCAGATTTCGCCTCGTTTGGCAACACCAAAAAAGCCGCCTGCGCGATTGACGCAGATGGCTTCTTGCTTACCGCTGCCGCCTTTGCCCCTTTGCAAAGCTAACCGCTAAATTGACAATATTCCCCCCACGTGTACAATATGACTCTGGAGGCAATCACCGTGAAACATCTCGGACGCGCACTGGGTTATCTCAAACATTACTGGCTGCTGGCTGCAGGGGCCTTCCTCGGCCTGCTCATTTCCTCCGCCACCCGCCTGGTCATTCCGCGCCTGACTCAGACGATCATTGACGACGGCATCGTCGCCGGGCAGATGCAGGTCGTCTTGCGGGCTGCGGTAGGAATGGTGGGCCTGGCCATCGCTGGATCGGTCTTCACCTTCCTGCAAGGCGTGCTCTCCGCCCGCACCGCTCAAGGCATAGCCTACGACCTGCGCAATGAACTCTACGCCAGGATCCAATCCCTCTCCTTCAGTTACCACGACCGCGCCCAGACCGGGCAGCTCCTCACCCGCGCCACGTCCGACGTCGAGATGGTGCACATGTTCATTGGCATGGGCTTCATCCAACTCATCAGTGCCATCCTGATGATGGTCGGCAGCATCGCGCTGCTGGTCGCCACCGACTGGCAACTGGCGCTCATCATGCTGGTGCTGGTGCCGCTCACTTTTGGGGTCTTCGGCCTCTTCGCCAGCAAGGCCCGACCGCTGTTCATGCGGATTCAGCAGCGGATAGCCGATCTCAACACCGTGCTGCAGGAAAACCTGGCCGGCGTGCGGGTGGTCAAGGCTTTCGCTCGCGAGTCCTACGAGGCCCAGCGTTACACCCAGGCCAACCAGAACCTGTTCGACCTAAACCTGGTCGTGGGACGGCTGTTTGCGACGGCCATGCCGCTCATTTTTCTGATCGCCAATCTCTCGCTCTTGTCTGTCTACTGGATCGGCGGCCGCCAGGCTATCGCCGGTCACCTCAGCGTGGGGCGGCTGGTGGCCTTCGCCAACTACATGATGATGGCCTTTTTCCCCATGCTGATGCTGGGTATGATCATGGCCATGATCTCGCAGGCAGGGGCTTCGGCTGAGCGCGTCTTCGAGATCCTCGACGCCCAGTCGGAAGTGGTCGAGAAGCCGGGCGCCATCGTCCTCCCTACCATCGAGGGCCGGGTGGCCTTCGAGAACGTCAGTTTCCGCTACTTCGGCGGGGGCGAGCTGGTTCTCAAGGACGTCAGTTTCACCGCCGAGCCAGGTCAGACGGTGGCCCTGCTCGGAGCGACCGGCTCCGGCAAATCCACCATCATCAACCTCATCCCCCGTTTCTACGACGTGACCGAGGGGCGGGTGACGGTTGACGACCACGACGTGAGTGACGTGACGCTGGACTCCCTGCGCCAGCAGGTCGGCATCGTGCTCCAGGAGACGACGCTTTTCTCAGGCACGATCCGCGAGAACATCGCTTTCGGCCGACCCGAGGCCGAGCTCGAACAGATCATCGCCGCTGCCAAAGCCGCCGAGGCCCACGACTTCATCATGGGTTTCCCAGAGGGGTATGAATCGCCAGTGGGGGAGCGGGGGGTCACGCTCTCAGGTGGAGAGAAGCAGCGCATCGCCATCGCTCGCGCGCTGCTCCTGGACCCGCGTATCCTCATCCTGGACGACGCGACCTCCAGCGTGGACTACGAGACGGAGTTCCGCATCCAGCAAGCGCTGGAGCGGCTGATGGAGGGGCGCACCAGCTTCGTCATCGCCCAGCGCATCGCCACTGCGCTCAACGCGGATCAGATTCTGGTGCTGGAGCGGGGCGAGATCGTGGCCCGGGGCACGCACGAGGAATTGTTGGACGAGAGCCCCATTTATGCGGAGATTTACTACTCGCAGTTGGAGGGGGGATCACGGCTATGATGTTCGGCGGTAGACACATGCGCGGTCTCGCCCAGGAGACTGCCAAACCCACGGAGACAGGCAAGACGCTGCGCCGTCTGTTGAGGTATTTTCGCCCGTTTCGTATCCTGTTGCTGGCGGTGGCTGCGCTGATCCTCATCAGCACGGCGCTGCGGCTGGCTGCCCCCTACCTGATCGGCGTCGCAGTGGACCGGTTCATCGCGCCCAGCGACCAGCCCGGCCCCGCCTGGCTGGCGCGGCTTGTGCGGCAGGATGCCAGCAGATCTGCTGGCCTGACCGTGACCATGCTCTTGCTGCTCGGCTCTTACCTGCTGAACTGGATCGCCACGGCCGCCCAGTTCTACCTGATGACGGTAGCCGGACAGCGAGTGCTGCTCCACATGCGCACCCAGATCTTCGAACTCATTCAGACCCTCTCGCTCAAGTTCTTCGATCAGCACGAGGCGGGCGACCTGATGTCGCGCCTGGTCAACGACACCCAGGTCATCAACCAGGTCTTCAGCGGCGGGGTCGTGCGACTGGCGAGTATGAGCCTCTCCATCGTCGGCATCATCTTCTCCATGCTCGGCCTCAACTGGCGGCTGGCGTTGGTCAGTTTCACCGTCCTGCCGGTGATGTTCCTGACCACAACCGTCTTCTCCCGGCGCGCGAGAGCCGCCTTCCGCCGCACCCGCCAGACCATCGGCCAGGTGAGCGCAGAGCTGCAGGAAAACATCGCCGCTGTGCGCGAGGTGCAGGCTTTTGCTCGCGAGGACGCCAACGTGGCCGAGTTCGAGACCATCAACGCCGCCAACCGCGACGCCAACGTCCAGGCCCAGTCCATCCTCTCTGCCTTCTCCCCCGCCCTCGATGTGCTCAGCACCATCGCGCTGGCCATCGTGGCCGGCTACGGCGGCTACCTGGCGCTGAACTTCGATCCGCCGCTGGTCAGCGTGGGCGTCATCGTCGCCTTCCTGATTTACGTGCGCCGCTTCTATGAGCCCATCCGCGGCCTCGCTAACCTGTACGCCCAACTCCAGTCGGCGGTGGCCGGTGCCGAGCGCATCTTCGAGCTGCTCGACACCCAGCCCGAGATCACCGACGCTCCCGACGCTGTGCCCTTGCCACTCGTTCAAGGCCGCGTCGAGTTCGACCACGTCAACTTCGCCTACCAGGAGGAGCCAGTGTTGCAAGACATCTGCATGACGGCAGAGCCGGGGCAGACGGTGGCCCTGGTGGGCCCCACCGGCGTGGGCAAGACAACGCTGGTCAGCCTGCTGACCCGCTTCTACGATGTGGGCGAGGGGGCGATACGGATAGATGGCCACGACCTGCGGCAGGTGACCCGCGAGAGCCTGCGGCAGCAGATGGGGATTGTCTTGCAGGACACCTTCCTCTTCTCCGGCACGGCGATGGAGAACATCCGCTACGGGCGGTTGGAGGCGGACGATGAGGAGGTCGTGGCGGCGGCGCGGCTGGCCAACGCCGACCAGTTCATCACGCGGCTGCCAGAGGGCTACCAGACCCAACTGGGCGAGCGCGGGCACAATCTGAGCCAGGGGCAGCGGCAGCTCATCGCCATCGCCCGCGCGGTGCTGGCCGATCCACGCATCCTGATCCTCGACGAGGCCACCTCCAGCGTGGACACGCGCACCGAGCGGCTGATTCAGCGCGCCCTGGACGAGCTGCTCAAGGGGCGCACTTCATTCGTCATCGCCCATCGGCTGAGCACCATACGCAACGCCGATCAGGTGATCGTGCTAGAGAAAGGCCGCATCGTCGAGCAAGGCACCCACGAGACACTGCTGGCCGCGCGGGGCCTTTACCACGAACTCTACAACAGTCAGTTCCGGCGACAGGTGTAGCCCTCCCCGCTAACCGGCGGCCCTTCGACCTCGCTCAGGGCAGGGCTTAGGACAGGCATGGAAGCCGTTCGTCCCCCAGCCAATATCAAATACCCAATATCAAAGAGAGGCCCTCCTCAACGGCAGGGCCTCTCTTCATTTCTTCCAACCTCCAACCTCCAACCTCCAATCTCCAATCTCTATTTCCCACTTCCCCGCTTTTTCTCGATCTTGGCCCAGGTATCACGCAGCGCCACCGTCCGATTGAATACCAGCTTTTCAGCGGACGAATCGGAATCAACGCAGAAGTAGCCCTGTCTCATGAACTGGCATATGCTCCCCGGTGCTGCACCCGCCAGACTGGGCTCAACGCGGCACGAGGTCAACGTCTCCAGCGAGTTCGGATTCAGATTAGCCGTGAAATCTTCACCCTCCTCCACATCGAGAGGATTGGCTGTCAAGAAGAGACGATCGTACAGGCGCACCTCGGCTTCCAGCGAGTGGTCAGCCGAAACCCAGTGCAGCGTTCCCTTGACCCTGCGTCCGTCCGGAGCCGATCCGCCGCGTGTCTCTGGATCGTAGGTGCAATGCAGCTCGACCACCTCGCCGCTTTGCTCGTCTTTAACCACCCCCACGCATTTGATGAAATACGCGTGCATCAGCCGCACCTCGCGCCCGGGGGCCAGACGCCAGAACTTCTTCGGCGGCTCTTCGCGAAAATCATCCCGTTCGATGTACAGCACACGGGAAAAAGGCACCTGCCGCGTCCCCATGCTGTCATCCTCCGGATTGTTGATACATTCCATCTCTTCCACCAGGTCTTCCGGATAGTTGACGAGGACCACCTTGAGGGGACGCAGCACGCCGAACACCCTCGGTGCGCGCTTGTTCAAATCCTCGCGGATGCAGTGCTCCAGCAGGGCGACATCAGCGATACTACCAGTCTTAGCTACACCGATGCGGTCACAGAAGTCGCGGATGGCCTCTGGGGTGTAGCCGCGTCTCCGCAAGCCCGCCAGGGTGGGCATCCGTGGATCGTCCCAGCCGTTGACGTGCCCTTCTTCGACCAATCGCATAAGGTATCGCTTGCTCATCGCGGTGTAGCTGAGGTAGAGGCGGGCGAACTCGATCTGCCGCGGATGGTAGATCCCCAACTGGTCGAGGAACCAATCGTACAAAGGGCGATGGTCTTCGTATTCCAGCGAGCAAAGAGAATGGGTGATCCCTTCGAGAGAATCCGATTGACCATGGGCCCAGTCGTACATCGGATAGATGCACCACTCGTCACCCGTCCGGTGATGGGTGGCGTGGAGGATGCGGTACATGACCGGGTCGCGCAGGTTCATGTTGCCAGAGGTCATGTCAATTTTGGCCCGCAGCACGTGCGCGCCGTCCTCGAACTCGCCGGCCCGCATGCGCTCGAACAGGTCGAGGTTCTCCTCGACGGAACGGTCTCGATACGGGCTGTTCTTGCCTGGCTTACCAAAGGCGCCACGGTACTCCTTGATCTCCTCTGGGCTCAAACTGTCCACGTACGCCTTGCCATCTTTGATCAACTGCACGGCCCACTGATAGAGCTGCTCAAAGTAGTCCGAGGCGTAGAACAGTCGATCCTCCCAATCGAAGCCCAGCCATCGGATGTCCTCCATGATCGCGTCCACGTATTCCTCTTCTTCTTTGACGGGATTGGTGTCATCGAAGCGGAGATTGTAAAGCCCCCCGAATTCCTCGGCGATACCGAAGGTAATGCAGATGGCCTTGGCGTGTCCGATATGCAGATAGCCGTTCGGCTCCGGTGGAAACCGAGTATGCACTCGCCCGCCGTACTTGTTTGTCCTCAAGTCCTCCTTGATGGCATCTCGGATAAAGTCAGAGGAGCGATCGGAATCGGTTGTGGTCATGTTCATAGCTCCTTTCTCGGGTTTTCTTTCAGGTGTTGTGTTCTTCCCTCACACTTCTGCCAACAGGCCACTCATCTCTAGCACACGCTGGCTCCACTGCTGGGCCTCGGCGATCATCTGAGCACGCCATGCTTGGTCAAGGAACCTCTGGGGCAGCCGCATCCGCCAATGGGCCAGGTGGCGTTGCAGTTCCAACAGCGTCATCTGGCTTTCTAGTTCAGACTCCGGAGCGCACCACTCGATGAAGTGCGCGGCCTCTCGTATCAGATCTGCTACAGGCACGAGGTTGGCCGGATTCTGTGAGAATGAGGCGATGCGGGCCATGTCGGCGGCCAGTCCACCCAGACGCACCGGCAGTGGATCACGCACATAACGGGCCTGAATGGTTGAGAGGTCTTTCATTCTGGCATCACTCCTTCCAGCAGTCGGCGCACAATGGTTTCTACCCACTCGCGAATTGCAGGATCCTGAATGGTCATACTGAAATTGTTTTGGCGGGGACGGATGTTGATCAGCGCCTCGAATTGTACCTCTTGACTGAAGGGCAGCCAATCGGCACCCCAGATGTCTTCCTGGCGGCTGCCATCCTCTAGTAATACCTGCTCACAATCGGCATGTAGCTCTCCGCCGCCTGCCAACACTTCGCGTCGCACGTCAACAGCCAACTTGACGTAGGAGCCCAATGATTGCAACATCTGGCTCATCATCGTCGGAGTTGCACGATGATGGACGATGTGAATAACGGTGTCTGACATCCCCACTCCTTCACGTATTGCTTCTCGCCTCCAAAAGCAACCTTGTGGTTGGCGCCATCGCGGTAGGACTGCCAGTTATTCAACAGCCTTCGCACGGATCCCGGCGTGCGGCTTCACGCCCGGTTCTGAATTGGTGGTGGGATGGGCGACCGCTCCGCCGATCATAACTTAGGCGACCGCCGATTCCATCTCCTCTACGTCAAGAAATACGTGAAGAACGTATTCGGAAAGCCTGTGCTGCTTCCGGATTCCGAGAAACGACTCCAAGAGTTTGATCGCAGCCTCCCATTCCGATTGGGTACTAGGGCCATTCATCTCCTTGTCGTTGATGAAGTAGAGGAAAAGCAGGTATGCCGGAAGGCCATTAAGCTCACGGAGCAAGTAAAGGTGAGCAAGCCGGTTTGTGTACTGATAGAAACAGGTGGCCCAATCAGCGTCCGAATGTGAGCCAAGAAACCGCTTGGTTGCATCTAGACTCTCACGAATCTTGGTAAGCGCTGGCTCGCTTGCTCCCGTGGGATCAGTAACCATCTCTGGAATGTGTGCCTTTGCCTCTACAAGTATGACATCCCCTCGATCTGTCTTCGCAAGCGCGTCCCAGACCGGGCCAAACCTGGGCCAGAACGATGCCAGTGGCATCCTTTTCAACGTAATGCCAAGTCTGGTTATGAATTGCTGATCCCTGTACTCGGCGTAGTCATCATCCCTCAGGGGTGACAACCAGTGTACACGTTCTTCCTGAGCAAGTCCGAGTGTGGTAACAAGAACTCGATCTATCAACTCGGGATGCTCATTCACCAATACCTGAAGCCATTTCTGACCGCCCCGCAATGCACGGTTTTGCTCCCTCCGCGACATGACTCAATACTCCTTTCTTTCCAGTTGTTGCCCCTATTATACTACGCCATCCCAGTTTCGTCAACACTGAAAACAAAAACTCCCCACCGGAACCTGACAAGGCCGGCGGGGAGACGCGCACCAGAGCAAAGGAGGCATGCCGATGGGCAACAACTCTGAATCGGCAGCGGGGCGGGCGACCGTCTCACCGACCATAACGTGGGCGGCGGCCTTGCATTCGGAATATAGCCTTAAGCTGCCCGCGCATATTCATACGGCTGTATCAAAACTTCTGCCGGGATGCCAAGCCCTGCATGGAGTCGCCGTATCATCCCTATCGAAAGAGGGCGTCTTCGGTTCAATATTTCAGAAACACGACTCCGTCTACCAACGTAAGGCTCCAGGTCACGACGCGACAAGCCACGACTTTCCATGTAATACCTGATGGCTTCGATAGGGTCTGGCAGGGGGATGGCGTAATGCTTATCCTCGTAAGCTTCAACCAGGGTGGTCAATACTTCCAAGCAATCACCTTCGGGCGTATCGGGCGCGGCGTCAAAAAGGCGTTCTATTTCTTCCAGAGCGGCTTGATAGTCCGCCTCGGTTTTGATGGGCCTGATGTCCATAGCAAAAACCTCCTCTCAAATCGTGGCAGGGTCTATCCTGTCATATTCCTGATGGGTACCAACAAATCGGATGTAAACAATGCCGTGTTCGTAATTGATAGCCACCACTAAACGGTAACGATTGCCCTTGACATTGAACACAACACGGTTGTTAGCGATAATGCTGGCGTTACGGTAAACATCCTTGATGTCCGCCGGCGTTTTCCAGGTGGCCTGCTTTGTGTCTGCATACCAGGCCTGCAACGCCTGCTGTGCGTCTGGATGTCGTTCCCAAAACTCTCTTAGTGCTTTGCGAGAGATGATGCGCATGTCCATATTATACAACGATCCCGCTACGGGAGCAAATCTCATTTTGGGCCTCGTTTTGTGCCGGGCCGCCATCAATGAGAATCGCTACTCGCCCGCCAAGCTCAAGGGAAAGGTATGCACGTTGTCGTACTTCTGGCCCATGGTCACATTGACATCGCCGGTGCTCATCCCGTAAACGACCGACCATTGAGTGCTCCCCTGGGCCACTTCGGCCAGGAGGTACATGGCGTCCTGCGCGGTAAGCTGACCCTCAGCTTCTGTGAGTCGGTGGCTGATCTTATCGTACCGCCAGCATTCCCCCTCCGCGGATTCGCCAGCCGAGGCGCGCAGGAAATTGGTCGCCAGATGCCAGGGCGTCTCGTTGGGGATGACCACCATCTCACCCTGATAAAACTCTACCAGCACTGACCGCCCCGACGAGTCAGCGATCAGGTAATGGATGGGAGGACCCCCCTCAAAGTCAACGTTATAGCTTTGCATGATGGCAACGGCTTCGTCCACGTTGCTGGCGCGATCGAGCATCTTGCGGATCACCATCAACGAGCCGATGGTCTCTTTGTTGGGGTCGGGAGGCATGTGCCCTGGCGGCACGGCGGCCATGCCAACAGCCAGGCCGCGCTCGTTCAGGCCGTCGAAGGGCCAGAACGGGGTGTCCAAAAGCGCTCGGCGCTCGCTGAGAGGCAAGTCGGTCACTGTGCTCGCCTTTGTTCCCTCGAACCCGAAGTAGGCAATATCCACCATTGAGACCGAAGCGTGCCCGTCCGGCGGGTCGGTGAACAGGAGCACGGCCGGGCTGTACTCCCAGTCGAAGTTGCGGCCATAGAGCTTGTGGTCCGCATCGCCCAGAGCGGCGAAGAGCGAACAGGCCCATGCAGGCAGCGACGCCGTCTCAGCGGAGGACGCCCGCTGCTCGTATGCGCCGTAGTAGCGCATGGTGTAGAGTGGGTAGTCGTCCACCTGCTCCAGGCTGCTGAGCGTCGCCACCTCTTCATCCGACAGGCCCATTGGCGAGGCTCTCAGTTGTGGGCACGGCCGTTGGGGCTGAGGTTGGTGGGACGGGCGTAG
Organism: Anaerolineae bacterium; assembly: GCA_034431315.1. Classification (GTDB taxonomy): domain Bacteria; phylum Chloroflexota; class Anaerolineae; order VGOG01; family VGOG01; genus JAUWOY01. The sequence continues at coordinate 13,169 of DAOUDK010000042.1, forward strand.
GTGCGACCGCAGGGGCACTGCACCCAACCAAAAGCCCCAGGATCAATGCTATGTTGATGATCTTTGGCAGAAATTTCGGGATGCTCATCTTCTTCATCTGCGAACAATAAGTGCGTTGCGCCTGGTTATCTCAGGTCGGGCTGGAAAGCCAGGTATTTCTCCGTAGCTGCGTTCAGATCAGAGTAAACGCCCCTGTAGGCCGGGGGGAGCAGCGCTGCCATCTGATACATGATCTCGTCGAGGATCTGTCGGCGCACTTGCCTGGTCACTCTGTCCCCACCGGCATCAATGTAGAAGGGCTTGCCGACGACGATGTGGAAATCGGTGCGTCGCAATCGGCGCAGGTTGTCACGGTAGTGCTCGGAGCCGTAGTAGACAACGGGCAACAGGGGCGCGCCGCTGCGTAGCGCCAAGAGCACGACACCTGGATGAGCCTTCTGCAAACGTCCATGCCCGCTGCGGGTTCCCTCAGGGGCAACAGCAAAAATGTGGCCCGCTTTCAGCATCTCCAACGCCTGGCGCAGGGCGGCGATATCGGCTTCACCTCTGCGCAAGGGAATGGCCCCACACACGTTCAATAGCCATCGTGTCCAAAGCTTTTCCCACCGATAGGCTGCGGCGAAACCCGTCAGCGGGCGCGGCTGCAGTCGGGTATACAGGATGGGCATTTCAAGAATGTTGACGTGGTTGGCGACGAGGATCAGCGGCCCTTGATTAGGTACCCGCGCCAATTGCGCGTCGTCTATGCGGCAAAGGAGGCCGGTCAGACCCTTGAGAGTCGCGACCACGACACGATGAGTGAGCACTGACATTTGAGCTCCCAGACACACCAGTTCCAACTAACCACAGCCTAGCCGTTCAATCAACTGGGGTAATTGGCCCAGGTGTTCTAATTCATAATATCCGTCATGCTCGACACGTTGACTATCTACAGTCTCATGGGCCCAGGTGGTATGATATGGGATGTACACCGCATACCCACCAACGGCAAGCACAGGCAAGACGTCTGATTTCAACGAATTGCCCACCATGAGGAATCGCTGCGGCTCAATCCCATACTTGGCCAGCAGCGCCGCGTAAGTACTCTGGGTCTTCTGGCTGACAACTTCAACGTGTCGAAAGTAGTCGCCGATGCCTGACCGCGAGAGTTTGGACTGCTGATCGAGGAGGTCGCCTTTGGTGATAATCATCAGCTCGTGTGATCTGGCTAATCCGCAAACAGTTTCCTCCGCGTGCTCAAGCAGTTGCACCTGGGAAGTCAGCATTTCTTTCGCAAAGCCAACGATCTGCAGAACCTCGGCTCCCTGTATCCTCCCTTTTGTCAACTCGACTGCGGTTTCAATCATGGAAAGGGTGAAACTCTTGATGCCATATCCGTAGTGTTTGAGATTGCTCATCTCTTTATCATAAAGCCACTGATCAACCGTCTCCCCATCGGCATAACTCGACAGCAATTCCTTGAGCTTGTCCTGAGCTTCTGTATACAAGGGCTCGTTATGCCACAAGGTATCGTCGGCATCAAAGGCGATCAGATCAAACTTCAAAGTTGGCCACCTCTTCCGCGTGGCCTGGGGCTGAACCCCCAGGCTGAAAGGACGAAGGGCGCTAGCAGTCTGTCGGAGAAATAGGTGTAAATGCAGGCAAAGCTGCCAATAGAAGAGAGAATTGTCAATCTGGCAAGGTTTTCGAGTTCTCATCTCGTGCTGATGCCGAAAAAGTGG
>DAOUDK010000043.1:0-24716 GCA_034431315.1 Anaerolineae bacterium
GAAGGCGATAACCAGCAGGAAAGAGATGCTATTCAGATGTAAAAGAGCTACTTATGTTAAAAAAAAGCCCCAAGTGCACTTAGCAGAGATCTGTCTACTATTCTCCGATACACTCTACAGTGTAATCTCGGCCGCCGTGACCAATTGGTCCAGCGCGGGCCACACGCTGAGCGATAGGGTGCGAAAGAGGATCGTCAGGGGGTCGAAGATCAGCAGGGTCAGGTTGGTGAGGAGCGCGGCGGCGAGGATGGTCAGCAGCAGGCCGTATTTCACTCTGCGCCATGAGTCGGCGGGCGCTTCCCGCTTCCCACGCCAGCGGCGTAGGGAGAACAGGTGCAGCAGCGTCCCCAGGGGGCAAAGCCACCCGCACCACACCCTGCCCAGCGCGAGAGTCAGCGCCACGGTGATCAGCGCCAGGGCCGATCCGGCCAGAACCGTGCGGCTGGCCAGCAGATGGGCCAGCATCGCCAGGGGGTCAAGTCGCATGGGGAGGTTGACCAGCGACCCGGGCCATCCCCCGCGGCGCGACCACACGAACAGCGCCACGAACACCAGCAGCGCGGCGTACTGCACCAACCGCCGCAGCGTCGTCCAACGACGTGGCGTCCATCTTACCCTAGCCGCCAACGGCGATCTCCTCGATCTTCAGGCCGTCCAGGTCGCTCCGGCCCAGTCCCATGGCCGTGGCCGCCCGGACGTAGGCCAGGTCGTTGGGCTGCAACCCGAACAGGGTAGCCGCGTAACTGTCGGCGGCCACGATGTCCGGGCTGACGATCACGGTGTCCATCTTCTTCACGTCGTCCAGGCTGCCGCCAGTCGGCCCATTGTCCACCAGGATGCGCACGGCGTCAACGACGGTTAGCGCAGGTCGCACGCGGCTCGTCAGATCGGCCAACCGCTGCCCCAGGTTGCGGTGCATCATGGGCCGGTTGCGGATGACGCCCATGAGGTTCTTCATGCCCAGGGTCAGTCGGGCCAGGCCGTGGTGCTTGGCGATAGGCACGTTTATCACCACGTCGGCGTTCAGCACGTCGTCGTAGATTTGGCACTGGCGAAGGTCCAATCCCTGGGGGATCTCAGTGGAGACGAACTTGAACTGGGGCATGATCTCCATCTCTCCGCCAGCGGCCTTCACTTGCTCCTGGATGCCGCTGCGGACGTAGGCCTGCTCGGGGCTGCCGCCGAAGGGGTAATCCATCACCCGGACTCGGCGCACGCCAGCCTCCAGGCAGAGCCTGACCAGGGCTGCGACGACCCAGGGGTTGGTGGTCGCCGCGTACTCGTAGGTGTGATAGGCCACACAGATGTTGGGCTTGACGATCACATCGTCGCCGGGGCGCACGAACTGTTCCATTCCCCCCAGCACTGCCAACGCTTGCCGCACCAACTCCTCAGGCTCGCCGCCCCGCGCCACGACCAGGTCTGGGTATTCTGCGGATGGGGTTGCGGTAGGCGCACTGGTAGCGCCCGCGGTTGTGGTGAGGGACGGTGGGATGCGCGTCGGTGGCGGTGCAGTGGGCGTGGGCGCCATCTGTGCTCCGCACGCGCTCAGCAGCCAGCCGCCGGCCAGCGTCCCCAGCCCTGCTGCTATCCGGCGGAGAAACTCTCTTCGGGTGACGTTTGTCATCGCAAAAAGCTCACATAACCACGCAGGTGAGAGTGTAGCCAATGCCGTCTATCAGTTGAATCTCACTGACCACTAACTCCCCCAATGCAGCGGTATCTGGGACTTCAACCTGGGCAATCACGTCGTAAGGCCCTGTGACGTTGTGGACGCTCGTGATCCCCTCAATGGCTGATAGGGCCTCGAACACCTCCTCGCCCATGCCAACCTCCACGTTTGCCAAAATGTAGGCTTTGACACTCATCGTTTCTCCTCCTTTCGTCTACAAAACATCCGATATCGAGATGCCGCGCTCCTGGGCGCGTTGCACCATCCACTCCGTGATGTCGGCCGGCGGCACTGGAACCTCGCCCTCAGGCCGGCGCTCCAGATACAGCGCCTCGGTGGGACAGACCGTGGCGCACAGCCCGCAGCCCGCGCAGCGGGAGTAGTCCACCACACAGACGTCATCCGGCAGGGAGAGCGCCCCAAACTGACAGCGCTCAAGGCAGTCGCCGCAGCCGATGCACATCTCGGCGTCCACGACGGTGTGGAAGTCGGAGCGCACGGCGGCGGTGGGGACGCCGAACTCGGCTATACTGCGCAACACCCCGCAGCAGCAGGTGCAGCAGTTGCAGATGTAGTTGTGCCCGTCGCGGTAGTTGCCGGTGGAATGCACCAACCCAGCCTCCTCGGTCTCGTATAGGATGCGCAGCGCTTCCTCTTTGGTGATAGCACGGTCCACTTCGCTGTGGTCGAAAACACCCTCGACCGGCGCGAAGATCAGGCAGTTTTCGATCGGGCGGTCACATCCCTTGCCAACCAGCTTCTGCTGGACGCGGCAGATGCAGTCGCGCACGGCCCACGATTTGGCGTTTTCCAGCAGTTCGGTGGCGTGCTCGTAGGGGAAGATCTCCAGGTGCACGGGAATCGCCTCCCCGACGGGGATGACGCGGTGAATGGCGGGCGCATCGCGGACGATGCCGGCACCCCCCGTCTCCTGGAGGTACTGCTCGAACAGGGTCGCCAGTTCCACGTCCAGGCGGGGCAACTGCTCCTCGTAGAAGCCGACGACGAAGGGCCTCAGCCCGAAAGCGAGTTGACCTTTGTCCTTCTTGATGCGGATCTGGCCCTTACGAACCATTTGCTTGAGCGCGCGGTAGGCCGTGTCGGCGTCCACGCCGGCGCGGGCAGCGATGTCGGCGGCCGGCTCGCGGCTCAGGCGCATCACGCTGGCCAGCGCCGCCTCCTCCGGGGTGAAGATTTTGGCCAGCAACTGCAGTTCCACGCCGCTCTCGGTGGCAGGGAAGCCATTGGGGATGGCGTCCAGTCGCTCGGCCAGCTTACGATAGATGTCCTCAGTCATTGCGCGTTCTCCTTTTCTTTTCTTCTAATGCGGGTGCAACCTCCACCTCTATACTTACCATGTTGAAGTCAGTGCCGCCGGTGACGCGGAGGTTACTGCTGCCGCACTGGCAACCTCCGGCCAGGGCCTGCACCATGATCACGCGGGGCTGCTCGTCCATCAAGTCACTCAGGTCGGCTTGCCGCCCGCAATCCAGGCACGTCATCTCCAGGGGCACGGTTTCAAAGTGCAGCATTGCTCCCTCAGCCAGGGTGCCCTGGCTGAGATACTCGAAATAGAACTCCACTGATTCGGGAACGACGAGCGACATCATGCCCACTCGCAAATAGATGTCGGTGATGCGGCAGCCCTGGGCGTGTTCCAGGGCCAGGTTCAGCATCGCCTGGGTTATGGACGCTTCGTGCATTGGGACTCCCGTCTTGGTTACAGGGAGGCTTAACACTACAACGAATTGGGAATAAAACGAATCAGGGGCAAGAAATTCGTTCCTTTCTTAATTCGGTGTAGTGTTTTTGGCCGTCCGCTTCTCGGTCAACTTCTCTCGTATCCAATCCACCCATCCATCAAGGCCCTGACCCGTGAGAGCAGAAACCTCAAACACCGCCAGGTCTGGGTTGATTTGGAGGGCGTTCTGGCGCAGCACAGAGACTTTGGCCGGGAGGTAAGGCTCCAGGTCAATTTTGTTGATGACCACCGCCTGGGCTGTGGCAAAGGCCATCGGATACTTGAGCGGCTTGTCGTCGCCCTCGGGCAGGCTGGCGACCACGACCTTGGCGTCCTCACCCAGGTCCCAGCCGGTGGGGCACAGCAGATTGCCGACGTTCTCAATAATGACCACGTCGGCGTCCTCCACGTCCAGTTGTTCCAGAGCCGCCTGGATCATGCGCGCCTCCAGGTGGCATCCGCCATCGGTGTTGATCTGCACCACCGGCACACCAGTGGCACCGATGCGCTCGGCGTCCAGACTGGTGGTGGGATCGCCCTCGATGACCGACAGGCGCAGCTCACCGTGCAGTTTCTCGATGGTGCGCTCCAGCAGCGTGGTCTTGCCAGCCCCTGGCGAGGCGATAATGTTCAGCACCAACACGTCTTGCCGGCCGAACCTCGCCCGCAGGGCAGCGGCCAACAAGGCATTGGCTTCGGTGATACTTTTTAACACAGGGATTTTGACCATTTCCACCTCGATTTTCGATTGCCGATTTTCGATTGCCGATTCTCGATCTGGAAATCGGAACTCGAAAATCGGAAATCCTTTATGAAACGTCCACCAGCGAAGACAGCCGGCTGATGGATTCCTCTACGAACTGGTCGTTGACGATAGTGATCTCGATAGCCTGCTCAGGACAGACATCCACGCAACGACCACAACCCCGACACTCGTCACCCTTGACTGCCCGACCGTTGACCATACGGATGGCATCAACAAAGCACACGCTCTCGGTACAGATTCCACAGCCCACGCATCGCTCGGTCACAGTGACCCGCACACCGGGCATTATCGTGATTTTGGCGCCGATCTGGGGGGCAATATCGGGCAGCATCCGCCCAAGACAACAGCAAGGACAACAGTTGCAAATCGTCAACAGCTTGTCGCCTGGGCCGACGCCGAGCCACACGGTATCGAGCTTATTCCGGCCAACCAAATGAACCAGGCCCGCTTCCCGGCAGCGTCTTACATGCTCCAGCGCTTCCGCTTTCGTTACGCGGCGTCCAAGCCTGGAATTGATCCCCCTGGCCGCCTCGCCAAGAAAGAGACAGCCCAAATCAATGGGATAATCCTCGCACGTCATAGAATCGCGGCAGATGCAGGCGCTCATGATCCAGTTATAGCTGGCTTTCTCGATGAAATGCTCCACCACCTGAGACGGCAGAACCATCTCGTCGGGCCTATCGAGCGCCTGGTTTACCGGAATCACCTGATCCTGAGGCAGATAGATGAGATCGTCCCCCTCGAAGAGCAGGCGATCAGTGATTCTGCCGACGATGGGTATCCGCGTCAGCCTGGCCAGCAGGAAACGGTGGGGGAAAAATCTTTGTAGGAGTTTGGCGAACCAGATGGGTTGACTCATGGTTACACCAGAATCACTGATCCACTGAGAACACTGGTCTCTGGATCACGAAATCCGCGAAATATCACGAAAGTCACGAAAGCCCTTCGCGACCTTCGCGCTTTTTCGTGTGGTTCGTGATCCAAACGCCCACACCCTACCCCAACTCCTCCAACCACTGCTTCCCCCCTATGATACCACAAGTCCGCGCTGCCGTCAACGTCGCTGCCGGACGCAAAAAAGCGGGCCGCGCTCACGGGCAGCGACCCGCCTCGTCATTTGTAACATCCATCAAGGAAGTTCATAGACATAAGGCTGGCCCTCGCCGAGTACCTCGTGGACGTGCACCATCCACTCGCTGATGGGGATGATCTGTGGGCACTTGTCTTCGCACTCGCGACACTGGGCACATGCACTGGCGCGGGCCTCTTCGGGTATCCAATTGTTGTATTCAGTGCGCGAGTGGTTGACCTTATCGTACATCACACCCTGGTTGTAGACTGCGAAGTTGCGTGGAATGTCTACACCGTTCGGGCACGGTACGCAATATCCGCACTCTGTACAGGGAATGGGGCAAAGCCCCCGGTACTTCTCCCGTACCTGATCGAACAGCGCCAGTTCCTCTGCCGTGAGCGTGTTGACGCTCGATACGCCGGCGCTGGCGACGTTCTCCTCAACTTGCTCCATCGTGCTCATGCCGCTGAGCACCACCGACACCTGTGGCTGATTCCAGATCCATTGCAGCGCCCAATCGGCCGGCGTGCGTCTCCTGGCAGAGGTGTTCCAGAGGCGCTGAATTGGCTGGGGCGGGTTCACGAGTCTACCACCCAGAATGGGCTCCATGATCACCACGGCCAGCCCCCTGGACGCCGCGTATTGCAGCCCTTTGGTGCCGGCCTGGTTTTCTATGTCCATGTAGTTGTACTGGATCTGACAGAACGCCCACCCATCATACGCGTCTATGATTTCCTGGAAAACCTCATACTTGTCGTGAAACGAGAAGCCAAGGTGCCCGATGCGCCCATCGGCAATAGCTCCTTCGGCCCACTTCAGCACACCCAGATCGCGCATCTTACGCCAGCTCTTCTCGTTCAACGAGTGCAAGAGATAGAAGTCAATGTGAGCGGTCTGTAACTTCTCGAGCTGCTCGTTGAGAAACCTATCAAAGTCTTCCCCGACTTCGACCTTCCAACAAGGCAACTTGGTCGCCAGCTTGACCTTTTTCCGATACCCTCCTTTGAGCGCGCGACCGACGAGCAGCTCACTGTTTCCACCGTGGTACGGATACGCCGTGTCAACGTAGTTCACGCCGTGGTCAATGGCGTAATGAAGCATCCTGGTCGCTTCTGGCTCGTCAATGTTGGAGTGCTCCTTGTTCTTGATGGGAAATCGCATACACCCAAATCCCAGTGCGGAAACTTCCCAATCCAGCTTTCCGAATTTACGATACTGCATGGTTATGAAACTCCTCCAAAGCTCAAAGCCCAAAACTCAAACTTTCAAGGATAATGTGCCACTTTGGATTTTGGATTTCGGAGGGTGGTTCTTGGTCACGTGGTCGAGTGTCAGGTGTCCCCTCCGACCATCTGACTATTTGATCAGATGCGCGTTCTGGGATCGAGGGCGTCTCGCAGCCCGTCGCCCAGGAAGTTGATGCCGAGGACGGTGAGTAAAATGAAAAGGCCGGGAAAGATCCACATCCAGGGCTCCGATTCGAGGTGGTGGTATGCCTGGTCCAGCATGTTGCCCCAGGTGGCGGTGGGGGCCTGAACGCCCACCCCAAGGAAGCTGACGTAGGCCTCGCTCAGGATGGCACCGGCCACCCCCAGCGTGGCCGAGACGATGACGGAGGCCATACTGTTGGGCAGAATGTGGCGGAAGATGATGGAGGCGTTACCGGTGCCGATGCAGCGGGCCGCAGTAACGAATTCCTGTTCCTTAAGTGAGAGGTAGGTGGCGCGCACGATGCGGGCCAGGTACATCCAGCTTGTGAGGCCAATGACCACGATGATGACGACCACGCTGCCACTGAACGACCGGCCCAGCATTCTGAAGGTCGGCACTTTACCACTGAGGAGCTTGGACAACAGTATGAGCAGGAACAATTGGGGAATGTTGAACATGGCCTCGGTGAAGCGCATGAGGACGGCGTCAATAGGGCCTCCGTAGTAGCCGGCGATGGACCCGACCAGCACGCCTACGATCACAGAGACTACGACGGCGCAGACGCCGATGATGATGGAGATCTGACCACCATAGATGGTACGGGCCAGGATGTCACGGCCTGTACCGTCGGTGCCGAAGAGATGCTCCCTCGAAGGCGCGGCGAGGGTGATGGACAGATCGTTGTGATTGGCGTCCTCTTCAGTGTAAATCAACGCCCCCACGGTGACGTACAGCACGATCAAGATCAGCAGAAAGGCACCAAACATGGCCATCTTGTGACGGCGGAAGCGCCGCCAGGCCATCTGGGTGGGAGTCCAGACTGGCCGTTCAGTAGCAGCAACTTGTATCTCCGCAGTCGCTTCAGCTACAGCCATACTCCATCCTCCAACTTCTAGTCATGCCCCCCTCAGTCTCCCCCAACTTTGGGGGGGAAGCTCCAACCTCCAACTTCCAACGCCGCCCCCCTCAGTCTCCCCCAACTTTGGGGGGGAGCTCTGTCTTCCAACCTCCAGCCTCCAACCTCCAACCTCCAATCAATCATAGCGAATCCGCGGGTCGAGAAAGGTGTAGGTGACGTCGGTGATGATCTGAAACACAATTACGGCGATGGAGATTAGGGTGAGCACACCCATGAGGACGGGGATGTCGGTATCTTTGGCGGCGTCCCAAAAGAGCCGTCCCATCCCCGGCCAGGCGAAAATGGACTCGGTGACCACCGCGCCTCCCAGCAAGATGGGTAGGTCCATGCCCACGATGGTCACCAGGGGCAGGGATGCGTTCTTGAGGGCATGGCCCAGGAGTATCGCCCTCTCGGAAAGCCCCTTGGAGCGAGCCGTGCGGATATAGTCCTGATTGATCACCTCCAGCATGTTGGCGCGGATGAAGCGGCTGTAGCCAGCGATGCTCATGATGGACATGGTGGTCACGGGCAGGACCATGTGCCACACCACCTGAGGTATCGTTTTCCCCACGGAGAGATCGTACATACCCACGGTGGGGAAATAGGGAAGCCCCCATTTCCTGAAATAGACGGCGAAGATGAACATCATCAGCAGCGCCAGCCAGAAGATGGGCATGGAGTATCCGATGAACGACAGCCCGGTGAAGATATTATCGAACAGCGAATACTGACGGATGGCCGAATAGATGCCGATGAAGAGCGAGAAGAGCAGGATGACCACCTCAGTGGTCAGCATCAGTATCAGAGTATTGGGCAGTCGTTCGGCGATGATCTCGCTCACCGGCCGCTTCTCCATAAAGGACTTGCCCCAATCCCCGCGCAGGATGCCCCGCCGCGTACCCTTTGCGTCGGGCACGCCGTCGCCGTCCAGGTCAATATCCATCCAGTCGTTGCCGATCAGCCAAACGGCGTATTGCACCGTAATCGGTTTGTCCAGGCCCAATTGGCGGGTCAATCGTTCGCGGTCTGACGAGCGGACGCGCCGGCGGCCGCCAAACGAGGCCAGCGGGTCTCCCATGGCATTCATGAGCACGAACAAGACAACGCTGATGATCACAAGCAGCGGGATGGCCTGCAAGAGACGGCGGATAATATATCGGCCCATAGTCCCTCCCAAAGAAAGATAAGCGAGGAGAGGAGGGAGCAAGTTTTCCCCTCCTCTCCTCCCGGTGCTTAGTAGGTCGGCAAAAGTTCTTTTGACTTTTCCCCTGCTACGGAGGGGCGTCCTCGCCCCGATTTCGTGGCCAAACCGCCCTTAGACGGGGCGGAGACGCCATACGCATCAAGCTAATAATGTTTGGTTAAGTTGCAACCGCTGGCCAGGATGCCCTGCTCCATTGACAAACCTGGGTCTAATGAGTACAATTCCCCCAAAACAGACAGGGGAGTGAAATGAAACTCAGTTTGACCCAAGCCGGTACCTGGATCAAGGATTTTTTCGGAGAGACTATCAAGGCAAAAGCTCGGCAGACCAAGTTCGTGCAACGTCTTTCCCCACTGAATGGTCGGAAATTCTTGCAAGCGATGGTCTTTGGCTTTGTCGAAAACCCGGACGCATCGCTGAATGACTTGTCTCAGGTCTGTCTCGATCTTGGCGTAGACATCACACCTCAGGGCCTCGATCAACGCATCAATGAAAAGGCTGTTGCTTTCTTGAAAGAGATGTTTGCCGATGCCGTAGACAAATTCAAGAACAAACTCCCGCTTCCTCTACCCATCTTGCAGCAATTCAGTGCCATCTACCTGACGGATAGCACGATGAAATCACTACCGGCCAATATGGCCGATGAGTTCGCCGGCAGCGGTGGGGATGCTTCTGAAGCCAGCTTGAAGGTGCAACTGGTGTTCGACTTCTTACTTGGCAATCTGGTCCAAGTGGCTTTCCGACCAGGGCGTGAACCGGATCAGAAATACCGAGACTATTTGAAGGTGATTCAACCGGGATCATTGAGTATCACCGATTTGGGCTACTTCTGTCTGGACGCCTTCAAGACTATCATGTTTGAGCGGAAGGCCTACTTTCTCAGTCGCTTCTTGACCAAAACCGGCTTGTCAACCCCAGCGGGTGAGCCGATTAACCTGTACGAGATGCTACGGAGCCGCCCGCGCAAGGCCTTCGAGATCAACGTGCTGATGGGAAAACGACCTCAGCACCAATTGCCCTGTCGCCTGATTTGCATCCCCGCCCCACAAGAAGTGGCGGATCAGCGACGCCGCAAGGCGAAGGAGAAGGCGCGGCGTAGAGGAAGGACGCCCAGCAAGGAGTATCTGGCCTTGCTGGATTGGACCATCTTGGTCACCTGCGTCCCCGCCAACATGCTCTCCATCCAACAAGTCGCTCTCTTGTACGGGGTTCGCCGGCAAGTGGAGCTCGTATTCAAACTGTGGAAGAGCTACTGTGGCTTAAAGCGCATTGCTGGCATTCGCCGAGAACGGGTCTTGGTGGAACTGTATGCCAAAATGATAGGCATTGTTCTCACCCACTTCTTGATCGCGCCGCTACGGATGCCGCTGGGCTGGCTTGCCAATCGAGAAATCAGCCCGATGAAGGTGCGAAAGACCTTTCAGCGCTTTGCCCGAGACCTGAATCGTAGCCTCGGCAGCCTGACCGATTTTCAGAACGTATTGTCGGAAATGCTAACTCACATTCGGCGTTTTGGCTTCAAAGACAAACGCAAGAAGGAACCGAACGTTTGCCACGCCCTGGCCTTATCCTCTGCTATGTGCGGTTTGGAAGTCGACTTGGAAAACTACCCGTTTACCATAATATTAACTTGATGCGTATGGGCGGAGACGCCCCTTGGTAGCGGTTTTTGGCGGGTGAAGAAAGTACTAGAAACTTTTGCGCAGTTAATGCTTAGAAAACGTCCCACTCGAAGCAGTTCCAGAAGGGGTCCGCCCCGGAGATCTTGACGTTCCCTGTGTGCTTGTTGATGGTCCACAGGTCGTTGTCGTGCCACACGCCCAGCCAGTACACCTTTTCGGTCATGATCTTGCCGATGTCGTGGAACAACTGGAGGCGCTTGTCCGGGTCCACTTCGACGGCCTGGGCCTGGAAGAGGGCATCCAGTTCCTCGTCGCAGATGCCGTACCAGTTCCCGCCCTCGGGAGACTCGTCCGATGGTATCTCGGAGCAGAGCCACTCCGAAGTGTTCGGATCGGGAAAGTCGCCGGTGGTGGACCATTCGGCGATGTCGTAGTTGCCGGTGGCGATGGGCCCGCCCTGACCGTAGCTATTCCACATGGTGTCGTAGGAGTTGTTGGCGATCTCGATCCCGATGCCCACGTCGGCCAGAAACTGCATAGCCACGACCTGGGTCTGCTCCCGCACCTCGCGGCCAGCAGTGGTGGAGTAGGTGAGAACCAGCTCCACGCCGTCCTTGTCGCGGGTACCATCGCCGTTAGAGTCCACCCAGCCGGCCTCGTCCAGAAGCGCATTGGCCTTCGCCGGGTCATACTTGTAGGGGTTGGCGTCTGGGTAGGCGTATGGTGTTTCCTCCCAATAGGTGGCGGGCGGGTAGGTCTTGCCATAGAGCAGTTCCCCACAGATGGCGTCGAAGTCCACGGCATAGGCGATGGCCTGGCGCACGCGCACGTCTTGCAGGGCCACGTGGCCATTCTTGGCGACGGTCTCATCGGTGTTGAGGTTGAAGAACCAGCTCTCGTTGTAGCCAGAGAGCACCATGACCAGGTCTACGTCCGGCAGCGCTTCGATGGTGGGGATGTCGGCGTAGGAGAGGAAGATGCCGATGTCGGTATCGCCGGTCTTGATGGCCGCCATCTGAGCCTCGTCGTCGGGCACGATCAGGATGTGGATCTCATTGAGCTTGGGTCGGCCGCGCCAGTAGTTGCCGTTGGCCTCCAGGATGATATGGCTGGCCGCCACCCACTCCTTGACGACGAAGGCACCGTTGACCACAGTGGGGTTGCGGTTCCAGTCGGCATCATCAAGCGTTCCCTCTGCCTCAAAGACTGGCCTCAGAACGTGCTCAGGCAGGACAAAGTTAAAGATGGTGGTGGCCCAGGGAGCGAAGGGTTCGGTGAATTTGACCACCAGCGTGCGGTCATCCGGCGCCGTGACGCTCTCCAGGTAATCCTCATAGGGCCAGGTGCTCTGCACGATGTTCCCTGGGTCCAGGTACATCTCGTAGGTGAAGATGAAGTCGCCGGCGGTCACCGGCTCACCGTCCGACCACTTGGCCTTGGGGTTGATTGGAATGGTAATGGTCAGGCCGTCCTCGGAGATGAGGCCATTCTCCTTGGTGGGGAACTCGGCGGCCATCTCCAGCGAGGGCTCCAGCTTGTCATCCCAGGCCCAGAGCCCGGGGTTGAAGAGGTCTATGGCCAGCCCGGCGTACCACATATTCGTGTATATGGCGTTCAGGGTGTCGGGTTCCTCGAAGAAGGTCATAGTGACGACCCGGGGCTTGGCCAACAGCGCTTCCGCCGCCGCTGCCGTGGGGATGGCGAGCTTCCAGCCTGGGTGAATGAGGTCGGGCCTCGCTATGTAGGCAAAGGTGTCATCTTCTGCCTGCTTGGCGTTGGTGGCCATCACAATGGCTGGATAGCCCGCACCACTGCCCAGATACTTCTCGGCCAGAGCCCACAGGGTGTCGCCCAGCTTTACGGTGTAGGTCACCTCCTGCTGCGGCAGGGCAGCGCTGACCACGCCAGCCGCCAGCAGGTTGACCACCAGCACTAGCGCCAGGGCAACGTAAACTGCTTTCTTGGTAAACATTTCTCCTCCTTATTGTAATAGTTGTTTCAAAGTGTTTTCAAAACGCAAGCAATCTAGCATCCAGCTTATTGATCTTGCTTTGTCACCCCCTTTCGGAATCACTACGATTGCCCCTCCCCCCTTCAAGCGAGGATGAGCAACCACGACGGCCTCTCCTGATTAGAGTCCTCCAGGAATGTCTCAGCCTGTTCCCTCTTAATATATCAAAAACTCAACAGCGAGGTTCATTTAGATTGTAGTCACACCTATCTGGAAGGAAACAGCGACGGGAAGTGGGTGGGAGATTATGTTACGTAAACTGTTTCTGCTCGCAGACGGTCCAGGATCCAGATTTGAACCAGCGTCGCCGGTTCCGTCTTTTTCTCCCTGGCGAGACGTTGGAGTAGGCCAATGGTTTGCGCGTCTAGAGATACAGTGAGTCCGCGTCGAACGAGCGACTGGGCAAAGGTCACCTCTACCGGCTCGAACTCATCCTCGAACTCAGTCGTGTCGTGGGTATCCCAAAACTCTGCTTCTTCCTCGTAGGTTTCAAACCGGGGAATCTTGCTTTTCACTGATGGTTGGTTCATCGCCCTCGTCCCTTCTGGCGGTGATACAGTCGCCGCTCTGCTGCGGTGGCATCCCGCGCGGTGATGGGGTAGTAAACCCCTCGTCCACGGGGTGCCAAAATGACAGTCAAATATCGGCCGGCCTCTGTTTGGCCGATGACTCGCAATCGCCTTTCCCGCGTTCTGGATACGAAAAGGTCGCCCTGGCAAACCTCCTCGACTTCCTCTGGGATCACGGAGTGCCGTGCGATATGATCTTCGTTCCAGTCGTCAAAAAGAAGCTCTTGGACATAGAGCATGAAATTCTTCCTTCAGGTCCAATTCTAGCATTCTTGCCTTGCTTTGTCAAATACAGTCGTTACGCCCACCTTTGTCTGGGCCGGGATATCGTTAACCGAAAAGCGATTGCCCGACCTATCCTTCGCTCACCAGATAGCGGCGGGTAGCTTCGGCCAGGATGGCTGCGCCGATGGGGAGGGCACGTTCGTCAATGTCGAAGGTGGGGCTGTGCGCCATCCTCGGCCCGCCCTCTCCCTGCGCGCCCAGGCCGAACATCGCCCCCGGCGCCAGGCTGGCCAGCAACCCAAAGTCCTCCGCCCCCATCCCCGGCTCAGGTGGACGCAGACAATCCGCTCCTAGCAAATCAATGGCTACCTGTCGGATGAGTGAGGCAACCTGGGGATCATTACGGGAAGCCGGGAATCCCTCCTCGATCCTGAGCTCAAAGTCGCCACCCAGCGCCCGAGCCACGCCCATAGCCCTTTCGAGCTCCCCAAAGAGTTCTCGCCGCACCTTTTCATCCATGCTGCGGATGGTGCCGGAGATTTCCACTCTGCCCGGTATGACATTGTGAGTCTGGCCGCCGTGGACACTGCCGATGGAGATGACAGCAGGTTTCACGGGGTCAATGCGGCGCGAGACGATACCATAGATGGCGTTGATAACCTGACCCAAGATGAAGATGGTATCCACGCCACGGTGCGGGTAGGCACCATGACATCCTTTGCCCATGAGGGTGGCATAGAAGGTGTCCACGCCCGCTGAGATATAAGGGCCATCAATCTCGATGCTTCCCACCGGCATGTACGAGTCTACGTGCAAGCCCAGAACAGCATCAACTCCCTCCATGGCCCCATCTTCGATCATGCGTACCGCTCCGCTTTTGTCTTCCTCGTCTGTCACCTCCTCGGCTGGCTGGAAGAGGAAGCGCACCTGGCCTGGCAGCTCCTCCTGGCGCAGCAGCGCGGCGACACCGAGGAGGATAGCGGTGTGGGCGTCGTGGCCACAGGCATGCATCACACCCGGCACCTGGGACGCATAGGGTACGTCGTTGGCCTCCTGGATGGGCAGAGCATCCATGTCGGCGCGAAGGGCCACCACCGGCTTGCCCTCCCCAAAATAGCCGACCACCCCCGTCTTGCCCACCTTGGTCCTCACCTTCAAACCCAGTGAGCGCAGGGTCTCGGCCACCAGCTCAGCGGTCTTGAACTCCTGGAAGCCCAGCTCAGGATGCTGGTGAATCGCCCTTCTCCAACGGCTCAGGTCTTCCTGCAATGTCTTGGCGCGTTCTAACACCGAACTGTTCCTCCTTTATTCTACCGTCATTGCGAGGAGCGGAGCGACGAAGCAATCTCCACCGTTGCTTGCATTTGATCGGAGGAGATTGCTTCGCTACGCTCGCAATGACATCATCTGTTTACCCGTTGTCCCCGCGAAAGCTGTAGCCGATGCCGGGAGCTGTGATGATGTAGTACGGATTCCGCGGATCCACTTCTACCTTGGCCCGCAGTCGGCTGATCAGGCCGCGCACCAAATCCCGGTCGCCCTCTCCGCTGTAGCCCCAGACACGCTCCACAATGTTGTCTGTTGGAAGCACCTGGCCCCGGTGGATCATCAACGTGTAAAGGAGGCGAAACTCCAGGTGAGTCAGCCGCCGCGGTGGCCGACCCTCGACCTGTACAGTGCGGGTCGCTGGGTCCAAAGTCAGCCCACTCAGGCTGAGCGTGGGCAGGCTGAAAAGGGGGACGCCACCAGTACGGCGCAGCAGGGCACGTACGTGGGCGATGAGCAGCCGGGCGCTGAAGGGCCGGATGACCACCAGGTCAGCGCCGTTCTCCAAAAGAGCACGGTGCTCCTTCTCCCCGATAGGCTCAACGATTAGCACCAGTGCCGCCTCAGTCTCCGCTCGGACGCACCGCACCTGTGCCAGGGGCTCAATATGGTGGACGGCCACCAGGATGATGTCCGCCGGTCGCTCCGTCCAGCTCCGCATGGCACGCTCCAGGCCGCTGCTGGAGGTCACAGCCAGCCCAGCACGTTGCAGAACCAGCGACAGGACTGCGGCTTCATCGGGATCTTCGGCAATCAACAAGGCATACATGGGCAGGGAACCGACTCACAAGCGAGGATAGGTGAGAATAGTATAGCAGCTTATGGCCGGTTTGCCAAATCGGGGAACTGGACTTTGGACAAAATCGCGACGGCAGTCAGAAACCCGTTTTCTCGCAGCAGAATACCGTTTATGCCCACTTGAAACAAGCTGAGTCAGGCAGATTTCGGTGGCGAAGTTATCAGAAAACGGGTTTCTTTGGCTTTGTCTAAAGTCCAAGGGGAAGGAAGGGGAGATGAATTAGGTGACCAGCACGCGCTCCTGCTCGTGGTGGTGAAGCGCGGGTAAGGGGAAGGTCTCATGCCCAATGGGTTTGCCAAAGACGATGAGGTCATCGCCAAGGGCATAGAAGTCGTGGACCACCGCTTCATAGCGGTAGCCGCAGGATTCATACAACCGACGGGCCGGGGCATAGGCAGGTGTGCCGGATGTCTCTACCAGAAGCATCCGGCCTCTGCGGGCACGTATCTCCTCTTCCACTCGCCTGAGTAAGGCATGTCCAATACCCTGTCCCCGTGCCTGCTGGTCTACGGCAATCCAGTACAGGTCGAAGGTTCCCTCGGTCAGGGGATGAGGTCCAAAGCAGGCGTAGCCCAGCGGACGCCCCCCGTTTTTATAGATCAGAAAAACGTAGCCACTGGCCTCGCCCTGTCGCAGGTAAGCGTCCCACAATTCCTGGACGCAGGCCACTTCGCCTGGCTTGAAAACGCCAGCGGCGGCCGTCAGTTGCAGAATCTGTAAACCGTCTTGCTCGTTCGCTTTCGTAATCATAGATGTCGCACTGTCTCAAGGCAAATTTCAGAATATGAGCCACCATCCCCACGTAGTCGTACCCGGCGGCCCGGGCAGCTCGAAAAAAGCCGGCCTCCGGCGAGATGTCGGGATTGCAGTTGACCTCAACCACGTAAGGCGTGCCATCGGCGGCCACGCGCATGTCCACCCGGGCGTAGCCCCGGCAGCCAATGGCCCCCCAGGCCCGCTTGGCGGTGGCGATGATGAGGTCACGGAGGACTGGTGCCACGCTGGCGGGGCAGACCACAGGAGTATGGTGATAGGCAAAGGAATCCTCCTCCCACTTCGCAGCGAAGGAAACGATTTGTTGAAAAGGATCGGCAAAGGCGCTGAAATCTATCTCCGCCAGGGGCAAAACTTCTGGTGGATCGCCCCACAGCGAGATGTTGAACTCCCGGCCGGCGATGAACTGTTCCGCCAGCGCTCCCTGCCGGTAACGCTCTACTAAGTAGGCCACCCGTGCTCGCAAGGCCGCGGGAGTGTGTACCACAGCCTCCGGGCCCACTCCCAGACTGGCGTCCTCAGCTACCGGCTTGACGATGAGAGGAAAGGGCAGCGCAGCGACGGTGACCTCTTCTACTTCAGCCGGATTGAAGAAGACCTGCCAGGTTGGGGTTGGCACGCCTGCTGCCGCCAGTAGCGCCTTAGCCCGCCCCTTGTGAGTTGATCGGGCGATGGCGTCCCCTCCCGAGCCGGTAAAGGAGTAGCCCATGGCCTCCAAAGCCCAGGCAATGCGGGCTTCCTCGAAGAGCCGCCCCTCCAGCCCTTCCCCCAGGTTGAAAACCACCCAGTCCAGAGGGGAATACGATGCCAGCGCTAACTCTACATCGGTGTAGATGGGCACCAACGCCACCCGGTGACCGGCCACCTCGAGGGCTTGCGCCACAGCGTGGGCACAGGCGATGACCCCCTGTTCGGCCAACAGGTCGCAGGGCTCGCCCTTCATCAGCCCTTGGCTGTGGTTGTACAGTACGACTACTCCAGGAGGCTCCTCGTCTGAGTGCATCATCACCTCATTCCGGCCTCTCTATTCTCAGCCACCTTCACATGAATGGCCGACGGAGTCGGGAAGAGAAGCCCAGATCCCACACTAACCCATAGCGATCTATGGCCAGGTTCAGAATCTCGTTGATCAGGTCTGTGTAATGCATCCCTTCAGCACGGGCCATGATACACAGGTCGCTCACCGTCGGGTTCAGGCCCGGCAGGGTGTTGATCTCCATAAAATAGGGCTGCCCGTCAGCCCCCAGTCGGAAGTCCACCCGCGCCAGGTCCAGGGCGCCGATGGCCTCGAAGGCCGCTACCGCCAGACGCTTCAGTTCGGCCTCCATCTCCGGGGGAATATCCGCCGGGCAGAGGTAGAGGGGCGCTCCTTCCTCGCCAGGGTGGTAGGACTTGGCCTCCGCGTTGTACAGCCCCTGACCGGCACCCACCTTGGAGTCAACCTCTAGCACCGGGAAGAGATGAAAGCCCTGTTCGTCGTACAGCCGGTATCCTAGGTTTGTCAAAGTGCCGTTCCACGGCCGCTCCCCCGGTGCCAGGACGTTGCCGATGAGGCCCACGGTGAACTCCCGCCCTGGCAGATACTCTTCCACCAGGGCCGGCTGGCGGTATGTCCGGATCACCCAACGCACTTGCTCCCGCAGTTCGGGCTCGTCGCGGACAACGGAGTGGCCGTTAATTCCCATCCCCGAGCCTTCACGCGCCGGCTTGACAAACAGGGGAAAGGTCAGTCGCCCGTCCAGCGGCTCATGCCCATGATAGAAGACCTGGAAGGGAGCAGTGGGCAATCCGCAGTCCCGCCACACTCGCTTCGCCATGGCCTTATCCAGGGAGAGGGCGTGGGCCAGGATTTTGGAGCCGGTGTAGGGGATGCCCAGCATCTCCAGCAGGGCTGGCACCTGAGATTCCCGGGCATCGCCCCGATGCCCCTCGCAGATGTTGAAGGCAATGTCGGGATCAGCCTGGCGGATGGTGTCTAACAGCGTCTTGTCCCCCTCCAAGGGGATCACCTGGTGACCACCGGCCCGCAGGGCATCCTCGAGGGCCTGGATCGTCTCTATGGAGTCGTACTCGGCCAGGGCGTCGGGCGGAGCATCGGGTTCCGGAGTAGCGTTGTGCTTCAGGTTATAGAGCAGAGCCACTCTGAAACTGGGCATTAGAGCACCTCCTCGGCTACTACTGGCACCTGCCAGACCGGCTGCCAGGCGATGCAGGTCAGGTGCTTATGCACTCTATCAAAGCCCTCAGGGGCTATGGTCATGGCATGGCCAGCCAGCAGGCCCTCTACCCCCTCTTGACCCGGCTCCGGCCGCGCCGCCTGGCAATAGGCGCAGGTGGCCGGGTCATGGGGCTGGTATTCCGCAGGCTGGGTGTAGGTGCTGATGAAGCCCTCGAAGTTGCGCACCACCACCCGCGAGTACGACTGGCTGATGAGGTATTGGGGCATGATGGGCACCTTGCCCCCGCCTCCCGGCGCGTCAATGACGTAGGTGGGGACACAGAAGCCGCTGGTGTGGCCCCGTAGCGCCTCGATGATCTCGATGCCTTTGCCCACCGGGGTGCGGAAGTGGCCAGCACCGTGTACCAGGTCGCACTGGTAGATATAGTAAGGTCGGACGCGGATCTTGACCAGCTCGTGCACCAGGGCCTTGATGACGTTGGGGCAGTCGTTGATCCCGGACAGGAGCACCGTCTGCGCCCCCAACGGGATGCCAGCGTCGGCCAGCATCTCGCAGGCCCGGCGCACCTGCGGCGTGATTTCCTTGGGGTGATTGAAATGGGTGTGTTCAAAATGAGTTGGGAAGTCATCATACACCCCTTGACAAAGCTTGTTCTCAGTGGATTATGTCAGCATATAGTGTCATTTGGCCCTAAAAACCGGCATTTCACTGGCGAATTCTGTCTGCAATCGGGGGACATGACTATGTCTTCAACTGGTTTTGAATGCACCCGATTGAAATGGATGTTCATCCACAGGGGGTGGAACTGCCGCAACATGGCCGTCAGTTCCTGGTCAATCCGCATGGGCAGAAAGACGGGCACCCGGGTACCGATACGGATAACCTCCACGTGAGGGATGGCCCGCAAGCGGCTGAGTAAACCCCCCAGCACCTTGGGGTTCATCACCAGGGGGTCGCCACCTGAGAGGAACACGTCCCGCACCTGCGGGGTACGAGCGATGTAATCTATCTGCTGATCGTAGTCGGCAACGCTGAACTGGGCCTTGGGGTCGCCCACCACCCGGCTGCGAGTACAGAAGCGACAGTAGCTGGCACACTGGGTAGTGACCAGCATCAGCACCCGGTCGGGATAGCGGTGCACCAGGCCGGGGACGGGGGAGTGGGCGTCTTCGGCCAGGGAGTCGGCCATTTCGGCCTCGAAGGGAACCAGCTCATGGACGGTGGGGACGATCTGCCGCCGGATAGGGCAGTTCGGGTCGTCTGGATCCATCAAGCTGGCGAAGTATGGGGTTACGTCCACGCGAAAATGCCCAGGTGCCGAAAGGCCCGCCATCTCCTCAGGAGTGAGGCGGATCACCCGGGCAAAATCGTCTATCGTGTTCAGGCGGTGGGTCAATTGCCACCGCCAATCATTCCATTCTGCCTCGCCCACGCCTTTCCAAATCAAGGGATGACTTGGGCAACGTTGGGGAGGCTCACCTCTGAGAGACTCTTTAGAATCCATTTTAGTACTCCTATTCCTCTGCCTTCTAGCGCTTCGTCGAACAGACCTTCTGCCACGAAGAAGGTATGCCAAAGGTATCCGTCGCCCGTACTTACGCCTTTGCAATTGCACCCGTAGGCGCACTGGGTGCGCTCTTTTCAGCAAGGTTACCCCATATATCGCCCCCCATTAGTCTATCCAAAGGGATTTGCCAAATTGATGGGTGGGGAGAGATGAGCCCTAACCCATCCAACAAGTTAGGGCTCACTTCCCCGTGTGCTTTTGACCTAGAACATCCTGCCGGTGGAGGAAGCTAGACCTCTTCCCCCTCCTCTTCCCCCTCCTCCTCCCATTCCTCATCTCCAAGAGCGTAGTCGAGCTCGATGGGGGTTAAGCTGATGACCTCCAGCACCGTGCCACATTCGGGGCACTCAATGGTCGCTCCCACCTTCACCTTTTTGCTCAACGTAATCGTGCTACCACACTCAGGGCACTTAGCCATTTTGACGCCTCCTTTCTCAGACATGATTAACTATCTCCCTGCTATTTACATTTCTTCTTGGGCCTGCCTAGAGCCTTCCTCTAAGGAAGCTAGGCCACCACCTCCTCTTCCTCCCACTCCTCGTCTCCAAGAGCGTAGTCGAGCTCGAGGGGATTCAGGCTAATTACCTCCAGCAAGCAGTCACATTCGGGGCACGTGATGAGCGTTCCCAGCTTTACGTTCTTGCCCAACTGGATCGGATTGTCGCATTCAGGGCACTTAACCATTTTGACACCTCCTTTCTCGAACATGTTAGTTATCAAGTATTATAACTAGATTCGCCAGAATGTCAGTAACAAATCGGTTAATCTTTGGGCACAAAATGGTTACACTTTGGTTAAGAATCGGTAAAAGAAAGCGAACAGTGATGGGGCTTAGAAGCTGCTCAGAAATGACTTCCAGCTTTTCCCCGATAAAAGACGGCCCGAACTCCGAAGTCGTCCTTGAACAACTCCTCATCATACACCCAGTCGAGGTCTAGGGGTTTCAGGCTGATCACCTCGAGACGGGCTCCGCACTCGCTGCAGATGAGCCATTGACCCTCATGGGGCCGGGCACCCAGGTCAATACTTTTCCTACACTCCAGGCAATATGCCACGGCCATGCTCGTCTCTCCTTTGCTTTCGTTCTGAGCTAACTGTAATTATAGCTCATTGGTGTGCAAAAAGCGTTGTAAGAAGCTATGAATGGTGCTGCAAAACGCCATATCGTGTGACATTTTTGCGACAGTTCACCGCTTGCCCCGTACTCCTATCACAGGCAACCCAAAACAAAAAAGGGCGACTGTGGACAGTCGCCCTTGCGGTGCGTGTATTGTCCCTACTGGCTCAGGTAGAAGGGCACGTCGGTGATGATGCGGAAGCGACCCCGCCAGCCCCGGCGAGCGTAGAGCAGCGCCACCCTTAGCATCCAGGCTGTCTGATTGTGCAGCTAAGAGTCGCCAGCATGTCACTTCACCTCCCAACTGAGACCAATTTTCCCTCAGCCTCCCGCATGATCTCCATCAGTTGTCGCTCTTGATCCTCTGTCAACGGTGGAACCTCGTGCTCAGCCAGTAGTCGCTCCGCCTGTGCCTGCGCTCGCTCGGCCATGCCTTCCCTGCCTGCCTGATCCCACTCCTCCCAGAGGCGTCGTTCCGCCAGGTGCGTGTAAAGCACTTCCCCTGCCCGCAGGTAACGCACAGTGTGCCGCTGATCTAAGAAGTTGCATGAGCCGTCCATCACCGCTGCGATGACCTCCACGGCCAGCGTGTCTTGATCCACAACGAAGCCCCGCCGCAGCCGGCGTACGCTGACAGCAATCTCGTTGTCGCAGACCATCTGAGCGTGGGAGCCCATCACGCCCGCTTCCATCTCGCCAATGCCGGAGAGTTCGTCTGCCCCCGCCAGCGCGGGGATGACCGAGTTTAGGGCTCGCTCGTAGCCGCTCTGCAGATCCAGTGTGTGAGCATTGGTGGACAACCCGTAGACGTTTACGGGCAGGCCATAGCGGTGGCCAATCTGCACCGTCGCGGCAGAGGCCAGCCCCAGTTCCACTCCTCCCCACACGGAGGCCCCCGTTCTGGGCTCCATCATGGCCAGCCATCCGCAATAAACGATGGGCAGCCCCGGGTGCACCAACTGCGCCAATACCACCGAGGCCAGCACCTCCGCGTTCTGCTGCGCCAGCGACCCGGCCAGCGACATCGGCGCGGTGGCTCCGGCACTGGGACAGGGCAGCGGCCCCAGCGGCACCCCCAACCGGGCGGTTTCCATCATCGCCTCCACCACGTCGTCGGGGAAGGTCAGCGGGCTGATGGGGGATATGCCCAGGGTGAGCACCTCAGCGGGCGGCCCAACGACAGCAGCCATGCGGGCGACGTAGCGCACCTCGGCGGCAGTCTGTGCGCCTGGCCCTTGAACCGGCTTCGTGGTGTGGGGCAGAGTGTGCCGATACATCGCCAGGGACATCAGCGGCCCAGGCACGTCCTGGGGGGTGAAGAAGGGGGTGATGGTGGTGACGCCATCCAGCGCGTCGAGAAGGCGGGCGCTGTCGCGCACGTCCTGCGCCGTGGCAGGGCGGCGTTGGCCCGTGCGGGGATCGTAGACGTCGCGCGCACCGCCCAGGTTGTGCCAGTGGAGAGCGCCGTCCCCCAGAGTCACGGTATCTCCACCCCGGCCACGGACGTTCACCTCTCGCGGGCACTGAGCCAGCGCCATCTCTACCAGATCGGGCGGCAGAAGCACCCGGTCGTCTCGCACCGTGGCCCCCGCCCCGACCAGAGTCTCGCGGGCTTCTGGCTGCGTCAGCACAATGCCGACCTCACTGAGGATACGTAGCGTAGCCTGATGAATCGCCTCCACTTCTTCTTCGGTTAAAACGGTGAGCCGGACCATATTGCTCCTCCTCTTCCAGGTCACTCTATGTCATTGCGAGCGACCGCAGGGAGCGAAGCAATCCCCTCCATTGTGGGCTGGAGATTGCTTCGGGCTACGCCCTCGCAATGACACCTTTCATGCCCTTCCCAGTATCTCTGCCAAAAAAGCCACGCGACGCTTCTTGGCGTCTATCACGTTCTCGGTCTTTAAGAAAGTGTGTCCCTCGTCAGGATACAGAACCAAATCGCACGGCTTCCCCAGCGCTTCCAGAGCATCGCGGGCCTGGGTAGACTCGCTGGCCGGGCAGCGCACGTCGTGGGCTCCACAGATCAGTTGCACCGGCGCGGTGATGCGATCCAGAAAGAAGAACGGCGAACGCTCGTAGTACAGGTCGTAGTCCTTTTCTGAGTCTCCAAAGTTCTCCAGGTCCCAGTGCTGCAGGTCTTCTCGCGAGTTGGCGTGGGCGGTGAACCAGTTGAGGAAGGGCACCGCCGCCGAGCCGGCCGCCCAGCGGTCGGGATACTGGGTCAGGCTGGTCATGGTCAGATAGCCACCGTAGCTGCGGCCAGTGACGGCGATGCGGGCAGGGTCGGCAATGCCTTCGCGAACCAGGTAGTCGGCCCCGGCGACCACGTCCTCCGTGTCGCCGCCTCCCAGGTCGAAGCGGTTGGCCAGTTGCCACTCACGCCCGTAGCCGGTGGATCCCCGGTAGTTAGGGGCCAGCACCGCCCATCCCCGGCCAACCATACATTGCACCAGAGGGTCCCAAGTGACCTGGGTCAGCCAGTTGGGGCCGCCGTGGACGTAGACCACCGCGGGGACAGGCCCTTCGGCTTGCCGGGGCTGGTAGAGCAGGGCGGGCACGCTTTGCCCGTCCAGGCTGAGATAGCGGACGAGCGTCGGCGTAGTAAATGGGGTGTCTTGCAGATCGGGCAGCAGGGACTGAGTCAGTTGCCGGAAGGTGCCGTCGGCAGTGGATAGCAGCCACAGGTCGCAGGGGTGGTCAGGGCTGTCAAAGACAAGGGCTAGATGTGCCCCATCGCGCGTGAAGCGAGGCACGTAGTGAACGCCCGGCTCAATTTGGTAAGTCACCACGGTCCCACTCTCCAATTCCAGCACCGCCAACTCGGTCACGGGACCATGGTTCACTATGTAGGCCAGTCGCTGACCGTCGGGAGACCAGGCTGGTTGTTCTTTGCTTCCATTCCCCTCCGTCACCCAGGTGATCTGACCTGTTGCCAATTCGTAGACGCCGATGTCGAAGTAGCCGTGCACGTTGGAGGCGAAGGCGATGTGGGAGCTGTCCGGGGACCAAGAGGCATCTTTGGCATGGATGGGGCCAGTAGGGTCGGAGATACAGTTAGGCTCACCTCCCTCCGCCGGTACGATGAAAGTCCAGTAGTCCTGGCCTTGGGCCACTGTGACCACGGCCAGCCAGCGGCCATCGGGCGACCAGTGGACCTTCCAATCGGGATAGGGGAGACTGAGCACGAGACGAGCTGAGCCGCCGTAGGCCGGCATCACGTAGGTGTCAAAGCGACCTGAGCGATCGGATATGAACGCGATGGAAGAACCATCAGGCGACCAACTGTAGCTGGGCATGATGGCGTCAGGGGTGTATGGGGTCAAGTTGCGATGCTGGTCCGTGACAGAATCGTAAACATGGATGTCGAACAATTCGCCTCCGTCCAGATCCAGGACGTAGGCCAGACGCCCCCCTTCGGGTGACCATCGCGGAGCAAACTTGGCGCCTGGGCCGGTGGTGATCTGCTGGGGCAGAGCAGACCCGTCGAGAGGCATCAGATAAACCTCCCACTGGCCGGTCGGATTCCAAGAGAAAGCGAGCTGCGTTCCGTCGGGCGACAGATCGAAACCGGTGTACGGTTCCACATAGGGGACTCTTAGCAGTGTTTCTAGGTCCAAGGTACTCTGGGTTCGCTCATTTTTTCAGACAAATCGAGATTGAATAAACTGAGCGGCGTTGATTTACATAAAGCACGGAAATGATAGCTAACTTGGTTGGGGCATACCGTCTCCGACCC